>CAXSDE010000013.1:58557-60971 GCA_964236265.1 uncultured bacterium
GGAGGGGCGGCGGTGGCCGGCGCGGGCAGCGGAGGGGCGGCGGTGGCCGGCGCGGGCAGCGGAGGGGCGGCGGTGGCCGGCGCGGCAAGCGGAGGGGTCGATGCGGGGTGAGCGCGGGCCGGTCATGCGGCGGCGCACGGTCTCGGGGTAGGTGTGGTCGGGGAGGACGTCGGCGCGGGCGTCGGGGAGGGCGCCGGGGTGGGCGTCGGGGCGGGCGTCGGGGCGGCGTGCGTGCTGGTGACGCTCTGCGGCCCCGCGAGTGGCGAGCTGTTGTCGTAGCCCGTCGGGCAGCTCGTCGACGCGCGTCCGGCGACGCAGAGCGTCACGTGACCGACCTCGCCGAGGGCCACCCGGGCCGGGCCGCGGGGAGAAGTGGTGAGCAGGCTGCGGAGCTTCTTGCCACCACCGCCGCCCGCCTCGCTGCCGGCCGCCGCCCGATGGGTGGCGGTCGTGGCCCGCGTGGGGCCGCGACCGGTCCCGGCATTGTCGGAGCCGGTAGCGCCGCCGGATTCGTCGGTGGCGCCGGTCAAGCCGGGAGAGCCGGTCGAGCCGGTCGAGCCGGGAGAGCCGGTCGAGCCGGGAGAGCCGGAAGAGTTGGGCGCGCCGTTGGAACCGGGGGTGCCGCTGGAACCGGTAGCGCCGTCGGAGCCGGCTTCGGGAGTGGCCGTCGGCGTCGGCCGCGGCGTCGTCGTGCCGGAGGCGCCGTCCGCACCCGAGCCGGCACCGGTCGGTAAGCCGGCCGGCCGCGGGAGGTGTGTCAGCTGCGCGTCCGTCGGGTCCGCGGTCGGCGTGTGCGCATCAGCGCTCTGCCGCGACCCCCCACCGGTAGTCGGGGGCACGGTGTGCGTCGCGGCGCTCACGGGCTCGACCGCCGACCGCATGGGAACGGTGATCGGCGGCAGGTCGCGCTGAAGGATGGCCGCCTGGGACCGGTCGGGCGAAGTGTCGGAAACGAGCGAGGACGCCTGCGTGAGGACCAGCACAGTGGCGGCGCTCGCCACTGCGGTCAGCAGTAACGTGTTCGCGGCCGCACGTACAGAATTGCCGGACGTCGCTCCGCGAAATCTCGCTAGCGCCATCAGCCCTCCCTCCCCGTCCCCCAGCATCCCCCGCGCCTCAATGTATCCGTTCGACTACTACACGTAAATCATTTCTCGGCGCGCAAATGGGTGAACCTGAGCGGTTTCTGCGTGAGCCATCTGGGGGCGCGCCTACGCGCATTCGGCGCACACGCCAGGCGCCCGCCTGCCTGAGCCCGTCGTAGGGTGGACCGACGGCCGCCACCACGCCCGCGTGGCCCTCCCCGAAGGAGTTCAGCGAATGTCCCAGCGCGTCCGCCTCTGGCTGGCGCTCGGCGTGGTCTACGTCGTGTGGGGGTCCACCTACCTGGCAATCCGCATCCTCGTCGAGTCGGCGCCGCCCCTCCTGAGCTCGGGCGCCCGTTTCCTGGTGGCGGGCCTGGTGCTCGCCACGGGCGTCGCGATCGTGCGCGGGCCGGGCGCGCTCCGCACGACCCCGCGCCAGCTCGGGTCGTGCACGGCGATCGGGGCCCTATTGCTGCTCGGCGGCACCGGCCTGGTCGTGCTGGCCGAGCGCCAGGTGGCCTCCGGCGTCGCGGCGCTGATGATTGCGACCGTCCCGCTCGTCGTCGTGCTCATCCGGCTCATCGCGGGCGACCGTCCGCGGCGCGCGACCGTAGTCAGCGCATACATCGGCTTCGCCGGCATCGCCGTTCTCGTCGGCTTCGGCGACAGTGGCCCGATCGCGGGCATGCTGCTGCTCGTCATCTCGCCGGTCTCGTGGGCGCTCGGCTCGTGGCTCTCACCGCGGCTGCCACAGCCGGCCAACCCCCTCGTCGGCACGGCCTGGCAGATGGTCGCGGGCGGCCTGCTGATGACGGCCGCCGGTTCCGCCGCCGGTGAGTGGCAGCGCTATCCCCTGTCGCAGGTGACGGGCCGGAGCTGGGCGGCGTGGGCCTACCTTCTGGTGGCGGGCTCCTTGATCGCCTTCACCGCCTACGTCTGGCTGCTGCACCACGCGCCGTTGTCGATCGTTGCGACCTATGCGTACGTCAACCCCGCCGTCGCCGTCGTCCTCGCTGCCGTTGTCCTGAACGAACGGCTGACGCCCGCCATTGCCCTCGGAGCCATGGCGATCGTGCTGTCCGTCGCCATAGTCGTGTCGGCCGAGTCGTCATCGCGGCGGGTCATCCGCGTCCGGCGGCCGAGGAGCCGCGGCGAGGAGCCATGCGCGGACGACACCACCGGCACGCACCGTTGCCTATCGTGTACGGCGTCCTGCGCTCTGGCAGCAGCCGTCCCATCCGGCGCCGGGCCCCGATAACCGGTTGCTAGCGCCCACACCGCCCGCCGCCGACACCGCCCGCCGCCGACACCGCCCGCCGCCGACACCGC
>CAXSDE010000014.1:0-27040 GCA_964236265.1 uncultured bacterium
CGATCGACCGGACGACACCGCCGCCCGCACCGGGGGCGAACAGGGACGCGATCTGCAGCACCCCGAACGCGGCCGCGCACCCCGCGCCCTGCGCCGACGTCGACCCGGAGATCCCCCAGAACGTGTTCAACGCCATCGACACCGGGTTGAGCTGATCGAACAACGCCGCCCGGCCCATGATCCCTTCACCGTTCGCGACGTACACATCCTCCAACCCGCGCTCAGCGTCTCTGACGCTCCCCAGCGGATCGACCATCAACCCGCCGATAGCCGTCAAGTTCCCGACGACGAACTGCTTCGCGCCCTGACCGACACCACCGAAGAAACTGCTCAACCCGGAGGGGTCCGTCCGATCCGTCGGGTCACCATCGGCGTACAAGTACGGGCTGCCCGTCAACGACACGAGCGGGTCGACCGTCAGGAACTGACCCGTTCCCGGATCGAGGAAGCGGGCACGCAGATATAGCAACCCGGTCCCCGCGTCCGTGTACGAACCCGCGAACCCGAACGGACTCGACACCCCGGACGACGACAGCGGCCGGCCGAACGCCTCGTAGCTCGCCGTGCCGACCTTCACGCCCGCCGCGTTCGTCAACGCCCGCACCGACCCGATCCGATCCGCGTGCAAATACGTCACCACATTCGACGGGGTGTCCCACTGATGGATCGGCGTCACATGGTCGCCGTAGACGAAGTCATGCGACCCGTCGCTCAACAACGCCGGCACACCCCCGAGCACGTCCCACGAGAACTTCTGCGTCACACCGTTCGTGGCCGCCGACACCCGCAACCCGTCACCGTTGTAGCTGTACGACGCGTTCACCGCCGGACCATCAACACCAACAAGCTCACCCGCCGCGTTGTACCGATACGACGTCGACGCCAACCCCGCCGCGCCGGCCCCGACAGCCACCCGCGATGACCCCGTCACCGCCAACCGGCCCGTCACCAAAAGACCACCGTCGACCGTGACATCCGCGTTGCCGGACACCGTCACAACAGCCGTGCCAAACGCGGCAGAGCCCACGACGCCAACGTGACCGCTGCCGCTCACATCGACCGTCCCGGCAGCGGAGCTGGAATCGGTCCGCAGCGCGACACCGCGGCCCGGACCGAACGCACCACCCGTCAAGTCCAGCCGCGCCGTGCCGCTCACGGACAGCTTGCCAGCCGCCGAGCTCGCGCACGGCGCCGGTTGCGCGGCACACGTGAGGTACAGCGACACGCCGGTGCCTGTGACGCTGGCGGACCCACCGATCGTGACGGGACCCGTGACGACATACGTGCCGGCAGCCAACATCACGCGGCTCGCCCCGGCCAGGTTCATGCTCGTGTACGTCCCAGGCTGAAGCGTCACCACCTGGCTGCCCGTCACCACAGCGGCACCACGAGCCGGACCGCCCGCGGGCGACGACAGTCCCGCGAAGGGGTCGCTGGTCGTTCCGCTCAAGGGAACCGGAGTGATCTTCGCGGTGCCCGAGGTCTGGCTGGCACCGCCGAGATAGACGGTGGACCCGCTGACAAGGGCGGAGCCGGAAGCCTGCACAGCCGTGGCGCTGGCGGAAGCGACGGAGATCACGCCCGGCGTGGTGACCCGGCTCGTGCCTGACGCCGCGAGCGAACCCGTGGCACTCGTGTCCAGCACGCAGACTGCACACGCGGCTGCCGTCGTCCCTGGCCCGTCGACGCGTGTCCACTCGCCTGCCGCGTCGAACGTGAACGAGTTGACGACACCCGACGCCGACATCAGCGACTTGAGCTGACCAGCCGCGTCGTACGCCAGCTTCGCGCCGTCTGCACGACCCGTCAGGTTGCCCGCGCTGTCGTACGTGTACGAACCCGTGGAGACACCCGTCACTGCAGTGAGGCGAGAGAGCGCATCGTGCGCGTACGTCTCCGTCGGCATGTTGAGCCCCGTGCTTGTCACGCTCGCAGCGAGGCTGCGGACGTCCATGCCGTATGTCAGCGACGCCACGGACGACGGCTGCGTCGCGGAGCCGATAGCCGTCGACGTCAACTGCCCACCGAGGTCGTAGGCCATCGAATCGACGACGCCGTTCGGGTGCGCAACAGCCGTCAGATTGCCGTCGAGGTCGTACGAGAACCCCGTCGTCTTCCCCGCATCGGTGACCCCCGCCAGGTTGCCCGCCGCGTCGTAGGAACGCGACACGACGCGCCCGTCGGGGTACGTCACCCGCGCGACCCGGCCCAGCGGGTCATAGCCGTACCCCACCGAGCTGCCCCCGGGGCTGGCGACCGTCGTGAGGCGGCCCACCGAGTCGTACGCGTAGGCCGTCGAGCCCGTTCCATCCGTCATTCTGAGGCGGCGACCCGCGGCGTCATAGCTGTAGCCCACGGCTGGGGTGCTGTCGGAGTAGCTGATCCGGGTCAGTCGCGACGCCGCGTCGTACGAGAAGCTCGACGAGCGGTTCAACGGGTCGGTGACGGTGGTCACGCGACCCAGAGCGTCGTACGACGTCGTCGTGGCCCGTCCCAGCGGGTCGGCCGCCGTCAACTGACGGCCGGCCGCATCGTACGTGTAGCGGCGCACGTTGCCGGCCGGGTCCGTGTCGCTCAGCAGCGCGCCAGCGGCGTCGTACGTGAACCGGCGGATTGCTCCGTTGGCCTGCTGGACCGCCGTAACGCGACCCGCAGCATCGAGTGTCGACTGTGTGACGCCTCCCGCAGCGTCGGTCACCTTCACCGCACGACCATTGCCGTCGCGCTGGAACGAAGTGACATGGCCCAACGGATCCGTGACTGTCGCCATCCGGCCGACCGTGTCGTAGGTGTAGCGCGTGACCGCACCATTCGGCGACGTGGTCGCCGTCAGAAGTCCCGAGGCGTCGTACGCATAGGTCGTACGGTGACCAAGTGCATCCGTGGTCGCAGAGACTAGTCCGGGCGCGTCGTACTGCGTCTTCACGGCATTGCCGGCCGAATCGGTCACCGCGGTCGGACGGCCGCTGGCGTCGTACGAGTAGCTGACGAACGCTCCCGAGGCATCGGTGACCTTTGCCACATCGCCAGCTCCGTTGTACGCGGTTGTCGTCGTCAGGCCGGTCGGGTCCGTCGTCGCGGTGACGTCGCCGTCGCCGTCGTAGGTAAGGTGCGTCGTCCCCCCGGCCGGATCCGTGATCCCGGTAACGCGTCCGATCAGGTCCGAGGAGTAGAGCGTGACGTGTCCGAGGGCGTCCGTGCTCGAGACGGGACGGCCCACGGCGTCGTGCGCGATGAAGCTGGTCGCACCCAGCGGGTTCACGACCTTGTCGAGATAGCCGTTCACGTCGTACGACAGCTGACTCGACGCCCCGCGCGCGTCCGTCACACGCACGAGGTCGCCGGCCGCGTCGTAGGCGTAAGTCACGGCCGCCCCATCCGCTGCCGTGACGCCTGTCAGCTGCGCCGACGAGTTGTAGTGCCACTGCGTCGTGGCCCCGGACGGGTCGGTCTGACTCGTGCGATCACCCAGGGAGTCATAGGTGTATGTCGCGACGTGACCGCCGGCGTCCGTGAGCCGCACGAGGTTGCCGTCCGCGTCGTACGCGAGACGCGTTGTGCGACCCACCGGGTCCGTGACACTGGCAACCCCGAGGGTCGTGGCGTCATAGGTGTACGACGTCGTCGCGGCCTGCGGTGTGCCAGCCGCCCGCGTCATGGCGGCCAGCTGACCGTTGGTGTAGCTCAGGTGGACGGCGTCGCCGGCGGCGTGCGTCACGTCGACGCCGCCGTCGCTGCCATACGCGAAGGTCGTGTGACCGTTCGCGGTCTGTTGACCGACAACACGACCTAACTCGTCGTACGAGTTCGTCGTGGTCACACCGGCTGGGGTCACGCTCTGCGTGAGCTCATGGTGACTGTCGTACGAATAGCGCCAGGTGTCGCCGTTGGCCTTGGTGACCGTCGCGAGATCGCCCGCGTCGTCATAGTTGTAGTCGGCCGACAGGGCGCCAGGCCCGGCGATGTGGCCCACGTAGCCCATGCTGTTGTACGAGTAGGACAGCGTGCGGCCCTCGGGATCGGTGACCGAGGCAAGTCGACCGTCGTCGTCGTACGCGTATGTCGTCGCGTGGCCCAGCAAGTCGGCCGCTGAGATCAACAAGCCGTGCAGGTCGAATGTGTACAGCTCATTGTGGCGACGGGTGAACACATAGCCGTTGGTCGTCGCCACGAGCGTCGCCCGCGACTTGGCGTCTGCGGTGAAGGTTCCGTCAGTGTTCTGCGTAAAGGCGATCGGCGTTCCGTTCTCCTGCAGGACGACGACGTCAGACGCATCCATGCGGCGCAGCGTCAGTAGGTTGGAGTCGGACCACCCGTAACCGAGGCGCGACGGCTTTGTCACATGACCGCTGTCGTAGGAGCGCGTGGCGTTGAGCGGGATGCCGCGACCGCCGACCTGAATGTCGATCTCGTGCGCGTGCAGACTGCCGTCCGCCGGGTTGACCGGGTCCTCCATGCACGGCTGCCCCGCGCAGTTCTGCCCCGGGTTGCCTGTGCCGTCGTTGGCGAGGTTCGGCAGGTTGACGACAGGAGAGCGCAGAACCCAGTCACTTGGCGTGGGATAGACGTCGCTCGCGGGCATCAAGAAGGCGACGTACTGCTCGCTTGCGTCGGCGAACGTCTTGGTCAACTTGCACTCGCTGCCGACACCGCAATCCTGGACGAGTTGATGGTCACGGGCGGTGAACATCTCGATGTGGAGCCCGGACCCCGCGAGCGGTGCGTTGAGCTGGACGATGAATTCCTTCCCGTTCGGCGTCACCTGCGCGGCCACAGTCCACGCCGGCCCCACCCTGAGCGGCGCACTGAGTGCCAGGAAATCGTCATACGGCCTGGACGTGGACGGCCCGACGTACGCGACGAAGTCCTGGTCGTCCGGGGACCAGGGAATCTGCGCGGTGCATGTCGTCCCGGCCGCACATCTGCGGACCAGCCGGCCGTCGTTGAGCGAATAGATCGAGAGGAAGTCCTCCGTGCCTGTGATCGTCTTGTTGGCAGTCGCCGTGACGGCCGCGTAGTCACCCGGCGTAACCGTCGTCTTGTTCGTTCCGATCCCGACGGTGAAATCCGCCTTGGCCTGAGCTCGAATGCAGGTGTCCGAACCGCCAGTTGCACCAGAGAGACCGTCGTCGGTCACGGGGTTACCGTCAGCGTCCGTACAACCACCGGCGACGGTGTCCTTGACGAGCCGCGGCTGCGGGTTGTGGCCTCCGACCAGGCCAGGAACGATCGCTATGGCGCTGCTGATGGTGCTCAAGCAAGTGATCTCGGTTGCTACGGCCGCCAGATACGTGCCGTCCGCGGCGAAATGGACAGCGAGGTTGCCGCTTGTCGAGCCGGGAACTGTCCCGTTCGGGCAGTAGTCGAGTAAGCCGCGAACCTCATTCGGGACTTGCTCGGCCCAGATCGAGCCGTCGTCACTTGAAATGGTTAGGTCATGGAAGAACTGCCAGGATGGGCCCGTAGAAGCGAGCGATCGGTACCCCTGGCCGTCCACCCCGTAAAGGGTTTTGCCATCGCTGACCACAACGCTTTCACCACTCGGGTCTGTAGCAATCCCACGGTAGAAGCCCGCTCCGTAAAAGTGTCGGTCGTCGGTGCTGGCATCGCGTTGCGGAAACATCCAGGGATCCAACTCCGACGGCGTGCTGGCACAGACATCCCATCGGTGGATGGCCGCCAACCCGGGCGACACTTCCTGGGAGCCTGCGAAGAAAATCACGCAGCCATCGGGTGCCACGGCAATCGGCTGGCCCATCGTGTCAATGAAAGGGATTTCTGTGAGGACGCCACTGCGGAGACGAAAGGTGTGGTTGCTCGCCTCGACATAGCCTGTTCCATCTTCCGAAAACTGAATGGAAATAACGTCGTCATACGCGTTCTGATACGGAACATCAATCGTCGAGATCAACCGACCGTCGGTCTTGATTCGCTTGATGGTCCCGGAAAGTTTGTCTAGTACGTCAAGAATGCCACTGGGCTCGATCCCGATCACCCCAGGATAGATGCCGGACAAAATAGAGCCCACGCGATTTCCCTGGGCATCGTATTCGCGCACCGGCCCCTGTTCGCCGACAGAGATGAGCATGTCGCCGCCCACGAGGCCGGTTGTCTCGGGAGTCTCCCAGTGGTAGCCAGCCGGGGCCGTCGGCTCACCATCGGCACGCGCGATCGACGGCGTCACGACGACACCGCTAGCGAGCAGCGCCGCAGAAGCGCCGATGGACATCAGGACACGAGCGGCAGCGACAAACCTGCGAGACAAAATGACTCCCCCGATGACTGCCCGCGTCCGGCGGGGCTGCGGATTCGTACCATGCGCCCGCGACGGTAGACCCTCGTGTCCGTTACGGACACATCCGGGCGGTATGTCTCCGGAAGTTCATCCGTTCGTAACTCAAGCCACGGGGCGAATGCCGTTCGGACCCGCCGTACTACGGCACCTGCGACGCATGAGAGTCCGCCGCGGACTGACTGATCCGCGTCGTGTGTGGACCTGGGTGGAAGATGTCAGCGCGTGGCACCTTTAAGCACCACCGACCGAGGACGGCCCCGGACACCGCGCGCAGTCACCCGACGCGCGTGAACGTGCCCTGCAAGCACTAGCCACGGTCTCCTACGACGTCGTCGTCATCGGTGGCGGGGTCGTGGGGGCCCGCCTTGCGCTCGACGCCGTGACGTGCGGACTGAATGTCGCGTTGTTCGAGGTGCGCGACTGGGCGGCCGGCACCTCGAGCCGGTCGAGCAAGCTGATCCACGGCGGCCTTCGCTACCTCGAGATGCTCGACATCCGGCTGGTTCGCTAAGCTCTGCGCGAGCGGCCGTTGCTCGTTCGCCGGCTGGCTCCGCACCTCATACAGCCAGTCCCGATTTTCTACCCGCTGCGGCACCGCTTCTGGGAGCGTTCTTAAGTTGGGGCCGGGCTCCTGCTCTACGACCCACTCGGCATCTCCACCCGCGGAAGTCGCGGCGTTCCGGGTCATCGCCACATGTCCCGGTCGGCGGCCCTGCAACGGGCGCCGGCGCTGCGGACCGACGCTCTCGTCGGCGCGGTGCCGTACTACGACGCGCAGGTCGACGACGCCCGCCACACGCTGGCCGTCACGCAGACCGCAGCGTCATACGGCGCGACCGTGCTGAGCGGCGCCCGCGATGTCGGCTTCTCCGCGACGGCGAACGGGTGACGGGCGTCCGTGTGCGCGACGTCGGGTCAGGCAACGAGTTCGAGGTGCGGGCCACACGCGTCGTCAACGCGAGCGGGGGTCTGGACCGACGAGACGCAGGCGCTGCTGCGCGCGCACGACAATCCGGACGCCGAACGCCGCTTCCGCGTGCGGGCCTCGAAGGGGATCCATCTCGTAGTACCCACGAGATCGCATCGCGTCCGAGACGGGGCTGATCCTGCGTACCGAGAGCAGCGTGCTGTTCGTCATCCCGTGGGGCCGGCACTGGCTGATCGGCACGACCGACACCGAGTGGCGCCTCGACAAGGCGCACCCGGCCGCGTCCCGCAGCGACATCGACTACCTGCTCGAACACGTCAACCGGGTGCTGGTGACGCCGCTGACACGTGAGGACGTGCAGGGTGTGTACGCCGGGCTGCGGCCATTGCTGTCCGGCGAGTCGGAGACGACGTCCCGGGTGTCCCGCGAGCACACCGTTGCGACCCCCGTGCCCGGGCTCACTGTCGTCGCGAGCGGCAAGTACCCGACATACCGCGTGATGGGGAAGGACGCCGTCGCCGCGGCGTGGGCCGACCGGCACCAGCTGGCGACCGCGCACAACCTGCCGATCGAGCGCATCGAACACCTGCTGCGCCGGCACGGCACGTTGAGCCATGAAGTGCTCGCGCTTGTCGCCGCCGAGCAGCGGCTGGGCGAAGTCCTCGAGGGGTTGTGACGACTACCTGCGCACCGAGGTCGTCTACGCGGCGTCGCACGAGGGCGCGCGCCACCTCGAGGACGTGCTGACTCGTCGTACAAGAATCTCTATCGAGACGTTCGACCGCGGAGTGACGAGTGCGCCGTTCGCCGCCGCGCTGATGGCACCCGTGCTCGGCTGGTCCGAGGAGCAGGCGGCGCGCGAGGTCGAGCTCTACCTCGCCCGCGTCGCCGCGGAACGCCTGTCGCACGAGCGACTCGACGACCGCAGCACCGAGACTGCACGACTGACCGCGCCGGACATCACCCCCGCCGACCGGGAAGGGAGCTGAGCTGCTCGCGTGCTCGAACGCACCGAACTACCAGCGGCTGTAGCTGCCGTACCCGGATCGCGGGCCGCCCCGCCACTCGCCCCGCCACTCGCCCCGTCGCGAGCGGCGGAAGTGCCGGCGCAGGACGGTAGCTGTCGCAGACGTGGCGACTGCAACGGCGCTTCGAGCCGACCACACGCGCAGGCGACGCACGGGACGCGGCCTATCGCCGCTGGCGGCGCGCGGTGGACCGCGCCAAGCACTGGGACGTGCCGGACGAGGACTGACCGCGGCGACTACTGAGTCGCGAGCAGCGCGTTGTCGAGCACGACCGCGGCCGGGCCCTCGATGAGCTTCAGCGTCGCGAGTTGCGTCTCACCGAATGCGTTCTTCACCGAGGAGCACAACCCGAGCAGACCGAGGACCTTGCCGCCGCGGCCGCGCAACGGCATCGACAGGTAAGTCGCCATCTCCGTCGTGTCGTCCTCGTCGTCGAGCAGTTCCTCCGGGTCGGCCACCCGCGCGTCGAGCAGGTCGGACGGGAACGGCATGCCCGTCAGCTGCGACATCGAGTCGGCGGCGGAGTCGAGGAACTGGTCATACTCCAGGCCGGAGCACTCCTTGCCCACACCCACATACCCGACCTTCGCCTCCTGCAGCAACACCATGGCGAGGTCGTAGTCGAGGAAGCGGCCGAGCACTTCGAGCAGCTTCGCTATCGAGTCCTCGAGCGACGCACTTTCGGCCGCGAGAGCGATGATCTCGCCCTGCACCGACGCCTCGAACAGCTTGCGGTCGAGGATCTCGCACACCCGCTGCAAGACGTCATCGTCGGACAGGTCGACCGGATCCGCCTTGACCTGCCGGCCACCGGGAGCCTTCGCCTTCGCGGCCTCGAGCACCTCGGACACGGCCGCGACGAGGTCGGGCGCCTCGAAATCCTTCGACAGGTATTGGTCGGCGCCCGCCTGCTTGCCCCAGTAGCGATCCGAGGCCGCGTCGAGAGACGTCAGCAGGATGATGGGGATGTCCTTCGTCTGCCAGTCGTCCTTCAGCACGCGCGCGGCGACGTAGCCGGACACGCGCGGCATCTGCACGTCGAGCACGATCGCGTCGGGCATCTCGCGGAACACGGCCTGCACAGCCTGCAGCCCGTCCTCGACGGCGATGACCTCGTAACCCTCCTTCGACAGGACGGTGCTCACGATTTTGCGCAGCGTCGGGCTGTCGTCCGCACTGACCACTTTCATGCGATGAACATCCCTGCTGCGCTAGCGCCCGATGAGACGGCGGACCGTCTCCACGAGCGATGTCTGATCGAACTCCTGCTTGAAAAGATAAGCACTCGCGCCCGCGTCGAGTCCCTTGCGTTGATCCTCGTCCGTCTGGCACGACGTCATGAGCACAACCGGCACGTTTTCCCAGCCCTTGGTGCGCCGAATGGTGCGGGTCAACGCGAACCCGTCCATGTTCGGCATCTCCACGTCCGACAGAACGAGATCGGCCACCTCCGAGCCTAGCTTGCCCGCGGCGACCATCCCGTCGACACACGCATCGACCTCATAGCCGGCGCCCTCGAGGATGACCCGTTCGAGCTCGCGCACACCGAGCGAATCCTCCGCCAGCAGGATGCGCGGCTTACGCAAGCCGCCGGATGCGCCGCGGGGTGACGGCACGTGCACCGGCGCCGGCAGATGTCCCGCCACGCCCGTGATCTGGTCGCCGAGCTCGCGCAGGTCCAGCAGGCACACGACGGACCCGTCGGAGTCGATCGTCGCGCCGGTCACCAGTTGCAGACGGCCGAGGAACGGCCCGAGATCCTTCACGACGAGCTCCAACTCCGACTCGAGCCGGTCGACGGCCCACGCCAGCTGTCGATCCCCGTGGCGCGCCACCAGCGCGGCGCGCGGCACCCGCTCGCCGCCGACACCGAGTGCGGCGCCGAGGTCGAGCAGCGGCACGTGCTGGCCGTGGCGCAGGATCACCGGCGAGCCGGCCACCAGATGGATCTCCATGTCCTTGAGCGACACGGACTCGACAACGGACGGCACCGGGATCGCATACAGCTCGTCGGCAACCCGCGCGACCAGACAGCGCAGCACGCCGAGCGTGACCGGCAGCGTCAACGCGAAGGTCGACCCCAGCCCAGGACGTGTCGTGACGGCCACGTGCCCACCGAGCTCTTCAGCAGCTTCCTGTACGACGTCCAGCCCCACCCCGCGGCCCGATGTCTCGGTCACCTCGTTGTTGGTGGAGAACGCCGGCAGGAACAGCAGTTGCAGCAACGCCGGCCCCGACAACATGGAGTCGGCCGGGATGAGGCCGACATCGATGGCCTTTCGTCGTACCGACGACTCGTCGATCCCACGGCCGTCGTCGGACACGTCCACGACGACGGTGCCACCGGCTGAACGAGCAGACACCCGGACGACGGCCTGCGCGGGCTTACCCGCCGCGCGGCGGTCGGCCGGCGACTCGCAGCCGTGGTCGACCGCGTTGATGACGAGGTGCTTGAGCGCATCGGCGATGCCGTCGAGGACCTGCTTGTCGAGCTCGACATCCTCGCCCGTCATCTCGACACGGATCTCCTTGCCCGTGGCCGTCGCGACGTCGCGCGCGATGCGCGGCAGGGCCGCGAAGATGCGGCGCACCGGCACCATCGCGAGACCCATCGCGCCGTCGCGCACCTTCGCGACGTGGCTGCGGTGACCCTCCGACAGTTCGCGCATGCCGCGCAGCTGGCGTTGCAGGGAGTCGGTCAGCGTGCCCAACCGGTGCACGGCCATCTCCACGGTCATGGGCAACTGGCCACCCTCGACCGAGTCGCGCAGCACCTTGGACCAGCGCTGCTGCTCGGCGACGACCGACAGCAGGCCGACGGACGCCTGCTCGACACGACGGGCACCGAGCTCCGCCTCACCCACGACATCGAGGAGTTCGTAGACCTTGTCGGCCGCGATGCGCATAGAGTCGGCGACGCGAGGGTCGCGGATGCGCGGCTGGTCGTCGTCGTCGGACTCGGGCTCGACGATGGTGATGACGGGCGGCTCTACTCCTTCTTCACCGGCGAGGACGCGCTTGAGGGCGGCGACGACCGGGGCGAGGTCGTCATCGGTGAGTTGCGGCGTGGCGCCGGGGATGGCACGGGAGATGGCGTCGCACGCGCTGAGCAGCAGGGTCACGACATCCTTGCGGACGCCGAAGCGGCCGTCTCGCAGCGCGCCGAGGAGATCCTCGCAGTGGTGCGCGACCTCGAGGACGCCCCCGAGCCCGAGCATGCGCGCAGAGCCCTTGACCGTGTGCGCGTCCCGGAAGAGCTTGGCGATGATCTGCTTCGGCGAGGGGTTGCCCTCGAGCTGCAACAGGCCAGCCTGCAGAGACGCGAGACGCTCCTCGACCTCGGCCCGGAACGTCGCGATGAGATCGGGGTCCTCGACCGTCCAGCTCGTCACGTTCCTTGGTCGGCCGAATCAGGCCCGTCCTTGATGCCGGACGACAGACGCGTTGGCCGGCGCTGCGGAAGAAACCCATTATCTGTAGGACATGTCGATCAGGCATTGTCTTACGTGCGGCCCCGCATCAGGGGTCCACAACCAGAAGGGAGGCTGGCGATGCTCCACCCACAAGGAACGGCAGCTTTGCTTGCCCTGCACGAGAGCTACATCGAGAAGGTCAGTGCGGCCCTCGAGTTCGGCAACGACGGCAATGCGATCGAGCACACTGCGGACTACGCGTCCGAGCTCGGGCTCATCCGCCGCGTCGCGTAGTCAACGCGGGTCGCGGTCCCGGCCGAGAGCCCACCCGAGCAGACTCGAGTGGTCCTCGGTCGGTGGGAGGGCAGCTTCCGGAAGCCACGCACCGGCGGACCTGCCGTCGCCGTCTTCACCGTCGCCGTCTTCACCGTCGCCGTCTTCACCGTCGCCGTCTTCACCGTCGCCATCGGGGTCATCGGGGTCATCGGGGTCATCGGGGACAGGATCCGGTACGACGGCCACGAGCTCATCGCGCGACATCACGAACGGTGCCTGCTCGTCGGCGTTGATCTCGAGGTCGACGTCGACGAGCGGGTAGTTCGTCAGGTGCACCGTCGACGTCCCGTTGCCGCGTTGCACGCCTGCGACATCCAGGGACCCGATCACCGGCACGGCGGTCCCGAGCAGCACAGCGAACGCATCGCCGATGTCACGCACGGGTGTCCAGTCGGTCATCCCGGCGGCCGTCGCGACAGCATCCGCCGCGGCATACAGCGACTGCGCGTCCTCGATGAAGTAGTCGGCTCGCACCCGCACCGCGATCCACTGCTCCGCCGATGCCGACCGGCCCGTGAACGACACGTCCCCCTCAACGCCCGCCAGCGCGGCGTCGTCCTCCTCGTCGAGCTCGTCGAGCTCCGGCGACCACGGGGCACTCTCGTCGCATTGCTCACCGAGGAGTCGCTCATACGCGGCAGCCGCGTCGGCGCAGGCGTCGTACGCATCCATCGTCGTCGTCGCCTCGGCGCCATGCTCCCGGACGGCTGCGAGATGCGCGCGCGCCGTCGACACCACCGTCTCCAGCGCCCGGTCGATGTCCTCGCTCATGTGCGTCTCCTCGCTCGCGTGGAACGACTCTGCCACGCGAGGGGCCTGAGGCGAAACGGTCCCGGCGCGGCAATACCAACGGGCCACCGCGGCAGGTGTCGCGGTGGCCCGTTGGTTGTCCGGGTGTCGGTGCTGCTTGCGTGGAGCCGTGCCGCTTTCAGGTACGGAATTGCGAGATGGAGGAGCGCAGCTCGCCGGCCAGCTGGTTGAGCTCCGCCGCGGCGGCCGCGGCCTGGCGTGAGCCGACCGCGTACTGCCGGGACACGTCGGACACCGCCGTCATGGCGGCCACGACCTGGTCGGAGGCCGACCGCTGCTGTTGCGTCGCGATGGAGATCTCCTTCGCCGCCGTCGTGGTCTCGTCGACCATGCTGGAAATGCGTTCGAGGGCTTGCACCACGTCGCGGGACAGGTCGGTGCCGGAGCGGACCTCCTTGGCCCCTTCCTCGCTCGCGATGATCGTGGCGTTGGTCTCGGCCTGGATCTCCGTGACGATCGCCGAGATCTGGCCGGCGGACTCCTGCGACCGTTCGGCCAGCTTGCGTACCTCGGCGGCGACGACCGCGAAGCCGCGGCCGTGCTCGCCCGCCCGCGCCGCCTCGATGGCCGCGTTGAGGGCAAGGAGGTTGGTCTGGTCGGCAAGGTCGTCGATGACCTCGAGGATGCGCCCGATCTCCTGCGTCTTCTCGCCGAGCCCCAGTGCCCGGGCGGCGATCTGGTCGACGCGGTTGGCGATCGTGTCCATCGCGTTGACGCTGGCCGACACCGCCTGGCGGCCCTGCTCGGCGTGACGCAACGTCTCGGCGGCGTAGCGGGCGACAGCCTCGGCCGTCTCGGCGATCTGCGCGGCGGTCGCCGCCAGCTCCTCGATGGTCGAGGTGGTCTCGCTGACGGCACTCGACTGTTCGGTTGCGCTCGCCGCGTGCTCCTCCGCCGTTGCGAGCAGCTCGCCGGCTGCCGCTGCGATCTGCTCACCACCACTGCGGATGCGGTTGACGAGACCACGCAGGTCGGTGAGCGTTTGACCGAACGCGGTCGCCAGGTCGGCGAGCGCCTCGTTGTCGTCGGCCCGGATCTTCAGCTGCACCGCAAGGTTGCCACTGGCCGCGGACGCGAGGTCGTCGGTGAGTTCGATGACGCGGCGCTGCAGCTTGTCGTGGTCATCACGCGCGTGGCCGCGGAGACGGTTGAGCTCGCTCGTGATGGTGCTGCCGAACCACGCGATGAGCGCGAGCAGCGGCGGCACGAGCACGATCGTGGTGATGGTCTTCGCGTTGAGGGTGTGCGACAGCACGGCCGACACGACCAGCGCACCGCCGGCGGCGACACCGAGGGCCATGGTCGCGAGTCGGTGCACGAAGACCGCGGCATACAGGAGTGTCGGGATGTAGAGCAGCCATAGCGGCACGCTCGCCCCACCCGAGACGGTCACCATCGCCGTCACGACGACGATCTGCGCAGCTGCGAGGGTGATCTGATAGCCGTGGACGTTGGTGCGCACGTGCACGTTGGCGCCGTACACAAAGGGGAGCGCCGTGATCGCGGCGGCGTTCAGCGCGGCCACCCCCGCCCACAGACCGAAGGCGAGGAGACCGACGGGCGAGTAATAGGACAAGGCGATGACACCGATGACGGCCAGCGCCAGACTGCCCCACATCGCTGCTGAGCAGACGTGCGACAAGCGCTTGGAGAAGTCCACGCGGCCTCCTGGTTGATACGGCTCTACGCCCGAGCTATCGGGCGATCCGCGCCGGCCCTGTAGCACCGAGTTGATCGCGACGCGCTGGGCAAGCCTCTGCTCAGCCCGCGCGCCGCGCGCGCGGCAATTGGCCGCGCAACGAGAACACGGCGTCGAGGTCGAGCAACGCGATCGGGCCCCGGACGTGGGGGACCTGGCCTGCGACGAGTTGCGCTGCCTGGCCGGCGAGCGTCACCAGCGGCTGTTCGATGGCAGCCCGCTCGACGGTCACCACACCCTCGACGGCCTCGGTGAGGAGGCCTACGGTCACGCCGCCGATGCTGCACACGACGAGTCGGCCACGGCGGCCGAGAGGCACCTGCGGCGCGGCGAGGAGCGGACGGAGGTCCACAACGGCGAGCACACGGCCACGCCAGTTGGCGACACCGGCGAGCCACGCCGGCAAGCCCGGCACGCGGGTGACGGCGGGCGGCCTGCCGACCTCGTCAACGGCATCCATCGCAACGCCGAACCGCCCACCACCGAGGGTGACCACCACCGTTTCGTAGCCGGCTTCCTGGCCAAGATCGACGTCCAGCGGGACCGCGGTTGTCGAAGGTGCGTCGGTGCCGGCCGAGGCTGCGGTCGGGGCAGGAGCCGCGCGCAGGACGGGAGCCGGTGGTACGACGGGCGCCAGCGGTACGGGGGGCGCCAGCGGTACGGGGGGAGCCATTGGTACGGCGGGAGCCATTGGTACGGCGGCCACCGGTGGAGCGGAAGGCGCGGCCGGGACTGGCTTGCCACCGGGCGTTCCCAGCGGCTGCGCCGCCGCGTCCGCCGCCTGGTGCGGAATGCGGTCACGCAGGAGGGTGGCGCGTTCGTCGACGGATGGCACCGTGGCGGCAGGCGCCGCGCCCTGGCCGGCGGCCTGCCGACGCCGGCCGGTTCCGCGCGAGGCGAAGCCTCCCGGCGAGGTTGCCGCGGGCTCGCTGGGCGTTGCTTGGACCTCGGGCGTTGCTCGGGCCTCGGGCGTTGCTTGGACCTCGGGCGTTGCTCGGGCCTCGGGCGTTGCTCGGGCCTCGGGCGTTGCTCGGGCCTCGGCCGGCACGCGGGCTGCGCGGACGCGCTTCGGCCGCGCAGCGCCGAACGCGCTCGCCCCCGCCGTCGACGCGGCCGGCTCCGCGGGCACGATGTCCCGGCCGACTTCTGTCACTGGTTCGGTGGTGGTGGGGACCTGCGCCAGGCCGGCGGGGCGGCGGGCAGCGCGCTTGCGCGGCACCTTCGCCGTCGCAGGATCGCCCGGATTGCGGGTCTCGAACGCCACGTCGCCTCCTCGGACCCGTCACAGGGGCCCGCACGCGTCATCGGCCGGTCGCGCCCCGGGGTGTAGCTGCCGTGCCGATAGTCGCGGCGAACGCCAGCACGCCGAGGAGGACGTAACCGAGGCTGGTGTCGTCGTACGCGAAGATCCTGTCGCCCCCCGGAGTCAGGAGTGACATCGGTCCGACCACTCCCACCCATCCGGCGAACGGCAGGAACGGCGCCCACCAGCGCTGCATCGCGCCCTGGGCGAGGCGACCGGCGGTGAAATTGACGACGGCCGCCGCCCACGCGACGGGCATCTCGACGCCGCCGACATGCGGCCGCACCGGGATCACGAGCGCGCCGAGGACACCGAGCAACGCGCCCAGCAGGGCCAGGATGACGACGCACCACACGGCGAACGCCGCCGACGCCCCTCGGGGGGCATCGGCGGCGGGCGGCGGGACGGGGTCCGTCATGGCGGCGGGATCACGCGGTCAGGAATCGAGGGCACTGGCGCGCTCGCTCGGCTCACGGAGGTCGATCGTGGCCGGCATCGACTGTGCCTGGACCAACACGTCGGTGATCTCCGTGCCGATGAGCTCGTTGCGCTCGAGGAGGGCGTCGCGCAGCGCTTCCACGAGGTGCTTGTTGTCGGCTAGCAGCACCTGCACCTCGGCCTTCATCTGCTGGAGCACCTTCTCGACCATGTCGCGGCCGTCGCTGTCCCCGAGAACGCGGGCAACCAGGTTGGGCTCGTTGAAGCCGCCACCGGTGATCGCGCCGAAGGAGATGAGCGTGTCCATCATCCCGGCCGCACCGACCATCTGCGCGGCGATGTTCGTGGCCGACAGCAGGTCGCCGCTGGGGCCGGTCGAGACATCGCCGAAGAAGATCTCCTCCGCGACCTGACCGCCCATCGAAATCTTGATGAAGCCGAGCATGTCGGAACGCGACCGCGTGAAGACTTCATCCGCGTCACCGTGGGCGAGCATGCCGAGGGCGTCCTTGCGCTTGATGATGCTCAGGATCTCGAGGCGACGGTGCGGTGCCACCAGGTGGGCGACTGTCGCATGACCGGCCTCGTGCGTCGCGATGAGGTTCTTCTCGTGCTGGGTGTAGGCGACCGGCTGGCCGATGCCGACTTCCTCCGTGAGGCGGGCCGTCTCCAGGTCCGACCAATCCATCGCACTCGCTCCCCGGCGCATGGCGTTGATGAGCGCCTCGTCGAGCAGGTGCTCGATCATCACCGGGCTGTAGCCCTGCGTCACAGCGGCTAGGGCGTCGCGCGTCTCGTCATCGTCGAGGGCCGCGACATGCGCCTTCTTCGCGAGGTAGTAGTCGACGATCTCCCGGCGTCCCGATCGACTGGGGAGGTCAAAGCTCAACGTGCGGTCGAAACGACCAGGCCGCACAAGAGCAGTGTCGAGCGAGTCTGCCCGGTTGGTCGCGGCGATGACCAGGATGTTGACGGGCTTCGGGGCCGGCTTGTTGAACTGGCGGGTCACCGGGAGCCACGCGTTGAGCATGTCGATGCAGGACCCGCCGAAGACCTGCCAACCGGAGGGCTGGTCGAACGACTGCATCTGCACGAGGAGCTCGTTGACCATGCCTTCCGTGCTGGAGCTGGCCTTGTCGACCATGACGCCGGAGCCCGCGTTGTCCGTCGTGAAGGTCGACATCGTCATCGCGTTGCCGACGCAGGAGTGCATGTGCGAGCCACTCATGCCACTCGTCGACATGCCGGACACGTTGCTGCGGCGGCCGCCGACGGCGTCGATCTCCTCGATGAAGCCGATGACGCCGCCGTTGCGGCGGGCCACCTTGCGCAGGGCCTTGAAGTAGTTGCGGATCCGGCGGGCGGAGCCGCCGTACAAGGAAGACTGGAACGCCGTCGCCGACACGAACAGGAACGGGACGCCCGCCTCTCGGGCCATCGCCTTGGCCATCATCGTCTTGCCGGTGCCGGGGGGCCCTTCGAACAGGACGCCGCGCCGGGCGGTGCCGCCCATCTCGTTCTGGAAGGCCTTGTGACCGAGGAACAGGTTGATGGAGCGCACGACCTCCTCGCGCAGGGTGCCGATGCCCTTCACGTCGTCGAGGCGCACCTTGATCTGCTGCGGCTGGTAGGCGATGTGCGGGGATTTCCCGCCGGCGTACCACTGCAGGAGGCCGATGAACAGCATCGCGCCGAAGAAGATCGCCATGATCATGACCTGCGGGTCCATCGAGACGCCGAAAGACATCGGGTTCTTCGTGAAGATCCGGAACCACATGTAGGCACCCACGGGCACGAGCACGATCGCCAGGCGGCGCAGGCGGCTCTGGCGCTCGGTCTCACGCGTCGCGCCGACGTCCGCGCTGCCGGCCGACAGGACGGTCGAGCCGCCTGCCCCGATCAGCGATGAGGTGTCCAGGGTCGGCGGGGTGTTGCGGGTGCGCGAGCGGGTCACGGCTCCTCCGTTCCGGCCGACGCCCGGAAAACCCGGCGAGCGAGTGCTCAAGGTCCGGAGGCGACGTGCCGAGAGTTGGTACGACGCCGGGGACCCGTGTGGTCCGTCGGTGCCGCGGTGTTTCCCGATTCTCCGGGCCGCCCAACCGCGCGGCTAGGCCCGCGCCGCAACTTCACCCTTTTGCCGGGCGCCCATTCGGCGCAACAACCGGCGCGGCGTCACCTCACGCGCTCGCCGGGTCACTCGAGTCCGGCGAAGAGGTCGGTCTCCCGGCCGGACTCGGCGACGGGGCCCTTGTCGCCGTACGCGAGCACGAAGGTCTCGAGGCCCCACGCACGGTGCCCGAACCCGTCCGCCATGGCGAAGAACGGCCCGTCGACGGCAATCTGCGTCTTGTGGGCCCGCATCGCTGCCATCTTGTGATCGAAGTAGTCCGTCGCGTCGATCTCGGCCGTGATGTCCTCGTCGGGCACGGCGAACGGGATGTCCGCCGCGTCGGTCACCTCGGGGCCGACGAACGAGGGCGCGTCCGGGTTGTCGCGGAACCAGTCGATGACGTTCTGCATCGCGGAGCGCGCCAGCGCGGTGTAGTAGAGCTTGAGGGGCTGCCACGGCTCCCCCGCCTCCGGGAACTGCGCCGGGTCGCCGGCCGCGTGCAAGCCCGCGACGGCGACGCGGTGCGCCTGGATGTGATCGGGGTGGCCGTAGCCGCCGTTCTCGTCGTAGGTGACCATGACCTGCGGCCGGACCTCGCGGATGATCGTCACCAGGTCGCCGACGGCCTCGTCGAAGTCGCACTGCCAGAAGGACCGGGGGTCGTTGTTGCCCTCGCGGCCCATCATGTCGGAGTCCCGCCACCGCCCCGGGCCACCGAGGAAGCGATGATCCTCGACCCCGAGGGCCTCCATCGCGACGGCCAGCTCGTCGATCCGCTGCGCGCCGAGCGCGTCGTCCTTGTCCGCGGCGAGGTGCTCGAGCTCCGGCACCAGGACCTCGCCCTGCTCACCGAGGGTGCACGTGACGAGGGTGACGAGCGCCCCCTCGTGCGCGTACTTCGCCATCGTCGCGCCCGTCCCGATCGTCTCGTCATCGGGGTGCGCGTGCACGAGCAGGATCCGACGCGCGTGGTCGAGCGGGTCCATGTCGAACTGGGTCTCGAGCGCGTCGACCTGTGTCTCGACATCACGCAGGACGTCTTCTGCGTTGGTGGTCGAGATGCGCTCGCCGGGCGACGGGGATTCGGGGCTCGTGGTCATAGGCCGAGCCTAACCGGCAATCCGCGGCGAGCTCAGTGCACCCGCGCGGCCAGCTGGTCGCGGTAGACCTTCACCAGCCTGCCGACGTTGAGCCCCCACCCGACGCCGAAGACGTGCGGACGGAACAACTCATCGGTCTCGGGCGCCCAGTAGGTCGCGCGCAGTCGCTCGGCCGTCGGCGGCCGGAAGTCGTACGGGACGATGCCGGCGATCGTGCCGTGCCAGTCGCGTTCCTTGTCGGGCCGGCGGAGTTGCTCCACCACCGCGGCGGCCGTCAAGCCGGCCAACACGAGCTTGATCGACGGGATCTTCACGGCACTACCTCCGAGTCGGCCTTGCGTGCACGTGCCCCGCTCCGCGCCCCGCAGCCGCGCCTCGACCGCCACGACGAGCGGCAGGTCCGCGGGGATCCACGACACGCCGGACAACTCGTCCGGCGTCAACCAGCGTAGTGCGCGGTGCTCGCGAGCGTGCGGCTCGCCCGCGGCGAGGGTCGCGGTCCAGAGGTGCAGCGGGTGGCCGGCCGCCGTGTGCGCGTCCGGACCGAGCCGGCCTTCGAGGTGTACGACGACACCCAGCTCCTCGGCGCACTCGCGAACGGCCGCCGCGGCCTCGTCCTCGCCGTCGCCCGCTTTCCCACCGGGGAACTCCCACTGCCCGGCGAGCTCCGGGGGGTAGGCCCGCTCCGCGGCCAGCACGCAGCCGTTTCGCAGGATGGCGACGGCGACGACGAGCACTCGACTATTCCTCGATCACGATCTCTTCGAGGTCCGGGACGGCGTTCGGCGCCGGGGGGGATGCGTCGTGCGGTGCGTGCGCCCCGCTCGCGCTGCTGGCCGCTGCGGCTGTCGCCGCCGCGACCTGCGCGTGGTGGCCGTCGAGCGCAGCCAGAGCCGCGACGACCGGCTCGTGCGTGCCGGCGCCCTTGTGCTCGGCGTACACCGCCTCGCCGAGCGACTTCAGCAGGCCCGATTCGGCGCGCTCGGTCTTCATCTCTTCGATCTTGTCCTGGCCCTGTTGGGCGGCCTGCTGAGCCGCGCTCCTGGCCTTCTCGGCCGCTTCCTTGGCCTTGTCGAGGAATCCCATGTGTCGTCCTTCCCGCGAGTGCGCCCGTTCGGTCCGGCGCCTGATCGCCGCCCGTCGTGTCGCGCAGGTTCACCCTGTCACGGACGCGGGTCGCACGCCCCCGGGGCCCGGCGCCGGCTGCTGCTTGCGACGGTCCCCCTGCGCGCCGGTGAAACAGCCGGCCCATTGCTGGGGCAGGCAGCGGCCAGGACGACAACTGTGGCTTGGAGTCGAGATGCAGGGCTCCGGCGTGGACTCAGAGCTGAAAGAGCGCGACAGTCATCGAGTACGCCGCCGACACCCCGTCCGGGTCGTGCAGGTTGCCGGGTTCGTCCACGACGGCTTGGGCGTGCGCGCGCATCGCCGCGCCTGGGTCCTCCGTGACGAGGTCGTGGCACAGCCCCGCGACCACGGCTCCTGCGGCGTGGAAACGCTGGTGGGGCCGTGAGCTCGAGGCGCAGCGTCTGTTGCCCGGATTTCGTACACCTGCAATGAGTTGCCTTGAACCCGGTGCTGCGCATGAATTTGGACGCGAGCTCAGGCCGGACCACGATCGCGTCGCGTGCACGCCATCACTGGCAAGTCATCCTTGCCGGCGACGTACCAGTAGATGCTGCCGACGCCTGGCTCCAACAGTACGGACAGGAACGACCCGGACGGGGGATGCGGGTGCGGCCGCGGGTTCGCCGGAATGGCATCGCAGCGTGCCACGACGACAGCCGAGGTCCGCGAGATGGACATCCTGCCGCAGGAATTCACGGCCACAGTCCGGTACGCCTTGCAGACATCGGCTGGTTGCCCACGGGCGACCCGCGAGCCGACGACAATCTTGTTGGCGCCTTCGCGCAACAGGTGATGCAAGCGGCAGCGCCGTGGCCGGTCGGCACGGTCATGCGCAGGCGACTCGACGAGATCCGGCCATCCTGATTCGGCACCCGAGCCTCAGACGTTGAAGCGGAACTCGACGACATCGCCGTCCTGCATCACATAATCCTTGCCTTCAATGCGCGCCTTGCCGACCGCCCGGGCCGCGACGATGGAGCCGGCCGCGATGAGGTCGTCGTACGAGATGATCTCGGCTTTGATGAAGCCCTTCTGGAAATCCGTGTGGATGACCCCGGCCGCCTCGGGGGCCGTGTCGCCCTTGCGGATCGTCCACGCGCGCGTCTCCTTGGGCCCGGCCGTGAGGTAGGTCTGCAGCCCGAGCGTGTCGAACCCCACGTGGGCGAGCCGGGCCAGACCCGACTCGTTCTGCCCGACCGACTCGAGGAGCTCGGCCGCCTCGTCGTCGGGCAGTTCCGCCAGGTCTGCTTCGAGTTTCGCCGCCAGGAACACCGACTTGGCCGGTGCCACGAGTGCGGACAACTTCTCCTGCAGCGCCTCGTCGCTGAGCTGGGTTTCGTCCACGTTGAACACGTAGATGAACGGCTTGGCAGTCAGCAGATGCAGGTCGCGCAGGAGCTCGGTGTCCATCCCGGAGGCGGCGATGGTCGTGCCGGATTCGAGCACTTCCCTCGCGCGCTGGGTGGCCGCTAGCTGCGGCGCGAGGTCCTTTTTGAGCTTGGCTTCGCGTTCGAGCTTGGGCAGGCGGGTCTCGACGGTCTGCAGGTCGGCGAGGATCAGCTCGGTGTTGATGATCTCGATGTCGTCCTGCGGGTCGACGCGGCCGGACACGTGCACCACGTTCGTGTCATCGAACGCGCGGACCACCTGGCAGATCGCGTCCGTGTCGCGGATGTTGGCCAGAAACTTGTTGCCGAGACCCTCGCCTTCGCTGGCGCCGGCGACGATGCCGGCGATGTCGACGAACGTCACCGCCGCGGGCAGGATTTTCTGGCTGGCGAACACCTCCGCCAGCTTCGCCAGCCGCTCGTCGGGGACGCCCACGATGCCGATGTTGGGCTCGATGGTCGCAAACGGATAGTTAGCGGCCAGGACGTTGTTTTTGGTCAGGGCGTTGAACAGGGTGGACTTGCCGACGTTGGGCAGGCCGACGATGCCGATAGACAGGGACACGTCGTCCATTGTCGCGGGTCGCCACTGCGGGAGTGACAGTGACCTTCCGGTACGCCGATCCCGGGCGTTGCCCCGGCGAGGCACGCCGATTTTGTCGGCGCCCGCTGCCACCATCGCGGACATGGACATCACCACGGTTTTCCTCGTTCTGCTCGGCCTCGGCGCCGGCGCGGCTCTCGGCTGGTTCGTCGCTACCGGTCACGCCGCGGCCGCGACCACTGCTGCCGACCGGTCCCTGCGGGCCGAGCTCGCGGGCGCCCGCGCCGCCCAGGGTCAGCTGGAGGCCACGCTGGCCGCCGAGCGGGTCGCGGCCACCGACAAGCTGCAGACCCTCCGGGAAATGCATGCCGAGGCGCAGGATCAGCTCCTGGAACGGTTCAAGTCGCTGTCCCAGGACGCCCTGGCCGCCAACAGCCAGCAGTTCCTCCACCTCGCCGAGACGCGGATGCAGCAGGCGAGCGAGAAGGCGACCGGCGAGCTCGACCAGCGCCGCCAGGCGTTCGAGATGCTCGTCAACCCGCTGAAGGAGACGCTCACCAAGGTCGAGACGCAGCTCGTGCAGACCGAGACCGCCCGGGTCGCCGCCCAAGCCCAACTGCGCGAGCAGATCGCCAACGTCCGCCAGTCATCGGAAGACCTGCGCCGCGACACGGCCGCGTTGGTCAGTGCCCTGCGCAAGCCGCAGACCCGCGGCCAGTGGGGCGAGATGCAGCTCCGCCGCGTGGTGGAGGTCGCCGGGATGGTGGAGCACTGCGACTTCGAGGTGCAGTCGACGATCCAGACGCCCGACGGCGCGCTACGGCCCGACATGATCGTCCGGCTGGCCGGCGCCAAGGAGGTCGTCGTCGATTCCAAAGTGCCGCTGACAGCCTTCCTCGACGCCGCGGACGCTCAGGACGACTCGACCCGCAAGGCCCGGCTCGCGGACCACGCCCGCCTGCTCCGCACCCACATCGACCAGCTGTCCGCGAAGGCCTACTGGGACAAGCTGCCCTGCTCCCCCGAGTTCGTGGTGCTGTTCGTCCCCGGCGAGGCGTTCCTGGCGCAGGCGCTCGACAGCGACGCGACCTTGATCGAGCACGCCGCGGCGCGCCGCGTGGTCCTCGCCACACCGATGACGCTCATCGCACTGCTGCGCACCGTTGCCTACGCCTGGACACAGGAGGCCCTGGCCGACAACGCCAAGGCGGTCTTCGAGTTGGGCCGAGAGCTCTACAAGCGGCTCAGCACACTCGGCTCCCACGTCGACAAGCTCGGCAAGAGCCTGTCGAGCGCCGTGGGGTCCTACAACGACGCCGTCGGGTCGCTCGAGGGCCGGGTCCTCACGCAGGCGCGCAAGCTCAACGACATGAAGGTGATCGACGCCGACCTGGCCACTCCTCGCTCGATCGAGGCGATGCCGCGACCGCTGTCGGCGCCCGAGTTCCGACCGCCATCGTCCGAGGGAAGCAACCTTCTCGTCCTCCCAGGCGTCGAGGACACGGAACGCGCCAGCGCCAGCGGCTGACCGGCAGCACAGTAAGTTCAGTCGTTCGCGTTACCGTGTCCCCGCACGCTCAGTCGGGAAGGGACGTCGGATGACGCAGGAGCACTCGCCGGACAACCCCCCGGCCGGCCCTGACGGCGACTTTTCCCCGCCCGCGGCGCTCCCCCGCCCGAACGCCCCCGCCGCAGCGACCCCCGTCTATGGCCCCGCGACGACGGTCACGCCCAAGCGCCGGGCTGCCAAGCGCAGCCGGCTGCCCTTCGGCGAGCCCGCAGCCACCGGCGGGATCAGGGCCGGCGACTGGGACGACCGCCGGCCGAGCGAGCCCGGGGGCGGCGACGCCACCCAGTGGGAGGCTGGGCGAGGCCAGGGCGGCGCGGCCCATGACGAGCCCGGCCATGACACCGCCGGCCATGACGGGACTGTTCCTGCGGGGACTGTTCATGCGGGGACTGTTCATGCGGGGACTGTTCATGCGGGGACTGTTCATGACGGGACTGTTCATGCGGGGACTGTTCATGACGGCGCGCCGGACGGCGGGGCCGCCGTCGCGCGCCGAGTCGCCCGTCCCGCGACGCGTCGGCGGACTCGCCGCGGTCCCTTCGCGTGGATCGTGGATTCGCGCGGGCTCACGTTCCTCGGCGCTCTCCTCCTGGCCGGCGTCCTCGGCACCGTCGGGGGGCTGATAAGTGCAGGCACCCGCGGCTGGGTCGGCACCGAGTTCAGCGTCTGCTTCGTTGCGGGCTGTGTCCTGGCGGCTTTGCTCGTCCATCGAGAAGACCTGCTGACGACCGCGTTCCTTCCCCCGTTGCTGTTCGTCGCGATCGCGACGGCCGTCGGCCTCTCCCAGGCGAAGATCGCCGGTGTGCCCGTCAAGAGGAAGGTCATCTTTCAGGTCGGCTACGCCATGTCCTTCGGGGCGCGGACCATGTGGCTCGCGACGGCCGCGACCGCCATCGTCGCCGCGATCATGTTTGTCATCCGCCACCCGGCGCCCGCTCCCCAGCCGGTCGGGCGCACGATAGACAGCGACCGCTCTCGCGCGCCTGCCATCTGAGCTGACGACCCCGCTCGTCCCGAGCGCCTAGCGGCTTGGCCCTTGGGTCGGGCGGCGCCGGAAGCCATGGGTCAGCGCTCAGGACTCGGGGGCGGATCGGCGGGGTCTGCGCGCAAATCCCGGCGCAGCTCATGCGGGAGCGCGAAGACGAGTCGCTCCTCGGCCGCCTCGACCTCCTCGACCGACCCGAACCCCCGCTCGGCCAGCCAGGCCAGCAGGTCCCGGACAAGCGTGTCCGGCACCGAGGCACCACTCGTCACGCCAACCGTGTTGACTCCCGTCAGCCACGCCTCGTCAACCTCCGCCGCGTAGTCGACGAGATAGGAGG
This sequence comes from uncultured bacterium, assembly GCA_964236265.1. Lineage (GTDB taxonomy): Bacteria > Actinomycetota > Actinomycetes > JAVEEB01 > JAVEEB01 > JAVEEB01. The sequence goes on from CAXSDE010000014.1 coordinate 25,413, forward strand.
CTCGTGCGCCGGCGTCGAGAGCAACCTCCACCAGCCGGACGCTGTTGGATGAGTTGGTGGAGCCCACCACGAGGACGAGGTCGCAGCTCTCAGCCATCTGCTTGACAGCGAGTTGCCGGTTTTGCGTGGCGTAGCAGATGTCATCACTCGGCGGGTCCATCAGCAACGGAAAGCGCTCTCGGAGCGCCGCCACTGTCGTCATCGTCTCGTCCACGGACAGGGTCGTCTGCGAGAGCCAAGCGACCCTGCTCTCATCGCGGACCGGGACCGCCGCGGCCTCTTCAGCACCGTCCACAAGGTGCATGTGGGCGGGTGCCTCGCCCATGGTGCCGACGACTTCCTCGTGCCCTTCGTGACCGATCAGGAGAATGTCGTAGTCGGCGTCGGCGAACCGCCTCGCCTCGTTGTGCACCTTCGTGACCAGAGGGCAGGTCGCGTCGATCGTGCGGAGGCCGCGCCGTGCGGCCTCGTCATGCACCACCGGAGCAACGCCGTGAGCGCTGAAAACGACGATCGCACCCTCGGGCACCTCCCCCGTCTCCTCCACGAAGATCGCGCCCTTGCCCTCCAGGCTGCGCACGACGTGGATGTTGTGGACGATCTGTTTACGGACGTAGATCGGCGCCCCGTACTGCTCGATCGCCTTCTCCACCGCCAGCACTGCCCGATCGACGCCTGCGCAATATCCGCGCGGCTTCGCCAGCAGGACGCGGCGCGACGGGACGGAGAGGGGGAGGGACACGCTGTCCATCGTACGGGGCGGCAGAAGATCGCCACGGGTACGGTTTCGCGCCCGGCGTCCGGTGGGCAGTTCACCGACAACGACACGGAGGTCACGATGAGCGAGCCCCACGACCACGACCACGACCCTGCGCACGACCACGACCACGACCACGGCCCCGCGCATGACCATGACCCTGCGCATGACCACGACCACGCGCATGACCCTGCGCATGACCACGACGACGCGCATGATCCTGGGCAGGGCGCGGACGACGATGCGCATGGGCACCTGCCCGGACCCGTTCGCTCGGCCCTGGGCCTACTCGCGGACGGCATCGAACGCGCGCGCAACATGGCGGGCCCAGCCGGCGAGAAGGCACGTCACATGGGCAGCAAGGTGCGCGAGGAGTCGGCTGACGTGCTGGACAGGGTCCGTGATGAGAGCACGCACGTCGTCAACAAGCTGCGCGGACACTCGGCGCCGATCGATGCCAGCAATCCGACGACGGGCGCCAAGCCGGAAGCCGGCACCGACGACGCCCACGACCGCGCGGGAGAGGCCTTCGACATGGCCAAGACGGTCGGCTCCGCGCTCCTCGTCGGGACGGTGAAGGTGGTGCAACTCGCCGTGCGCGAGTGGCAGGCACACACCGGCAATGCCTCCACGCCGGAGGACAACGTGCCGGCCCCCGCGTGGGACACGGCGGGCACCCCCGCCGCGCCGAGCGGTTCTGCCACGGCGGAGCCGGCCGCGGCGGACGACGCCGACGCCCAGCCCACCCCCGAAGTCAACAACTGGGACGATGTCGAGGCCGAGGCCACCGTCGAACGGTGGAGCGCCCAGACCGACAGCGCCCAGACCGACAGCGCCCAGACCGACAGCGCCCAGACCGACAGCGCCCAGA
>CAXSDE010000014.1:27140-57015 GCA_964236265.1 uncultured bacterium
CCGACAGCGCCGGGGCCGGCGGGTCCGGCGGGTCCCGCGGGTCGGGCAGCGACGGGTCCGACGGGTCAGCGGACGGCGACCCCGCCGGTGGTCGGCCGGCCACCCCGGACGATGACGGGCATGTCGAGGTGGAGGAGCGGCTGGCCTACACGAGCGCGTCCCCTGGCGCCGACGACGCGATCACGTTGGCCGATGTCACTGAGACGCCCGTGGACGTCGCCGCTCTCGAGGAGGAGACCGTGGACACCAGTGGAGCGGCACTGCGCACCGAAGCAGCACCGGCACATGCGGGCCACGGCGACGCGGAGGGACACACCCATACGGACCCGCCGCTCGAAGGCTTCGACGAGATGACGATCGGCTCGCTCCGGGGGCGCCTCGGCTCGCTGACCGCCGACGAACTCGACGCGCTCCGCCAGTACGAACGCGATCACTCTGCCCGCCCGCAAGTGCTGACCATGCTCGAGAACCGACTCGCCAAGGTCACTGCGACCGGCACGAACGAGTAACGCGTTCCCGGCCGGGGACGGTACCGTCGCGGAGTGCCCCTCGAATCCACCGCCGACCAGCCGCTGCCCGTGCGCACGATCGCGCGTGGCATCGGCGACTGGATCGCCAGGCTCGGTCGGGTGTGGGTCGAGGGGCAACTGACGGAGGTGTCGCGTCGGCCAGGGGCATCGACGGTGTTCCTCACGCTCCGGGATCCCGCCGCCGATGTGTCCTTGCGAGTTACGTGCAGCAAGGCGGTGTACGACGACGTCGTGCCGGTGCTGCAGCAAGGTGCCCGGGTCGTGGTGTGGGCGAAGCCCGAGTTCTACCTGGCGCGCGGCACCCTGTCACTGGCGGCGTACGAGATTCGTCACCTCGGCGTCGGGGACCTTCTCGCCCGCGTCGAGCGACTCAAGGCCATGCTGGCTACTGAGGGTCTGTTCTCCGCAGAACGCAAGCGTCGCCTGCCTTTTCTGCCCAATACGGTCGGCTTGATCTGCGGGCGTGCGAGCGCCGCAGAGCACGACGTGCTCGAGAACGCGCGGCGGCGCTGGCCGGCGGTGCGGTTCAGCATCAAGAACGTGGCCGTGCAGGGACCGTACGCGGTGGGCGAGGTGACTGAGGCCCTGCGCGCACTGGATCGTGACCCCGCGGTAGATGTCATCGTCGTCACCCGCGGAGGCGGCTCGGTCGAGGATCTGTTGCCGTTCTCGGACGAGAGCCTCTGCCGTGCGGTGTTTGCCTGCCGCACGCCGGTGGTCAGCGCGATCGGCCACGAACAGGACGCGCCGCTGCTCGACTTCGTCGCCGACGTGCGCTGCTCCACCCCAACGGACGCCGCAAAGCGTGTCGTCCCCGACCTGGCCGCAGAGATCACCGCTATCGATGCCGCGCGCCGGCGCATGCGCCGCACGGTTGCCGGCCTCCTCGACGGCGAGCAGCGCCGCATCGACGCGCTGCGCGCGCGGCCGGTGCTCGCGTCCCCGCTCGGCGAGATCGACCGTCATGCCGCGGCAATATCGGGGCAACGCGACCGCGCGCGTCGCTCCGTCGCCATGGTGCTCGCGGCGGCGGCGGTCGACCTCGGACACACCCGGGCCAGGGTGCTCGCCCTGTCGCCGGCCGCAACCCTCGAACGCGGCTACGCGGTGGTGCAGACGGACACTGGGTCGGTTGTGCGATCGCCGGACGACATCGCGACCGGTGCCTTGCTGCGCGTGCGGGTCGCGGCGGGCGAGTTCGGTGCGGTCCGCTCAGGTCAAGACCCCGTACAACGAGCAATGGGAGCAGCGACGTGAGTGAGGCAACGCCGTCCTACGAGCAGGCCCGCGACGAACTGGCCGAGGTCGTCCGCGCCCTCGAGGCGGGCGGAGTGACGTTGGAGGAGTCCCTCGCCCTCTGGGAACGCGGCGAGCAGCTCGCCGGGATCTGCGAACGGTGGCTCGAGGGCGCCCGCGCCCGGCTTCAGTCGGTGGTCGACGCCGGCAGCGCCGACTGAACACCTCGGCAGCGTCGGGGGCGCGGTCCACCGGAGCGAGGCGGTCCACCGGAGCGAGGCGGTCCACCGGAGCCGCGCGGTCTAGCGGAGCGAGGCGGCCAGCGTCTGCAGGTCCGGCCAGCCCGCGGTGCCGGTCACGATGACCGTGACGCCGTTCGTCGTACACACCAAGACGTGTTGCTTGTGCGCGGTCTCACGCAACTCCCACTGCGCACCACCGATCGCGGCTGTCTCTCCCGGCACGCTGCCGTCACCGAGCACGGTCCGCAGCGCGTCTGCGGGGGCCGCATTCGTCTGCTCCAGCGCGGCGTACTGGTCGGTGGGCGTGACCAGGCCGATGTGGAAGCCGCTGGCCGGCGCCTTGTCGAGGTAGGCGCTCGTCGCACGCCAGCCCTGGGGAAGCTCCTCGGGCGACAGGAGCGGGTACGTCGTGGTGAGCCGGGCCTGCGCCAGCGCCTCGTGGAAGTCGATGGCCCGGACGGTCTGCGTTTCCCTGTTGACGAACGCCGGCCACCCGAGCGCGATGAACGCGAAGATCACGCCGAGCGACAGCAACATGTCGCGGGCGCCGGCGCTCCGGCGCGGCTTGTCGGCTCGCACAGCCACCATGGTGCCTGATGGCCCGGCGACACGGCGCGGCGGCTGCTGCGGACCCGCGCGCGTCAGGGCAGGCGATAAGCGGGGACGGGTGACGCGATCACAGTCGCGCGGCCGTACGTGAACGAGTACGAACCGGACGACGAGAAATTCAGCGGTCGCGGCGCCCCTGTCGCCGCTGCATAGAGGAGGTGGCCGCCGCGGACGTGTAATCCCAGCACGCGATGGCCGCCGATCGACGCGAACGTCACTCGGGTGACCTGTCCCGCCCTGGTGCGCAACGCGCCGGTCATGGCGGAACGAGTCATCAGGAAGAAGTATGGAGCGGCGCGGAACTGCCGCAGCGTCGTGCGATACCACTTTCCACCCATCGTCCTGGCGGCGGCGACACTGATCCCGGCATAGGCGGTCCACTCGTACGGCGACGCCTTGACGTACAGCGTCGATCCCACCGTCACGAAGTCGATCGGCTGGTCGGAAAAGACGATGTGCCCGCGCGCGCGAGTGCCGGAGTAGACGACCGAGCTCCGAGAGATCTTGGTCGTCACCGTTGCGCGGATGGTGCCGCTGCTGGCGAAGGCGGCGAGGACCTGACGAGTAGAGACGGACGGCGGGCGCGGCGCAGCCGGCGGCGTGGGACGTGGCGCGGGCGTCGGTGTCGGACGTGGCGCGGGCGTCGGTGTCGGACGTGGCGTGGGCGTCGGTGTCGGACGTGGCGTGGGCGTCGGTGTCGGACGTGGCGCGGGCGCCGGTGTCGGACGTGGCGCGGGCGCCGGGGGTAGCACCCGCGTCCTGGGTGGTGCCGGCGTCGGGACCGGGGCGGGCGCCGCCGGTGGAGCCGGCCGCACGGTGCGTGTCGGTGTGGGGACGCGGGGTGTGGGGGTGGGGCTCGGTGACGGAATCGGGGCCGGGGTCACCGTCGGCGGGCCCGTCGGCAGTAGTGCACCCTCGCTGGGCACGGTCGCCGTTCGGCTCGGCAACGGACGCAGTGGTGCAGACCCCGACGGGACCACGGTCTGCGGCGGCAACTGCCGGTCCTGTTCGCTCAGCGGACCGAGCGTCTTCAGGTCGGCCGACGTGCTGCCGCTGCAGCCGGACAGGGCGACGGCGAGCAAGGCGACGGCGAGCAGGGCGACGAGCACGGCGACACCCCGCCCCCGGGCGCGGTACTGCTCCATGACAACCCCCCCATCACGATGTGCGCAATCGAGTGCGCGGGACAGGATGGCACGGCCGAGCCCCCGCCTGCACGTTTCTCACGCACCTCGTATGTCGCGTCACGATGCGTGATTGGGCGTGGAGCGAACAATCCGACCGGGCACCGCGGACAGCCGCTTGGCCACGCATCAGCAGCGAGTGCTTTGTGACACCGCGTCACTGGCCGGCCACGCGCGCGATCAGGGTCAGCACGTCCTCACCGAGCCGGGCAGCGGACAATTCGTCTTCGCACCACGCCAGCTCGAGACCCGCTTCCGCCGCGACGGCCGTGAGGACGAGGACCAGCGCATCGCCCATGGCCTCGTGGTCAGCGCGCAGCAGGCGCTCGTTGGCGCGCACCCAGTCGCGATACCGGCGGCGTGCCACGAGTTCGAAGCCAGTGGGGCCGCCGCCGGCGAGGAAGAGTCTGGTCAAGGACCTCTCGGCCCAGCAGCCTTCGAAGTAGGCACGGGTGCCGGCGACGAAGAGGCGGACGAGATCGGTCTCTCCCACGTCGCGCTGCGTGCGCACCGCGTACGAGGTGCGTTCTTCCTGTCGCTGCTGATAATCCTCGAAGAGCGCGAGGAACACGTCACCCTTGCCACCGAAGTGGTGGTAGAGGCTGCCGACACTGGCGCCTGCCCGTTCGACGATGTCGGTGACGTTCGCATCGGCGAAGCTCGACTCCGTGAACACGTCCTTCGCAGCGGCCAGCGGTGCTTGGCGTGTGGCTGACGCGCGATCGCTGTTGCGCTCGCCGGCACGATCCCCCGACCGCTCGCACTCCGCGAGCCCGACTGCCGGCACTGTGGTGGCGGCGTTCGCCATCTGTTGCCTGCACCTTCTCCCCCGACGACAGTCTGTATGGAGTGCACCTGAAAAGACGGCAACCCGGGGCAGCGACCCGGCCACGGCGTTTCTCCTCGAGGCCCTTGCCGCGTGGACTGCTGGCGCCCACTGGCAAGCTGTCCGTGCACGTCGCACATCCCACACCGAAGGGACTCGGACACTATGACGGACTATCGCACCGAACATGATTCGATGGGTGAGGTCCAAGTCCCCGCCCACGCCAAGTGGCGGGCGCAGACACAGCGGGCGGTGGAGAACTTTCCCATCTCCGGCCAGCCGTTGGAACACTCGCACATTCAAGCGCTCGCGCGGATCAAGGCCGCGGCCGCGCGCGTCAACGCCGAGCTCGGAGTGCTCGCGCCGGACATCGCCGCAGCCATCGTGGCCGCCGCCGACGAGGTGGCCGAGGGCCGGCACGACGAACAGTTCCCCGTCGACGTCTTCCAGACGGGCTCCGGCACCAGCTCCAACATGAACATGAACGAGGTGATCGCGACACTCGCCACCGAGCGGCTCGGTCGACCGGTGCATCCCAACGATCACGTCAACGCCTCGCAGTCATCGAACGACGTCTTTCCGTCCTCGATCCACATCGCCGCCACCTCCGGCGTGCAGACACAACTGATCCCTGCGCTGGAACATCTGCACGCAGCACTGAGCCGCAAGTCGAGCGAGTTCGCGACGGTCGTCAAAAGTGGCCGCACGCACCTCATGGATGCCACGCCCGTGACGCTCGGGCAGGAGTTCGGCGGCTATGCCGCAGCGGTGGAGATCGGTGTCGAACGGTTGCAGAATTCCCTTGCCCGCTTGGGAGAATTGCCTCTCGGCGGGACGGCGGTCGGCACAGGGATCAACACCCCGGCAGGCTTCTCGGCGCGGGTCATCGCTGACCTCGCGGGCACGACCGGCCTGCCGCTGACCGAAGCCCGCAATCACTTCGAGGCACAGGGCGCCCGTGATTCACTTGTCGAGGCCTCCGGCGTTTTGCGCGTGATCGCGGTGTCGCTCTACAAGGCGGCCAATGACCTGCGGTGGATGGGATCCGGCCCGCGTGCGGGCATCGGCGAGATTCAGCTGCCTGACCTGCAGCCCGGCTCGAGCATCATGCCCGGCAAGGTCAACCCCGTGATCCCGGAAGCCGTATGCCAGGTGGTCGCCCAGGTGATCGGCAACGATGCGGCCGTCGCGTTCGGTGGTGCAGCCGGCAACTTCGAGCTCAACGTGATGTTGCCCATGATGGCGCGCAACCTGCTCGAGTCGATTCGGCTGCTCACCAGTGTGTCGGTGGTCTTCGCCGACCGCTGCATCGACGGCATCACCGCGGATGTGGACCGCTGTCGTTTCTACGCGGAGGCCTCCCCGTCGATCGTCACACCGCTCAACGCCTTCATCGGGTACGAAGAGGCCGCGAAGGTCGCCAAGCAGGCCTTGGCGGAAGGCAAGACCATCCGGGAAGTCGTGCTTGAACGAGGATACGTCGCCGCCGGCAAGCTGACGCTGGCCCAACTCGACAGTGCCCTCGATGTGCTAGCCATGACCGTCGCGCCCGCGGAGTGACGGCTCCCGGCTGCCGCGGTTGCCCGGTGCCGACACTCAGAGGCGGCGGAGCATCACTGTCGGTTGCTCAGTAGAAGTTGTGCGCGCGTGAGTGCGCCCAAGCCGCGCACGGGGATCCGTAGCGGTCGGCGATGTAGCCCAGCCCCCACGAGATCTGCGTGTTGGCATTGTGCCGCCAATCGGGGCCCGCACTCGCCATCTTGCGGCCCGGTAGGGACTGCGGGATGCCATAGGCGCTGCTCGTGCTGTTGGCCTCGGTCACGGACCAGTTGCTCTCGAGGGTCCAGAGCTTGTCCAGACAGGTCCACTGCGCGTCGGACCAACCGCGTGCGGTGAGCGTGTGGTGGCCCCAGCGACGCAGCTCGGTCCTCGACGCCGTGCCGGTCGTGATCCGGACTGCGAGGGCATGCCGACGCACCGCAGCGGCGTGCCGCACCACAGCCGCATGGTGGAGCACCGCCGCTCGGCGCTTGGCTGCTGCCGCCTTGGCACGGGCCGCCTCGGCGCGAGCGGCGCTCGCGGCACGCTTGGCCCGGCTCGCCCGGTCGAGCCCGCGGTCGAGGGCTGTCGGGAGGGAACCGGCGTACGTGTACGCCCTGGGCGTCGTGTCCGCAACCGTCGTGCCGGAGGGTGCCGGTGACGCCGTCGCCGCTGCCGGCGACGGCGACGGAGCGTGCGCACTGACGGTGGCCGGCGTCGCGACACCGATGAGCGTGACCGATGACAGGGCCAGCCCCGTTGCGGCACCCAGAACAGGCGACCGTTTCACAGAGTTTCCTTCCGCACCGTCCCGCAGCGCAGGCGAACAGTCACAGACGTGACAGCCAGGCGGGCGATGCTGAGCTCGGTGAGCAGATGGCCGAGGCAACCGCTCAACAGTTTGCGGGCGTTCTCCCACGTGTCCGCGGGAGCAAACGTGAGAAACCTCACATATCCGAGTGCCGGTGGGGTTTCCGCGTTTCCACCGTACCAGGGGATCTGCAGTCGGGGGAATCGTCGCGAGCCCTGTGGACGACAGCGTCATCGAACCGTCCACAGCCCGCGACGCTCGGTGAGCGGGCGATCACTAGATAAATGCATTGCCCGACTAGGTTTCCCGGCCGCCACCGGCCGCTCCGGACAGCCGCACGGCCAATGCCACCGCCACCCCGGCGGCGAACCCGTACACGTGCGCGAGGTAGGCAACACCTCCGCTGCCCGACACGTTCACCACCGAGTAGAACCACTGCAGCAGGAACCAGGAACCGAGAACGATCCACGCCGCCAAACGGACAGGGACGACGACGACCAACGTGGTGACCCGCGCTCGTGGGTAGAGCACCGCATACGCCCCCAGCACGCCCGCGATTGCTCCGGACGCACCGACCAAAGGCGTGTGTGACAAGGGAGATCCGAGCGCATAGCCATACGCGGAGGCGAAACCGCAACCCAGGTAGAACAAAAGGAATCGCCACCTCCCGAATCGATCCTCGACGTTGTTGCCGAAAACCCAGAGAAACAACATGTTTCCGAGCAGATGCAGCCAGCCACCATGCAAAAACATTGCTGTGAGCACTGAGAGAACCGGCTGCTTGGTGTAGTTGGGTGGCCCGATGACACAGCCGGCATCGACGGGACCCAGATAGACGCGGTCGGCCTGGCGGTTGGTCGTCAGCTCGGCCGGAATAGCCGCCCATCGCGAGAAGAACGCCTGGGTCGTGCAGGCGGCGCGTGCTTCCCCGTCCGCAACGGCGGACGACCGGAGCGGCTCGAGCAGGAATACGACGACGTTGACGGCGATGACCGCGAGGGTGACGACGGCGCGGCGCCGGGTGGGATTGGCGTCGTGGAGCGGAATGACCATGGCGCCAGTCTCCCTCCGCGCACATTGTCAGCCGAACGCCTCCGCCGCACGTCCTCTGTTGCCCGCCCTCGCTGCCGGCGTGACCTGTCGGTGGTCCTCGGGCATCTCCGTGACAAGCGCACCGATGGGCGAGCGTTCGGGGTGCAGAGTGACGTGCGCAAACAACGGGTGACCGGTCGGCTTCTCCGCGACTGCCGAACCCCGTCGTGCGGTCATCGTCTACGAGGCGCAGCAACTCGAACGCGGCGTCCTCTGACCCTGCTCTCCCGCATCGGCACCAACTCCCGCGTGGTGCCGACGCACGACGTGCAGCAACGCGACCACCTTCGGGTAGCCGAGGTCCTGACCGCCGACGGCGTACAGGGAACGAAATACCATGTTCTTCTTGTGCAGAAGGCGTTCGAGCGGCATTTCCCGTCCGGCGGCGAGCGCCAGCGCGGACTTACCGGTGCCGGTCCGCCAATGGACACCCTTCGAGGACGTCGACCGGCTCTGCGCCGCCGATGACGAGATCAAGCTCGAGCAGACCGCCGGCCTGCCCGTGCACCACGGCATCGTGCTGGCGTCCATCGCCGATACCTCGATCTCGCCGACACCCGTGTAGTCGGTGCTGTGCGCGAGTTCATAGCGGTAGGGCTCGGCGGTCAATCCAATCGCCGCGGCCTTCACCCATGATCGGCAGGATGATGTCGTGCTCGTCGAACCGCGTCATCGCGGCCCGGGTCGGCGAGGAGCAGGCTGGCGTCGACCACATATGTCCAATGGTCGGTCCTGATGGTCGATGGCGAGGTCGCGGTCATGGCGGAGACCCTCTCGCTGCGGGCGTTCGACGTTCCCGACGGTAGGCGCCGGTTGCCGTGCGGCGGTCGACGCGCCGCGGGTGCTCACCAGCTGGTTGTCTGGGACACCCGTCGTTCATCGCCCGGTGACGCAGGGCATCTGCAGGGGTGCGGTTAGTTGCCGTACCGGCGCTGGCGGGCCGCGTACGAACGCAATGCGCGCAGGAAGTCGACCTCACGGAAGTCCGGCCAGTAGGCATCGCAGAAATAGAACTCCGAGTGCGCGGACTGCCACAGCAGGAAGCCGGAAAGCCGTTGCTCACCACTGGTGCGGATCACCAGGTCGGGGTCGGGCTGGCCGCGCGTGTAGAGGTGATCGGCGATGTGATCGACGTCGACCGAGCTCGCGAGGTCGTCGAGGCTCTGCCCCCGCTGTGCGGCGTCCGCGAGCAGTGATCGCACGGCGTCGGCGATCTCGCGCCGCCCGCCGTAACCGACGGCGACGTTGACAAGGATGCCGGGCTTGCGCGCGGTGGATTCCGCCGCCTCCTTCAAGGCGAGGGCGATCCCGTCCGGCAACAGGTCGAGTGAGCCGACGGGATGGATGCGCCACGGGCACGCCGGGGCCGCGAGTGACTGCACGACGCTGGAGATGATCTCCAGGAGTGGCGTCAGCTCTTCCGGCGAGCGGGTGAGATTGTCGGTCGAGAGCAGCCACAGGGTGACGACGTCGACGCCCGCGTCCTGGCACCAGCCGAGGAAGTCCTCTATCTTGTCGGCGCCCTTTCGGTGGCCCGTGTTGACATCCGCGGCCCCGGTCGCGCGCGCCCACCGCCGATTGCCGTCCAGGATGACCCCGACATGGCGCGGCATCGGCGCGCCGACGAGGCTGCGCCGGACACGCCGCTCATAGGCGATGTAAGGAAGCGCGCGCAGCCTCACGCTTGCCCTCCCTGCACCTGCCTCGCGGCGGCCCGCGTCGGCCGGCCGCGCCCTGCCCTGAGGCTACGCCGAAGCGTCCCCGTCGGTCAGCAGGTCAGCCTCGGCGATCCCGATGGCTGTCACGCGGCTCCTTGCGTCGCACCAGTGCACCCGACATCCCGCGCGGGACCAGACCCGCAACGCGGATCGCGTACCGGTAGCGCTTGGTCGGGATAGAGACGACGATGCCGCGCGCCGCCGCGCGCAACGCGTCGGACACCACCCGGTGCGGCGACAGCCACACGATCCCCGGCAGCCGGCCCAGGTCCTGGCCGGACCGCGCGTGGAATTCGGTGCGCGTCAGTCCCGGGCAGACGGCGACGACGCGGACCCCGCTGCCCGCCAACGTCGGGGCGAGTCCCTCCATGAGTGCGATCTGATACGCCTTCGTCGCGCCGTACGGGGCAGAGCTCGCCCCGGGCAGCAACCCCGCGACGCTCGCGACCGTGAGCACGAGACCGGACCGGCGCGTGCGCATCCCTGGCAGCGCGGCGTGCGTCAGCCGGGTGACGGCCGTGACGTGCAGCGCGATCATCTCGTCGATCCGCCCGCCTGCCACCGACTCGAAGGTGGTGCCCGATCCGAAGCCGGCGTTGTTGACGAGCGTGTGCACCGGTTGCCGGTCCGAGCGGAGCCGTTCCTGCACGCGCACCACGGCGGCCGGCTCGGTCAGGTCTGCGACCATGACTTCAACCGTCACGCCGAAGCGGCCGCGCAGCTCTTCCGCGAGAGCGGTGAGGCGTTCCTCGTTGCGAGCGACGAGGACGACATCGAGGCCGCGTGCTGCGAATTGCAACGCGAACGCGCGGCCGATCCCGCTGGTGGGGCCGGTGATGAGAGCGGTGGGCATGATCCGAGTCTGCCCGGACCGCGGTCGGTGCACCCGTGCTCGCACCGGCCGTCCCGGCTGCTCATTCCGCACACGGGCATGCGAAGGTGGCGCCGCCGAAGATGGGAGAGGGCGCATGACGGAGCGGCAGGTCTCGAGAGTCCGGGTGCGCGAGGCGTTGCAGGCCCTGGCACACGTGTCGGCCGGGCAGCCGCGATGACACCAGGCGGCGCCGGCCTGCTCGCCGTGGCGGGGTTCGTCGGCGGGGCGATCAACGCAGCGGCCGGCGGAGGCACGCTGGTCACTTTCCCGGCATTGCTGCACGTCGGATTGAGCCCCTTGGCCGCCAACGTCACCAACACCGTCGGCCTCGTGCCGGGCTACCTCGGCGGCGTCCTCGGGCACCAGCGACACCACGAATCGCTGCCCGAGGTCCGCCGGCGCCCGCTCGTTTTCAGTGCCGCGGCCGGGGCCGCCGTCGGTGTCGTGTTCCTACTGACCACTCCCGCCGCGCTGTTTGCGCACCTGGCGCCCTGCCTGGTCCTCGTCGCGGTGCTGTTGCTGCTCGCACGCGAGCGCATCCTCGGCGCTCTGCGCGCGCGGGGGCACTACGTCGGCCGGCGATCGGTGCTCGGCGCCGCGTTCGCCGGTGGTGTCTACGGCGCCTACTTCGGCGCCGCGCTCGGTGTCCTGCTGCTCGCGTTGCTGAGCATCGCATCGCGCGCGGAGTTTGCTCTGGCGAACGCGGTGAAGACACTGCTCGCACTTGTCGTCAACGCGGTCGCGGCCTTCGCGTACTCGGTCTTCGCGCCCGTCGCGTGGTGGCAGGCGCTCGTCATCGCCGTCGCGAGCACGGCCGGCGGCTCCATCGGTGGCAGCGTCGCCCGCCACATCCCCGTTCCGGCGCTGCGCCTGTTCACTGCCGTGTTGGGCCTCGTCGCGTTCGTCACCCTCATGCGCTGAGAATTCACGAAGAATCCAGCACGCACCGCCGCTCCGGTGTCCCTGGCTCTGCTCGTCGCGGCAGTCGCTGCGGATCCAGGGCCACTCGGGTGGTCCGCCTTGTGCGTCGGGGTTGCGGGCGGCGCGGTGCGGGGCGGGGTGCGTCAGCCGAGCGCGGCCTGCAGCGTCCACGCGTTGCGGACCGCGTTGCCACCCCCGTCGTTGTTGAAGTACACATACACATCGCGGCCGCCCTGCTCCCACTCGCGGATACGGTCGGCCCACCAGTGCAGGTCGCGCTCGCTGTACGACCCGCCGTACAGGTGCTCGGTGTCGGGACCGTGCATGCGGACGTAGACGAACGGTGCCGTGGCGCGCAGCACACACGGCAGCCGCGCGCCGCTCATCACGCAGTAGGCCGCACCGTGGCGCTGCAGCACGTCGTACACCGCGTCGTCGTGCCAGCTGGGGTGCCGGAACTCGACCGCGACGCGCATCCAGTCGGGGACGAGGCAGAGGAAGTAGTCGAGACGCGCGTCGTCACGTGCGAAACCGGGCGGCAACTGTACGAGGAACACCCCGCGTCGCTCGCGCAATTCGTGCCAGCACGACGCGGCCCGGGTGACCCAGTCCTCCGGCGCATACAGCCGTTTGGCGTGGGTCAGTCCGCGGGAAGCCTTGACCGACATGGTGAAACCGGGCGGCAGCCGGCGCCGCCAGCTCGCGAACGTGCGGTCGGACGGCCAGCGGTAGTAACTGGCGTTGAGCTCGACGGTGCCGAAGTGCTGAACGTAGATGCCGAGGCGGTCCCGCGGCGGCGTGCCGTGCGGATAGAGCACGTCGTCCCAGTGGTCATAGCTCCACCCCGACGTGCCGATGTGCACGCTCACGCATGATTCGTGCCACGCGCGCCCGAGCCGAAACTCAGATCTTCAGACCGCTGACGGTCTCGCGGAGCCGGTCGGCAGTCTCGCGGACCTCACGTGCCGACGTGCGCGCCTGCGCCGTCCCCTCGGCCGTCATCCGTGCGGCGTCGGCGACGGTGGTCACACCGCCGGCGATCTCGCGGGCGGCCAGCGCGACGAAAGCCATGTTCTGCGCCACCGAAGCACCGGCCGTCGTCTGCTCCTCGACGGAGGACGCGACGATGAACTGGTGCTCGCGAATGGTCTCGATGATGCGGCCGACTGCTTCCACCTCTCCGGTCACCGCCTCGGCGTCCGCGCGCATCTGCGTGATGAGGCCGGCGATCTCGGCGGCCGACAGCGCGGTCGTCTCCGACAGTGCGTTGACCTCGTTGGCGACGACGGCGAACCCGCGCCCGGCGGCGCCCGCGTGCGCGGCTTCGATCGTCGCATTGAGGGCGAGCAGGTGGCTCTGGTGGGCGATGTGGGCGATGAGGGCCACGACGGCGGAGACCCGCTCGCTGGAGGAACTGAGGTTGCTCATGGCGGTAACGGTCTTGCGCGAAAGGTCGGACGCGCGCTCACCGTCACCGGCGAGGGCAGCGGCGCTGCCGCCGATCTCGCGGAGGCCGCTGATCGACTGCTCCGAGGTCGAGGCGACAGCATCGACGTTGCGGCTGACCTCCTCGATCGCCGCTGCGACGCGGTTGGCCTCGCCCGACGCCGTGTCGGCACTGGTGGCGAGGTTCTCGGCGAGGTCGTTCAGTGAGGCGGCCGCCTCCGTGAGGACACTGCTGGCGCCGACGACTTCGCTGAATGCTTCGCGGAGCCGGCCGAGCGTGCGGGCCAGGGACTCGCCCATCGCGCCGATCTCGCCGCCCGCGGAGACGTCGGGCCTCGCGGTGAGGTCGCCCGCTCCGACGCGGTCGAGGACCGTGACGAACCGGCTCAGCGGTCGACCGATCGAACGCGCGACGTACCAGCCTGCGGCAAGGGCCAACCCGGTGGCCAGCAGCAGGGCAAGGATGACCGTGAAGCGGCCGGACTGGTAAGCCCGCGCCGACTCCTTCGCGCGCGACTCGGCGAGGTCGGTCGACTCCGTGGTGAGCTTGTCGAGGGCCTCGGTCATCGCCGCGACATCCTTGGCCGTCGCGTCGCGGAGCGCGTTGCCCTTGTTGCCGATCTGGTTGAGCGACAGGTCGAGCGCCGTGGCCCGGTGCGCGCGGTAGCTCGCAAGTGCGGCGGCAAAACTGGCCTGGTCCCCCGCGTCGGCGTCGCCCGTCGCGACGAAGGCGGCGAAGCCGTCGTCGACCTCGCTGTCGAACGCCTGCATCTCGCCCTGCCACTGGGCACCCGTCGTCGCCAGCGCGAGCGTGAGCGAGGCCGCGCGCGACTCCGCATTCGCCTCGCGCACGTCGGCGAGGTGGCCGACCGCGACGACGCCGGCCGAGACCTTCTCCGAGTTGTCGCGCAGGTGAGCGAGCGCGCTGATGGCCACACCGCCGACGATCGCGGCAGCCACGGCGAACAGCACGACGACCGCGGTGATGCGCGCGGCGACGAACTGCAGGCGTTCTCGCAGGCGGCGCCAGACGGCGGTGCGCGGAGCTGGGTCGAGAGTCACAGGAGAGCCTTCCCGGGGAAACACGTCTCTGTCCCATCGGCCGAATCCCGCCGGGATTGAGTGACTGAACGCGGTTCGGGGTTGACGGCTCCGCACCAGGCGTGAGGCGGCGCGCATGGGCAGGCGCACCGGAGGGCACGCTGCAGCATGCCCGAAGGCCATCTGCTGCACCGCGCCGCCATCTCGCACGGGGCGCTCCTCGGCGGGAAACGGCTGACCGTCACCTCTCCCCAGGGCAAGTTCGCCGACGCCGGCACGCTCGACGGTGCGGTGTGCGAGGGCGTCACGGCCTTCGGCAAGCACCTGTTCTACACCCTCGACGGCGACCGGCACGTGCACGTGCACCTGGGCCTGCGCGGGTTCTTCCTGGAGCACGCCGCTCCCGTCCCGGAGCCGCAGTCGTGGGTGCGCATGCGCCTCGCTGTCGACGACGGCGCCGTCGACCTGCTCGCGCCGATGAGGTGCGAGGTCATGGACGACGAGGCGGTGTCGGCCGTGATCGCGAAGCTCGGCCCCGACCCGCTGATGTCGGATGACGAGGACGAGGCCGTACGACGGCTCCGCGGCTTCCGGGGGCCGGTCGGTGTGGCATTGCTCGACCAGACGATGTGGGCGGGGCTCGGCAATGCGTTCCGCTCGGAGTTGCTCTACCTCGCCCGGCTGCTGCCGACGACCGCGTGCTCCGAACTCACGCACGACCAGGCCCGCGGTCTGTGGCAGTCCGCGCGGGAACAGCTGCTGGTCGGCGCCCGGCTCGGGACGATCGCGACGGTCGATGGCGAGACCGACGCCAAGTGGGTCTACAAGCAGGAGACCTGCCGCGGCTGCGGGGAAACCGTGCAGACGGCGACGATCGCGGCACGGCCGGCGCACTGGTGCCCCGCAGAACAGCACTGACGCATGGGGCACGCGCCGGTGCGCTCACGCGCGGAGCTGGGCCAGCAGTTCCTCGGCCGTCGTGGCGGGACGCTGACACACGAAGCCGCGGCACACGTATGCCGCGGGCTGCCCGTCGACGAGCCCGCGGTCGGCGAGCAGCGCCACGGGCAGCGCATCGGGCGCCGGGACCGGACCGCTCGCGATGACCTGACCCGGCCGCGCGTGCTGCCACGCCGCCCGGAGCAGCTGCGGGCCGTCGCCGACGACGGCGACCCCGTACGGGCCGTCGGCGACGACGGCGACCTCGTACGGGCCATCGACGAGCGCCTCGGCGACGGCGGCCCACCAGCCCGCGAACCGCGGCGCCTTGATGATGATCGTGGACGCGGTGAGCAGTGCCGACTCGGCGGCTTCGCGGTGCCTCGCCGAGCCGGTCAGTGCGGCGTAGGCCACCAGGGCTCCCGCGAACGCGGACGCCCCCGCGGGCGTCGCGTTGTCGGTCACGTCGCGGGGGCGCCGGACCAGAGCTTCCGCGTCGTCGGCCGTGTCGAAGAACCCACCGTGTCCGTCGGCGAAGTGCGCCAGCCCGGCGTCCAGGAGCCGACCTGCTTCCTCGAGCCACAGCCACTGACCCGTCACCTGCGCGAGGGTCAGGAAGCCGTCCGCCACGTTGCCGTGGTCCTCGAGCACCCCCGACGCGGCTGACGCAACCCCGAGCCGGGAGGCACGGACGAGGCGGCCGTCCGCGAGATGTACCCGTTGCAGCAGGCCCGCCGCATCGACGGCCGCGTCGATGAAGTCCGGCCGGTCGAGCAGCTGCCCGGTCTCCGCGAGCGCGGCGATGACGAGCCCGTTCCACGAGGCGATCACCTTGTCATCGCGCGCGGGCGGCGTGCGGTCGCCGCGAATCGCCAGCAGGCGTTGCCGAATCGCGTCGTACCGTGGCCAGTCGTCCGGATCCTGTGGCAACTGCAGGGTCGACGCGCCGTGCTCGAAGGTGCCGGTCACCGTGACGCCGGCCAGCTCCGTGAACCAGTTGGCGTCCTCCTGCCCGAGCACCTCGCGCAGCTCGTCCCACGTCCACACGTAGTAAGCACCCTCGTGCGAGTGCCCCGTCGCGTCGAGGCTGTCCGCGTCGAGCGCGCCGGCGAAGCCGCCCTCGCCGGTCCGCAGCTCCCGCAGCAGCCAGTCGCCGGTCTCCAGACACACGCGGCGAGCCAGCGGGCTGCCCGTCTGCCGCCACAGATGCGCATACACGCGCAGCAGCAAAGCGTTGTCGTACAACATCTTCTCGAAGTGCGGGACGACCCATTCGTTGTCGACGGAGTAGCGGGCGAAGCCACCGCCGAGCTGGTCGTAGAGGCCGCCGCGGGCCATCGCCTCGCAGGTGCGCTGCGCCATTTCCAGGGCCAGGCCGTCACCCGTTCGGCGGGCGTGCCGCAGCAAGAACTCCAGCACCATCGACGGCGGAAACTTCGGGGCACCGCCGAAACTCCCGAAGGTCTCGTCGTACGACGTGTGCAGCTGGTTGACGGCGTGGGTGAGCTCGTCGTCCCCGATGGCGTCGCCCGGCGGGATGACGTTCGTCGCCGCGAGTTGCTGCACGATGTCCACCGCACCGCTCTCGATGTCGGCGCGCCGGGTGGCCCACTCGGCGGCGATGCCGGCGCACAGCTGGCGGAACGACGGCAGACCGTGGCTCGGCGCCGGCGGGAAGTAGGTGCCGCAGTAGAACGGCTCGCCCGTGGGGGTCAGGAACGCCGTCATCGGCCAGCCACCCTGGCCGGTCATGGCCTGCGTCGCCTCCATGTAGACAGCGTCGACATCGGGCCGCTCCTCGCGGTCGACCTTGATGCACACCAAGTGCTCGTTGAGCTGCGCCGCGGTCTCCGCGTCCTCGAAGGACTCGTGCGCCATGACGTGGCACCAGTGACAGGCCGCGTACCCCACCGACAGGAGGATCGGGACACCCCGGCGCTGCGCCTCTGCGAAGGCATCCGGGCCCCACTGCCACCAGTCGACGGGATTGTCGGCGTGCTGCAGCAGATACGGCGAGGTCGCGCCGGCGAGTCGGTTGGTCATGGGAGCATCGTGCCCACAATCGGCTCACTCGGTCGCCCCGCACGAATGCCGTGGCACGGGCCGACGCCGCCGTTTCGTCCGGATTCCGAGATTGGTGCGTCGAGGGCGCCGACGTGGCGGAGGATGGTCCTCATGTCCCGTGTACGGCGCCTGCTCCTGCTCCTGCTGCCCGCTGTCGCCATGGGCCCGGTCGCCTTTCTGGCTGCACCGGCGCACGCTGACGCCCCTCCGGCACTGCCGGCGTACGCCGCGTACATCGTGGATCACCTGCGCACCGACCCGGTGTTCGTCAGCGAGGACATGAGCCTCACTGTCCCGGCGTCGGCCGTGGCGGGCTTGCGTCGAGCGGTGGCGGCCGCGCCCGGCTACCAGGTGTACGTGATCATCGCTCCGCAGGACGGTCAGCGCACCCGCGACGAGACGATCCTCGCGCTGGTGCACGGTGGGCTCGACCGGCCGGGAGTGTAT
This sequence comes from uncultured bacterium, assembly GCA_964236265.1. GTDB lineage: Bacteria > Actinomycetota > Actinomycetes > JAVEEB01 > JAVEEB01 > JAVEEB01. Next base: position 44,660 of record CAXSDE010000014.1, read on the forward strand.
GTCCTGAGCCATGGCCGCGGCGTGACGGCGGCCGCGTACGGCGTCGATGCACCGGCCGTGGACGCCGCCACCGCGGTCTACCTCGAGAGCGACTACGAGACGGCGCCGGCAACGCGGGTGGAGCGGACCCTCGCGCTCCTCGTGTCCGGCGACGCCCCGGCTCGGTTGAAGAACGCCTCCGACCACTACGAGCAGTTAGCGGCGGACCGGCAGAAAGACCCGCACGATGTCGTGTTCGAGCGGGTGGCATTCGGCGTGGCCGCCGGGATCATCCTCCTGTTGCTCGCGAGGCGCCTCGTGTCGCTGCGGGCGGTCGCGCGGCGCCGCACCCGACCGGCCGAGAATCCCACCCCGCGCGACCGCGAATCGCTCGAGCGATTGGGTGAAAGCAGTCTGCGCACGTTGCGGGCCAGGCTGCAGTCGCTCCCGAACGGGCTCGCGCCCGAGCGGCGCGAGCGCGCGTTCGACAACGCCGAGGCAGCCTCCCGCCTCCTGCAACGGCCCGCGGCGGACGGCCCCGACCGATCGTGCGATCTCGTGGCCGCGACCGTCCTCGCGCGACAGGGGCTGGAGCTCGTCGGCGGCAAGCGCGCCCTGAACGACGCGGTCGTCCACCGGCCGTGCTTCTTCAATCCGCTGCACACGCCAGGCGCTTCCACGACCGTCCACTGGCAGGACGGCCGGGGCCATGACGCGCAGGTCGCCGCCTGCGCCGACTGCGCCGAGGAACTCGCACACGGGCGCGCCGTCGACGCTCTCGTCCTGCCGGGCCGGCACGGGGGCGACGCCCCCTGGTGGGACGCCGGCTGTGCACCGCTCTGGACCCGCACCGGCTTCGGCGCCCTGGGCGACGACCTCGCGACCCAGGTCCTCGTCGAGGTGCCTGCCGCCGTGGACCGCCCGTGACGAGCGCGACCCCCGTGACGAGCGCGACCCCGGTGACGAGCGCGGCCCCGGTGACGAGCGCGGCCCCGGTGACGAGCGCGACCCGGGTGTGCCGGGCGCTGGCAGCTCTGGCGTGGGCGCCGCTCTGGCTGGCCGGCCCCTCCTCGGCGTTCGCGGACGGGACAGCCCCTCGCGTCGCGGAGGTCGTGGCGGCGTGGCGCACCTCACCCGTCTACGTGGATCCGCTCTATCGCGACTCGCTGCCGGACGCCGACGCGGCCCGGGTCGTCGCGGCCGTCCGGCAGGACGAGCCGCCAGTGTTCATTGCTGTGCTGCCGGTGACGGAGAACGACGAATCACAGGGCGAGGCTCGGTTCCTGCTCTACCAGCTCTACCGTGCCAACGGTGAGCGCAAGGGTTTCTACCTGGTCGCTGAAGGAGGGACCATCATCGAGGAGGCGGACTACGGCTACAACTCCGGCTACTACTCCGGTCACTACTCCGGACCGCCGCGGCCCGCGTTCGACGACACTGCACCGCTGGCCGACCAACTGATCGCCACCGCCGCTGTCGCGGTGACGGACGCCAGTCCCAATCCCGGCCCGGTTGACCCCGTCACGCCGTTCCGCCCCAGCGGCGACGATTCCGGGTCCGCCGGAGGTGCCGTGGTCGGCGGCATGTTCGCCGGCCTGGCGAGCGGCCTCCTTGTGTTCTGGGCACTGGTCTGGGCCGTCGGCCTCGTGCGACTGGCGGTCGGCCTCCCATTCCGCTGGTCGGCGGCGGCCGCCGGCCGGTCCGATCCATCGGGCACCGACTCGACGCGCAAGCACCAGCGGAAAGCCGCCGGCCGGCCGACCAAGGAAAGGACCCGACATGGCTGAGCGCTCTCGCGCCCGGCGCCTCAGCGTCTCGATTGCGGCATGTGCGGCGATCGGGGTGCTCAGCGCCGCGCCTGCAGCGTCGGCGGCCTCGCGCGCGGAAATCATCGCCACGGCGCTCACGTCGTCGCCGCTGTTCGTGGACCCGAGCGAGTCGAGCGCGTTCAGTCCCGCGGACACCGCGGCAATCCTCGGCGGCATCAAGGCCGCCCCGGTCCCCGTGTATGTCATCGTCGCCCCCGTGGTCAACGGTGACGAGTTCGGCGGCGACGAGCAGACCATGCTGACCGCTGTCGAGGCGGTCCTGGCGCGACCGGGTGTCTACGTGACGGTCAGTTCGTCGGGTTCCTACCTGTTGACGGAGCTCAAGAACGAGCCCACGATCCGGAACGCCGTGGACGAAGCCGGGGGCGGAGCAAACGAGGATGTGCCCTACAACAGCCCGATCGGGGCGCGGATCCAGCGTTTCCTCACGCTGCTGGCAGATCCGACCACCGCGCACGCGGAACAGACGGCGCGCGAGGCGAACCAGTCGAAGAAGGCCACGACAGTCACGCCGACCACGAACGGTGGCCGGGGCGCCCTGATGGCCCTTCTCGTCGCAGGCATCGTGATCATCCTTGGGGTGGCACTCCTCGCACCTCAACGAGTCCGGCGGCGGGCCAGAGGCCGGATCGCCGTTGCGGGCGCCCTCTCCCTGCCGCCGCAGGTCTTCGAGGCCGCACGCACCGCGGCCATCCACGAGCTGCACGCTTCGGCGCGCACCGCGGTGGTCGAGTTCGGGGAGATGCTGGACGCCGACGATCTGGTGCCCAGCGACGGCACCCGCCCGGCGCTGCAGGCGTTGCAGGAAGCACTCGATGCGTACGACGCGGCGGGCCGCGTGGTCGACGACGCCGCCGGCGCGGCGGACCTTGCGGGTGTCCTCGTTCTCGTCGACGTGGGCCGGGATGCCCTCGCCCGTGCCCATGCCGCGGCCAACCGCACGCTGATCGCCGCCCATCAGCCGCTGTGTTTCTTCAATCCGCTGCACGGCCGCTCCACCAGGAAGGCGTCCTGGAACGGCCGGTCACCGGACCATCTCACCGTGCCGGCGTGCGCCGCGTGCGCCAGGGACGTGCGGGCACTGCGCCAGCCGGACGCGCTGCGCGACATCCCGATGACGGTCCCCGGCAGGCCGGGCGAGCACAGGTCGAGGGCCGACCCGCCGTACTACGAGCGCGACCGCGACCGCAACGTGTGGGCGGCGACCGGCTACGGAGCGTTCGGCCACGACCTCGTGCAATCCGTGCTCGAGGGCCACCGCTACGGCAGCCGCGCCCGGGCATGACGACGGGGCGCCGACGGGGCGCCTACCGACGCTCGCGTTGAGCAGAACGGCGGCAGCGACGCCCCCCTCGACGGTGAGCTTCCTATCGGCAGGCCGATCGCCGCGAAGACGTCGGTGACGGTGGTCGCGAGGACTTCGCGAGCGGTGAGCTCAGTTTGCCCGTGCGGTGAGCAGCGCCAGCATCTCCGGAAGGTCGAAGACCTGCGCGACGGCGAGGCCCGACTGCCGGCCGAGCGCCGGGTCGGCGCCCGCCTCGAGCAGCGCCGTCACGATCTCGGCGGACTGCCGGAAAACCGCGGCACCGAGCGCCGTCTGTCCCTTGTCGTTGCACCGCGACGTGTCCGCGCCGCGCGCCAACAACGCCCGCACCGTGTCCGCGTGCACGTGATAGGCCGCGAGAATGAGGAGCGTGTCACCCGCGCCGTTGGTGAGGTTGACCGGCAGCCCGGCGTCGATGAGGCCCGACAGTTGCTCCGCAGCCCCCTCGCGGGCGAGGTCGAGCGCACTCTGCAAGAACTGGAGCTCGTCGTCGGTCAGCGGCTCTGGCATGCGCCGATCGTAGGACACGCCGCCGGCCGCGGCGGGGCGTCGACGGCACGGCGACCCTCGCGAGCGCTGCCCGAGACGGGAATCGGCCGCCGGCGAGCGCTGTTGCACCAGATTCCGGCCGGGTCCATCTCGACTGAGCCGGGCCCCGCCGCACTGCCCCACCCACCCCGGCGCGCTGTCCCACGCCCCGCGCACTGTCCCCGGCCGCTCCCGTTGACTAAGGACATCAGCTTGTCGTTGGACGCGTTGACCCACTCAGCCTCCCGACAGGAGCGGGCCGCCTCGCGTCCGGTGTGGCTGAGCATCGGCTCCCTCGCGGTGGGTGGGTTCGCGATCGGCACGACCGAGTTCGTCTCGATGGGCGTGCTGCCGCAGATCGCAACGGACATGCACGCATCCATCCCGGCGGCCGGTCACTTCATCACCGCCTACGCACTCGGTGTGGTCGTCGGTGCGCCGTTGCTCGCCATGCTCGGGGCGCGGCTGGCCCGCAAGACGCAGTTGCTGCTGCTGATGGTCGGCATCGCGGTCGGCAACGTCCTGTCGGCCGTGGCTCCGTCGTACGACACCCTGCTCGTCGCACGATTCCTGTCGGGGCTGCCGCACGGCGCCTTCTTCGGCGTCGGCGGCGTCGTCGCCGCCTCGCTCGTCGCCCCGGAACGGCGCGGTCGGGCAATGTCAAACATGATGCTGGGACTGACGATCGCCAATATCGTCGGCGTGCCGATCTCGACGCTGCTCGGGCAGTCCCTCGGGTGGCGCGCAGGGTACGGGTTCGTGACGGGAGTGGCGCTCGTCACGGTGCTCGCGATCGCCCGCAACGTGCCGTTCGTCCAAGCGCACGACGGCGCCAACATCCGCAGCGAGCTCACCGCGCTGCGCCGGGTGCAGGTGTGGCTCACGTTGCTGACCGGGGCGATCGGGTTCGGCGGGTTCTTCGCGGTCTACAGCTACATCACCCCGACTCTCACCGAGGTCTCGGGCTACCCACTCGCGGCCGTCCCCATCGTGCTGTCGCTCTTCGGCTTCGGGATGACCCTCGGCAACCTCATCGGCGGCCGGCTCGCGGACTGGTCGATCAACGGGGCGGTCTACGTGGGCCTGACGAGTGTCATCGCGACGCTGCTCGTCTTCACCCACACCGCGCACTCGACGGTGTCCGCCGGTGCGACGATCTTCGTCCTCGGCGGCACCGGGTCCCTGATGTTGCCGGCCCTGCAGACGCGCCTGATGGATGCCGCGCACCACGGCCAGAACCTGGCGGGCTCACTGAACCATTCGGCGCTCAACATCGCCAACGCCCTCGGGGCGTTCCTCGGCGGCCTCGTGATCGCCGCAGGCTACGGATACACGGCCCCCGCTGTCGTCGGAGCCACGCTGGCCGCGGGCGGCCTGATCGTGTTCACCGTGGCCGTGTTCATGGCGCGCGGGCGGCAACCGGCCTGACCCACCAGCCGCGACGCCGCTGAGCGCAGCGCGCGCGGCAGGAATCCGCACCGCCGCGGTCATCGCCGGCGCCCACGTCCTGCAGGGGTCGGTGGACAGGGCGGCGAAGGCACTGCAGGCCGCCGGCGGCGTCGCCCGACTGACGGAGCGACCGTCGGCCGAGCGCCCGTATCCTTGAGGCACATGAACGCGCAACCTGAGCAGGCGTCCGCGGCCCCACCATCCGCAGGCCCACCATCCGCGGCCCAGCTGCAGGAGCGGCTGGCGCCGCTGTCCCCGCGCGACCTGCGCCGGCTCGGCGGTCAGCTGGCCAAATCTGGGCGGCTCGACGCCGAGGCGCGCGCGAAGACGCTCGCCTACGTGGCCGGGGCGATCGCGGCGTCGGAGCAGCGACTCGAGGCCCGCCGCGCGGCCCTGCCGGCGATTACCTATCCGGACGATCTGCCCGTCTCGCTGCGGCGCGATGACATCGCCGCCGCCATCCGGGACAACCAGGTCGTCATCGTCGCCGGCGAGACAGGCTCGGGAAAGACCACGCAGATCCCGAAGATCTGCCTCGAGCTCGGTCGCGGGATCCGCGGGCTCATCGGTCACACGCAGCCGCGTCGCATCGCGGCCCGCACCGTCGCCGAGCGCATCGCCGAGGAGCTCGGCACCGAGCTCGGGGACGCCGTCGGCTACACGGTGCGGTTCACCGACCACAGCAGCCCGGCGTCGTACCTCAAGCTGATGACGGACGGCATCCTGCTCGCGGAGATGCAACGCGACCGCGATCTGCTGTCGTACGACACGATCATCATCGACGAGGCACACGAGCGCAGCCTCAACATCGACTTCCTCCTCGGTTATCTCAAGCAGCTGCTGCCGCGCCGGCCGGACCTGCACGTCGTCATCACCTCCGCCACCATCGACTCGGTGCGCTTCGCGGAGCATTTCGGCACCGACGGCAAGCCGGCTCCCGTCATCGAGGTGACCGGCCGGACGTATCCGGTCGAGACGCGCTATCGCCCCTTCGGTCAGACCACCGAGGACGCCAACGGCAAGAAGGTCACCGACGACCGCGACCAGACGCAGGCGATCTGCGATGCGGTGGTCGAGCTGGCGTCGGAGGGCCCGGGCGACGTGCTCGTCTTCCTGTCGGGTGAACGGGAAATCAAGGACACCGCCGAGGCCCTCAACGCGATGGGCCTCATGGACACGGCGGTCGTGCCGCTCTACGCGCGACTATCCGCCGCAGAGCAGCACCGCGTCTTCGAGCCGCACCGAGGCCGCCACATCGTGCTCGCCACCAACGTGGCGGAGACCTCGCTGACGGTGCCCGGCATCCGCTACGTCGTCGATCCCGGCACGGCCCGAATTTCCCGCTACAGCACGCGGCTCAAGGTGCAGCGCCTCCCGATCGAGCCTGTCTCGCAGGCGAGCGCCAACCAGCGCAAGGGCCGCTGCGGTCGCGTCGCCGATGGGATCTGCATCCGCCTCTACGACGAGGAGGACTTCCTCGCCCGCCCCGAATACACCGACCCCGAGATCCTGCGCACCAACCTCGCGTCGGTCATCCTGCAGATGACGGCGCTCGGGCTCGGCGACATCGCGGCCTTCCCGTTCGTCGATCCGCCGGACAGCCGCAACGTGCGCGACGGCCTTGTCCTGCTTCAGGAATTGCACGCCATCGAGCCCAAGGAACAGGACCCGAGCAAGCGGTTGACCCCGCTGGGTCGCAAGCTCTCACAGCTCCCCGTCGACCCGCGCCTGGGGCGGATGATCCTCGAGGCGGATTCGCTCGGCTGCGTCCGCGAAGTCATAGTGCTCACCGCCGTGCTGTCCATGCAGGACCCACGCGAACGCCCGACCGACAAGCAGCAACAGGCCGACGAGAAGCACGCTCGGTTCGCCGACAAGACGTCCGACTTCCTGACGTTTCTCAACCTGTGGCGCTATCTCCTCAAGCAGCAGGACGAGCTGTCCTCCAGTGCATTCCGGCGCATGTGCCGCGCGGACTTCCTCAACTATCTGCGCATCCGCGAGTGGCAGGACCTCGAGTCGCAGTTGCGCACAGTGGCGAAGCGGCTCGACGTCACCATCAACGACTCGCCGGGCAGCGAGGACAATCTGCACCAGGCGCTGCTGTCCGGGCTCCTGTCGCACATCGGGCTCAAGGACGGGCCGAAGAACGAATATCTCGGTGCACGCGGCGCCCGTTTCGCCATCTTTCCCGGGTCCGCGCTCGCGAAGAAGGCGCCGACGTTCGTCATGGCCGCCGAGCTCGTCGAGACCAGCCGCTTGTGGGCCCGCGGGGTCGCCCGGATCGAGCCGGAGTGGGCCGAGCGGTTGGGTGATCACCTCGTCGCCCGCAGCTACAGCGAGCCGCACTGGTCACGCAAACGTGGGGGCACCGTCGCGTACGAAAGAGTCCTCCTGTACGGCGTCCCGCTCATCGCCAGGCGGGCCATCGACTACGGCACGATCGACCCCGCGATGGCGCGGGAGTTGTTTCTCCGCAACGCGCTCGTCGAGGGCGACTGGTCAACGCACCATCGGTTTTTCGCGGCCAACCGTGCCTTGCTCGAGGACGTCGAGGAGCTGCAGCACCGCTCCCGCCGGCACGGTCTGATCGTCGATGAGGAGACCCTGTTCGAGTTCTACGACAAGCGCGTCCCGGCAGACATCATCTCGGCGCGCCATTTCGACGCGTGGTGGAAGAAGGCGCAGCACGACCAGCGCGACCTGCTGACGTTCACACTCGACCTCGTGCTCAACGAGCGCGGCGCCGGTGTCAGGCTCGATGACTATCCGGACGCGTGGCAGACGGGCGATCTGGCATTGCCGTTGACCTACCAGTTCGAGCCGGGCTCCGCCTACGACGGCGTGACCGTGCACGTGCCGGTCGTCGTGCTCAACCGCCTGTCGGCGGACGCGTTCTCCTGGCTGGTGCCGGGGATGCGCCACGAGCTCGTGACGGCGCTCATCAAGTCGCTGCCCAAGCAGCTGCGGGTGCAGCTCGTGCCGGCACCCGACCGGGCCAGTGAGGTGCTCGCGCGGCTCGAACAGACGGACGGCTCGCTGCTCGCCGAGCTGGCGCACGAGTTCTATGCGATGTACCGCGTCGATATCGCGCCGGCCGACTGGGACCTGCGTAAGCTTGCGCCGCACCTGCGGATGACCTACCGCGTGCACGACGAGGCCGGCAACACCCTCGACGAAGGCAAGGACCTCGATGCCTTGCGGGCGAAGCTCGTGCGCACCACGACGACCGCGATTTCCCAAGCCACACAGTCGTTCGAGCGCGCCGGCCTGACGACGTGGCCGGGCGGCGCGCTCCCGCGCACCGTCGACATCGTGAGCGGCGGCCACCGCGTGCTCGGCTACCCGGCCCTCATCGACGCGGGGGCGAGTGTCGCCGTGAAGGTGCTCAGCAACGAGCGTGACCAGCAGCGGTTCATGGCCCTCGGCACGCGCCGACTGGTGCTCCTCGCGGTGCCGTCACCCGTCGCGCAGGTGCAGCGCACCTTCACTCCCATCGACAAGCTGCAGCTCAGCCTCAGCCCGCACGGCAACGTGCCCGACCTGCTCGCCGACTGCGTCGCGTGCGCCGCCGATGCGCTCATCGCCGCGGCCGGCGGACCCGCGTGGGACGAGGCGACCTTCGCCCGGCTCGTCGCCGCGGTGCGCGGCGAGTTGCAGGTGGTGACGCTCGACGTCCTGTCCGTCGTACGACGCATTCTTCCGCTCGCCAACGCCGTGCAACGCGCGCTCGACGACGCACCCGCGTCCGTCGCCGTGACCGACATGCGCGCGCAACTGAAAGCGCTCGTATATCCGGGCTTCATCGCCCGGACGGGCCGGTCGCGACTGACGGCGCTCGAGCGGTATCTGACCGCGATGCAGCGCCGGCTCGAGCGGCTCACCGCCGATCCGTCGAAGGACGCGCTCGCGAGAACGACGCTGGCGGAGATGCAGAGAGCGTATGCCGATGCACTGGCCGCGCTGCCCCCGGGCCGGCAGCCGAGCGACGAGCTCCTCGACGTGCGGTGGATGCTCGAAGAGCTGCGGGTCAGCCTCTTCGCGCAGCCGATGAAAACGGCCTATCCGGTCTCCCCCGCGCGCATCTTCCGGGTGCTCGACTCGGCCGGTGCGTGACGGCGTCAGTCTCTACATGCGTGGGCATTTTCTGGACGGGACAGCCGCTACACCCGGCCGGTGCGCACTGCGCGCGCGATGTCCGGGCGACCGTTGTCCTCGGCGACGAGTGCGGCACTCTCCCAGTCGTAGTGCACGGCGTGGAACGTGACGTCCCAGTCGCCGCCGGCGTCATCGACGATCGCGTAGCGCGCGTGCGGAGTGCCCGCCTCCATGACGTGCGGGTGTGGCTCGTCGTCGGCGTACGCGGGCCAGCCGACGCTGCCCGGATTGACGACGAAGGGACCGCCCGCCACCCGCATCGCGCGCTGCAGATGCGTGTGACCGCACAGCAGCAGCGCCCAGTCGGTGTCGGCGCCGATTCTCGCGGTCACCTCCGCTTCGGTGGCGGGTCGCGCGCCGCCGGCCTCCACGGTCTCGAGGAGGTAGACGAGGTCATCGGTCGGTGAGCCGTGGAACGCGAGGACTCCGGCCGCCACCTCTAGTCGGGGCGTCAGCGACGCCAGCCAGGCACTGACCTCGGGCCGCAACTGCTCCGCCGCGAGCCGGTCCGAGGGACCCATGCTATCCAGCGCTGTCTCGAGGACCTGCCGCTCGTGGTTGCCGCGGACGGTCGGCAGCCTCAGCGCCAGCAGGCGATCCGCGGTCGCCGCCGGGAGCACCCCGCCTGACAGGATGTCGCCAAGGTTGACGGTCAGGTCGACGCGTTGCGCGGCGATGTGCTCGAGGACTGCGTCGAGGGCGGGCAGATTCCCATGGACGTCGGAGATCGCCGCGATGCGCATCCCGCCAGTGTTGCCGACGCCGCCCATAGCAAATACCAGTTTTCCGAACGATGATCGGCATGCTGTCCCGTACGGGGCGCAGATGATCGGAGATGGGCCGTGGGACCCACAGTTGTCGGCGGCCTGCCCGCGCACATCCTGCTGGTGCACGTGCTGCTCGCCTTCGTGCCGCTGAGCGCTTTCCTGACCATCCTGCACGCGGCCTGGCCGGCTGCCGGTCGACGCCTCGGCATCGTCACGCCGCTGCTCGCTTTCGGCACGCTCGTGCTCGTGCCCATCACGGCCAATGCGGGCGAGTGGCTGCGCGACCACCTGCCCGGCGGCGTCGACACCCCCGCCATCCAGAAGCACCTCCAGTTGGGCGACGGGCTGCTGCCGTTCGTTGCTGTGCTGTTCCTCGTCTCGGTGGGCGTGTGGTGGTACGCCAGGACGACGCGAACCGTCCCGCCGGTGTTCGGCGATGAACGGCGGGATGGCGCCCGTGGCAGGGGAGCCACTATCGCCGTCACCCTCATCGCTGTGCTCGTCGGCGCCGCGACGGTCTTCCAGCTCTACCGCGTCGGCGAGTCCGGATCGAAAGCGGTCTGGGGCTTCGTCGTGGACCAGCAGGGCAAGTAGGCGCGCGCCGGGGAGGTTGCAGGCACGCACCGGCCGACCGCTACGGTGTGGCCCGTGGGTTGCCTCTACGCCATCATCGCGAACATTTCGCCGCGCCTGGCCCTTGTCGCCGTTTGGCTGTTCTCCGACCGCGTCAACTCCGCGTTCGGCAATTGGATCGCGCCGATCCTCGGCTTTCTCTTCGCGCCGTGGACGGCTCTCGTCTACGTCTTCGTCGTCGGCCCGGGGCATTCGTTGCACGGCGCAGACTGGCTGTGGCTGCTGATTGCGTTCCTCGTCGACATGGGCGCATACGGCGCCGGTGGCATCGAGGGCCGCAAGCGGCGCAGGAGCATCGTCACCCACGACTAACTCTGCGCTGCGTCGGCCCTGGACTGCGTCGGCCCTGGACTGCGTCGGCCCTGGACCGCGTCGGCCCTGGACTGCGTCGGCCCTGGACTGCGTCGGCCCTGGACTGCGCCGTCCCTAGACTGGGAGCGTGCGCTCCTCAGCCGCCTGCGTAGGGCGGCATGACCTCGACGAGCGACCCGTCGTGCAGCTGCACCTGAGCGTGCGGCAGCAGTCGTTCGCCGTCGACGACGACGGTGCTCATCTCGACGATGCGGCGGAACCGCTCGCCGTACCTGTCGGCCACCGCCGCTACCGCGCCGCGCAGATCGTCGGCGTCGACGATGTCCTCGGCGCGGCCGGCCGCCTCGCGGGCCGAACCCCAGTAACGCACGCGGATCTGCACGTCCCCATCTTGCACGCCCCCATCTTGCACGCCCCCATCTTGCACGCCACCGTCCTCGTCACCCCCATCCTCGTCGCCGCGGTCCCGTCGAGCACCGCGTGAGATCCGTCGCGGAACACCTCGAGGCGGTGCTGGCGCTCGGCGGTCCGTTGCCGCCCGTGACGGTCCCGCTCGCCGACGCACTCGGGTGCGTTCTCGCGGTGGCGGTCCGCGCCGCGACACCCCTCCCGCCGTACGACTCCTCGGCCATGGACGGCTACGGCGTCCGCGCCGCCGATGTCGCGGACGCACCCGTGAGGCTCACCGTCCTGGACTCCGCCCCCGCCGGCTCCCCCGCGGCGCTCGCCGAGCTCGCGCCCGGCGCCTGCGTGCGGATCCTGACCGGCGGCCTCGTCCCGTCGTACGTCGATGCCGTGGTCGCCGTCGAAGACACCGACGGAGGTCGTACGACGGTCCTCGTGCGCAACCCCGTGCCGGTCGGGCAGTCCCTCCGGCGGGCCGGTGAGGAGATGGTCGCGGGCACCGTGGTGCTCCCGGCCGGCCGCCGCCTCGGGCCGGCCGCGGTGATGGCCGCCGCCGCAGCGGGCGCCGGCACGGTGACCGTCCACCCGCGCCCACGAGTTGCGGTCCTGTCCACGGGCGACGAGTTGGTGGCGGCCGGCACCGCCTTGCGGCTCGGGCAACTCCCCGACAGCAACGGTCCCGGGCTGGCGGCGGCCGTCCGGGCGGCCGGCGGCGACGTGGTGGCGGTGGAGCACGCGGTCGACGACGTGGCTGCCGTCGCCGCCGTGCTGCAGCGGCTCGGCTCGCTGGCCGACCTCGTCCTGTCCACGGGCGGTGTCAGCGCCGGTGCGGAGAACGACCCGATCCGGGCGGCGCTGGAGGGCTCGGCCGGGGTCGCGTTCGTGTCCGTCGCGATGCAACCGGGCAAGCCGCAGGCGGTCGGCCGCGTCGGGCCCGCCGCCTACCTCGGTTTCCCCGGAAATCCCGTGTCC
>CAXSDE010000015.1:0-54515 GCA_964236265.1 uncultured bacterium
TCGGCGATGCCCCACAAGGTGTCGTGGTGACGCCCGGCCGGCGGCGTGACGACGTACGTCTTTGTCTGCGTTCGCACGTGCGCGGCCGTGTGAGCGGGCGCGTGAGTTGGCCGGTCGAGAGAGACCACTGCCTCCGTCGGCCGGTCGAGAGCGAGGCTCTCTGGCAGCTGCCCGGCGAACGCCACGCGGTTAGCCAAGGGAACTTGGTTGTGCATCGCGGTCACCGTGGCCGGCCGGGCGAGCGTCAACGGGGCGGCGGACGCAACAGTGTTTGCCATGGTTCCGGTCGCCGTGATGAGCATCAGGCTCGCCGCTACTAGGCGGCTGGCGAGGGCCTGGTTGAACGCGAACACCGGCAAGCGCGGCGGGTGCATCTCGATGCCCCGCACCCGGGCCGCGGCGGCGGCGAGAACGTTGAAGGCGAAGTGGATCCAGGCGGCCCACGCGATGAGCGCGAGCCCTTTGAGGATCGCGGGCCACGGTGGGTTATCGACGCTGCCCGCCAGCGAACGCTTGATGTCGGCCAGGTGTGGCAAGACGTGCGGGAAGGGCCACCCGATGAAGTGCGCGAGCACAACGGGCGGCACGACGAGTAGCGCCAGCAGGATGAGTAGGGCCCCGAGGCCGGCGACACGTTGCCCGGCGCTGGGGCGAGTGCGATGTCTTCTGCTCATCCCGTGACCTCACTGGTGTAGCCGCGCGCGGACCGCGCCGTGGCGCTGCCTTTGCCGGTGAAAGTGTTGATGCCAACGATCCCGAGCAGCGTTGTGGTCGTCTTACTAGTCACGGTGACGGTGACGGTGTTGGCGCTCGCGACGGCAACGCACACGTCAGCCGGGTTCGCGGCGGTTACCAACGCGCACGCGGCTGTCTGCACGGCCGCCGTGTCGACGTAGTCGTGGGCGTGGCCACGGATCTGGGACGCGTCGAGCGCATTCACGCCGGCGCGAGAGGCTTGGGCAGCGAGATCCGCCGCGTGTTGCCGGTTGGTGATCGCGCGGCCACCGTCGATGACGAGGCCCCCGAACGCGAATAGGGCGCCGACGAAGAGCACGACGAAGACAGTCACGCTGCCGCGGTCGTCACCCGCTACGGGTCGGATCATCCTCGCGGTCCCGTGTACAGCTCGATCGGCGCGGTCGCCGACTGGGTGAACGTGCGACTCCCGGGGAAGCCGGCAAGTGCTACATCCGACAGTCGCGTCGCGCAGGTGATGGTGACTTTGACGTACCCACCCGGCCGGTTGTGCGAGTTGTCGACGACGACGTCGGTCGTCTTGTCGAAGTTCGCGCAAGTCAGATTCTGGCTGCCTAGGGTCACGGCCGCGGCGTCCTGGGCGGCGGCGGTTGCCGCGCCAGGCGTGCGAGTGACGGACGCGGCGCGGGCGGCATCCGCCGCGGCGCCGCTCACTTGTTCCTCAGTGTGGCTGATCCGCCCGAGGCCGACGACGAACAGCACGACCGCGATAAGAAGTGGCGTGACCAGAACCAGTTCAACCGCGGCAAGGCCTCGATCGTCGGCCATCGCGCGTCGGCGCCCGGCGGTCATGACGGCGCTCGGTAGCGCTCGACGGGCCCGGTTGCGGTTTCGTGGACGTGCAGTGTCAATCCGGGGACGACATTGATTGCTGTGCCGGTGACGGTCACCGTGACGGTGGTGTTCGCCGCGTCACGGGCGACGGTCGCTGTTGCACCGCTGACAAGTTGCGGGCCGATCGCCTGGATGTAGGCGATGGCGGCGTCATGGCCGGCGAGGGACGACTGCGACGGTGTTTGGTCGGCGCCTTGGGCTACGCGCGTGCCTTGCTGGGCGGCGGCGAGCAGGACGTGCTTCGCGTGCAGCCACAACGCCATTTGGATCGCGAGGAACACCAGGAAGATCAGTACGGGCGTGATGAGCACGAACTGCATCGTCGCGATGCCGTCCTCACCGCGGGCACGGCGACGGATCGACCCGGGAGTGGTCCCGGGTCGATCCGCGCGCCGCACCATGGTTGGCATTGCGTCAGCCGACGGCCGGGCCAGAGGGCGCCGGGATCGGCGTGCCGGTCGAGATGTTGTTCGCCTTGTTGATGACCTTCGTGTAGATCAGGGTCGCGGCGGCGATAGCCAACGCGGCCACAACGGTGGTCAAGATGACCCACTCCGTCGTGGTCAGGCCTGCCTCCGGGTCCTGGTCGCCGAAGCGCTTGTCGATGAAGGCCAGCACGAAGCCGACCTCCGGAATGGCGTCCCCGACGCGGCGGACGAGAGTCGTTGAGCTCATGTGGTCTCCCCTTGCTGGTTGATGGTGTAAGTGCCAAACCCCCGGCGATTTCGTCACGTCACGTCGCCAAGATTTTTGCCATTGCCGGATAGCCGAGGAACAGGATGAAGCCGACGGCAAGAACGACCTGAGCGATCACCATTGACTGGGACTGTTCGTTCGCCTTGCCGGCAAGCTGTGACAGCTCGCGGTCACGCAGCGTCGCCGCCTGCGCGCGCAGGCTCGCCTCTGCCTGCGCGCCGAGGTTCTCGACCAACTGCATGCGCGCGGCTGTGTCGACGAGCTCTTTGAGTGCGAACTCTTCACCGAGTCGGCCGAGCGCGGCCGCCGGGGTGAGTCCGTCTGTTTGGGCGTCCTGCAGGGTGCCGCGGAGCTGCGCGAACGCTGACCCGGCTCCGATGCTCGCCGCCTGGTGGAGCGCCTCGGCCAGGCCGGAGCCGCTGGCCATCCGCATCGCGACGAGGTCGAGGTACGCCCCGACGACGACCCGGAAGTTCACCCGGCGCTCCGCGGCCGCCCGGCGGACGCCGGCGTCGGGCAGGACCAGGAAGCCGACAGCGGTGGCGATCAGCGCACCCCATATCGGCACGAGGATCGGTAGGTGGACGCCGACGAGCCCGAGGGCGAGGAACAGCGCGGGGAAGAGCAGAAACCCGACGACGCCGCCGACGATCTTGCGGGCGAAATGCTCCGCTGGGGTGCGGCCGATGATCGCGAGATCGCTACGCATCCCGGCGCCGAGCCAGCCGCGGTCGATGAACGTCCGGGCCAGCTTGTCGCCAAGCAACCAGCGGCCGAGCTGCACTCGGTGCGTCAGATGCGCGCCGGATGTCGCCGGCTGCGGCGCCGCGGGGCGGCGGCGGGCAGCAGTGTGGATCTCATCGAGCTGCCCGGCCAGGGTCAACCGGGCCGGGGCGAAGGCGCGGTAGAGCAAGAACAGGCTGGCGCCAAAGCACGCTCCGAGAACGATCGCTACGAACTCCCTCACGGCTGGCCGCCGAAGGACGCGCGCGCCGGAACCCGCGGTGACGGGGTCGCAGCGGGGGGTGCCGTGCGCAGCGTTGCGTGGCTGACGAGGAACCGCTCAGGGGCTTTGAAGCTCGCCAGGCGGCGCATCCACGCGCAACCGGCGCCGAAGATGACCACGATGATGGACAGCATCAGCTGGCCCTGCGCGGTGTTGTACGGGGTGACGTAGCTCGGGTTGAACACGCTCATTCCCACCGCCACCGCGGCGGTCACGATCAGCACGATCTGCGTGCCGCGGCGAACCGACCGTCGTTCCGCCTCGATCTTCAACCGCACCTCGAGCTCGGTGCGGGCGGAGCGGGCCAGTGCGGTCAGCACCGCCTTGAGGTTCTTGCCTTGCGCCTGGGCGTTGAGCGCCAGCGCCGCGATCGTCAGGTCCGCGCTCGCGTCGTTGAGGTCATCCGCCAGGCCCAGGAGGGCGTCAGCGATCGGCTCCCGGGCGTGCAGCCGGTCGACGAGCGCGAGCAAGGCCGGCTGCAGGGACGGGGACGCTGCTGACACGCTCGCCGGGAGCACTTGCGCGAGGGCGTTACCCGTGGAGATCGAGTCCCGGAGCGATTCAGTCCACGATGCGAGGCCCTCGATGCGTTCCATCGCGGCTTTCTCCTCGCGGGCGCCGCCGAAGAGCTGCTTCCAGAACATCGCGACGCCGCCGAGAGCCAATGCGACGGAGTACCAGCCGGTCACGACGAACACGACGACCGCGACAACGACACCGATCCCGAGGCGTAGCAGACCGCCGGCGCGCGCCCAGTCGGCGAGCGCGGAGGACTTCGCCTCCGGCGGCCGGGGCTCCCGGCCGCGGAGGGCGGCCGCGAGGAGAACCAGACCACCGCCGACGCCAAGTCCGCAGAGAACGGCGATCAGGACTCGCTGGCTCATGCCGCGCGCCATTCCTCGGCGTTGTAACCAAACGCCGCCAGGCGCTGGCTGCGCTCCGTCGAAATCGCCGCCGCGGGGTACGCGATGAATGCGCCGGGCGGGGTCGCGAAGACCTCGTTCGAGACGACTTGCGTGCCGTCGAACCCGACGACCTCGCGGATACTCGCGACGTGCCGGTGCAGACGTCCGTCGGGCAAGCGCACCATTGACATGTGCACGACGAAGTCGACCGACAACGCCGTCAGTGCGTAGCTGGCCTCGAACGGGAGCCGGCGGTTACTCTGAATCCCGTACAGGGCGATCTTGTCGAACACGCCGCGCGAGTTGCGCGCATGAATGGTTGAAAGCGAACCATCATTTCCCTGGCTCATGCCATCAAGCAGGCTGACGATCTCGCCGCCGATCGCTTCCCCGAGGACGAGCCGGTTCGGGTTCATCCGCCGGGTCCACTCGACGAGCTCCTCCATGGAGACGCCGCCTTCGCCCTCGGAGTTGGCGGGGCGCTCCTCGAGGGCGACGACGTCGCGGTGCAGCTCGGGGGCCTGGTCGAAGCCGAGCTCGAGGAAGTGCTCAACGGTGATGATGCGTTCGTTCACGGGGATGCAGTTGCCGAGTGCACGCAGCATCGTCGTTTTGCCGGCGAACGTCTCACCGGAGACGATCATGTTGGAACGCGCGAGGACAGCGGCGCGGAAGAACGCTTCGGCTTCATCGCCGAAGCCGCCCTTGGCGCGCAGGTCCTCGAGGAAGACCTGTTCGTGCCTGTACAGGCGGATCGACAGGGCGGGGCGTTCGCAGACCCACGCTGTCGCCGTCAGGCGGGAGCCGTCCCCGAGGCGGATCACCAGGTGCGGGTCCGTCGGGTTGAACTGACGTGACGATAAGCCGCTGTAGGTGGCTTGGGTTTGGACCCATTCGATGAGTTCCGCGTCGCTGTCGGCGACGGCGGGACCGCGAACGATCGTGCCGTCGTTGCGGTAGAGCCAGACGTCGTCGTAGCCGTTCACTTCGATGTTGTTCAGGCCCGGGTCCTCGATCAACGGCTGGAGCCGGCCCAACCCGAACAGCGCCGCGTGCACCGCGTTGGTGACGCGTTCGTCTTCCTCAGGCGGAGGAAGGAGAAGCCCACGCAGCGCCGTCTCCTGACGGTGCGACGCGAGGGCTTCCAGGATCGCCTGGCGGCCGAATTGCCGCTCGTCCGCGCGGCTCATCACCCGCGAACCGTCCTCCGCGCGGCGGCGACGCTCATTCTTCATCTGCTCCGCCACGGTGGCGCGCAGCTGGGTCACGAGCGCGTAATCCAGTCGCAGCTCGTAGTCGCCGGCTCCCATGAGGTCGTTCATCAGCTGCTCACCGCCGTACGCTCCGCAGCCGCGGAATCGTCGGGCTGCCAGGTACGCGCCGCCACCCGTCCGTCGAGGATCGTCGCCAACGTCCGAGCGGAGGTAATCAGAGCGGACTTGTCCAACTTGCGGGTCCATTGCCCCCGCAGGCCAGCCGCGGCAGGCACGTCCCACGCAAGGTGCCCAATCACCGGGGCCGGGGTGTGCAGCGAAGTCAGCGCGTCCTGCACCTGACTAACGTGGTCTTTCGAGTCACCCTTCGGTGTCACAACGACCACGCACAACTCGGGCTGGGCCCTCGCGGCGACGGGTGCGGTCACCGACCGCACCGGCGACGCCGGCGCGGCCCTGAACTGCGCGTCCAAGCTCATGAGGGCGCTGGACGCGTGCGCGGCTCCCTCGGCCGTCGGGCGGACCAGCATCACCACGACGTCGGCGAGCGCAAGAAATTCCAGGGCGGGCGAGTTCGGCGTCAACCGACCGCAATCAACTAGCACATCCGCGTCCGACAGGCCTGCCAGCAAGCCGGCCATCGACGGCCAGCTCCAGCCGATCGACGCGACCTGTGCCGGCGACGCCGCCCCGACGAGGACTGGCAAGCCTCCGTCGAGTGTCTGAACGTGTGACCACACGTCCACGCCGGCCGCCGCTCCGCTACGGGCGGCGGTAGCAAGGGAAACGACTCCGCGGTCCTGTGACAGTCGGCCACGATCAGCAGCCGAGTATCGGTAGACGAAGTCGCTGCCCGCCGCGTCGCATTCCGCGACCAGCACCGGCCGCGGCCAGATGGCACCGAGCGCGACCGCAGCAGTCGTCACCCCAGGGCAGCCCTTGCCTGCGACCAGCGCGACCATGCTCACGGCGCCACCGGCAGCAGCGTCACACTGATGGTGCCCTGCACCGCCGCGCGGCTCAGCATGGCCGCGTCTGCATCGGACACCAGCATCGAGAGCAATGTCGCCCCGCTCGAAGGGTCCGTGCTCAGACTGAGCACGCGCGCCTTCGGGATGAGCACGAAGCTGGTGGTCGTCGCGGCCGGCGCCGCGGATGCCCCCGCAGCCGAGACAGCGGTGGGCACCGCAGTGGCTAGCGAGATGACCGACACGTCCCGCCCGGAAGTGAGCTGCGGCGGGAAGTTGCCGACCTTGAGTGCTACGCCGACGATCTGCTGACCCGCGGGTGGGAACGGAGTCGTCGCGACCATGCCCTCCGTCAAGATGGCGCCGGCGGGCAGGTTTGTGACCACCGTCTCCCCGACCATTTGCGCGGCGCCGCTCGCGAGGTACGCCCGCATGCCCGTCACTGACGAAGCACTCACGACACCCAGGTCGCTGGCGACGATGACGTGACCGGCATTCACCGGGACCGTGAGCTTGAGATAGTCGGTGTGCTTGTCCTTGCCGAGCGCGACGGTGCCGAACACCGCCGCGCAGCCGACCGTCAGCAGCAGCGCCACAACCGCAAGTACGGGCTGGCGCTTACGGCGCGGCACTGGCAGCCGATCCCCGGCGCGCGGCGCCGGCGGGCCGGTCACTGCGGTGTGCCGCGGCCCAACCCCAGGCCGTGTCCCTGCTGAGAGATCGATCGGCGCCGTGACAACACCGCTACGGGGCTCACCCATTGTTCAACTTCACGATCGCCTGACGCTCCTGGATAGGTGCGGTGAAGTTGGAGGTGATCAGAAGGTCCGGCAGGGTTCCGGTCTCTTGCGGCCCGCCTGGCATGGCTCCGACGTAGGACACACGCCAGTACGTCGTGACCGTGCCCTGGTAGGCAGGGTTCCCTTGCGCGTTCACTGGCTGACCGGCTGAGGACTTCGTGTACACGTATTTGCAGTACGACGACGTCGTCGAGGTCATGCTCGAATCCCATTGGATGCCCGGGCCGTTGCACGGGACCGTCGCACCGTCGCCGGTAGTCCAGTCCGACCGGTAGGCCTGCGCAGTCACCACGACGGAGGTGCCCCGCAGCGACAAGCTTCCGTTGACGATTCCCCACGATGACTGGTCGACGGCGAACCATTCGGGGAAGTTGACTAACCCAACGTTGGGGTTGAGCTTCACCTTCGGTGAAGGCAGAGGAATGTGCTTGCGCGCCACTGCTCCCAACTGGCCTGGCGTCGGCGGCTTCGGAAGGGTCGGCGGATTGCCGAAGTACCACTGAGTTGTTGGCTGTTGCCCCGGGCAACTGGTGTAGACAAAGACGATCTTGCCGGCGGCGACGTCACTCGCCAGCGGGGGGTCGTTCGTGCCATTCCACGTCGTGATCCCGGCGCCAGTCGTGTCCGAGCCGTAGGTACACGGGTCGAGGCTGATTCCTTCCTCGTATCCCGGGCCTCCGCCGGTTGGGCCGGTGCCATTTGTGCTGGGCAGCGTGATCGTGATCGTGAGCACATTGCCGCCGGCGGTGACCTGAATCGGGTCATCCGGACCTGCCGACGCCGGTAATGGTGCGACCGCGACAGACGCGATTCCCAGAGCTCCGGCCAACACGACGCCGCGCAGCCTCAACACGACACACCAGCGAACACCGCAGACCGCGAGATCTTCCACGTGCCGTTCGTCAGGAGCATCGTCGTCTCGGTTTTCTCGCGAGGGAATCCAACCGTCAGCTTCTTGCCAGCGGGGAACGTCATGACGCCCGAGGTGCTGGTGTCGTGGCAATCGAGGACAGTCGCGACGGACCCCTTGATCCGGATGCTTTGCAGCCGGATCTTCGAGGTCCCGTAACCACGCTTTCCCTGATTCTTTTGAACGAGAATGAGGAACTGCACGCGATTCAGCCACTTACCTGTCAGGACCTGCGGCAGTCGCGGGTCCTTCCAATTCGCGGCATTCTGCGCCTCGCTGGTGACCTGCCACGCGTGGGCATAGGCGGTCGCGACGACAGCCTGGTCAGCATTGAGTGCGAGGCCACTCACTGTCGGTACGGGTGAGCTAGGCGACGTCGTTGGTGTGGCTGACGGGGACGTTTGAGTCGCTGTCGGAGTCGGAGTCAGGGAGGAGCTCGCCGGCGACGGGGTCGAGGGTGTCGTCGCGGTGCTCGGGCTCAGCGTTGGAGGCAGGAGTCCGTTCGGATTCGAGCTCGCGGACGACGTACACGCCGAGAGGACTGCGGCCGCGGCGACGAGTAGGGCTCCCCGCAAACGCGGCGAGCGTCCGCGTCCCCGCGACGACGTACCTGCACTTGGCCTTGCCACTAGGGCCTCCCCCGTACTCAGTGCCGCCCGCCCGGCCGGGACGACGTCCACAACGTAAGCGAAATCCCCGACACTCTGCTCTGAGCACTCGGGTGAGTGACTGACCGTTGATTAAGCCTCTACGCAGCGTGTCCGACGGGACGATCCGGACAATCCGCCCCGTGAAGGAGCACACTAGCGCTCCCAACCTATCTGGACAATTACCATTCGGTAACACTCTGGATCGTCCGACGATCGCCCGGGCGGCGTACGTGCCCTGCTGCGAGGTGTACAGGTGTACCTGTCAGTGCATGCCGCTGCGCGTGTTGCGGATCGCGGCAACCACGTCTTCGGTCGTGGTCTGCAGCGCCGCAGCGATGCTCGCTATGACGTCTGTCGCTGGCAGGCTGACCCGCTGGCCTGTTTCGAGCCTGTAATACGTCCCATAGGCCACGCCCGTCGCCTCGCACATCGCAGTGAGCGACATCCCGGCCTTCAACCGAAGAGCGGCGAGTGTGGGGTGCTGCTGATCCCCCTCGAGCAACCACAGCGTGGGAACGGACAAGGCGTCCGCCAGCGCTTGCAGCATGCGCGGCCGAGGCTGCTCGGCGCCGATCTCCCACTGACGTATCCGAATCCGTGCGGCCGACAGGACGTTGTCGCGCTCCCGTGGGTCTTGGGGCAGATCATCCGTGAGCAGGCCGATCTTGCGGGCCAGGTCCGACCGAGAAAGCTTCGCCCTCGTGCGTGCTCGCTTCAAACGGTCGGCGCGAAGCCGCGGCACGGTCGCCAACAAAGCCACTCCCAGATCGCGGACGCGTCCCCTACGTCCTGTCGCAGGCTAGCCGACACGCTGCGCGCTGGTCACCCGTCGCGGCGACGGCGACACGCCGACGTTTGCAACTTCCAACTTTCTGCAAGTGCAAGTCCCCATGATGATCGGCATGACACGTTCACGAATGGGACGCCCAAGCAAGGGTGATCGTCGTGTGCTCTACAGCCGGCCGCCCGCGGTCGTGGCGGAACGAGTGGAGCAGGAGGCCGCCAGAACCGGGCTGCCCATGAGTGACGTAGTCGCGAACATCCTCGCGGCGCACTACGGCCTACCGCCCGTAGCGGAGGCACCACACGCTGACCAACAGAAGTTGATCGCCTAGCGATCAGACCGGGCCGCCAGTAGGCGGGCCGGGAAAGCAGAAAGCCCCACCCCTCTAGTTTTCGCAGGCCAGAGGGTGAGGCTTTCTCCACAAGTACTGGAGGCAGCGTACCTCATCGCCCCGACGGGCGAGCTGTATGCATACATCAACTCGACGCTTCGGCGTGTCGGGCTGATCACGCACGCCCGTCGCCCCTTGACGACGCTTCCCTTACTGGGGATGCGGCGTGGGCCTCCCCCGGCCCCATCACGCCTGCAGACGAGCATGCGGCACGCCTAGACGCGTTGCTGTTCCAACCAGGCGGCTGGTTCGCGATCGACGCCGACAACCACAAGGTCGCCGGCGTCAGACCCGGCACCCTCGACCAGGCCCTTGCGCTCGTCGGCCTAGGCGCCGTCGCGACGATCGTCGGGTCCCTACGCCCGGAAGTTACCGCCGTCGACATCGACGCCGGCGGCACCCTCGGCGACCTCGCGGCCGACACCCTCCGCGACTGGTGCGCGGCCCGCGGCCTCTGGCACCTGGTGCGCCCCTCCGGCGGTGCACCCGGCCGCTGGCACCTGCTCACCGTCCCCGGCGTCCACAGACCAGCCTTCGATGACTTCATCGCGCAGGTCCGCCGCGAGCTCGGCCTCGGCCAAAAGAAGCTCGACGACCGTACGCAACTGCGCCCGCTCAGCGCCCCTCACCGCACCGCCGGCCACACTCCCCTACCGCACGCGCTCGACGACGTTCTCCTTGCCCTGCAACAGGTTTTGGAGCCACTCCCCGCTGCCACAGCAAAACGGCGGGCGCTGCAACCCACGCCGCCGCGCACGGCGGCCGGCCCCGACGCACCACTCAACCCGCTGCACCGCGCACGGCGCGAGCTGCCGACCGAATGGCAGACCTACCTCGCCCGCGGCCGCCGCGACGTCGACGACCGCTCCCAACTCGAGCTCGAAGCCACCACGCAGCTCGTCATCGCCGGCTACACGGAGCAGGAAGCGTGGAACGCAATCACCGCCGCCCACCCCGCCGCGTTCACCAAGGCGCGCTCCCGCGGCCGCCGCTGGTGGTGGAACGTGTGGA
This sequence comes from uncultured bacterium, assembly GCA_964236265.1. Classification (GTDB taxonomy): domain Bacteria; phylum Actinomycetota; class Actinomycetes; order JAVEEB01; family JAVEEB01; genus JAVEEB01. The sequence goes on from CAXSDE010000015.1 coordinate 10,926, forward strand.
ACCGTTGCGTCCACAACGCCGACGCATGGCTCACCGCCCGCCGCCGTACCCAGCCCGGCAGCCCTGAGCCGCTCGCCGCGACGCAAGCCGCCAGAGTCGCACTGGACGCCGCCTGGCTCGACTGGCCCGCCAGGACACGGCACACCGACGCTGAAGTCCTCAGCGTCGTTCTGAGCCGCATGGACCGGGTATCCGCGACCGCAGTTGCTATCCCCCAACGGGACCTCGTCCTCGACTGCGCCGTCGGCTCACGCACCACGGTCCGGGCCTCCCTGCGCCGCCTCATCGCCGCCGGCCTGCTCGACGTCGACGCGACGTACCAGCCAGGCACCACGGATACCGCACACACGCTCCGCCTGCCACCCCGGTTTGCCGACCCGCACGGCTCCGACGGGGACGCTGTGTCGGTAACTGGCCCATCTAGGTCTCAACCCCCCCAGCACCCCGCACCCCTCCCGCTCCGCCGCGCGCTGGGCCTCCCCGCCACCGCCGTCCTCCAACACCTCCCCCCACCTTCCGCCCCCGCCCTCGCAGCTCCCCACCTGGCACACGCCGCCGGCCTCCTGGACGCCGGGCAGGCGCAAGCGACCCCCCGGCAACTGCGCACCCTCCGAGGCCACCTGCAACGCCTCGCCCAACACGGCCTAGCGGTCGTCGACGAGACCGGATGCTGGCGAGCGGTCGCACACTCCCCCGGCTCGTGCGACGTCGAGCGTCTCGGCCAACTGCTCCAGGACGACATCGCCGCGAGCGTTGCCCACGAGCGCGCCGAGTTCCGGGCCTTGTTCGACGTCGAGCTGCGGCGAGCCAAGTGGGAGCGGCAACGTCACGTAGCTCTCGCGGCCGCGGCAAAAGCAGCCCGTGCCCGGCAGAAGGCCTGGTGGAGCGCAGCGTCGCCAGGAGAACGCGACAGCAGGCGCACCGATCTGAGCGCCCGATTCGAGGCGCTCGCGCCCGTCGAGCGAGCCCGGATGAAGCATGAGCTCGCTCGACGACGAGCCATCGCCGGCGACAACGAGCGTGCCCGCTACGACGAATGGTTCGCTCAGCTCGACGCCGACGTGCTCGGCACCCGCTGCGTCGAACGCGCCCTCGCCTACGCCCGACTCCCCCGCCATCACCAGCAACAACTCGTCGCAGGGTGGGCCGAGCACCGAGCTCGGTGGGGCTTGCCGCACCACCGCCTGCCGACAACACCGGGCAGCCGGCCCGAAAGCGTCCTTCTGCGTAGAACAAGACCCACCATCGAGGAGCTCGTCCTCTTCGACGCGAGCCACCTCGCCAACGTGCGCGTTCGACCGGCCGCCACGGCCTAGGCCTAAGCACGCACGCGCGCAACTGCCGCCACGTACACCGCGCGGCAAGGTGTACCTCGCGGCCCACCAGGCGCCACGTCTGTGTGCGCGCCGGGGTACACCTTGCGGCGTGTCGTACCTCTCCGCTACATCCACACCGCCGTAGGGTGTACCCAGACCCCGACTGAAGGGACGAACATGCCCGCAACATCTCGATGCATCGCGGTGGTGAACCAGAAAGGCGGCGTCGGCAAAACAACGACGACCATCAACGCTGGCGCCGCCCTCGCTGCGCTCGGCCAGCGCGTGCTACTCGTTGACCTCGACCCACAAGGCGCCCTGACCGAAGGCCTCGGCGCTGCGACCGCGTCCGGAGACGTAACGCTGTCCGCCGCGCTCATCGACGACGCAACGCCCGCGCTCACAACGATCGTGCGGACCGTCGCAGACAACCTCGACGTCCTGCCCACCGACGACGGAATGTTCCTCGTCGAGAACAAGCTCGTGTCCCTCCGCGGTCGCGAGCGCCGACTCGCCCGCGCGCTCGAGCATCTACGCGCCAGCTACGACGTGATCCTCATCGACTGCCCGCCGAGTCTCGGTGGCCTCACCGACAACGCGCTCGTCGCCGCCGGCGAAGCGCTCGTGCCGATGCAGCTGGAAGACACGTCCGTAAAGGCCCTCGAGATCCTCCTCGACCAGATCGACTCGCTGCGCGCAGCGCTCGACCACCGCGTGACCATCACGGGCCTCGTCGCGAACCTCGTCGAAGACAACAACCTGTCCAAGCGCGTCCTCGCCACCCTGCAGCAACTCCCGATCCCGATCCTCGCGATGGTCCGCAAGCGCACACGCCTTCGCGAGGCATGGGCCGAAGGCCGATCCATCCTCAGCCTGGACAGCCGCAGCGACGTCGCCGACACCTACCGCGAACTCGCCCAGGCGATCCTCAAGCCGGCGGTGGCCGCATGACCGCCGCCCAGAGCGACCGCGCCACCCGCCTCGCTGAACGCTTCAACCAGCCCGAACCCGAGCAAACCCCAGCACCCGTTGAGGTTGTAGCCCCCGTCGAGGCGACGAAGAAGTCAGTGAGTCGACCCTCGAAGGCGGCCAAGCCGACCCTCGAGCGTCCGGCCGAAGTCCCCCACACCAAGCGCACGTTCTACGTCCGGGCCGACCTCGTCGAGCAAGTCGAAACCGAGACTCGGCGTCTCAACTACGAGCTCGGGGGAGTGAAACTCGTCGAGGTCCTCAACGCTGTCCTCGAAGCCGGCCTCGCTCAGATGCCGGCCATCGAGGCCCGCATCACGAGCGGGCGCAAGTAACCGCGCACCTTGCGGCATTCGTGACCAGACCGCATTGCGGACATTGCCGCAAGGTGTACCTCGCGGCATTGACGGTGGGCAGGGGTCCTGGTGCTTCCAGACGACGCCGAGAACGAGCAGGAGGCGGACTCACATGACCGACGACGAGAACAGACCCTACGGACCGCAAATGCCCCGCTGGCTATCCCAGCGGTTCCGCTGCCCTGCGTGCCAAGCCAGAAAAGGGCAGCAGTGCACAGGCCGCAACGGGCAGCTCCGCCTCGCTAGCCACCAAGCGCGCGTCGACCACGCCCAGAAGGCGCTTGAGAACTCCGTCCGCAAAAAGAAGCCACCGAAAACCGCCGGCGGGACCGAAACGCCGCCGTCGCCGGCCGACGACGGCACATGAGACACCCCCTACCCAAGCCAGCACCGACGCCGCGACATACACCTCGCCGCGAGGTACACCCACATCAGCAAACGAGGACCACCTCGGCAAGTAGGGTGCGTTTATGCCGCGGCTGTCCAGAGGTGTTCGTCAGCAGACAGGCGCCGGCCGAGTGGGCCAAGGAGCGCGGAAACGCGGGGCCGCGGCCAACGAGGCAGCCCGGACCGCGGGCGAGCTCACCGCGAAGTTCCCCGGGCGTTGCCATGCGTGTAACCGGCCGATCCTCCAAGGCGCGCTCATCGCCAACTCCGGTGGAGCGTGGCTTCACAAAGCATGCGCAACGATCGAAGGTCCGCCTGGCATTGGGCCCAACGTGAAGACGCCCACGACAGCCACCGAAAGTCCCGCCGACGACCCCGCCGGCGCAGCCAAGGACCCGCAAGCCTAACGAGCAAGGAACCCCCAGCCTCATCCGACGTGCCCACGCGTCGGGCCACACCACTGCGAGCTGCGACTTCCGATTTCCGTTCAGAGGGCCGAGCGAGCAAGTGCAATGCGAGGCCCACGACTTCTCCTTTTCGACGCAGCACACCGCCACGTGGAGAAGACCCCGGCTCGCGGCCGGCGCCCCACCACCCCAACGGGGGAGAGGTACACCCTGCGGAGAGGTACACCCTGCGGCATCGTGTGCAATGCGCCAGATTCACGCCTAATTGCCCCCGTCACGAGACCATCACCCGCCGTCGCTCCCGCCGGCATCACCGTGACAGGCCACCCACCCTCGAGCGCAGGACAAGAGATCAATCGAGCCGGCGAGCCGGCGCAGCCACCAAAGTGAATCCCCCCTCCTCCTGTCGGCTTCATCCTCCGGTTCCACTCCCTACGCCTCCAGCGCCTTCTCGCTGCGCTCTACCCGGCACCGACAGATCGTTCTCGCTGCGCTCCGAACCATCTTCAGCACCGGGCACAGGCGCTGGACCCTTCAGTCGCGTCCCCTACGAATTGCGCCCGTCAGGAGGGCGGGGGGAAAGGTCGGCACCAAGTCGACCACCGCACTGCCTGGCGGGAAGGTTCACCCAGTCATGTCCGTCACCACGAACACCACCACCGCCGTTCGTATCCACGTCGACCCGGCCACCCTGCTCATCGACACCAACATCCGACTCACCACCACCGTCGATAAGACGCTCATCGACTCCATCCGCGACAACGGCGTCCTGCAGCCCATCACCGCCGTCCGCACCGCCGACGGGGGACTGCGCGTCCGCTACGGACACCGCCGCACCCTCGCCGCGATCGAAGCCCAGCAAGCCACCGTGCCCGTTGACGTCGTCGGCGACGAAGATGACGACCAGATCGACCGGATCGTCAAGCAGTACGCGGAAAACCAGCACCGATCCGGCCTGTCCCGCAGCGACCAGGTCGCGGCGATCGAGCAACTGCACGCGTTCGGAATGAGCGCCGCGCAGATCACCAAGACCACGAAAGCCAAGCGGGTCGACGTTGACCACGCGCTCACCGTCGCCAAGTCCGAACTGGCTCGCGCAGCTGCCGCCCGGTACGACTTCCTCGACCTCGCGCAAGCCGCCGTCGTCGCCGAGTTCGACACCGAACCCGACGCGGTGAAAGCACTCGTCGCCGCTGCAAAGACCGGGCAGTTCGCGCACGTCGCCCAGCGCATCCGCGACGAGAAAACTGAACGGATCGAACGCGAGACGCTCATCGCCGAGCTGCACCTCGCCGGGCTGACCGTCATCGACCCGCCCCGGCACAGCGACACGGCGAAAGCGCTGCACCGGCTGTTCGACGGAGACGAGCAACTCACCCCGCAGACGCACGTGACCTGCGACGGGCACGTTGCCTACATCACCACCGAAGGCGCATGGGTCCGCCCCGACGGGACCGTCATCACCGACGACACCCTCGACGACGAAGACGACACGCAAGACCAGGAGGACGACGACGAGGACGCCGACAGCGACGGGTCAAGGTGGGCCACCGTCACCGTCGTGCGCTACGCGTGCGCCAACCCCGCCGCGTACGGGCACCGCGACGCGTACACGTACACCGCCACCACCACGGCGAAAGGACCGCAGACCGAAGAGATGAAAGCCGAACGCCGCAACGTCGTAGCGAACAACAAGGCGTGGCGATCCGCCGAGACGGTCCGCCGCGACTGGCTCCGCACATTCCTCACCCGCAAAACGCCGCCGAAAGGCAGCGCCGTGTTCATCGCGACCGAAATCGCCCGCGCCGACCACAGCGTCCGACGCGCCTTCGAAAGCGGTCACCGCCTCGGCCGCGACCTGCTCAGCATCGGCACCAGCACCGGGCGCGGTGAGCAGCCGAGCGTCACCGAAGGTGCCAGCGAAGCCCGCGCGCAGGTCCTCACCCTCGGCATGATCCTCGCCGCGTACGAGGACAGCACCGACGTGCACACCTGGCGCAACCCGCGCGCCGCAATCACCGCGTACTTCACCTTCCTCGCCGCGAACGGCTACACCCTCTCCGACGTGGAAACCCTCCTCACCGACACGAAGTAACCAGCGACCCTCCGGGCCACCGCACCCCAGCGGTGGCCCGGAGCGGGGGAGCGGCGTTGCGCACCAGCGGGCATCGAGCCCGCACGGCGCGCGGCCGGCGTCGCAAGCGACCCCGCCCATACGAACAGCGGCAACGAAATGTCGCCGCCCGCGATTACGGTCGCCAAAACTTCAACGTCCCTTGGAGGACCGATGGACCTCAAAACCCTGCTCGGAGAAGACCACCGCACCGTTCTACGACTGGACGACACCTGGGCGATCGAAGGCGCCATGCAAGACGACAACACCGAACTGATCTACCTCAGCGTCAGCGACGGACGCGGCTGCATCCACCTCGGCCGCACCAGCGACTACCTCAACGTCCCGGACCTGCTCCGCGACCTCGTCGAGGAGCTGCTCCCCAAGCTGCACACCGCGCTGCTGCACATCGATGGCCAACCCGCGCTCTGGCCCGAAGAGTGGCTCGACGCGTACACAACGCGCAACGCCGCCGACATCCCCGCATGCGGCCACCCGCAGCACCACGCCCCGCCCGCCGGACGGTAAGCCACGCACCTCGCGACGATCGTCCCCGGCGGACCGCATGCCGGGGCATTGACGCCCGCGAGGCGACGGGCAACCGCGCCCGCCTACCCGAACGGAGTGGCACCATGAGCGTTATGACCAGCCCCACGGACACCGACCGCGTCGTCGCCGAAGCCATACGCGACGCCGGGCTCACCGCCGAGCAGGAACGCACGTTCCGCGGCGACCTCGCCTCGTGGGCGTTCGAAGGTCTCGTCCCCGACGACGCGAGCATCCGCGCCACCGCGCTCATCGCCGCCGGGACAATCGACGTCGCCGAAGCCCGCCGCCGCACCGGTGGCTGAACCACCCCGCCACTACAGCTGGGAGGACTACCTCTACCCGCCGGACGCGGCGGGGGAGGAGGTTCTGCGTAACAAGCTCGACATCACCGACGCGAACCGGCTCCGTGCCGAAGAAACCCGACTGACCATCTTCCGCGTCGCCGAACTGCGCGCCCAGCCGCAGCTCATCGACCGGACGTTCGACGGGCGGCACTGGCAAGCGATCCACCAGCACCTGTTCCAAGACGTCTACGAATGGGCCGGGCAGTTCCGCACCGTCGACATGAGCAAAGGCGGACACCCGTTCGCCCCGAACGCGCACCTGCCGCAACTCGCCGAGGAGATCCTCAGCAGTGTCCGCGCGGCCGCGATGTTCGCCGGCCGCGACCGGGCCGCCGTCATCGACGGGCTGATGTACACGATGGAAGGCCTCAACCTGCTGCACCCGTTCCGGGAAGGGAACGGGCGCACCCAACGCGTGTTCACCGACCACGTCGCCGACCACGCCGGCTACGCGATCGACTGGACCCGCATCGGAGCGGACGAGCAGAACGACATGATGGCCCGCGCGTACACCGGCAACCGGCAACCGCTACGCGCCGCCCTCGAGCGATCGACGATCGCGATCATCCGCGGGGGAGCGGTCGACGCGTCCCCATGGCCCACAGGCACCCCGGTCACCCAACAGGCACCCGACTTCTGGCGCTTGAAGAAGCCACTCACGCAGGTCCTCGCCGAGGCCGCGGAACCCACCGCCAGCGCGCAGCCGCAACAGGTGCTCGCCCCGTACCACCACCCCGGCCTCGAACGCTGAAGACGGCGGTCGGCACCGCGACGCATCGTCGCCGGCCACGAGGTTCGACGACGAGCACGGACCCGACGGACGTGGGCGCCTGTGGACGGCGCGCTCCACCCGGGTCCAGCTATGGCAAGTTCAACCGAGCACCGCCGCGGCCCCGTCACGCCGAAGCCTGCTACGCCAAGCGATGCAGGCCCGTCGAACGACACCGCGGCGGTGCCCCTGCCCCCTGCCCCGGTGCCGGACCGGGTCAGCGATGACCGACGAGCGACCAGCTACCCCGGCGGCCACTCGTCACGAACGGCATCCGCGCCAACCACGCGTCGACGCTGCTCGCCGGCGTTCCCGCCGCAACCAGTGCCGCCCGGAGCGCACTCGTACTCGTCGAACCGCCAGCGCGGCGCAGCGCACCGATCACGACCGTGTCGACTCGCCGCAGCCGCGCCGCTACCTCCGTCGCCCCTGTCGCTGTCAGCGTCCCCGCGGCCGCGTCGAACGCCGCCCACGTCACGCCCTCCAGCATCACCAACAGCTCCTGGGCCGACGGCGCATCCGCCCGCTCCGCCGGTCCGGCCGCGCGGGCCACCCCGGCGGCGATCGCCTCGACCTCGACGCGCTGCGCCGCGTACACGATGCGGGCGGCCCGCTGCGTGAGGCGACCAGTCGGCAACCGGGCGGCGAACAGCAGCCGTCCCTCCGCCAGCCATCGCACCCCCGCCGCCGCCAGCTCGCCAGGTCCCCACACTGGCGCAACTGGCACACGCAAATACCCCCGCGCACGAAGCCGCGCCCGGATGGCGGCGGGCACGACGTCGCACTCCCGCGGCTGCTCGCACAGCTGGACGCAGTGCTCGACCCCGAGCATGGTCGCCAACCGCATGACCCCGGCCGGGTGAACCGGCTGGCTGGTCACGCCGCAGCGGACGAGCTCGAGCGCCGCGAGCGGGGCTGACAAGGGACCTGCGGCCTCCAGCACCGCGACCGCGGTCTCGACCTGCCCGCGGGGCGGACACGCACTCAGCAGCGCCCGCAGGCGCCGCCACGCGGCCCGCTGGCCCGGCGTCGTCGGCTCACCACCGACCGGGGGAGCGGAACCCCACCCGCACCGCGCCAGTAGCCACGCCTGCGAGGCCCGGTCGAACGGCGCCGCGCGCTCCACCAATAGCGCGAGCGCCTCATCCAGGCGCCCCGGCGGCGGTGTCGTCGGCATCGGCACCCGATGCCACGCCGCCTGCGTCAGCGCGAGACCGAAGCGCCATTCGTCGTCCACCGGCCGACCGTAACGCCCAGGACCCGCGCTGTACACGCGTCGTCCACAGGCACTCGACCCTGTGGGCCGACGCTGACGCGCGGTGGTCACCGAAGGGGTGGCGGGGGTCGTTTCAGCGTGACAGTGCGGGGACCCCGACCCGTCAAGGTCGTTCGTCCTCGCTGCGCTCCGGGCGCTCCACCTTGACGGCCCACCCTCACACCGTCGCCGCCGCCTCGACCCCGGCCAACCAACGGACCGGGCAGAAACACGGAGGCACCTCATGGACTACATCGACCTCACGACGCTCGAGGACGACCTCGCGGCACTGCACCGCGCCGTCCGGACCGTCGAGGACGCGCTCAGCGAAGTCAACCGGTACACGGTCCGGGTCCGGAGCCGGGTGACCGACCTCGGCGAGCAGCTCACCCACACCGAACGCGAGCGCGACCAGCTGCGGGCCGAGCTCGACCGGCTCAACGCCCAGCGCTAGCCGGGCACGGGCGGGGCCGACACCGGCCCCGCCTGCCGGATCTGCGTCGGCGGGCGGACGGACACGTACGTGCACGGAAACAACCCGCCACCGGCAAGCGGCAACCCGTCCCGGCCGATCACCGGCTCATATCGGGTGAACTGCACGTACCCCCGCCACGAACCTTCCTCGTCGCGCGCCCACGCGCTGACCCAGCCTGGCAACCACTCACCGGCGTCGAGGACCTGGCATTGCAGCCGCGGGTCCAGAACCTTCATTCCTGCAGTGTGCTGCTGCCGCCGCCAGCTGCTGTGCCCGTGCGGTGGGCGGGTGGATGTCCACGGGTCCGCGAGCCCGAAGGGCAAGAGCTCGCGGGCCGGTGCGTCATCGGCTTTCACCCGTCCACGGCAGGGGTGCAGGACCGCAACTTCCACAGCCACCGCCAGAGAATCGGGCGCCCTACGGGCGGCTGTTCTCATTGCCAGCCTGGCGGCCGGTTCTGGCTGCGCTCAGGTTAGTGGACCTGCCCAAGTCCGCGCCGGGCACCGAAACCATCTTCGACGCGCCGCCAACACCGGGCGGCTCTCATCGCCGAAGATCGTTTCGTCACTGATCCGGCACTCCCTTGGGCCGGCCGCGCCTGCGGCGCTCCACTGTCCTGGCTTCGGCCAGATCGGCCCAAAGAACGGCTGGGAGGACAAGATGAACGCACGCGGGCAGGTAGCGGGGACGATCACCGAGGGTGGGCGCTGTGAGTAGCGGGCTGAGCACAGGCTGGGCGATCGCGTTCGGCATCGGCACGCCGGTGATCTCGTTCGGGGCGGCGTGGCTCGGCGGCTGGCTCGGTCGGGTCACCGCGAAAGAGACCCACGCCCGGCAACGGCGCGAGGAAACGATGCGGTTGTTCCGCTGGGCTGCCGATATGGCTGTTGCCGACGATGTACGCAAGCGGGCGGCGGGTATCAGTGCTCTGGACGCGTTGGAGACCGCTGGGCTGTTCGAGCCGGACGATTTCGTCTTGCTCGACGCGGTCACGAACGCCATAGCGGCGCTGGAGTTGTCGGCATACGATGAGACACAGGCATTGGAGGGTGGCGACGATGACGACGGAAGTTCCCAAGAAGCAACGTGAGGCTTCTGTCGCGGCGATCATGGCCGGGAAGTTGCGGCTACGGATCGACGCAAAGCGCGGCCTAGTCAGCGCCCCGATCTTCGTGGAACTCGCGAACGCGAAACCCCGACCGATCAAGGACTGACAGCAGCCTCAGTCAGAGCACGCCAACGCCGTCGCGATCACCTCGCGGCGGCGTTGCTGCGTCACGGGGTGGTTTGACCGCGGGGGCGAGCCCCGCCGGCATCGAGCCGGACGGAACTCGCGACCAGCCAAAACGACATGCGGAGCGCCGATGGCGCCCTGACTAGTTACCGGCGCGTGCCGGACGCGGCACGGCGGTGCCGAGCCGCGGGCACGACCGCAGGAGCGGACGTCCGCGGACGGACGAGCTCGAGCAGCGCCGGCCCGTCGACGAGCGTGACGTTGCCGACCTTTCTCGCGAACTCGCGCACCGGCCCGGTGTAGTCACCGGAACAGATCACGACGCCGCGGTTCGCGCGTTCCGCGGTCATCACCCCGTACAACTCGCGGACTGGCCGCACGTCGACGCGGCGGACCGCGTAGTGCTTGCACTGCACGAACGTCGTCTCCCCGCCCCGGCGGAGCACCAGGTCAACGCCGCCGTCCGCGCCCGCCGCTGTCTCGGTGACGGCGTAACCGGCGCGCCGGTATGCCTCCGCGCACAGCTCCTCGAACGCCCGCCACCCGAGCGCTTGCAAAGCCGCGAGGCTCTGCGCCTGGTCGATCAGCCGCGCGCGCTTGCGTCGCTCGACGTGCGCGAGCCCGCCCGCCAGCACGATCATCAGAGCACCGACCGCGCCGATCGCGCGCCAGGTGCTGACCGTGCTGTGCGGCACCAATGCGGCCGCCGCAAGCGGCACCAGCACGTACACCGCGGCCGCGACCGGCAGCGGCACCCACCACGGGGCGCGGGCGAACACGGACACGAGGACGTCGAAGCCGTCCTGCTTCTTCTGACGAGGCATGCCCGCTCTATCGGCCGCAAGATCAGCCGACCCAAGCCCCGCCCCCTGGCCGCTCGCGGTAGCACCGCCAGGGCCACATCGTGCGCCTGCGGCGCGCTGCCTGCCTGGGACCCCCGGAGTGTGCGTGGCCGCACCTCCACCCGCAAGAGCCGCCACGCAGCGCACCCCTGCACCCCGGCCGCTACGCGAGAACCGCCGGCGCTCCGGGCCGGCGCGTCGGCACGTTGCACGCGGAGCCTCTACGGCCACTCCGGCGGGCCTTACGGCGGCGGGACGTGCACCCGCCGCCCATCAGCCCGGGGGCCTGTTCAAACGAGCCCCTCGCCCACACAACCACGGAGTGACCCGATGACCGCAGCCACGAAGACCCGCACCAAGCCACGCACGACCGCCCGCGACGCCGCGCAGGCAGCCGAAGTCCGCGAGGCGAAGCTGACCGCCATCCACGAGCAACTCGCGGCCGCCGTCGAGGACCTGACAACGGGGCAGGCGTGGGCCGACATGCTCGCCGCCGCGTCCCGGTTTCACCACTACTCGCTCGGCAACGTGCTCCTGATCGCGATGCAACGCCCGGACGCGACCCGGGTGGCCGGGTTCACGACATGGAAGACCCTCGGGCGCATCGTCCGCAAAGGTGAGAAGGGCATCGGGATTCTCGCGCCGTGCAGCTACCGCCCCAGCAGCGAAAGCGACAGCGACACCCCCAGCGACGGGGCGGCAGACAAGCCAACGGGAGAGCGAACGAGCGGCGGCCGGGTGCTGCGCGGGTTCCGAGTCGCGTACGTATTCGACGTGTCCCAGACCGACGGGGAGCCCCTCGCCGACGTGCGCCCCGACCTACTGCCCGGTGAGGCACCGGCCGGGCTGTGGGACGCCCTCGCCGCACAGGTGACCGCGAACGGCTACACCCTCGAGCGCGGGGACTGCCGGGACGCGAACGGCTACAGCGACCCGACCACCCGCACCGTCCGGGTGCGCGCCGACGTCGACGACGCCCAGGCCGTAAAAACGTTGTGTCACGAGCTGGCCCACGTGCTCCTGCACTGCGAGGACATGACCGCGTACGCCCAGTGCCAGGGAGCCGCCGAGATCGAAGCCGAATCCGTCGCCTACGTCGTGACCGCCGCCCACGGGCTGGACTCCGCCGCGTACACCACCGCCTACGTCGCCCAGTGGGCGAACGGGGACACCAGCAAGGTCAAGGCCGCCGCGCAGCGCGTCATCGCGACCGCCACGGCCATCCTCGACGCGATCAGCCCGAGCGAGCCCGTCGAGGTGTGACGGCCTTGAGGCGGCCGGGCGGCGTCGAGCCGCCCGGCTACCCGCCGCTACGCGCCTCAACGGAGCGCCTGCGGCGCGCTGACCATCGGGGACCCCCGGAGTTTGCGTGGCCGCACCTCCACCTGCAAGGGCCGCCCCGCAGCGCACCCCTACGACCCGGTGCGCTCCTCCGTCGCGAGAACCCAACGGGCCTGCGGGCCGGCGCGTCGGCACGTTGCACGCGGAGCCTCTACGACCACTCCGGCGGGCCTTACGGCGGCGGGACGTGCACCCGCCGCCCATCAGCCCGGGGGACCGGAACCAACCAAGGAGACAAGCAGAGATGACCAGCAACGGCGAGAGCGTCAGCAGTGACACGGCGTGCATCGAATGCGGAGCGGCACCCGGGACGCAGTGTCACCCGTTCTGTCTGTTGTCGACCGACATCATCCACATCTACACGCGCGGCGACGCCCTGCGCGACGGCGTCCTCATCGACATCACCGAGACCGCCCGTGAGGCGGGATTCTCCTGCCCTGTCGCGATCACCGCCGCCGCGTGGCTCGATTTCGTGAAGTGGGCCGAGGAAAACCGCGCGTGCCAGGACGAGGCCGGGCGGCTCTGGGACGTGCTCACGATGGCGCGGCACGCCGCACGCGGCAGCGGGAACCGGAGCACATTCCGGGTGCTGCGAGTGCCGAACACCCCGCGCACGTGCTGAACGCGGGTGACCTGACCGCCGCCGACGAGCTGCTCACCGAGGCCGAACGCCTCTTCGCGGAGGCGCAGCGCCTCGCACCGACCGGGCAGGTGCGCTGATGGCCGACCGGCGGCCGCCGTACACGGCGGGGGAGAAGGTGCGCGGCATGTACCTGCACCCGACGGCGGGCACCGTCCTCGCCGGCGGCACCGTCACCGCGTGCCAACGACCCGAACGCGGGGACGGGTGGCGCGTCACCGTCGCATTCGCGGAGCGGAGCGAGACCTACCGGGTGTCCATCACCGGCCGCAGCGACTACCTCACCCGCTGAACGGCGCTCGGCCCCGCCGCCGGCATCGAGCCGGCGGCGGGGCCGACCGGCGCCACGGAGGGCGCCGAACAAACCAGAGCCAACACAGTGGACACCTAACGGTGGCTCAATTTTCGGCCCGGGGGGCCGTTTCTGGCTGCGCTCAGAGTAGTGGACCCCGCCAAGTCCGTTCGGGCACCGAAAACCAGTCTTCGGCGGCGCTGCGCTTGTTTCCGCCGACAGATCGTTTTCGCTGCTATCCGCACTTCCTTGGCCAGTGGCACGCGCCTACGGCGCTCCACTGTTCTGGCTTCGGCCAGATCGGCCAAAAGAACGGCTGGTGTGTAAGGAGCAGACATGACCGACATCGAGATCCCCCTCGGGTGCAGCTGGTCCCCGGCGTCACAGACCGAACCGTCCCACTCAATCGGAACGGTCACCGTCCACGGCAAGACCTCCCAGCGTCGGGTCTGCCCACAACACGCGTACGACCTCATGACCCAAGTGGCGACGAGCGACGGCCTCGCCGTTCTCACCACTGACACGTCCGAACTTCTCACCGCATAAACCCCCCTCAACGCTCAACCACACAAGGAGAAATGACCATGAACGAGATCACCACCACCATCGTCGGAAACCTCGTCACCGACCCCGAACTGCGTTTCACGAGCACCGGCACCCCGGTCGCGAAGATCCGCGTTGCGTCCACCGCACGGCACTTCGACAAGAGTGCGGGACGTCACGTCGACGGGGTCACCAGCTACCTCACGTGCACCGCGTGGCGGGACCAGGCCGTGAACCTCGCGGAATGCCTACGGGCGGGGGACCGGGTCCTCGTGACCGGACGGCTGCAGCAGCGGGACTGGGAAACCAACGAAGGCGACAAGCGCACCACCTTCGAACTGCAGGTCGACGCGATCGGACCGGAACTGACGTGGGCAACGGCCACCGTGATGAAGGCGCGGCGCGAGCACGCGATCGACGCTGACGCCCCCGACATCTACTACGAGGACCTCGAGCCGGCTGTTGTTGGCTGAGAGCAGACCAGGTGGGCGCCGGGCCGCACGGCCCGGCAGCCCCCCAGGGGAGAGGCAGACCAGGCATGGCACTGACAGAAGCGTGTGGACACCACTGCGGGATTGATCACGGCAAAGAAGGTCACTGCCAGTGCCCGGAGTGTCACACGCGGCCCACATCACCGCCGGTCGGCACGAAAGCGCAGCCACGGTGACGAAATCGGCCCCCGAGCGGCGCTTACTCGGGCACCAGCATGTCCAACGATCAGGGAGACACCATGAACGGTGAGATCACCACCAGCTTCTACGGCAACCTCGTCGACGACCCGGAATTGCGCTACACCGTCAACGGCAAGGCTGTCGTCCAGATCCGCGTCGCCAGTCAGGGCCGTCGCCGCGACGGTGACAGCTGGGTCGACACCGACCCCACGTTCCTGTCCGCCCACGCGTGGGGGAGCCTCGCCGAGAACATCGCCGAGTCCCTCAGCCGCGGTGCTCGCGTCGTCGTCATCGGCCGGCTCCAGCAGCGCAACTACGAGACGAAGGAAGGCGAAAAGCGCACCGTCTACCAGGTCGCCGTCGACGCGATCGGGCCCGACCTGACGTTCGCGACCGCGGAAGTCACCAAGACCACCCGCTCGAGCAACAGCGGCGCGGACGAGCCGTGGCCGGCCGACATCGCCGACGTTCCGATCGACGTCGCGCTCGCCGGCTAACCACCGGCACAGCGCCATCGCGGTAGGCGGGAACTCTCGAGTCGAACGGCTGCAGACGGTCGGGATCTGCTTGTACGCTCAGAGGTAGATGAAACAGGTCGTGTCCCCCGCGACCGTCATCCGCGCGGTTGCTGCCCCACCCCCCCGGGGCGGCGCTGCGCACCGCGAGTTGCTGTCACCCCCCGGGCAGCAACCGCAGCAGCAAGGGCGCCGCTCTCCTGAGCCGGCGCCCTTCTTGTTGTGCGTCTATGTGCGGGTGTCGGGGCGCAGCTCGTCCCGCCAGTCGTGGTGGCGGCCGTGCTGTCCCCGTAACGGTCGTCCCACCAGGCGAGGGGAGCTGGGTTCGTCGGGGACCGGAGGGGTGCTGATCGTGACGGCTACGACGTGGCCGCCGGGGAAGATCGCAAGCTCGGTGCGGACGCGTTCGCGCTCGCCGGGAGGCAACGCGTCCGCCCACAAGTTTCCGGGCAGTCGGCGCGCGGTCAGCAGGCGGACCTGCCCCGCGACCGCGTACGCGGGAGCACCTTGCGAGCGTGCGGCGACTTCCCGCGCTCGCTGAAGAATGTCGTCGGGGCCGGCGAAGGTCTCAGGGACGACGACCACAACCTCGACGGTCCGCGCAGTTATGGGCGCCGCAGCCGGCGTTCCTCCCGTTGCGGGGTCCTTTCGATGCCTACGCCAGCGCACTCGCCACCCCCGCAATCCTGAGTCGGATGAGACCTTCACGTCGGCGGCCGTCGCGGCGCTGCAGAGCCGGTTGGCCCGAAGATATCGGCCGCGGGGACGACGAGCTGACCTGCGACCAGCGCATCACCCGGCTCCTCGAAGGTCCTGGCGTCGCTGGGCGTGGCCGGCGGCCCGCCGTCCCCGCGAGATCACCGCCACCAGTGATGAGGTGGCGACAACAGAACGAGGCCGCGGCGCGCACAGTCGGGGGAACAGCAGCGCCGCGAACCTCGCCAGCCCGAGTCTTGCATAGACCGCTCTTAGGTGTCACCGCTAAGCGGTCGGTAACGGCTATCTAACCTTGACCACCCAACGGCCCTCTTCGAACGCGATCATGTACTGACGCTTCCGGTTCAAGCGCAGCAGAATCTGCCCGTGCTCGTCGAGCTGGGGAATGTCCAGGTCGGGAGCGCCGGACGGTCGAGTGGGCAATTCGCCGACTTCGATCCAAGGTCGTGACACGCGGGTGAGCGTAGCGACACGCCTGCCGCGCCCGCGACCCCGGCCGTACGCTTTCCGCCACAGGACGTCATGCCCCAGTGCCGCACGTCGCGCAGGGAACTCCTCGTCACCGAGACCGCGGCAGCCTGGACACGAGCGGTAACCGGGCGCCGACACTACCGGCGTGACACCCCCATGACAGGAGCCAGGGATCGGAAGTTGTCGACTAGGGTCGTCCCCGTGACCACGACGCCGATAGCCAGTTCGGGGCAGCGCAGCCTGGGCGATGCCAAGGTCGCCAAGAAGGACGAGTTCTACACGCAACTCAGCGACATCGAGAAGGAGCTTCGGCACTACCGGAAGCACTTCAAGGGCAAGGTCGTCTACCTCAACTGCGACGACCCCCGCGTGAGCAACTTTTTCCACTACTTCAGCCACAACTTCGAGCGACTCGGACTCAAGAAGTTGATCGCGACCTGCTACAAGAGCCAGGACATGGACCTGTTCAGCAAGAACACCGCTGAGCATGCAATCTGGCTTGAGTACGGCGGCGACAAGGACGGCAACCGGGTGCCGGGCACCGACGAGATCGGCGTTCATCAGCTCGAAGGCGACGGCGACTTCCGGAGCCCAGAGAGCATCGAGCTGCTCAAGCAGGCCGACATCGTGGTGACTAACCCACCCTTCTCGCTTTTCAAGCCGTACGTCGCGCAGCTGATCGAGCACAAGAAGCAGTTCCTGATCATTGGGAACATGAACGCCGTCACGTACAAGGAGATTTTTCCGCTCTTCCAGAACAACCAGATCTGGTACGGCCCGAGCATCCGCAGTGGTGACCGAGAGTTCGGCGTGCCCGATGACTACCCGCTGACCGCTGCTGGGACGCGGGTAGACGCCGCGGGCAACAAGTTCGTCCGCGTGAAGGGCGTCCGCTGGTTCACGAACCTCGACTACCCCGAGCGGCACGAGGACCTCATTCTCTACAAGAAGTACGCCCCGGGCGCGTACGAGAGCTATGTGAACTACGACGCGATCGACGTCCCCAGCTACAAAGACATCCCCTGTGACTACGACGGAGTCATGGGAGTGCCGATTACGTTGCTCGACTACTTCAACCCTGACCAGTTCGAGCTCATTGGGAACAGCGAAGACATGGCTCAGATGAAGGAGGTCGGCGTTCGACCCGTGGGCGAAGACTTCATCGCGGCCTACAAGGCGGCGGGTGGCACGGGCAACCGGACCGCAGGCATGCGCATGCTGGGGTTGACGGAGCCGAAGGCGCGGGCCGTCTTCAAGCGCATCCTCGTGCGAAGGAAGGGGTCTTCTTCGTGAAGATCGAGCCGCATCGCATCAAGGTCCGCGACGTCGTCAAGGGCTACGAGGACAACGAGGAACTCGGCGTCCGCGCCTACGAGGGCAAGCTGGATGTTCGCCCGCCCTACCAGCGCGAGTTTGTGTACAAGGACAAGCAGCGCGATGCCGTGATCGTGACGCTGCGCAGGGGCTTCCCGCTCAACGTCATGTACTGGGCGGTGAACGTCAGTGACGGTGAGCCGGACGGCACCTTTGAGCTCATCGACGGGCAGCAGCGCACCATCAGCATCTGCCAGTACGTCGAGGGCGACTTCTCCATCGAGATCGACGGCCACCAGATGGCTTTCCACAACCTCCAGGACGATCAGCAGGCGCAGATCCTCGACTACGAGCTGATGGTCTACCTCTGCGACGGCACGGACTCCGAGAAGCTGGACTGGTTCAAGACGATCAACATCGCCGGCGAGAAGCTTACGAACCAGGAGCTCCGCAACGCGGTCTACCACGGCCCCTGGGTGTCGGCCGCCAAGAAGTACTTCAGCAAGACCGGCTGCCCGGCCTACGAGATTGCCAGCGACTACATGTCCGGCTCACCCATCCGCCAGGACTACCTCGAGGCCGCGATCGAGTGGATCAACGACGGCAAGGTTGACGAGTACATGCGCGACCACCAGGCCAACACCAACGCCAACGAGCTGTGGCTGTACTTCAAGGGGGTCATCGACTGGGTGGAGACGACCTTCCCGAGGAAGCGGAAGCAGATGTCGTCGGTGAAGTGGGGTCCGTTGCACAAGCAGTACAAGGACGCCAGCCTCGACCCGACCAAGCTCGAAGAGCGGGTCGCGAAGCACATGGGCGATGTGCAGGTGAAGAGCAAGCGCGGGATCTACGAGTTCGTACTGGGAGGTGAAGTCGATACGAGGCTGCTCGAGGTCAGAGTGTTCGACGATCGGACCAAGCTGGCCGCGTATGGAGTGCAGACGCAAACGGCTCAGGCGTCCGGGGTCTCAAACTGCCCGGCCTGCGCCGGCGGCACCAACAACAACACGACGCGCATCTACGAGTTCAATGAAATGGACGCCGACCACGTCACGGCATGGAGTAGGGGTGGGGCCACGGATCTGTCGAATTGCGAGATGCTCTGCGTCTTCCACAACCGCAGCAAGGGCAACCGGTAGCACTCATTTCCGCCACTTCGTGAAGTGCGACCAGCCCTCGCGTGCTCGGCCGGTCAAGTCTCTACGGGGCCAGGCGAGCGTCACGCTCGGCATCACTTGAGCACTCGATGCACGAAGGTGTCGCCGTCTTGCCAGATGACGTCGAGATCGAGGTACATCGCCGCAGCGCACGAGAGGTCGCTTTCAGATGGCTTGCCGGGCAGCAGCACCGCCACCCGGTCAACGATGTCGTCCTTGCGCGCGATGTTGACGAGGTAGCGGTACCGATGCACCTGTCCGATCGCCGGGAAGAGCCCGTCGATCCTCGCCTTCGCCTCAATGATGAGCCGTTGCTTCTCGTCGAAAATGTCGGCGCGTAGGTCTTTGCCCATGTCCCTGCCGACCGCGTACTGGGTCCTCGGCGTGTAGCCGAGCGTGGCGATGTAGGCGTTGACGAGTGCCGCCTCAAGCATCTGCTCGTCGGCGCGCGCCTGCGCGACGGTGATGCTCGGGTCTGCGAGTCGTGTGGCCGCGAGAGCGAGCTCGCCGCGGCTGCGCCAGCACTTCCTTGCGTACAGCTCTAACTCGCGCCCCTTGAGACGCTCGTGCATGGCCCTGTACACGTCGGCGTGTCGGTACTGCCCTCCGAGCGCGTGGAAAGTCTGATAGAGCGTGCGGTGCCCGCCGTCGGCGGCGGTCGGCCAGCCGAGGGCCAGCACTGCCTCGGCGACCTCTGCGAGCGGCGCGGCCTGCGGATCGGTTGGTACGGCTCGCCGGTAGCCCTCTGTCGTAAGGTCGTGGGCCAGCACACCACTGGTCTCAAGGTCGATCACCGCGAGCAGCACGGGCTCGATGGTGGAGTCGTGCTTGATGCTGAGCGTCTTCACCAGATGCTCGCGCGTGTCGTCCCAGTTCGCCGTCCCTACAGTGTCGAGCTGCTGCTCGATGTACCGAGTCGCCCGGCTTACGCGGTGCTCGAGCGTGGGTCCCAGTGGCGCCGTCACGACGCGCACCCCGCAGAGATCGGGAGCAACCGCTCCGCCGTTCTCGCTCCGGCCGGGAAGTGCGAGGCCGAGACGCCAGCCATCCTCACGAGCTTCACACTAGGTCTCCGTAACGTCTTGGGTCGAGCTCGTGCAACTTAGGGCCGACCTGCCTACTCGAAGGCTGACACGATCGCCTTCACCTGGGCCAGCGTCTCGCGCAAGTCCTCGATCTGCGCATCGCGCGGGTCGCCCTCGTCCGATGTGTAGGCCTTAACCGCACGGACTAGTGACTCCGCGTCGTCCTCTTCGGTGCCAGCAGCCGCGCGGATCACCCGACCAATTTGCGACTGCGTCACGTACACGAGCGTCCAGGAGTACTGCCTCGTGGTCGGAGACGAGGCAGCCAGCCCTTGCTGCGCCAAAGCTTGCTCGATCTGCACGAGGGGTCCCTGGTCGAGCCGTCCAGCTCCTACCGCATCCCGCAGCTCCCACATCTGGAAGGACTTGACCTCACCTGAGCCATCCACCTGCTCCCTAATGTCCTGAAACGCTTCCTTGATCTCTGCCATAGTCTTAGCCATGTTTTCTCCTCAAATAGTTACGGCAACCGTTGTTGCTGACTCTGAAAGTCTACCACAAGAAAAATCGAAGCAAACTTAAGTTGGCTAAGAAAGATGTGGAGCGCCGGCTGAGGTGACCAATGGCTTGGCCCGTAAGGGGATCCCTCAGCGGGACACCGAACCGATGGCGATCGTCGCGGCCCGCCGACGCCTGAACGCGTGTCCCGTAAGACCCGCCCGATGAAGTGCCCGTTTTGGGGGTGCTAACCGCTACAGTCCCGAGCAGGCACCTGCGGAGGGAGAAGCACATGGTCCAGGAAGAAGTGAACGATGCGGCGGTCGAGGAACTGCAGAACGCGGCCCGCGCCGTCGAGGTAGCGGTCGCGCGGCTACGCGACGGCATCGATGGTCAGTGGGGCGAGCCGAACGGCGGCGTATACGTCACAGATATCGCGGCCGCGACCCAGAGCGCCCTCCTGAGCCTCGGGCGGCTTGCGAACACACTCGACAAGGCCTCGACTCAGATTGTGCGCCGAGCGGGTGATGCCTACCTCGACTTCGCCGGAGAGCAAACGGACGTCACCGAAGAAGTTCGGGCGATCGGCGAACGCGTCGGCCAGGCGGGCGCAGAGCTCGCCGCATTGCACAGTCACTATTACCCGCTCGTCAGCGAGCTCGCGTCGCTCGGGCAGCGCTAGGTGCTCATCGGCTACGCCCGCGTGTCGACGGACGCGCAGGACCTCACCGCCCAACGCAACGCCCTCGCAGCCGCGGGAGTCGACGAGAAACACATCCACGTCGACCACGGGATGACCGGCACCAACCGCGACCGTCCCGGTCTCGGCAACGCCCTCGCGGCCTGCCGTGCGGGAGACACCCTCGTCGTCACGAAGCTGGACCGCCTGGCCCGCTCGCTGCCCGACGCACGCGACATCGCCGACCAGCTGACGGCGCGCGGCGTGAAGCTCAACCTCGGGGGAGCGGTGTACGACCCGACCGACCCGATCGGCCGACTGCTCTTCAACGTCCTGGCGATGGTCGCGGAGTTCGAGGCCGACATCGCACGGGCTCGCACTCGTGAGGGCATGGCCGTCGCGAAGGCGAAAGGCAGGCTGCGCGGCAAGCAGCCAAAATTGTCAGCAGGGCAGCAGGCCCATCTGATGAAACTGCACGACGCCGGCGAGCACACCGGCGCAGAGCTCGCGGAGCTGTTCGGGGTTGCTCGGTCGACCGTCTACCGCACAATTCAACGCCACGCGGCCGTCTAGCTCATGGCCACCACGCTCGCCTCGTTGAACGCCGCTCTTGATGGAACCCCCTACCTATTGCCAGACGACGATGCGGGCGAACGCCAAATGCAGGTCGCCCTCCACCGCATCGAGAGCGTCTCCACCACCGTCCGTGAGGCGAAGCGGCGGTTGGAGCAGCGGTTCGCGGCCGAATTTTCCCGAACCGCACGCGTCCGCGAAATCTACGAATCCAACGCGATCGAGTACGCCGGCCCGGACTTCGCCGGAACCCAAGCGCTACTCCGGTCGCCAGTCGCTGACCAGGTAGCGGAAGCTCTGTCGAGACACGTCATCCGGCAGGCCGTGAAGGGTGACCATCGCGCGGCTGATGTGCTGGGGCTGCATGCCGCGAAGGTGGTGGCTGACGAGATCGCCAGTTCACGCGGGGACCGGCCGCTCACGGAGGCAGACCTTCGGAGCATGCACACCCTGATCATGCCCGACGCGATTCTCGCCGGGGCGTACAAGACGATGCCGAACGCGATCGGCGGCAAGAGCGCACCGATCGCTCCCGACGACGTCTCGCAACACATGGCAGGCCTCATCGATTGGCTGCGGCAGAGCCGCGGGGCGCCAGGACTTCCGCCCATCATCGCGGCGGCTGCCGCCCATGCGTGGCTCTCCCATGTTCACCCGTTCTATGACGGCAACGGGCGACTGTGCCGGTTGTTGGCGAACATCGTGATGGCTGACAGCGGCTTCCCTGCCTTGATCGTTTCCAGCACGAAAGACCGTGCTCGCTACATCGACGCACTAGACCACAGCGACGAAGCTGGCGACCTTGGTCCGCTGTGCAGCCTGTTCGTGGAAATCCTGCGCCGCACCGCAAGGGAAATGAGGCACCAAAATTTCCCGATCGCCTGATTGCGCAGCAGCTGGTCGAACGCGACCGATCGGCGGCCGACCGTTGGTGGTCGACCGTGGAGGAGTGGCTCACTGAGTTCAGCGCGGAAGCGCAACGCGCAGGTCTCGCCGTGAACCTCCTTGGCCGCATCACGCCCGAGATGCATGGGCAGATCGTCCAAGATCACAAATCGTTCATGTTCGCTCGGGTCGAGATGCCGCAACGTCGCGGCGACGGGAGCGCGTACCTGGTGGCGTCGTATGCACGCGAACTCCAGCGCCACACCAACGGAGACCCCGGCATCCGCATCTATCGCATGCGCCGCTACGCGTGGGACGGCAGCCCGTACGAGCCGGCGTACAGCGAGGTCCGGGAACTTCTCCTCAGAGCTGGCGGCCGGGTTGCGTTCATCCGCACGGCCAGCAACAGGGTCATCTCGGGGCAGGACAGCGCTTCCTATGTTGCGAGCGCCTTATACAACGACTTCCGGGCGGGACTGTTCTCTTCCTTCATGTGACGCCGCGGGCCGCCGGCCGCTAGTAGTACGCGTCGGGTGGGTTGAGGTCTTCGATGGTGAGTCGACCGTTGTCGGCCCACAGCAGGTATGGGCGAGGGGATCCTTCGTCTCGAAGTTGGCCGATGAGCAAGGGTCGGTCGGGGAAGTAGCCGGGGTGGACGAAGGGGCCGAGCCACTCGAGGAACTGGTGTACGGAGTCGGGGTCTGCCTTGTAGGAGGCTCGGCACGAGAGGTGCCATCGCTTCACGATTGGTTGCCAGACGAGTGCGGCGGTGGGGATGGTGTGGACGTCCATGGCGGCCTCGAGCCAGGAGGCCCAGTCGTGGACCCATGGTGTGGCTTCGTATTCGTCTTGGGCGCCGGAGTCGCGCCAGTCCGGGGACCAGTACGGGTCGGGATCAACGACTGGCGCCGGTAACGCGGGCGCCGGCTCGGTGTTGGGGAACGGCTGCCCTGGCTTCTCGAGGGCGGCGAAGGCTGCCAGGACCTCGGGCGGAGTGTTCTCCCGGAGGTAGAAGGACAGCGTGAGTTCAGTGAACGAGCCCATAGTTATAGCCCCCTGTGAGTGAGTGCGCTGACGGTAGCAGCGGCCCTCGAGGGTCCGGCCTTGGTTCTCCCCGCACTTTCCGATCGCTGCCTCCTGAATGGACGGCCGGGTGGGTCAAGGGTGTGCCGGAGGCACATCGCGTAGCGACGCGCATGCGCCCTTGACGCGGCCGGCAGGGAATTCACCATCTGGCGGCGGAAGGAGCGGGTTTGCCTGTGACGGTGCTGGTTGCTTCGCCGTCTCGTACAGAAGACACTGCTTAGGAACGTAGCAAGACAGTAGAACAGGGGACCTGTTCTAGGTAACATGCTCGGGACGCGGCGGATGACCGCGTGATGGCCGACGGTGTCGGGCGCTGCGCTGGGCTGAGTTCGGCTTCGCCGGGAGGGGACCGTGGTGGCGGTGGAGGGCGAGCGGGTGGTGCGCCGGCGGCGCGTTGAGGGCGGCCGGTCACTGGTGGTGAAGGTCCGTTTCACGGCTGCGGAGTTCGAGGCGGTGGCTGCTGCTGCGGCGGCGGAAGGGCTGACGGTGCCGTCGTTTCTGGCGGTCGGTGCGTTGCGGCCGGCGGGGGTCGCGGGCGCGGATGCGAAGTCGGCGCTGACGAATCTGGTGGGGGTGCGGCGAATCTTGGCGGGGGTCGCGACGAACTTGAACCAGCTCACGGCGAAGCTGCACGGGACCGGGCAGCTGGACCCGGCGACGGGCGCGGTCATCGAGGCGACGGAGCGGATCATGGGCCGGGCGGAGGCCGCGATCGTCGACGTCGCGGTGTTGGCGGGGCGGCGGTCGTGATCTCCAAGGGGCTACGCGGGGCGAGCTTGGGCGGGTTGGTGCGGTACCTGTTCGGGCCGGGGCGGGCGGAGGAGCACACCAACCAGCGGGTGGTGGCGTGTTCGGACGAGACGTGGATCGGGACGACGCGGCCGGGCAGGGATGAGCTCAAGCAGTTGATCGGGGAGCTGGATGACTCGCGGGTCCGTCACGGGGACTTCACGAAACGCGGCTACGTCTACCACGTGCCGATCTCGATCGAGGCCGGCGCCGGGGCGCTGAGCGACGACCAGTGGCGCGACGTCGCGGCGACGTTTGCGGGGAAGTTGAACCTCGACGAGGGCGTGTCGTGGGTCGCCGTGCATCACGGGCCGAGCATCAACGGCAATGACCACATCCACCTGGTGGTCAACCTGATTCGGGACAACGGCACCGAGGTCAACCTGTGGCGCGACCGGCTCCGGCGGGTGGAGGCGCACGTCGAGCTGGAGAAGAAGTTTGGGCTGCAGGCCACGTCCGCGCCGGGGCAGGGAGTCGCGGCGCTGTCTCGAGCGGAGGTCGATCGGGTGCGGTCGGCGAAGGTCGGGTCGGTTGAGGACTTGACGCGGCATCGACTCGCGACGCTCGTGCGCGGGGTCGCGACGGGGGTGCGGTCAGAGCAGGAGTTCGTCGAGCGGCTCCGGGGCGAAGGGGTGATCGTCTCCGCCCGCTACGCGAAGGATGACCGGTCGACGGTGACCGGTTACCGGGTCGCGTTGAAGGGGGGACCGGGGGAGAAGCCGCTGTGGTTCGGCGGCGGCACCCTCGGCAAAGACTTGCGGTTGCCGGCGTTGCGCAGCCGGTGGCACGACGGCGGCCCGCCGCCGGGGTCGCCGGTGTGGGAGGGCGCTGCGACGCTGCTGCGGAAAGCGAACGCGGAGCATGTCGCCGCCGCGAGCGACGCGTTAGGTGAAGCGGGCTGGCTGATGGAGCGGGTGCCGGTTGATGACCGGGCTGGGTGGGCTCGGCTCACGTCGGACGCGGCCGGGGTGCTCGCGGCGGCAGCCGCGGCGACGCCGAACGTTGTGCTGCAGCGGGAGCTGACCCGGGCGTGGCAGGCAGTGAATCGGTGCGTGCGGCCGAGTGACCCGACGGCCGCCGCGGACGCGGCGGTTAGTGAATCGGGGGTATCCGAGCAGGTCAGCCCTAGTGAATCGGCGGTCGAGTGGCCACAGCCGGCGCGGTTCGACCGACCGGTGAGTGAGCCGAGCCGGGAGGCGTCGACGCTGCTGGCGGGAGCGTCGCGGGTGTTGATGGCGTCGCGGATGGCAGACGCACCGAGCCACGTGCGGGTGGCGGCACTGGTGGCGCAGGCCGCGCAGCTCGCGGCACAGATGGCGCGGACAGCAGCGGCGCGGGCGGACGCGACGGCGGCGGAACGGCGGGCACTCGCTGCGTGCGAGGCAGCCGCAGCGACCGCGGTCCGCCCGGCGCCGGCGGCGAGCATGTGGCAGTACCCGCCCCGGAGTCCGGCCGAGGCGGCCGAGCTGCAGGAGGCACAGACGCCGATCCAGCAGGCTCCGGACGCGGGGCTTGCGTCACGCCCGGAGCCGGGGCTGGATCGGTAGGTCAGGCCGGGAACGCGAGTTGTTGCGCGACGTAACCCCAGTGACCGACGGGCGCGTCGACGATCGGCAGGAACTGGGTGACGTTGCCGCTGGCGTGCTTGTCGGGCTTGCAGTCCGCGAAGGGGCCGAGTTTGGGGTGGGAAAGGACCGCGAAGATCGGGTCGTGGTGCTGCCACCACCAACGGGCCGGGGCTTCACCGTCGAGGAACCGGCAGACTTCCCATGCCCGCCAGAGCGCTTCGAGACGAGCGATGCCTTCGGGGTGTTCCCACCAGTGCGGGCACCAAGTGAGGGTGCCTTCCTGTGCAGCTTCCAGCCGGCGTTGCACGGTGACGGCAAGGACTTGCTGGTACCAGTCTTCGAGGCTGTCGAACAGCGGAGGCGGCTGCTGCGCCGGTGCCGGGCTCATCGCCCGATGCCCGGGGTTGGGACCTGCTGCAGGACCGGCTGCGGTACCGCCGACGCTGCGGCAACGGCGGGTGCGGTCGCGTCGACGAGCATCTCGGCGGCCGGCTTGGATACGCCCATCCCGCCGATGCGGGCTGCTTCCGCCCCGTCGGCGTAGGCGGTCCACTGCGGATCTGAGGGATTAGGTTCGCTCGAGGCGGGTGTGGTCGCGGTCAGGGCAGTAATGCGCGCGGCGAGGTCCTCCCGGGTGTCCGGACTTCCCGGAGCGTCGAACTGGTGGGCCATTGCGTGCTCGCGCATGGACGCTGGCATCTGGAGCTCGTGGGTCGACTCGGTAGGTACGTCGTCCACGGCAGTGTCGGCGGCGTGGTGCTGCAGGTGGTCGAGGACGTCGATTGCGCCGGCGACGCCGCCGGCGACGATCAGCGTTTCGGCGGCGAGCTCACCGGCGAAGGTGTCGATCGCCGCGTCCGCAGCGTGGGGGTGGTCGACGGAGGCCGCCGGCTGTGGCTCAGCCTGAAGTCGGCTGGCGCGGGTGCGGACGTCTTCCATGTCGACGCCTTCGCGGGCGAACACGGTTTCCCACTGCTCGGCGCAGCGGGCGGCGAGCGGGTCGGTATCGCGGTGAACGGCGGCGGAGGCCCACGCTTCGGCGGCCGACTGCGGTGCGTCGTGCCACCACTGCTCCGTGGGCTTGAGAGACCACTGCTTCTCCCGCATCGAGTTCACGGCACGCTCGGCACTCGCTGTCGCCTGCTGGGCTTCCCGCGTCGCGGTGTCCGCTTGCCGCTGCACCGTGCGGGAGGCCAGGTCGTCGCGGCGCGCGGCGTCGCGCTGGGTCTGCTGCGCAGCACGGGTGAGACGGTCCGCGTTCTGGTGAGCGCGACGCGCTCGCTCGGCGTGGATCTGCGCCGCGGCTTGAGCGGCGGCGAGGACACCGGAGAGCATGGTGGTGATCTTGCGGGACGTGTGATCGAGGGCGCCGTCGAGTTCCGGTTCTTGCGCGGTGGGGGTCACAGCAGAGCTCCTTCGTCAGTGGTGAACAGGTTCGCCGTCGAACCGGTGGCGCGCGGAGTGTCGGCGGCGGCGACGTCGGCCGCGAACCGCTGGGAGGCGGCGAGCCTCTCGAGGCGGCGCCCGGACGGTTCGTACGCCGCGAGGGAGGCCTCGATCCGCGGGGCGTCGGCGGTGGCCATCCACGGGACGGGACGGATGAGCGCCGGTTCGTTGCCGCTGGAGAACAGGACAGCGCGGCCGCGGGGGAGTGCGGCGAGGGTGGCGACGTCCATGACGGGGACGCGGCGGATCTGCTCGCCGGCGGATCGGCTGCCACCGCGGGCGGAGCGGCTGGAGCTGGCGAGCCAGTATCGCTCGTCGCGTTGGCCGAGGAGGTCGGACACTGTGCGCAGGAAGTCGGTCTCGGAGACGCCGCCGGCGTAGAGCTTGATGTTGGCGGCCGACCACAGCTTGTTCATGCCGCGCTTGTCCCAGACCTCTTCCCCTTGGGACCAGGACTGCAGGATGACGATGTGCGGCAGGCCTTTGCTGCCGTAGTGGCTGAACTTGTCGGGCAGGGTGGTGTCGCGGACCGTGTTGGCGGCCTCGTCGAGCACTGACAGGACTGGATTGGCGAGGCGGCGCTGCGGCTGGTCTGCCGCGAACGCTTCCGCAGCACGGTTGATGGCCGCGTTGATCGCGGTGGTGATGAACGCCGCGCTCGCTGGCCCTTCCTGGGACAGCAGGTAGATGGTGTCGCCCGCGGAGCGGACGAACACCTCGGGCCGGAACTCGGCGACGCCGCTGTGCGCGGGTGGGGTGATCCAGGCCGCGTAGTTGGGGTCCGCGAGGACCGACAGCCAGCTTTGGGCGGTGCCGAGGACACCGTCGCGTTGCTTGTCGGGCTTGCTGAGTACGGCGAGGATCTCGTTCCCCGCCACCGCGTAGCCGCGGTCGGTCAGGGTGCGGACGGCGGTGCGGTCGTCGGTGTTGCGGAGCCAATCCGCCACGTCGTGCAACGTGTGACCGCCGATCGCGGCGGCGAACACGTAGTTGATGAGCACTGTGCGGCCGGTCGGGTGGAAGTACGCGTCCGGTCGGGCGTCGGCGCTTGTCGACGTGTCAATGAGCACCTGGACGAGCTCGCGGGCCGTCGACATTGTCGTGACGTCCGCGAGTGGGTTCCACCACCACGCGGCCGCGGGTTCACCGCGCAGGGACGGGGTGTCGACGAGCTGCTGCGGGTCGCACAGCCAGCACCGGCCGAGCTGCTCGCGGATCGCTCGGGTGGCGTCGTGCACGTCCGGCTTGTTGCTCGAGGTCTTCACCGGGCCGCGGTAGCCGACGACGGCGGGTACAACGACGCTGGTGGTCTTGCCGACGCGGGGGCCGGCGATGATGACGGCGACGTCTTCGAAGCCCATCCGCAGTGGGATGCGACCGGCGACGGTTTCGCCGATGAGGATGCCGTGGTCGTTGGCGTCGACGAGGGTCGCGCCGGCGCGGAGGCGCTGCGCGTTGCGGGCCGCCTGCGCCGGGGTGAGACCAGTCAGCTGATTCGTGCGCGCGAGGTGCTGGCTGGACCCATCGACGCGTGAGCGGCTGGTGCGCGTTTTGGACCGTTTGCTCAGGACGAGCACGCCGATGGTGATGGCGGCGAGAACCTGCAGTCCGATCAGGACGAGAACCGCGGACATTGCCGCAAGGTGTACCTTGCCGGTCGCGAGGCCGATGAACAATGCCGCCGGGTTGCCCGGCAGATGTGCGCCGTTCAGTGACCCGACCAGCATGATCGGCCACCACACCATGGCGCCCAGTCCGACCGCGCCGAGCAGG
This sequence comes from uncultured bacterium, assembly GCA_964236265.1. Lineage (GTDB taxonomy): Bacteria > Actinomycetota > Actinomycetes > JAVEEB01 > JAVEEB01 > JAVEEB01. Next base: position 39,925 of record CAXSDE010000015.1, read on the forward strand.
GCCAGCAGCGGCAGGATGCCGTCGTCCGGGCGACGAGTTGTGACGGTCATGCGGTGCGCCCGCGGTGGTGCCAGCGCTTGTTCGTGTCGTGCACGCCGCTGCCGTTCTCGGTCGGGGTGAGCATGACGTTCACCGGGACGCCCGGCCGGTTGCCCATCTTGAGCAGCACCTTGCCGCGGCCGGGGGGAGCGGCCATCCGGCCGGTCGCGGTGTCCAGTGACGGCGGCGCGGACCAGGACACGACTTCCGCGCGTTCGGCGTCGGAGAACTCGACGACGTCAGCGAGGCGAATGAACTCAGCGGACGGCAGCCCAAAAACGCCGATCATGCCGGCGCGCTCGACGAAGCCCTTCGCTTTCTGGCGCGCCTCGTGGGTGGCCAGGGAGTCCAGGTCGGCCATCGAGTGGGTAATGAACAGTTCACCCATACCTTTTTGCCGGTCGGTGCGCAGCAGGTCGTTGATGATGTCGACGATCTCCCCGTCGCCGCGCATGCCCTTCCAGAGTTCGTCCATCGTGAGGTAGAAGTTCACCTCCGGGCCGAGGCCAGCGTCAGCGAGGACGTGCGCCGCCTCGGCCGCCGAGAAGCCCTCGTTCCAGGTCGCGGTGAGGACGGCCGCGGTCATCTCGACGTCGGCGCCGTCGATGCTGGAGATGTCGATGTCGACCGCCGGGGCGCTCACGTCGAACTGCACCGTGGTGTCCTTGCCGAACACGTCGCCCAGCTGGCCTTCGAGGAGGCCGGCGAGCGCGCGGCGCAGACCGTCAGCGAGGGCGCGGTAGTACGGCTCGTCGTCGACGGCGAGCACGGCGAGTTTGAGCTCGCGGGGACCGTCCTCGAGCAGCTTGATGAGGTGCCCGACCTGCGGGAGCGTGCCGTTGGCGAAGTGATGCTCGTCGAGGAGGCGGATCGCGCACGACAGGAGCGTCGCTTCGCTGCCGACGACGGGGGAGTGCCGGGACAGGGAGATCAGCAGGCGCATCATCGCGAGCTGCCGGCCGTGGACCTTCTGAGTGATCTCGCGGTGCAGGAGCGGCAGGTGCGCGATGCGCGGCAGGATGTTCGCGAGCTCACCGCCGGCGAGCGGGTTGATTCCGGCGAGGCCGCGGCCAACGCGTGTGATTTGGCCGCCCATCGCGGTGATGAGGTCGACGTAGTCGGGCTTGAGGTCGCCGAGGACCCAGGGCTTGTAGCCGGCCCAGGATGCGCCGATCAGCCACCGGCGTCCGAGGGTCGACTTGCCCATCCCTTGGATGCCGAAGAGGAATGCCGACGGGACGCGGATCAGGTGGGCGCGGGTGAAGTACGACAGCGGGTCGCCGCACACCCACGCGCCGGTCCGCTGGTGGCGGCCGATCGGGACGCCGGTGGTGGGCGCTCCGGTGCCCGCGGCGAACGGCCACAGGCCGCAGACCTGGCGGGAGGTGCCGAAGTATTCACTCGGCGTCTCGACGTACCCGACCCGGCCGCTGCCGGGGCCGGAGTAGCCGCGCGAGTTAAGGGTGCGCAGGGTCTTCATGCGGTGTTCTCGCATGCCTGGCCGTCGTGCGTCGCCCCCGCTGCTTCGAGCAGCTCGATGAGGTCGGAGGACTGGCCGACGATGGTGCGCTGGTCGAGCCACCACCGGGCCTGGTCGATGTTCTTGGCAGTCGCCTCGACGCGCTCATAGGCGACAGGATCGGCGCCGTCCTCGACGGCCCACCCGTACAGCTCGCGCATCAGGTCGAACCGCACGCGAGTCGCGAACGCGACCTGCTTCACCGAACCGGTCAGCGGGACGTAACCCTCGCGGTGTGACCACTCGGTCGCCTCCGCGGCTTCCTCGGCCCGGCGGTCCTTCACCCACCGCTGCTGCTCCAGCTCGCGGCGCTTCGCCCGGGTCGCCTCGAAGCAGTCACCGCAGACGCCCTTGTCCTGCAGGAAAGCCAGGCGGCCGGCGCGGGCATCAGCTGGCAGTTCCGCCAGGTCGATGACGCCGACGTGCCGGCACCCAAAGGTGATTTCGAACTCGGTAGGGATTGGCATCGCGCCTCTTTCGCCGCAGGAACCCGGTCACCTGCAGTAAGTGAAATCGGGGGCCCGAAATCGTCAGAGAACGGCGAGCTAATTCCCAAGGGTGGCGGCACGGACATGCGACAGGCCCTGCCGCCAGGTGGCGGCAGGGCCTGTAACGGCGACGACGGGGTCACTCAGTGAGGACCTTCGGCAGTGTGACGTGGTCCGGGAGGATCACGCCGAGGCCGAGGCCGGCGGAGAACGCTGCGGCCTGCTCGCCGTAGGCGAGGCGCATCACGAGCCGTGATGCGGCGTGCAGGTTGCGCACCGCTTTGATCGCGCGGCGGAGCTGCTCTTCGTCGGTGACGGTGACGGTGACGACGACCCCGAAGCGGAGGACCGCAGCGCCGCGCGCCTCGTCGGCGGCGTTCGCCGCGGCTTGGCGTGCGTGTGCTTCCTGCGCGGCGACGCGCTGGCCGGGGGTGCTGTCGATCGCTTTGCGCTGCCGGTCGGCCCAGGCGGCGGCCTGTCCGGGGTCGAGCGGCCGGTAGTAGATGGTGACGCGCTTGCGGGGCAGGTGCGGGTGCGGCTCGAGGAGGCGCTTGAGGATCGTCTCGCGGACGGCGCCGCGGGGCGCTCCTTCCATCACCCAGGACACGGAGATCCCGGAGTCGTGGTGATACCTGTCCCACAGTTCTTTCGCGGCGGTCGGGCCGGCGGACGCCCATTCCATGTCGACCATGTCGCGCGCGCCGTCGAGGTCGGCGGCTTCCTCGGGGTGGAACGCGGCCCAGGCGGTCTCGGCGAGCTCGTTGGCTGTCATCGGTGTGGCGGCGCCGGCTCCGGTGCCGGCGAGGGACGCGACGATATCGGGCAGTTGCGTGCCGATCTCCGTGGCCATCTCCTCGACGCCGCGCTTGTCCTTGCCTTTCCCGCCGTCGAAGACGAGGGCGATGCGGGTGCTCAGCTGCGCGGAGCCCGTCGTCGCGGCGGCGCGCAGCTCGCCCATGACCTGCGCGGTGAAGTCCGGAACGCCCGGGTTGTCGGTGCGCATCCGGTCGACTTCGGCGGCGATCTTATGGCCGGGGTCGGGGACGGCCTCGACGGTAACGGAGAGTGCTTTGAGGTCCGGCCACTGCGGGACGGTCTGCAGGAACCCGGACCAGGTCGCGAGCATCGTGTCGATCGCTTCTGGGTCGACGAGGGCGTCGCCGTCAGCGTTGGCTCGGATCACGACCGGGTAGCTGTTGCCGAGCGGGACGCGTAGGAAGGCGAAGTCTTCGCCGTACGCGTCGACGGCGCTGTACAGCTGCGACGCGGCGAACAGACCCGGCAGCCGGAACCGGCCTTCCGGTTGCGGGGAGATCGGCCCAGACAGGTACGCGGTTTCTTTGCGGCGTTGTCCGCGCAGAAACGTCAGACGTCGCACGAGGCGGGCGAACACGGATTTGCCGCCGATCTTGATGGCGAGCGGGCCGTAGATCAGCGCGGCGACCGCCACGTAGACCAAGGCGGTGATGATGCCGAAGAACATCATCATGCCGGCGGCGCCGAGGATGAGGATGAGGCCGGTGAACGTGAGCACCGGGTTCATCCCGAACAGGCCGAGGACCTGTGGTTTCTGCCAGTTGCCGAAGTCGGAGCTTCCGGGCGCGGGGCGCCGGTTGTCGGTCATCGTCATTGCTAGACACCTGTTCCGGATGCGGCGCCGCCTGCAGCGCCTTCGGCGGCCTTCTTGGCTGCTCCTGCTACTTGTAGGCCGGCCATGACGGCCGCGCCCGCGGGGCCACCTGCTGCCGCGCCAGCACCTGCACCAGCGCCAGCACCTGAGGTCGCTGCACCGGCTGACCCCGAGGGGCCGCCCTGCGGGCCGAAGCCACCGGAAGGCGTGGCGCCGCCACCCCCACCGCCACCACCGCCCCCGCCGCGGCCCTTGGCGGCCATGACTGATGCGACGCCCGAGGCCGCGACCGCGCCGGCCGCCAGACCACCGCCGCCGCCCCCGCCGCCCATGGACGCTGCGACCGGCATCATGAGGCGAAGCAGGGCGGGCAGCGCGAGGACCGACATGACGAGCAGAGCCATACCGGACAGCTGGTCAATGGCGGACGTGCTGTCGGTGATGACGATGAACGCGGTCGCGTAGATGAACGCGGCGACCGGCTTGTAGAGGACGAAGGCGAGCTGCCACATCCAGAGCTTTCGCCACATTGACTCGTTGCCTTTGAAGATCGCTGCGGCGCCCGCGACGGGTGTCATCGCCGCGGTCAGGATGAGTACGCCGTTGCGGGCGACCATCATGAATAGCTGGGCGATCGACGCGAGCATCGCCAGGATGCTGACGATGAACACGAGCGCCATCCCGAGCGTGCCGCCCGCGAGACTGGTGCCGAACACGGTGGTGACACGGGCACCAAAGTTGCCCCCGGAAGCCTGGTTGAGGATCCACGCGGAGAACAGATCCCCGCCGACCGCGAGCAGACCTATTGCCGGGACTTGCGCGGAGTTGATGAGAACGAAGCGGGCCAGTCCCGTCGCGCCGTCGGTAAGGGCGTCGCCGCGCTGGGTGATGGCCATCCGGGCGGCGACGAGCAGGATGCTGAGCACCCCGACGATCAACATCACCCAGCTCAGCATCCCGCTGAGGACCGCGACGGGGCCGCACGGCACCCCGCCGCAGCGGGCGTCGGGGTTCGTCGTCGGGACCGCTGTCCAGAAGGTCGCGAGCGTGGAGACGATCTTTCCGACGCCGGCCGCGAACGCGTCGGAGATGGCTTGGAAGCCGGCGCTCGCGAGGCCGCCGACGGCTCCACCGATCGCGTTGCCGACGCAGCTGCTCCAGGTGAGCGGGTTGATTCCACACATCAGGCACCTCCGGTGAGCTCGCCGGAGAACACGACGTAGTTCTCGAGGTTGTTCAGCTGCGCCCAGTTCGTTTGCGACAACGGGCCGGGAGCGCCGGCAAGGCGCCAGTCCCCGCCGATCCACTGCATGGTCGCGGGGACTTCCCGAAGCGTGGAGTTGAACGACAGCGCGATGTTGATGACGGCTTGGGTGTCGCTGTAGGCGATCACCTGGTAGCCCGCGAGGCGCGGAACGACCGTTGGGTCGGTCGGTGGCCCGTACGTGAGGCTCGCCGCCGCCTGCGCCGTCGGCGTGGTCATCTTGTCCGCGACGGCGCGCATCGTGGTCGTCGTCTCGGCCGCCCACGACATGCGGCCGAGGATCTGCTCGGCGGCCAGTACCGAACCGTTCGGCGTCTGGGCGAAGCCGCTCGGGACACCAGCTGTCACGGAGCGCGGACCAGCGGACGCCGAGAACGGCAGCCCGCCGAGGCCGACCTTGCGCCACGTGGCGTCAGTCGGCGCCGTTGTTGCGGGTGCTGTTGTAAGTGATGACGTGCCGGCGGGAAGAGCCGGTGCCGGCGCGGCGGCGGGGGATACCGGAGCCGCGCCGGCAGTGACGGTGACCGCGGCGGCGGTCCCCGTCACTGGCTTGATGAACAGCCACAAGCCGCCGCAGACGAGGAGCAGGGCGGCGAGGACGACAGCACACACGGAACCGCTTTTGGCCGCCTTGGACTGGTTCTGCCACCAGTCGTCGCGTTCGCGCGCATTGCCGCGCTCGCCGGTGTTCATCAGCTGACCGCGCCGATAAGGGCGCCGGCGACGCTGGCGACGATGGCGGCGAACAGGGGCCAGAACAGGTTCCCGGCCTGCTCGCCGCCTTCACCTTGGCGGCTGCGGTGCGCGCTGATCGCCATCTTGATGCAGATGATCAGGACGCCGACGGCGGCGACGACGAAGACGGCCCAGCCGACCCAGCCGACGATCATCATGATCTGACCGCTTCCAGGCGGCGGGCTGGGCGCGATCGGGACGGTGGTTCCGGCGGGAGCGAAAGCTGGCAGAGCAGGCATCGGGTGGTCCTTCCAAACGGTGCGCGCCCGGCGATTCCGGCGCGTTCACCGCAGTAAGTGCCAACCGATCGCCGATTTCGTCAGCCGCCCGGAACGGATGTCAGTCGCACGACAAACGGCATGACTTGGCTCTCGTTCACGCCTTGCCACGCGCGCACGCGAACGGGCACGTTGTACGTGGAGGCCTCGATGATCTGGCCCGTTCCCGCGGCGTCGCCGGTCGCGGTCCAGATCATCGCGACGTGGTGAATCCCCGCGGCGGACCCGTCGGAGGACTTGAAGATCAGGTCGCCGGGCTGTGCGAGCGCGAGCGGGATTTTCGTCCCGTAGCCGTACTGCATTGCCGCGCTGTGCGGGAGGCTGACCCCGGCGCCGGCCCACGCGAAGATCATGAGCCCGGAGCAGTCGAACCCAATCGTTTGACCGCCGCATCCGGCGCCGCCGAAGGCATGTGTAGGTCCGCTCGCGTCGCCCCCGCCCCAGCAGTACGGCAGGCCCAGCTGGGCACCGGCGCGGGCGAGGGCTGTGCTCACCGCCGCGGAGGAAGAGGCTCCCGGCGGGCCGCCGCCGCCGCCGGAGCAGACGAGGGCGACGCTCGGGTCCCCGAGAAGGTTCGCGGCGAGCGCGGTCGCCATCGGCACCCACTGGGCGTACGCGTTGGGGTACGCGGACGCTTGGACGGCCTGAATGGCGACGGTAGGCGGCAGTGTCTGCCAGTTGGTGACCGTGACCAGGTGGTCGAGGAACTGCCCGGCTGCGTACGTCGGGTCCATGATCTGCGCGACGGTGCCCCACCCCTGGGACGGGCGCTGCTGCAGCCAGCCGACCGAATCGAGATCGCCGCTCGTCAGGTTGACCAGGTTCGACTCCTGGTAGCCGGCCGCGATGATGTCGATCGACGCCTGCGCGGGCAGGTTCCGCTGCTTAGCGACCGCGACCCCGGTCCCGGCGATCTGTAGCTGCGCCGAGGTCAGCGAGATACCCGCGGCGACCGCCCCGCCAGCGCTTGCCGGCGTGTACGTACAGGACCCACCGGTCGTCGCGGCGACCGCGGCGGCGCTGGCGGGCCCGCTTTGCGTCGTTACGCACAAGACGAGAATCGGCAGTAGGCAGATCAGGAGCAGAAATCCCCCTGCGCACGCCGCGAGGGCCGCAGTCGCTTGTTTTCCCACCGGGTCACCCGCCCGCGAATGGGCCGGCGACGAGCCAACGGCCGCCGGCGAGTTCTAGGCGCCACGATCGTTGCAACAGGCCTGTGTCAAAGCTGCCGACCGTGGACTCGACGTGCGAGATCGTGGACACCCGCGCGTACGCGACGCCGTCGACGGGCGGCGCACCTCCGGCGAGTCGGGCATCGGTGATCCGGCACGTCACGACCTGCCGCTGCGTGACTACCTCAGTGCGCCAACGCACCGCGCTGGATTGCCTCGCCACTAGCGCCGCGTACGTCGGGGTCGCCAGCGCGGCCAGGGCCGTGACGTGGTCGTCACGAGGGTCTCGCCAGGACCACGAACACTGCGCTGCGGCGAAGCTCCGGGCGGCGTCGAGTACCGCCGTACCGGCCGTAGACGCGGGGGGCGGCACGTCGTCGACGACAGTTGCCGGCTGCGTACTGATCTCGGGCGTGGAGGCCGCCGGTATTGCCGTGACGGTTGGCGCAGCGACGGACGGGGCGCGCGTGCAGCCGGCCACGGCGAGGACGCCGAGGACCGCGACGGCGCGGCGGGCGCGGTTCACGACGCGGCGGCCGCGGTGATCGCCGCGTCGAGCTTCACGGCCCAGTCCAGGACGAGCGCCGGGTTCGGCGCGCCGAGCCGCCACGCAGGCACCCACGGCGCCTCCCACACCGCCGGCACCGCACCGCCCAAGAGTCGGCGCATCCGTGCCAACGGAGGAGGCAACCGCCCGGGAGCGTCTGCGACGACGATGCAGCCCAACAGCCGCACGGGCAGAGCTTCGTCGCGGTGAAAGCGGGCGTGTTGCTGAGCGGCGGCGAGGCCGCGGGCGGTGCTGCGGCACACCAGCACGACCGGGCCAGCGGCCGGCCACACCTTGTCTGCCGCGGCCGCCGACGGCAACACCGCGCGCAGACACGTCGCGCCGGAACCGCCGTGGACCCCGAGGAGCGACCACAGCGAAGGGATTCCCGTGACCGTCATTGCGGGTGGCTCGGCCGGAACGGCCGGGAGCTCGTTGACGTCCCGAGTCGCTTTGCGGCGGGGCCGCTGCGGGGGAGAGGGCTCGACGGCTGGCGGCGGTGGGGCGTCTAGCAGGGAGCGGGCCGCGAGGATGGCGGCCTGGATCTCTGACACTGACAAGCGCCGCTCACCGAGCGCCGGAGCACCGCTGGTCATCGGGCGCTGCCAGGTCCGGCAGGGCCCAGCTGCGCGCGGCGCAGGATGCCGGCCTGCACAACCGCGAGGGGCTTCGCAGCGAGCACGGCGCGGGCCTCAACTCCAGGGCGCAGCTGGTCCTCGAGCAGCGATTCGAGTTCCGCGACCGTCGCCGGATGCACCGGCGCCGGCGACGCCGCGATGCGGTCCAGCACCTCGGCCAAGCTCCGATCGGCGAGGGCGACAACGTTCAGCAGCTCGACGACCTCGTCGATCGCAGCGACACCAGGTGCGGACACGGGCATGGGAGCTACCTCTTTCACGGGGCGGGCCGGTCACTGCACTAAGCGCCACAACACTCCGGAAATCGTCACGTTCGGACGAGAGTTGTCAGACCGACAAGTACGCGGACAACGAACCGGCGATCGCCGCGACCGCGCGAGCGTGGCGGCGGCTGACTGTGCTGACCGAGATCCCCAGTTGCCGCGCCGCGTGGCTGCGGGCACCCGCCGGGGAAGCGACTTCGGGTGACGCCATCGCTAGCAGGACGGCGACCTCGTCCGCATCAACGATGCCGGAGCGCTCGGCCCACATGAGCACGTCGACGAGCTCACCGGCCGCGGACTCCTCGTGCACCTGCGAGCTGAACGCGGCGGTCTCGAAGTCCTCGCCCGCCCATACGCAGACCGTTGCTGTCTGGCGACGCTTCGCGTAGGTCAGCTCCCGCAGCAGCGCAGCGTTGGCGTCCTGCAGGACGTTCGCCGCGAACGCGCGGGTGCGGCGCTCCACCGGGAACGCGCGTACCTGGATCGCGAGCTCGCCGACTACGAGGGCCTCGATGTCGGGGCTCAGGTTGCGCAGCCGACTGCACATCAGCGACGCGGCGGGGATCAGCAAATGCAGCACGACGAGCAGGGCGTCGTCGTCACCGGCAGCGGCGAGCCGCACCAGTGCGCCGAGGACGTCGTCGGAGCGGACCTGCCCACCGATGTCGGACACCGACGCGAACCGAGCCAGCTCGGGCTCGGCGAGCTGCCACGCCGCCAGCACCGCGCCGCTATCGAGCTGGCGGGTCAGCTCGTCCCACGAGCCGATGTAGTCGGTCAGTGCCATAACAACCTCCGGGAGCTGAGTCGCAACGCGACTCACACTCCGAAGGCGTGTGCACTAATACGTTCACTACGGCGGCGGCCGACGGCGCGGGGAAGCTAGTGAATCGGCCGATTCACTAGCCCGTGCGCCGCGGCTGAGGCAGCGGCGCTCACGCCTGGCGGCTAGTGAATCTGAGCCTGAGCGGCCTATGTATACGAGGCCGCGTGGGAGACGCGGCGAATGACAGGAAATCCGCGGCGTGGAGCGTGCACCGGCCTGTGGCGGATACCCGCCGCCGTGGCGCCAGGGCCTAGTGAATCGGCGTCCTAACGCCCACCGGGACAGGTCGTGCAGGTTCCAGCGGTTGCCCGGATCGAGCCGCTACCTGACATAAGCGACACGCCGGGTCACCAGCGGCGGACAGACCAATTGAGCCGGCTGACGCCGGCGCCCACTACTTCCGAACCCCAGGCCCCTCCCGGCGCGGTCACGATACGGACGCGTGAGGGCCCCGCAACCCGTCTCTCGCTGGCGCTCGCTCGCCCTCACCAAGATCCTTCTCGCTGCGCTCCGAAGCAGTCTTGGCGCGGCCGGACGGCGGGTTGCCCGCCCCTCACTAGTGCGTCCGATTGCGACCCCTTTTGCCGGGAGGGCCCGGGAAATGGTTGGCCACGCAACAGAGCGGGTCAGTCCCGGACCAGCGGCAGGAAGCCCGTCCATGTGGAGCCAGAAGTCGCGTTCGTACAACAGCATCAGCGGCACCATCCCGACCAGCGTCAACGTCACCGACGCAGCCAGCCCGCAATCCAAGGTCGCGGTCAAAACGGGGTTGATCCTCACCTACTGCGCCGACCGGCTCTCGGTCGAGACGTACCGGCGAGCGTTCCTCGACGGAGCGACCTACGCGGCCGCGGTGCTTCCCGAGACCGCACCGCAGGACATCGGTAAGGGCTATGACCACGACCTGTCACTGATCGTTGACGTCAAGGGCACCCAGCCGATCAACACCCAGGCCGTCACGGCCACCGCTTCCCGCACGGGTCACCCGCACGTCATCGTCGCCGTCGGCAACACCGTCTTCTACCTCTACGACCGGGTCGCGTTCGACGCATGCCTGGCCGCGTGGACCCTCGCCTCGCAGCTCGCCGCCGCCGCGTTCCCCAACGAAACGGTCGACTCGTTCGAGCAGGTCCTCGCGACCGCGGACGCGGGCGAACGCCGCCGGTTCGAACGGAGCGGCCGTCCCCACTGACCACTGACCACCGACCGACCGTGAGGGCGCCCTTCGGGGCGCCCTCACACGTATGCCCCGACCGGCCGCGCGAGTGGCCCGGCGACCGAAGTCGGTCCACACCCGCCCGTTGTCCACAGATCACCGTCACGATTCGCCGTGGCCAGGAACTCCGGTGCGACTGTGCGAGACGACCACGTGACCGGGAGGAAAGCCCATGTACGAGATCCGCGAAACGATCACGCAAGACACCCTCGCCACCGTCGAGACCTACGACGACGCCCTGCTGGCTGGAGATGTCGAGATCCACCGCTGGCAGGAGCAGCTCACACGCAACGGCGAAGGGGCAGCGTCGGCCACGATGCGGCTGCAGATCGTCGACCTCGCCACCACCGGCGGGCCAGACGTCATTCTCAGCGCGATCATCCGAGGCACCGGGCAACTAGGGTTCACGGCCGCCAACCACATCGAAGCCGCGCTACGCACGGCGAGCCGGTAGAGGGCGGGAGGCCGAGGTGAACCGCACTCACTCCCACAAGCGGGGGACACGGGAAGTGAACATGACCGTGAAGACCCACCGGTCCGCCGCCGCCCACCAATTCGCCCACATACCGCCCCGCCCGATTCGTCACGGAACTCGTCGGCAACGCCTGCGCCTATCTGCGCGGCTAGACGCTGCGCAACGCGCACCCGAGTGCGACTGGGCGTTCATACGAACGGGTCAGTACGGTGAGTCAACGTGCGGCCGAGGGGTGGTGACCGGGATGCAAGTGCGTAACTCGAGGAGGCCGTTCCGGCGCCGCCTCGTTGTAGCGGCCGGCTTGCTCGGCGCGGGCTACGCCGGCATGGCCGTATCCGCCCCGCACCTGCGCGCCGCGCAGCTCCACCGCCGCCCAGCCCCCGCCGGGTGGTCAGGGATGTACTTGCTGGCGGCAGTTGTGGCGCTCATTGGCCTTGCTGTCCTGCTGAACATCGGCTGGCGTGCGTGGCGCGACCGCCGGCGGGCTCACGGTCATCTCACTGGCCGCGAACGCGGCGCGCGCGAGCAACAGCTGCTCGCGGCGCAATCTGCGACCGATGGGTGGATCGCCGCCCAGCATCACGGCCAGAACCTGCTGGCCGGAGGGAACGTCGCGCCGATGACGGTGTGGGGCGTTGTCCTCCAGCCGGGCGAAGTGCTCCAGTTCGACCTGGTCATGGACTACGCCCGCTTCTACGGTATGGATGCGTCCTACTCGCACGTCAACGGGCTCTTCTTCGGGTCGGTCCCGTTCATGGTCGCCGGGACCGTGCTGACAGCGGTCGGCAACCGGGGCCGGCGACGCCGGGCCCAAGCAGCGTCTCTGGCCTCCTGGCGCGAGCAGTCGCGGGCGCGGATCCTCGTGACCGACCAAAGGCTGATGTGTCACGTCTCCGGCCAGTGGCTGAGCTTCTGGTATTCAGGCGTTCACGGCTTCTACCCCGAGCCAGAGAACTGGTCGGTCGTCTTGGACTCCTCCGGAGCGGCCCCGCTGCGTCTGAGCGGAACTGCCGCGCCGCTCCTGGCCGTGCACCTCACCGCCGCGATGCACGGGACGGATGCGCTGTTGCAGCACCCGGCGCTCGCCCAGCTTCGCGGAAGCGGCTTCGCATCACCGGGCCTCGAGCTCCGCGTCTAAGCCCACCGCGCCAGCGTTGCCGCGCCCGACGATCAACTGGCTTCACCGAGCGCGCGCCACTCGGCGGCCGCGTCGGAGCGACCACGGGCAATCCACTCCGGATCGGCGGCGTCCACGTTCACAGCCCGCCATGCGGCGAAAGACTCGTGGGCGACCATCGCCTTAACCTCGGCGAGCCCGCGGGCAGCGAGCCGGTCCAAGCGCTCGACGATCAGCTCTTCACCGGAGTGGCCCACTTGCGCGAGGCGAGGGGTGCCGCCGTACCAGTAGTGACCTTCGGTCTGCAGGCGCCCAGCTGCGTTATCGCGGCGCTGAGTCATCTCAGCCAGGCGGTCGCGGAGGTGCTGCAGGTGGCCCGCGGGTTCGGTGCGCAACTTCGTCAGCTGGTCTTCGATGTCGTCGACGTGAGCGCTGGCGGCGTCGAGCTCGCGGACTAGCTCGAGGGTGGCGGCGAGGAGGGTCGCAGCGGCAGTGCAGCCGCCGCTGAACGCGGCAACGGAGTAGACGGCATGCGCCCACCGCTGCGCTGGTATCTCGTGGTCGCCCCAGAGAACGTCGGCGGCGTGGGCCGAGCCCGTGGGCAGCCGGCCCCACAGGTGGATCAGATCGCGGTGCCGTTCGTTGTGCCAGGACGCGTACGCGCCCTGCAGGTCATTCCACGTCTCATGCGCGGCCATCGACAAATCGCGCAGCGACAGGGCGCGGGCGCGACCCTCGACGGGGTCAACGCCAGGCTCTACCTCACAGGTGACATCCCACTGCGCGGCTGGCGGGAGGAGCTCGCGGACGTCCGGCGGCGTGGGGTCGCCGCGCAACGTCAGCTGCGGCCGGGGCGACCCGACGTCGTTACCTTCCTCGGCGCCGTACAGCGCCCCCAGCAGCGCCCGCATAGGGGCGTACAACGCGCTGTCGCGATTCAGCCGCACCCGGCGGCTTGCGCCATCGACGCGAGATACGACCAGGCACGTCGACGAAAGACGGTCGATCTCACGCATCACCGTTGGCGTCGAGACGCCAAGTCGTCGTGCAAGGTCGCTCAAAGACATCTCGCGATACGCCGGCTGGCTGAGGAGTTCCGTCAAAACGCCGGCTGTCAGGTCACGTCGCGGGCCAACGCCAAGCATGCCTAAAAGGTTCATGGCTGTCACGTTAGGAGTCGTTCGCTTGCCGTGTCAACCGTTTCGCGCAGTCTATTTTTCTTTTCACCTCTTGAAAGACTGTCGACGTGACTATCGGTGCTACATCGCCACCGGAAGCCACTGGCGGCGGCGGAGCACGTCGTACGTACGGGGCGGGAGGTCTTCATCGACCGCTGCGTTGTGGTGGTCGAGGATCTGCTGGACGTACGCGGCGGCCTCGGCGCGGTGCCCTGCGGCGTCGCACACGGCGACCATGTCGAGCAGGCCGGTGTCGCCGACGTCGCCTCCGCGCAGCGCGGTCTGGGCGGCTGTCCGTGCGAGCTCGATGTCACCGGTGGCAAGAGCGTGCGTGGCCACCAGGTGCGCGACGTCGACGATCGCCGCGACGTAGCCCATCTCGGCGCCCGCCTGCAGCCATCCCCAGCCGCCACCGCGGCGGCCGGTGAGGGGCACGCCCGCCACGAGTTCGAGGGCCTGGCGCAGATCCGCGATGCCCGCTGCGCCGCGGGCTTGACCGCGGGCACGGAGTCGCACGAACAGGTCGGCGTCGATGAGAGCGCCGGAGAGGCTGTAGCGGTCGACGAGGCCGACGGCGCGCGGGATGTACTGCTGGCCGGTCATCGGGTCCGTGCCGAGCCAGGTGCGGGCTGCGGAAATGATGCGGCGGGGGTAACTGTCGGCGCCGACGTAGTTCTTGTGCGGCCAGATGTCGTGCGCGAACTGGTCGGGCGTGACGCCGGCCGTGTGGAGCGCGAGGTACGCGACGACCTCCGTGTAGAGGAATTGCTGATCGACGGGGGGCCGGCCGGTCGCGGTGACGCTGACTGATCCCAGCAGGGCGAGCTTCGCCCGCTGGCTCACTGGATCGCGCCAGGCAGCGAGGTCCGCATCGAGAGTCGGGTCCCCTTCGAGGACCGCTGCGCGCACCTCCTCGGGGACGACGGGCGAGAGGTTCGCGACGTCGTCCGCCGTCGTCGCGGTGACGAGCAGGTAGCTGCGGGTGCTGGCTGGGAGGAAGGTCGCAGCGTCGTCGGTGACACCGTCGACGATGTCGGTCGTGCGAGGTGCCGTGTGCTCGCTGAGGACCGCACCGGTGATGTCGATGTACCGGTCGCTCACGCGACCGTGCTCGGCGGCCGGCGCCGGCATGTCAGGTTCGCCGTCACGCGCGATCGCGATCGCCGCGGCGATATCGGCCGCGAGCCAGCGGGGCATCTGCTGGGC
>CAXSDE010000016.1:0-1142 GCA_964236265.1 uncultured bacterium
ACGTTCCCTCGGCCGGCACCCCGTGACGCCCGAGTCGCCACAACGGGCGGCGGAACGGCTCGCGCGCGCTGCGTTGAGCCGCGTCGCGGAACCGGCCGAACCGGCCGTCATCCGGTCGGTGGTGCTCCATGGGGCCGTCGCCGTCTGGGACGCGATCCGGGCCGACGGCTTCGTGCCCGGGATGACCGACGCGGCCGCGCAGAGCGTGCGAGCGCGGCTGCCGCACGACCCGCTCGCGGACCTGGAAGCGCTCGACCGGGTGGGCGGCCGATTCCTCATTCCGGGTGACGACGAGTGGCCGACATCCCTGGCGGTTCTGGTCGAGCGCGCGCCGATCGGCCTGTGGGTCTGCGGGCCGGCGGACCTCACCGGCTTGGGCAGGCAATCCGTCGCCGTCGTCGGATCGCGCGCGGCGACCGCCTACGGCGAGCATGTGGCCGCGGATCTGGCGTACGGGATGGCCGGTCGCGGGTGGGCGGTCGTGTCCGGTGGTGCGTACGGGATCGACGGTGCGGCGCACCGGGGCGCGCTCGCGGCGGAGGGCACGACGATCGCCGTCCTTGCGTGCGGCGTCGATGTCGCCTACCCGCGCGGGCACGAACGGCTGTTCGACCGGATCCGCGAGAGCGGGGCGGTCGTCAGCGAGTGGCCGCCGGGGTGCGCCCCCATGCGGCATCGCTTTCTGACGCGCAACCGCGTCATCGCGGCGATGACGCCGGGCACGGTCGTCGTGGAAGCGGGAGCCCGCAGCGGAGCGAAGTCGACGGCGGCGGAGGCGCGCAAGACCGACCGCGTCCTCATGGTCGTCCCCGGGCCGATCACATCCGCTTTGTCGGTCGGGTGCCACCAGTTGCTGCGGGAGGAGGGCGTGCGCTGCGTCACGAGTGCGGCCGAAGTCATCGAGGAGATCGGCCGCATCGGGGACCTTGCACCTCTCACCCGTGGAGCGGTCGAACCACGCGACAAGCTCTCGCCCGCCATCCGGCGAGCCCTCGAAGCGATCCCGGTGCGGTTGCCCGCAACCACGGAGGCGATCGCGCGCACGGCGGGGATGGCGCCGTCGGAGGTCCGCGGCGCCCTCGGCCAGCTCGTGGCCGGTGGCTTCGTGCTGGCGGTCGCCGGCGGCTGGCGTCTGGCGCCGA
>CAXSDE010000016.1:1242-30187 GCA_964236265.1 uncultured bacterium
CCCGCGCGCCTGCTTGACCGGGCGACGACGGGGGCGGACGTTGCCTACATGCCGCCCGCCCGCCCGTCCGTCGAAGTGACCCGTGACGGGCTCCCCCCGGCGATGGGCACCGCGCTCGACGCCTTCGAGACGCACCTGGCGGCCGAGCGCAATCTGTCGGTGCACAGCGTGCGGGCGTACGTCGGCGACGTCGTCGGCATGCTCGACCACGCCGCGCGCCGGGGAGCGAGCACGCCGGATGAGATCGATCTGGCGACGCTGCGGAGCTGGCTCGCCAAGCTGCGGACGACGGGCCGAGCACGCGCAACCCTCGCGCGGCGGGCGTCCGCGGTCCGGACGTTCACCCGATTTGCCGTTCGGCGCGGGTTGATGACGGCCGACCCGGGCGCCGCTCTCGCCACGCTCAAGGGCCACCGCAGCCTGCCCGACGTGCTCTCAGTTGACCAGATGGACGTCGTACTGGCTGCTCCCGAGACAGGGACCGGCGACGAACCGGTGCCGGACGCGCTCGCACTGCGCGACACGGCGATCATGGAGCTTCTCTACGCGACCGGCATCCGCGTGTCCGAACTCTGCGGGCTGGACCTACCTGACGTGGACGAGTCCCGCCGGGTCGTCCGTGTGCTCGGGAAGGGGGCGAAAGAGAGATCGGTCCCGTACGGCGTGCCTGCCGAGCGCGCCTTGCGCGCCTGGCTCGCCAGGCGTGAGACCCTCGTCGCCGCGGACACCCCCGCGGCGGTTTTCCTCGGCCGGCGCGGTCGCCGGATCGACCCGCGGACGGCTCGTGGAATCGTGTACGCCCGTACGGCGTTAGCAGGCGGAAAGGATCGCATCAGTCCCCACGGCCTGCGGCACAGCGCGGCGACCCACCTCCTGGAGGGGGGAGCTGACCTGAGAACCGTCCAGGAACTGCTCGGCCACGCTACGCTCGCAACGACACAGATCTACACGCACGTTTCCGTCGATCGACTGAAGGCGACCTATGACCAAGCCCACCCCCGAGCGTGAACGCTCGGGCGTGCGCGCGGTGCCATCGGACGTCTCCGTCGACCAGCCCCGTGTCGTCGCGACCGATGTCGCCGGCGGCCCCGCATCCCGAGGGCAAGCGATGACCGACACGGTGGCGGACGCGACAACGGTCGACGGCGATGGCGACGGGGAACCGACCGCCGAGGAGCCGGTGCTCGACGCCGCGACGCTCGCGGCGCAGGCCGCCGAGAAGAAGGCCCAGGACAAGGCCGACATCGATGAGGCGCTCGGCAAGCTGTGGCGCGAGTTCAAGGACACCAAGGAGACCGAGCTCCGCGAGCGGTTGATCCTGCACTACTCGCCGCTCGTGAAATACGTCGCCGGCCGCGTGGGTGTGGGTCTCCCGCCCAACATCGAGCAGGCCGACCTCGTCAGCTATGGCATCTTCGGGCTCATCGACGCGATCGAGAAGTTCGACCTGAGCCGCGCGATCAAGTTCGAGACCTACGCGATCAGCCGCATCAAGGGCGCGATCATCGACGAGCTCCGCGCGATCGACTGGATCCCCCGCTCGGTGCGCTACAAGGCCCGCGAGGTCGAGAAGGCCTACGCCGCCCTCGAGGCGCGCCTGCACCGCACACCCACGGAGACCGAGGTCGCCGAGGAGCTCGGTATCTCCCTCGAGGATCTGCACGCGATCTTCAGCCAGGTGTCGTTCGTCAACGTCGTCGCGCTCGACGAGCTGCTCAACGTCGGCGGGGAGAAGGGCGACAAGCTCTCCCTGGTCGACACCCTCGAGGACACCAAGGCCGAGGACCCGGTCGCGGCCTTCGAGACGGAGGAGACGAAGTATCTGCTGGCCCGCGCCATCAACACACTGCCGGAGCGCGAAAAAATCGTCGTGACCCTCTACTACTACGAGGGCCTCACCCTCGCCGAGATCGGTCAGGTTCTCGGCGTCACCGAGAGCCGCATCTGTCAGATGCACACGAAGGCCGTCCTGCAGTTGCGCTCGAAGATCGCCGACCAGCGCGACTGACGCCGCCTCCGGCGGTAGCGTTCCGGCGTGGACATCGCCCAGGCCGTCGATGAGGCGCGGTTGCTGCTCGACGCCGGCGCCAACAGTCGCGTCCTGTGGCGGCATACCGTGCTGCAGCTCCTGGACGACTACGAGTTCGCACGCTCGCGCGACGAGTGCTTGAGACGTAACTGACGCCATCCGCGGGGAAGCTGGTCACGGTGACGCGGGTCGTCGCCGGGTTCGCCGCTTCGTGATGGCCAACCCTCCCGTGACCGCCCCTCCCGTGACCGCGAGTCCCGCCGCGAGGTCCGCGCCCAGTGCGGGCACCAGCGAGAGATGGCCTCGCCGCGGGGTGGACAGGGTAGGGGCAGCTGCGGCGGGGGCGGCGGAGAGCGCCGTGCCCGCCAGGGCTGCCGAGAGCGCCGTGCCCGTCAGGGCAGCCGGCGGCGCTGCGCCCAGCACAGCAGCCACCGGCGCCGCGGACAGAGCGGCGCCCGGCGGCCCGTCGACGGGGAGCAGCCGCACCGGCCCGCGCGCGAACAGCGACAGGGGGTCGAGGTAGTCCACGCCACTCCGCAAGCCGAAGTGCAGGCAGACCGTGCACCCGAGATGCCCGCCGGTGACATGGCCGATGACCGCCCCCGCCGCGACCTGCTGGCCGGCGGCCACTGCGGGGGCGACCGGCTCGTACGTCGTGCGCAGGCCTCCGTCGTGCCGGACGACGACCACTCCGATCCCCGCGACCTGGCCGGCGAACGACACGACTCCCGCTCCGGCCGTCTCGACCGGCTGACCCGCGACGGCGGCCAGGTCGACGCCCCGATGGCCCGCCGCGTAGGGAGTCGGCGGCGGGTCGAACGCCCGCACCACCACTGGTGGCTGCACCGGCCAGACCCAGACGGCGGCCGGCCCCGGTTGGCGGCCAGCGGCCGGGCCGACGGTGGCGACGAGCAGGGCGCCGTACAAAGCGTTGGTCATGCATGTCAACCTGCAACGGCGCGGCGACGGCTGCATGGCCCCCACGACCGCCTGTGGACGCCCGCGAGCCTGTGCATATTGGCCCGCCAGGCGCGCGTGTGCGAGACTGGCTGCGGATCCGGCCCCAAGCCGGGTTACTTCGCACGCCCTCCTCGCGAGAAGTCGCGGGTGCCGGTTGCCTCGGTCCGCCTCGCAAGAGCGGTCAGCATCGGCGCAGGACGTCAGGGCGCCGGCCACCCGCCGCGCGCGACAACCGAGACAGTCTCCCGACCGCACCATGTCGGGTGGCGCAAGCACGAGAGCGAGACCCGGCAATGGCCGTCGTCACCATGAAGAACCTGCTGGACTCCGGAGTGCACTTCGGACACCAGACCCGGCGCTGGAACCCGAAGATGAAGCGATTCATCTTCACCGAGCGCAACGGCATCTACATCATCGACCTGCAGCAGTCGCTGACCTACATCGACAACGCGTACGCGTACATCAAGGACACGGTCGCCCGCGGTGGCTCGATCATGTTCATCGGCACGAAGAAGCAGGCGCAGGAAGCGATCGCCGAGCAGGCGACGCGCGTCGGCATGCCGTACGTGAACCAGCGTTGGCTCGGTGGCATGCTCACCAACTTCCAGACCGTCTACAAGCGTCTCCAGCGCCTCAAGGAGCTCGAAGCGATCGAGCAGACCGGTGGCCAGACGGTGCTGAGCAAGAAGGAAGCGCTCATGCTCAAGCGCGAGCAGATCAAGCTCGCCCGCACCCTCGGCGGCATCCGCGAGATGTCGAAGATCCCCAGCGCCGTCTGGATCATCGACACCAACAAGGAGCACATCGCCGTCGACGAGGCCCGCAAGCTCGGCATCCCCGTCGTCGCGGTGCTCGACCGCAACTGCGACCCGGACATGGTCCACTACCCGATCCCGGGCAACGACGACGCGATCCGTTCGGTCGGCCTCCTCACCCGTGTCATCGCGGACGCCGTCGCCGAGGGCCTGATGGCCCGCGCGAGCGCCGGCCGCGGCGACGCCAAGCCGGCGCCGGGTGCCGACGAGCCCCTGGCCGAGTGGGAGCGTGAGCTGCTCGAGGCCGCTGAGGCGAGTGCAGCCGCCCCCGTCGGCACGCCGGCCGCCGAGGCTCCCGCCGCCGTCGACACGCCGGCCGCCGAAGCTCCCGCCGCCGTCGACACGCCGGCCGCCGAAGCTCCCGCCGCCGCGGACGAGACCCCCGCCAGCTGACCGCAGCACCCCACCGAATCCGTACGAGAGAGACGAGAACTCTTCAGATGGCTGTTCCTGCCGCTGACGTCAAGAAGCTCCGGGAGCTCACGGGCGCCGGAATGATGGACTGCAAGAACGCGCTCGAAGAGGCGAACGGCGACTTCGACGCCGCCATCGAGACACTCCGCATCAAGGGTGCGGCGAAGGCGGCCAAGCGCGGTGCGGAGCGCACGACCAGCAACGGCATCGTCGCCGCTGCCGACGGCGCTCTCATCGAGCTCGCCTGCGAGACCGACTTCGTTGCCAAGAACGAGTCGTTCCAGCAGCTGGCCGCCGACATCGCCGCGCACGCCTCCGCGAGCAAGACCGATGACCTCGGCTCGCTGCTCGGCCAGACCTTGGCCGACGGCAAGACGGTCGAGGAAAACATCACCAGCCTCGGCGTGGTGATCGGCGAGAAGCTGGAGCTGCGCCGGGTGGCGTACTTCGGCGGGACCGTTGCGACCTACATGCACAAGCGTGCCAGCGACCTGCCCCCGCAGGTCGGTGTGCTCGTGGAGTTCGAGGGTGGCGATGTCGAGGTGGCCCGTGGTGCGGCGATGCAGATCGCGGCGCTGAAAGCGCAGTACGTGACGCGCGAGGAGGTCCCGACGGACATCGTCGAGAGCGAGCGACGCATCGCCGAGGCGACCGCCCGGGAAGAGGGCAAGCCCGAAGCCGCGATCAGCAAGATCACCGAGGGTCGCGTCAACGGCTTCTACAAGGATGTCGTGCTGCTCGAGCAGTCCTCGGTCCAGGACAGCAAGAAGACGGTGCAGGCGGTCCTGAGTGCCGGCAACGTCGATGTGAAGCGTTTCGTCCGCTTCGAGGTCGGCCAGGCCTAGCACCCGCACCGACCGACCCGCCGACCAGGAGGCCTGCGCCGTGACCGTCAACTCCGACCAGGCCTTCGTGATCGACCCGCATCAACCACCGGACGCGCCCCCCGGCTATGCCTGGGGGCGCGTTCTGCTGAAGCTCTCCGGTGAGGCGTTCAGCGGCGACGACCCGCTGGGCATCAACTCCGAGGCCGTGCAGTCGATGGCCCGCCAGGTGGGCGACGTCGTGAAGAACGGCCTGCAGGTCGCGGTCGTCGTCGGCGGCGGCAACATCTTCCGCGGCGCGCAGCTCGCCGAGCGCGGCGTCGAACGCAGCCGCGCCGACTACATGGGCATGCTCGGCACCGTCATCAACTGTCTAGCGCTGCAGGATTTCCTGGAGAAGCAGGGGATCGACACCCGCGTGCAGACGTCAATCGCCATGGGTCAGGTTGCCGAGCCCTACGTCCCCCGCCGCGCCCTGCGTCACCTCGAAAAGGGCCGCGTCGTCATCTTCGGCGCGGGGCTGGGAGCGCCGTTCTTCTCAACCGACACGTGCGCAGCCCAACGTGCGTTGGAGATCGGCGCTCAGGTGTTGCTGATGGCGAAGAAGGTCGACGGCGTGTACGACGACGACCCGCGCAAGAATCCCGACGCGGTCCGCTACGACACCGTGGCCTACAGCGAGGTGTTGGCCAAGGGGCTCAAGGTCGCGGACGCCACGGCCATCAGCCTGTGCATGGACAACGACCTGCCGATCGTCGTGTTCGACCTGCTCGCCGACGGCAACATCGACCGCGCTGCCCGCGGTGAGAAGATCGGCACACTCGTCAGCCTGTCGGGCGACGGGGCACCGGGAGAGGGCCCTGCCATGCAGAACCCTGTTGTGAAAGGAGACGGCCTGTGATCGACGACACGCTCCTCGACGCCGAGGAGAAGATGGACAAGGCGGTCGACCGCGCCAAGGACGACTTCGGGTCCGTGCGCACCGGCCGCGCCACGCCGCAGATGTTCAACCGCATCCTCGTGGACTACTACGGGACGCCGACACCGCTCAACCAGCTCGCCGGCTTCTCGACGCCGGAGGCGCGGCTGGCGGTGCTGCAGCCGTACGACAAGGGGGCGATGGGAGCTATCGAGAAGGCCATCCGCGACTCCGACCTCGGGGTCAACCCCGGCAATGACGGCAACGTCATCCGCGTCGCCCTGCCGCAGCTCACGGAGGAGCGGCGCAAGGAGATGGTCAAGATCACCCGCGCCAAGGGTGAGGACGCCCGCATCTCCATCCGCAACATCCGCCGCCACGCCAAAGAAGCGCTCGACAAGCTCCAGAAAGACGGCGACGCCGGCGAGGACGACGTCCGCCGCGCGGAGAAGGAGCTCGACGACCTGACGGGCAAGCACGTGGCGGCCGTCGACGACCTGCTCAAGGCCAAGGAAGCAGAGCTGCTCGAGGTCTAGTGGACGACGGGCCCGCGGGAGACGACGACCACCCGATCCTCGCCACCGTGGACAGCGGCGACTTCGGTGGCAGCGGCGTGCCGCCGCTGTCCGAACATCCCGCGGCTCCCGACCCGCCGCCATCGTCGCCCCGTGCCGGGCGCAACCTGCCCGCGGCCATCGGTGTCGGGGTGCTCCTGGGGGCGCTCATCGTCGCGTCCCTGTTCGTCCCGCCCGCTTTCGCCGTCGTGGTGGGCGCAGCCGTCGCGGCGTCGATCTGGGAACTGCGCGGGGCCTTCGCGACGGTGGGCCGCCATCTACCGATCGCCCCGCTCGTCCTCGGGGCGGCGGCGATGCTCACGTTCGCGTGGCGCGACGGCGGGGACGGCCTCGTCGTTGCACTCTTCGTGACGGTCGGCCTGTGCATGGTCTGGCGCGTCCCCGGTCGCCGGACGTATGCGTTGCGCGACTCGGTGTCCGCGGCCTTCAGCGCCATCTACGTGCCGTTCCTGGCCGGCTTCGCCGTGTTGATGGCGGTGCCGCACGACGGGCCCCAGCGGGTGATCATCTTCATCGCGACCGTCGCGGCCGTCGACACCGGCGGCTACGCGGCGGGCGTGCTCGCCGGGCGGCACAAGCTGGCGCCCCGCATCAGCCCGAAGAAGACGTGGGAGGGCCTCGGCGGGTCGGTCGCCGCCTGTGTCCTGGTCGCCGGCACGCTCGTCCCGTGGCTCCTGCACGGTCACCTCTGGCAGGGCGCGTTGCTCGGCGTCGCGACGGTCCTGAGCGCGACCATCGGTGATTTGGGGGAGTCGGCGATCAAACGCGACCTCGGCATCAAGGACATGAGCAAGCTGCTGCCCGGACACGGCGGCGTGATGGACCGGCTCGACTCGATGCTGCCGACGGCACCGGTGGCGTACCTGCTGTTGTCCATCTTCGTTCCCAACT
Source organism: uncultured bacterium (assembly GCA_964236265.1). Lineage (GTDB taxonomy): Bacteria > Actinomycetota > Actinomycetes > JAVEEB01 > JAVEEB01 > JAVEEB01. The sequence goes on from CAXSDE010000016.1 coordinate 8,670, forward strand.
GACGTGGCGACGACGTCGGGTCCAGTCGAGGCCGGCGCCGGAGATCGTGCAGATTTCGTCGTACGACGTGCACGCATGGGACACTGGACCTCCATGGAACTCCTCGACCTCAGCCCCGTGCCGGCCAAGCGCGGCAAGCCCCCGCGTCACCTCGCGGACCTCACGCTCGAGGAGCGGCGGGCCGTCGTGACCGAGGCGGGGCTGCCGGCGTTCCGCGCCGACCAGCTGAGCAAGCACTACTTCGGCCGCCTCACGAGCGACCCCGCTGAGATGACCGACCTTCCGGCGGCCCTGCGCGAGCAGCTCACAACCGCTCTGCTGCCGACGCTCGTCACCGCGATCAGCGAGAAGACGACCGACAACGGCGACACCCGCAAGACGCTCTGGCGCGCCAACGACGGGGCGCTCGTCGAGTCGGTCCTGATGCGCTATCCGGACCGGGCGACCGTGTGTGTCTCCAGCCAGGCCGGTTGCGGGATGGCGTGCCCGTTCTGCGCGACCGGTCAGGCGGGCCTGACCCGCAACCTGTCGACGGGCGAGATCGTCGAGCAGGTGGTGACCGCCGCCCGCCAGCTGGCGCGGGGTGACCTCGGGGCTCCAGGCCGCCTCAGCAACATCGTCTTCATGGGCATGGGGGAGCCGCTCGCCAACTACCCGGCGCTGCTCGGCGCGCTGCACCGCATCATCGAGCCGGCGCCGCACGGGCTCGGCATCTCCCAGCGCAACATCACCGTCTCGACGGTCGGCCTCGTGCCCGCCATCCGCAGGTTGGCCGAGGAGGGCCTCGGTGTGACGCTGGCGATCTCGCTTCACACGCCGGACGACGCGCTGCGCGACACCCTCGTGCCGGTCAACACCCGCTGGAAGGTCGCCGAGGTCCTCGATGCCGCTTGGGACTACGTCGACAGGACCGGTCGCCGCGTCTCCATCGAGTACGCCCTCATCAAGGACATCAACGACCAGGCCTGGCGCGCCGACCTGCTCGGCCAGCTCCTCAAGGGTCACCAGGTGCACGTCAACCTGATCCCGCTCAACCCGACGCCCGGATCCATCTGGACGGCGTCGCGCCGGAAAGATCAAGACGAGTTCGTACGACGCCTCGAAGCGCATGGCGTGTCCACCACGGTGCGCGACACCCGTGGCCGGGAGATCGACGGGGCGTGTGGGCAGCTGGCGGCGTCGTCCCGCACCCCGTCGCCGGCCTAGCCACCCACGACGCGGTGGACGCGGACCGTCGACGCCGGGTCCTTCGCGAGCTGGGCCGGCGGGCGGATCGGGCGCGGTGTGAAGTTGCCACCGCAGTTGGGGCAGACGCCGTCCAGCGGGCCCGCGACGCAGGATGCGCAGAACGTGCACTCGTAGGTGCAGATGCGGGCGTGCGGTGAGTCTGGTGGCAGGTCGACGTCGCACCACTCGCAATTGGGTCGCAGCTGCAACACGCGTGGCTCCTCCGCGCTCGTGGGGCTCCAGTGTGACGGCGCCTCGTCTTCCCGTCCGGCTGCGCGCGCCAGGACCGGGGTTGTTGCCGGGGGGGTTCACAAATATGTGATGTGACTTCGCATCTATGTGAAGGGGTTCCAGGGCAGGTGCCGGTCCGGGCGTGGTCGTCGTGACGGGGGCGATGGACCAACGGCTGGACCAGGCGCGGGGGCAACCGTTGGGCACACCTTCACGGCGGGCTGCCAGCCGGCGCACAGCCCCACGCGACACAATGGATCTCCGCCGGCGCAACGCTGTCAGCAGAGGGAGAACGTGTGCGCGACATCGTGGTGCTCGGCAGCACCGGCTCCATCGGCACGCAGACTCTCGACCTCATCCGCCGCAACCCCGACCGGTTCCGGGTCGTCGGCCTCGCTGCGGGCGGGGAGCGTGTCGAGGAACTCGCCCAGCAGGCGCTGGAGTTCACGGTCGAGGTGGTCGCCGTCGCAAAGGCGACCGTCGCCCAGGACCTCCTGCTGGCTTTCTACGCCGCAGCCCGCGCGAACGGTTACAACGCGGGCGACTTCGCCGTACCAAAACTCCTTGTCGGTCCGGACGCCGCCACGCAACTCGCGGGATATCCGTGTGACATCGTCCTCAACGCCATGACCGGCCTCATCGGCCTGGCGCCGACCCTCGCGGCGCTCGACGCCGGACGCGCCGTCGCACTCGCCAACAAGGAGTCGCTGATCGCGGGCGGCGAGCTCGTCCTGAGCAGGGTGCAGGGAAACCGGGACCGGCTGCTGCCCGTGGACAGCGAGCACTCCGCGATCGCCCAATGCCTGCGCTCGGGCGGCGACAACGAAGTCGAGCGGCTGATCCTCACCGCCAGCGGCGGCCCGTTCCGTGGCCGGACGCGCGAGCAGCTGCGCGACGCCACCGTCGCCGACGCGATGCGCCACCCCACGTGGGACATGGGCCCGCTCATCACGATCAACAGCGCCACCCTGGTCAACAAGGGCCTCGAACTCATCGAGGCGCACCTGCTCTTCGGGGTGCCGTACGAGCAGATCCAGGTCGTGGTCCACCCGCAGTCGGTCGTGCACTCGATGGTCGAATTCGCGGACGGGTCCACCATCGCCCAGGCCAGCCCGCCCGACATGCGACTGCCGATCGGCTATGCCCTCGCGTGGCCGGAGCGGCTCCCCGGCGCCGCGGCCGCCGTCGACTGGACGCAGGCGCAGGGGTGGCACTTCGAGCCGCTCGACGAAGTGGCTTTCCCCGCCGTGGCACTCGCGCGCGAGGCGGGCCGGCTCGGCGGCACCGCTCCCGCCGTCTACGCCGCGGCCAACGAGACCGCCGTCGAGGCCTTTGTCGCAGGTAGGCTGAAATTTCCCGGAATTGTCGATGTCGTGACCACTGTGGTGCAGGCCCATTCCGTGCCGATAGGACAGCTGAGCGTCGATGACATCGTCGCCGCCCAGGACGACGCACGCATGAGGGCGACCGAGCTCATCGTCGATGCGGAGAGGAGATCTGGCTAGATGTTGTACGCACTGGGAATCGTCCTTATCTTCGTCGGCATCATGCTGTCGATCGCCCTGCACGAGATCGGCCACCTCGTTCCCGCGAAGCGGTCCGGCGTGAAGGTCACGCAATACATGGTCGGGTTCGGCCCGACGATCTGGTCCCGCACGAAGGGCGAGACGGAGTACGGGATCAAGGCGATCCCGTTCGGCGGCTACATCCGCATGATCGGGATGTTTCCGCCGCGCGCGTCCCGCGGCGAGGACGAGACCCACCTGCAGCCGACCAGCACGGGCCTGACGCGCCAGCTCAACGAGCAGCGCTCACCGACCGGGGTCGAGACGATCGCGCCCGAGGACGTCGACCGGATGTTCTACAAGCAACCGGTTCGGCGCAAGGTGCTGATCATGCTCGGCGGCCCGACCATGAACCTGATCATCGGCACGCTCCTGTTGGTGGGCAGCTGGACCCTCTACGGCGAGCCCGCACCCACGAACGCCGTCGTGGCGGTCAGCGAGTGCGTGCTGCCAGCCACCTCCACCCAGCAGACGTGCTCGGCCACGGACACCAAGTCGCCGGCCCTCGCCGCCGGCCTCGAGGCGGGCGACCGCATCGTCGCGGTCAACGGCGAGCCGATGACCGACTGGACCACCATCCAGAGCCGCATCCGCGTCTCCGCGGGCAAACAGGTCACCATCACGGTCGACCGCGCGGGGACGCGCACGGACCTGACGGCAACGCCCATCGAGAACCAGGTCTACAAGGACCAGAAGACGACCGACGTCGTCACCGTCGGCTTCCTCGGGGTGACCCCTGGACAGGAGTTGCGCTCCGTGCCAGCGGCTCAGATCGGTGGTCGGCTCGTCGACGGCATCGTGCGCACGGCCGAGGCGATCGGCAACATCCCCGGCAAGATGGCCGGCGTCTGGCGCGCGGCCTTCGGCGGCGGCCACCGTGACCCGAACGGGCCCATCGGCTTCGTCGGCGTCGGCCGCATCGGGGGCGAGATCGCCCAGACGCCCGGCCTCACCAACGGCCTCAAGGTCAACTTCATCCTGCAGATCATCGCGAGCACCAACCTGGCGCTGTTCGTGTTCAACCTCGTGCCGCTGCTGCCGCTCGACGGCGGCCATGTCGCCGGCGCCCTCTACGAGGGAGCCCGGCGCCAGGTCGCCAAGTTGCGCCGCCGCCGTGACCCCGGGCCCGTCGATGTCTCGCGCATGTTGCCGCTGATCTACGTCGTCAGCTCGGTCCTCATCGTGATGTCCCTGCTCCTCTTGTACGCCGACATCGTCAACCCCGTCCGCCTCACGCAATAGCGGCGGACACCAGCGATACTGCACGTACCGCCGACCATCCCGCTGCCGAAGGGCTCAATGCATGACGACGACCGCTGTCTCCCTCGGGATGCCGGAGTTGCCGGCACGCCGCGTGGGCGTCCGTCGCCACAGCCGTCTCCTGAACGTCGGCGGCGTCGCGGTCGGTGGCGACGCGCAGGTGTCCGTGCAGTCGATGACGACGACGCTCACCTCCGACATCGGGGCGACGCTGCAGCAGATCGCGGAGCTCACGGCTGCCGGCTGCGACATCGTGCGCGTCGCCGTGCCGAGCGCGGATGACGCTGCGGCGCTGCCGATCATCGCCAAGCAATCGACGATCCCCGTGATCGCGGACATCCACTTCCAGCCCCGCTACGTGTTCGCGGCGATCGAGGCCGGCTGTGCCGCGGTGCGGGTCAATCCCGGCAATATCAAGCAGTTCGACGACAAGGTCAAGGAGATCGCGGCGGCGGCTAAGGACCACGGGACGCCGATCCGCATCGGGGTCAACGCCGGCTCGCTCGACCCGCGCCTGCTCGCCAAGTACGGCAAGGCGACGCCCGAGGCCCTCGTCGAGAGCGCGCTGTGGGAAGCGTCGCTGTTCGAGGAACACGACTTCCACGACATCAAGATCTCGGTGAAGCACCACGACCCGGTCGTCATGATCCAGGCCTACCGGCTGCTGGCGGAAGCCTGCGATTATCCGCTACATCTCGGCGTGACCGAGGCCGGGCCGACGTTCCAGGGGACGATCAAGTCGGCTGTCGCCTTCGGTGCGCTCCTCGCGGAGGGCATCGGCGACACCATCCGCGTCTCGCTGTCCGCCCCGCCGGTCGAAGAGGTCAAGGTCGGCATCCAGATCCTCGAGTCGCTCGGCCTGCGCACCCGGTCCCTCGAGATCGTGTCCTGCCCGTCGTGCGGCCGCGCGCAGGTCGACGTCTACACGCTCGCCGAGCAGGTGACCGCGGGCCTGCAGGGCATGACGGTCCCCCTCCGCGTCGCCGTGATGGGCTGTGTCGTCAATGGGCCGGGCGAGGCCCGGGAGGCCGACCTCGGCGTCGCGTCCGGCAACGGAAAGGGCCAGATCTTCGTCCGCGGGGAAGTCGTCGCGACGGTGCCGGAGGACCAGATCGTCGCGACGCTGATCGCCGAGGCCAACCGCTTGGCGGTCCAGCTGGAGGCCGACGGCACCACCACCGGCGAGCCGGCCGTCTCGATCTTCTAGGGTCGAGCAGTGCTGCGCACCTCTACCGTCCGCGTCCTCGACGACCGTGACCGTGCGGAGGCGGTCGCGATCATCGCGCGGGACCCGATCGTCAACGTGTTCGTCGGCTCCCGCGTCGACGCGTGCGGCCTCGATTCCTGGCGCCTCGGCGCGGAGATGTGGGGGTTTCCCGCCAACGGCCCGCTGACCGCGCTCTGTTACGCCGGCGCCAACATGGTGCCCGTCGGTGCGGACGACGCCGCTGCCCGCGCCTTCGCCGACCGCGCGCGCCGGGGGAGTCGCCGCTGCTCCTCCCTCGTCGGCCCGGCGGGTCCGATCGCCGCCATGTGGGCTGCGCTCGAGCCGTCGTGGGGACCGGCGCGCGACGTCCGCGCGCACCAGCCGCTGTTGTCCATCAGCTCCGCCCCCTCGGTCGCGGGTGACGCGCTCGTGCGGCCCGTGCGCCCGGACGAGCTCGACATCGTGCTCCCGGCGTGTGTGGCGATGTTCACCGAGGAGGTCGGGGTGTCGCCGGTCGAGGTCGACGGCGGCGCCCTCTACCGCGCCCGCGTCGCGGAGCTCATCCGGATGGGCCGGGCGTTCGCCCACATCGAGGACGGCAAGGTCCTGTTCAAGGCCGAGGTCGGCGCGGCCACGCACGCCGTGAGCCAGATCCAGGGGGTGTGGGTCACCCCTGAGCTGCGAGGAAGGGGACTGGGCACGGCGGGCACGGCCGCCGTCGTCACCCTGGCCCGCGCGCGCATCGCGCCCACCGTCAGCCTCTACGTCAACGACTACAACGTGGCCGCGCGACGGGCCTATGCGCGCATCGGCATGCGCGACTCCGGCGAGCTGGCGTCCGTCCTGTTCTGACCTAGGCCCCGCGCCCAGGAAAGGCGAGCGCTTGTTTGCCGCCTGCCAATGTGCGCCACGTCATCGCACGGGTGGCGCACTCGACGAGCGCGTTCGCGGCTGTCGCCCGGACCGAAGCCTCCCCGGCCGCGACGACGAGCTTCTCGTAGGCGACCGCGCAGCCGTCCTCGAGCGTGATGGCCAGTGTCATGGCGCTGGCCAGGCCCGTCACCGGGACGGCCAGCGTGTAGGCGGCGTCGGCCGCGACGGGTGTGCCGCCGGCGTCGCGGACCAGCACGGCGAGGCGGTTGCGCCAGGCGCGGTGCGACGCGTACGCGGAGCGGGCCAGTGCCCGCCCCTGCACCCCCGTGTGCGCCCCCGCCACCCCGTACGCATACAGGGTCGCGTGCTCGACAGCCAGTGCGGCGTTGAGGGCGTCGGCGCTCGTCACGCGCCACCCACGCGGCGCACGCCGCGGACGAGCTGCACGTGCGAGGCCTCGCAGCCCGCGATGGACGCCAGCAGGCCGGCCACGTCGCCGGAGGCCGCCGGCACGAGCGTGAGCATCGCGTTGCTGGCGTCGGCCTCGAGCGTCGCGAGCTCGGCCACCGGCTGTGCCGGCGCCACCGGCTGTGCCGGCGCACCGGGGACGGCGGGGACGGCGGGGACGGCCGGCACGGCCGCGTGCCGGACCCACCCGGGGACGGTCGCCACCGCTGCCGCCGCGAGGGCCTCCAGATGCCGCCGGTGGTCGACCAGCGTGCTCTGCAGCGGCCCGGTCCGGGAGTGGAGCGGAGCGACGACTCTGTCGTAGACCGCCACGAGGCGCGCCTCCGCGTGATAGGCCGTCACGACCGCAGGCTCGGGATCACCGGTGCCCGCCGGGGTCGGCGAGGGCGACGTTGGCGCCGTGGGCGCAGGGGTCGGGGCCGTCGACCCGGCCGTCGACCGGGCCGTCGACCGGGCCGTCGACCGGGTCGTCGACCGGGACGTCGACCGGGCCGTCGCGGGCCGCCCGTCGGCCGCGGACTGCGGGCGCCGGCCGGCGACGGCGCCGACCGCCAGCGCGGCGACCGTGAGCCCGCTGCCGACGAGGATCTCGCGCCGGCTCGGCGTCGCCTTCACGCGGATCCTCCAGCAGGTGCGGTGACGGGACGTCGATGAGCATGCCACGCGCGACTGGCACGCAGCGCCACGCACTACTCTGGTGCATCCGGCCACTACCCGGAGCGACGAAACGCCCGACGACGGCAAGGAGATCCGATGGTCAGCGCAGCGGTGCGCTCGCGGCTGGTGCAGCTGCTCGAGCCCGTGGTCGCGGCTACCGGTGCCGACCTCGAAGACGTGCAGGTGCGGGCCGCCGGCCGCCGGTCCGTCGTCGAAGTGGTCGTTGACCGCGACGGTGGCGTCACCCTGGACGATGTGGCCGACATCGCGCGGGTGGTGTCCGACGCGCTCGACGCGGACGACCCGCTCGGCGAGACGCCGTACACACTCGAGGTCGGATCGCGCGGTGTCGACCGACCGCTCACCCTGGCCCGGCACTGGCGCCGCGCCGCCGGCCGCCTGGTGAAGGTGTCGATACGGGACGGCGGCGCCGTCATCGGCCGCGTCAACGCGGCGGACGGCGAGGGCGCCGACCTCGATGTCGAGGGCACCGCGCGCCGCGTTGTCTTCGCCGACGTGACGAAGGCGGTCGTGCAGGTCGAGTTCGGCAAGGGCCCGGTCGGCCTCGACGAGGCGGGCGACGAGGCGGACGACGACGATCTGACCGACGACAGCGACGACGACAGCGACGACGACAGCGACGACGACGGCGTGGAGGAGGAGATCTGATGCACATCGACATCGCGGCACTGCGCGCGCTCGAACGGGAGAAGGACATCTCCTTCGCCCTGGTCTGCGAGGCCCTCGAGGCCGCGCTGCTGACGGCCTACCACCGCACCGAGGGCGCCCAGCCGCACGCCCGCGTCGAGCTCAACCGCAAGACCGGCGACGTCGCGGTGCTGGCGCAGGAGAAGGACGAGGCCGGCCAGGTCGTCCGTGAATACGACGACACGCCCACCGACTTCGGGCGCATCGCGACGATGACCGCCAAGCAGGTCATCGTCCAGCGCCTGCGGGACGCGGAGCAGGAGCTCACCTACGGCGAGTACGCGGGCCGTGAGGGCGACATCGTCTCCGGCGTCATCCAGCAGAACGACGGCGGCCACTCGACGCGCGGGCTCGTGCACGTCGACCTCGGCAAGTTCGAGGCCGTTCTGCCGCAGGGCGAGCAGGTGCCCACCGAGGACTACACCCACGGCATCCGCATCAAGGCGCTCGTCATCAGCGTCCACAAGGGGGTACGCGGCCCGAGCGTCAACCTCTCGCGCACGCACCCCAACCTGGTCCGCAAGCTCTTCGCGCTCGAGGTCCCGGAGATCGCCGACGGCAGCGTCGAGATCAAGGGCATCGCCCGTGAGGCCGGTCACCGGTCCAAGATCGCCGTCGCGTCGCACGTCGCGGGCCTCAACGCGAAGGGCGCGTGCATCGGCCCGATGGGGTCCCGGGTCCGGGCGGTCATGGCCGAGTTGCACGGGGAGAAGATCGACATCGTGGACTGGTACGACGACCCGGCCGCCTTCGTGGGCGAGGCATTGTCGCCCGCGCGGGTGACGCGCGTGGACGTGGTCGACCTGGCCGCCCGGTCCGCCCGCGTGATCGTTCCGGACTTCCAGCTGTCGCTCGCCATCGGCAAAGAGGGACAGAACGCCCGCCTCGCTGCCCGGCTGACGGGCTGGCGGATCGACATCAGGTCCGACATGGCGCCCGCTGAGGCTGATGACGACACCGGCCCCGAAGCCGCCCTGCCGCCGCCGCGGTCTGACGCCGGCCCGGCCCGGGGCGCGGCGCGGTAGAGTTGCCGGAGTTCGATCCCGAGCTGACGGCCCGCACCTGTGTGGGGTGCCGGTCGCGCGCGGACAAATCCCAGCTGTTGCGTGTCGTGCTGCGCGAGGATGCCTGCATCCCCGATGAGCGCGCGCGCCTGCCAGGCCGGGGGGCATATCTCCACCGCGACGCCCGGTGTCTGGGGCTCGCGGACAAGCGGCGGGCATTTCCGAGAGCGTTCCGCGTTCCCGGGCCGCTCGACCTCACCGCCCTGGAGCACCACCTGCACGAGCACGACCTGCACGAGCACGACCTGCACGAGCACGAGCACGACCCCGAGCACCACCTGAACGAGCAAGGCCCCGAGCACCACCCCGAGCACGACCCCGGCGCGACCGCGGCGGGTCACGACACGAGAGCAGGTCGATGACTGCGATGAGCACTCGATGAACGCCTTTCCGGCGCAGAGCACCACATGAGTTGACACAACGGCTACGCGGCTGACCGCGGGCCCCCCAAAGGAGAACTGTGGCAAAGGTCCGGGTCTACGAACTCGCCAAGGATTTCGGCGTCGAGAGCAAGGTCGTCATGGCCAAGCTCCAAGAGCTGGGTGAGTTCGTCCGTTCGGCGTCCTCGACCATCGAGGCGCCCGTCGTACGCAAACTTCAGGAAGCTTTTCCGACGTCCGCGCCCGCGGCCAAGCCGGCGCCTCGCAAGGCCGCGGCGGCAGCGCCCGCGGCTCCGACGGCTCCCGCCGTTGCCGCGCCCCAGCAGGCCTCGCCGGTGGTCGACGTCTCCGCACCCGCCGCAGCCGCCCCCGCCGCCCCCGTGGCGCCCGCGGTTGCGGGCATTGCCGCCGCCTTCACGGAGGCGCCCGCGCGCCCTGCCGCGCCGCGCCCGGCCGGTCCGCGTCCGGGCAACAACCCCTACATGTCGCCGACGGAGCCGTCCGCTGCGCCCCGCGCAGCCGTGCCTCCGCGTCCTGGCACGACCCTCCCGCCGCGTCCCGCCGGCCCCGGTGCCCCCGCGGGCCCGGGCGCTCCAGCGGGTGGGCGTCCGGCACCCGGCACCATGCCGCCGCGTCCGGCAGGTGTGGGCGGTCCCGGTGGCCCCCGTCCCGGTCCCGGCACGATGCCGCCGCGCCCGGCCGGTGGCATGGGCGCCCGCCCAGGCTCCGGCGGCTTCCGTCCGGGCGGTCCCGGTGGTCCCGGCGGTCCCGGCGGTCCCGGTGCCCGCCCGGGTGGCCCCGGTGCTCCCGGCGGCTTCGCTCGTCCCGGCGGCCCCGGCGGTGCCGGCGGCTTCCGTCCCGGCGGTGCCGGCGGTCCTGGTGGTGCCGGCGGTCCCGGTGGTGCCGGCGGTCCCGGCGCGCGTCCCGGCGGCCCCAGTGGTCCCGGCGGTTTCGCACGCCCCGGCGGCGCTCCCGGTGCCGGCGGTCCCGGTGCCCGTCCCGGCGGTCCCGGTGGTCCCGGTGGTGCTCCCGGTGGGGGTGGCCCCGGTGGTCGTCCCGGCCAGGGTGGCGGCGCTCGTGGCGGCGGCACCGCGGGTGCCTTCGGCCGCGGCCGCCCGCAGCGTGGGCGCAAGTCCAAGAAGCAGCGCCGTCAGGAGTTCGACAACCTGCAGGCCCCGACGATCGGCGGCGTGCAGATCCAGAGTGGTCAGGGCGCGATCGTGCGCCTGCACCGCGGTGCCTCACTCGCCGACTTCGCCGACAAGATCGGTGTGCAGCCGGCCTCGCTCGTGCAGGTCGCGTTCGCGCTCGGTGAGATGGTCACCGCGACGCAGTCGGCCAGCGAAGAGTTGCTGACGCTCCTTGGAGCGGAGCTGCACTACGAGGTCCAGATCGTCAGTCCGGAGGAAGAAGACCGCGAGCTGCTCGAAGAGTTCGACATCGAGATCGGCGGCGACGAGGAAGAGGCCAACCTGGTCATCCGTCCGCCGGTCGTCACCGTCATGGGTCACGTCGACCACGGCAAGACCAAGCTCCTGGACGCGATCCGGTCGGCCGACGTCGTCGCCGGCGAGCACGGTGGCATCACCCAGCACATCGGTGCCTACCAGGTGCGCCACACGTCTCCGGACGGCTCCAACCGCGCCGTGACGTTCATCGACACACCGGGCCACGAGGCGTTCACCGCCATGCGCGCCCGTGGTGCCCAGGTCACCGACGTCGCGATCCTCGTGGTCGCAGCGGACGACGGTGTCATGCCGCAGACGATCGAGGCGCTCAACCACGCGCAGGCGGCCGGCGTGCCGATCGTCGTCGCCGTCAACAAGATCGACAAGGAAGACGCCAACCCGGCGAAGGTGCGTCAGCAACTCACCGAGTACGGCCTCGTGGCGGAGGAATACGGGGGCGACACGATGTTCGTCGACGTCTCCGCGCGCAGCCAGCTGGGCATCGACGACCTGATCGAGGCGGTGCTGCTCACCGCCGACGCGGCCCTGGACCTGCGGGCCAACCCCAACACCCGCGCCCAGGGTGTCGCGATCGAGGCTCACCTCGATCGCGGCCGCGGCCCGGTGGCCACGGTCCTCGTCCAGCGCGGCACGCTGCGCATCGGTGACTCCATCGTCGCCGGTGACGCATTCGGCCGCGTCCGCGCCATGCTCGACGAGCACGGCGAGGTGATCGAGGAAGCGGGTCCGTCCCGGCCCGTCCTGGTGCTCGGCCTGACGGCCGTGCCCGGCGCCGGCGACACGTTCCTGTCGGTCGAGGAGGACAAGGTCGCGCGCCAGATCGCCGAGCGCCGGTCGACCCTGGCCCGCAACGCGAAGCTGGCGAGCGTCAAGCGCCGGCCGACCCTCGAGACGTTCATCGAGCGCATCGCGGAGGGCGAGGTCAGTCAGCTGCGCCTCATCCTCAAGGGCGACGTGTCCGGTTCCGTCGAGGCGCTCGAGGACACGCTGCTCAAGATCGACGTCGGGGACGAGGTCGAGCTGCGAGTCATCCACCGCGGCGTCGGCGCCATCACCGAGCACGACATCAACCTGGCGTCCATCCCGGGCTCCGAGGCGATCGTCATCGGCTTCAACGTGCGGCCCGAGGGCCGGGCGCGCGAGCTGGCCGACCGCAGCGGTGTCGACATCCGCCTCTACCGCGTCATCTACGAGGCGATCGACGATGTCGAGGCAGCCCTCAAGGGACTCCTCAAGCCGGAGTTCGAAGAGGCGCAGCTGGGGACGGCGGAGATCCGCGAGGTCTTCAAGGTGCCGAAGGCCGGCAACGTCGCCGGTTGCATCGTCCGGTCGGGCACGATCACCCGCAACGCGAAGGCGCGCATCATCCGCGACGGCGTCGTCATCGCGGACCGCGTCACCATCGAGACGCTCAAGCGCTTCAAGGACGACGCGCGTGAGGTCACCGAGGGTTACGAGTGCGGTATGAGCCTCGGCTACAACGACATCAAGGTCGGGGACATGATCGAGACGTTCGAGATGAAGGAAAAGCCGCGCGTCTAGTCGTACGACGAAAGCACGATTCAGCGAACGGGCCCGGCGACGGGCCCGTTCGTCTGTCCGCAGGCCTGCAACACCCGCACCACCCCCGCACCACCCACCCCCCGCACCACCCACCCCCGCACCACCCACCACCCCGCCCCCCGCCCGAGCGTTCCGACGTTTGCAACCGTATGGAGTTGCAGACTTCGGAACGCTCGGCCAGGGCAATCCGTGCGGGGCGGGGCGGCCACCTAACGATGAGGACGCGGAGGAAACGCGATGTTCGTCGGCGCACTGACGCTCGACATCCTCCTGGGTGAGGTCCACTCGCTGAAGGAGAAGCGGTCGGTCGTCAAGCCGATCGTCGCGGAGCTGCGTCGCCGGTTCGAGGTCTCGGCGGCGGAAGCGGGACACCTGGACCTGCACCGGCGGGCCATGCTCGGCGTCGCCATCGTGGCCCCTGACGCCAAGCACTGCCGGGATGTGCTGGACGCCTGCGAGCGACTCGTCGCCGGCCGCCCGGAGATCGAACTGCTGTCGGCACACCGGCAGTTGATAGGCGAGGAGGACGAGTGACGGACAAGGCACGCGCGCGCCGGCTGGCCGACCGCATCCGTGAGATCGTGGCGGCACACCTGATCGAACGCGGCATCAAGGACCCGCGGCTGGGCTTCCTCACCATCACCGACGTACGCGTCACCGGCGACCTGCGGGAGGCGACGCTCTACTACACGGTCTACGGCGACGACACCGCCCGCCAGGAATCGGCGATGGCCCTCGAGAGCGCCAAGGGCCTCCTGCGCTCGGAGGTCGGCCGGCAGACGGGCATCAAACACACGCCGTCGCTGGCCTTTGTTGCCGATGTGGTCCCGGACACGGCCCGCGCGCTGGATGATCTCCTGCAACGCGCCCGCGCGGCCGACGAGGAGGTCGCGCACCTCGCGGAGCATGCTGTCCCCGCGGGCGACGCCGACCCCTACAAGCACCCCCGCACCGATACCGAGAGCGACACCGACACCGAGAGCGACACCGACACCGAGAGCGACACCGACACCGACGACACCGACGACACGGACACGGACGACACCGACACGGACACAGAGGGCGAGGACGAGTGATCGACGTGGCAACGGGGGTTGCCGGGCCGGACGAGGCGGCGTGGGGGCGGGCGGTCGACCTGCTCTGTGGCGCGAAGTCGGTCGTCCTCGCCTGCCATATAGGTCCGGACGGGGACGCCTTGGGTTCCATGCTGTCCCTCGGGCTCGCCCTCGAGCGCCTCGGTGTCGACATCACCTGCTCGTGGGGGAGCGCCACCCTGGAGATCCCCGCGACGTACGCCGCGATCCTGCCCGGCCAGCACCTCCTGCGCGCCCCGGCCGACGTCCCCGACGTGCCGGACTGCTTCGTCTCACTCGATACTGCCAGCCTCGATCGGCTCGGCCTCCTCGGCCCGTTGACGGGCACCGCGAAAGAGACGCTGGTCATCGACCACCACGCCACCAACACGCACTTCGGCACGTTCGAGCTCGTCGATCCCTCGTGCGCCGCCACCGCCGTCCTGGTCGCCGAGTTGATCCAGCGACTCGGCGTGACGATCGACGCCGACATAGCGATCGGCCTGTACGTCGGCATCACCACCGACACCGGGTCCTTCCGGTTCTCTGCGACCACGCCCGAGGTGCACCGGCTGGCCGCGCAGCTGCTCGCCACCGGCATCCGGCACGACGAGATCGCCCGCGCCATCTACGACACGCACGATTTCGGCTATGTCCGGATGCTGGGGGAGGCACTCAGCCGCGCGATTCTCGAGCCGGACCCGGTCGGGGGCCGCGGCCTCGTCTGGACCTACACCACAGCGGACGACCTGGCCCGCCACGGCCTGCGGATGGACCAGATCGAGGGCATCATCGACGGCATCCGCGTCACCAAGCAGGCCGAGGTCGCCGTCCTGCTCAAGGGCGATGACGACGGCACGTTCAAGGTGTCGACGCGGTCGAAGGGCGCCATCGACATGAGTGCGGTGTGTGGCCGGTTCGGTGGTGGCGGGCACCGGTTCGCCGCCGGCTTCACCGCCCACGGCTCGGTCGAGGAGACGATGGCGCAGCTGCGCGCCGCCCTCGCCGCGGCCGTCCCCCTCACCGCATGACCGGCGCCGTACCTGCACCGCAGACGCCTGCGCCGCAGAGCCACGCCGGCCCCGATGCGCCCACTTCTGCAAAGGCCGATGGAGTGGAGCGACCGGCGCGGGTCGCAACGGCGGCTCCGAGCGAGCCACCGCCCGCCGCCGCGGATGGCATCGTCGTTGTCGACAAGCCGGCCGGCTGGACATCTCACGACGTGGTCGCCCGGATGCGCCGGCTGGCGCACACGCGCAAGGTCGGGCACGCCGGCACGCTCGACCCGATGGCCACCGGCGTCCTGCTCATCGGCGTCGGAAAGGCGACGCGCGTGCTTGGTCACCTCGCGCTGACAGAGAAGGAGTACGACGGCAGCTTCCGGCTCGGCGCCACCACCAACACGGACGACGCCGAGGGGGAGCTGCTCACGACAACCGACGCCGGCGGGGTGACGGACGACGCCATCGCAGACGCCCTGCTCCCGCTGACGGGCCCGATCCAGCAGGTGCCGCCGCAGGTCAGCGCCATCAAGATCGACGGCCAGCGGGCCTACAAGCGGGCCCGGGCGGGCGAGGACGTCGCCATGGTGGCCCGGCCGGTGACCGTGCACGAACTCACCGTTCTGGCCATCCGGCGGGAGCCGGGGCTCGTCGACGTGGACGTCCGCGTCCGCTGCTCGTCGGGCACCTACATCCGATCCCTCGCCCGCGACCTCGGGGTCGCCCTCGGCGTCGGTGGGCACCTGACGGCCTTGCGTCGTACAGCGGTCGGGGCTTTTGACCTCGCACAGGCCCGTACGCTCGACGAGCTCGCCGACGACTGCACCGTCGTGCCGCTGGCCGACGTCGTGGCGACGACGTTCCCGCGCAGGGACGTCGACGCCGCCACGGCGGACGCGGTCTCGCACGGCGGCCGGCTCGCGCCCGCAGGCAGCGACGGACCAGTCGGCGTCTTCGGCCCGGATGGCCTGCTGGCGTTGTTCGAGGACCGCGACGGCGTCGCCCGCCCCCTCGTGGTATTCGTCTGACGCACGGTCAGTCGAGCGCGCCGCCGGCCTGCTTGCGGATCTCCTGGACGGCCCAGTTGTTGCCATCCGGGTCCTGGAAGAACAAGAACTTGCTGCCGTCGGTCGTGCCGAGGTGCTGCACCTCGCCGGTCTCGACGCCGCGGCTCAGCAGTTCGGCGCGCGCCACCTCGATGTCCGTCACGACGAGCTGCATGCTGGCGCGACCGCCGTGCTCGCTGCCCGGTTCGAGCAGGCTCGGGCCGATGGTGACGGAGCACGCCGAGCCCGGCGGCGTCAGCTGGACGACGCGCATCGTCGGGGTCGGCTGCACGTCGACGTCGAGGTGGAAGCCCATCTTGTCGACGTACCAGGCCTTGGCGCGGTCGACATCGCTCACGGGCACGACCACGACTTCAAGCTTCCAGTCCATGACGATCGCCTTTCTCGGTGCTGCGGACGGTTTTCCCCCTGACAGGAGGGTGTCAGCCGAACAGACCGAACCGGTAGGCGGCGAGGGCGGCGCCGGCCAGCGCCAGGATCAGCACGATCATCATCATCCTGACGGCCCGGCGCACCACGTACGCGACGATGAACAGCACCAGGACCACGACGGCGAGCAGCCAGGCGTCGGCCGGGATCTTGTCGGCGGTGTTCTTCGCCGCGACGGCGAGTGGCAGGAGCATGGCGACATCGTGGCAGCGCGATGGGCGATGATCCAGCAAGGCGCGCGGCGCGGGTCGACGCAGACACGCAGGACACGGAGGCGCGGCATGCGGCGGTGGCGAGGTCTCGACGCGATCCCGGCCGACTTCGCGGCGAGCGTCGTGACGATCGGGATGTTCGACGGTGTGCATGGCGGCCACCGGGTCATCCTTGCGGCCGCCGTCGAGCGCGCGCGGCAGCTGGGAGTCCCGTCGGTCGTGCTCACGTTCGACCCGCATCCGGCGGAGGTCGTCCGCCCGGGGAGCCACCCGCCCGTGCTGGCCGCGCCCCGCCTGAAGGCGCAGCTCATGGAGCGGGCCGGGCTCGACGCGATGCTGATCCTGCCGTTCACGCCGGTGCTGGCGCAGCTGCCCGCCGAGGACTTCGTGCGCACGGTCTTGTTCGGGGCGCTGCGTGCGCGAGCCATCGTGGTCGGCGCCAACTTCCGCTTCGGCCGGCAGGCGCGCGGCGACGTGGCTCTGCTTCGCGAGCTCGGAGCGACCGCCGGCGTCGAGGTCGACGCGGTGCCGCTCGTCGGGGACGCCCTCCCCACGTCGTCGACCGCGGTCCGCGCCTGCATCGCCGCGGGCGACGTGCGGGCCGCCACTGCGATGCTGGGCCGTCCCCACCGCATCGAGGGGGTCGTCGTCCGCGGCGACCAACGAGGCCGGGAGCTCGGCTACCCGACGGCCAACCTCCAGCCCACGCCGCACGCGGCCGTCCCAGCCGACGGGGTCTACGCGGGCTGGCTGGTGCACCGCGGCGAGCGACTGCCCGCCGCGATCTCGATCGGCACCAATCCGACCTTCGAGGGCACGGAGCGCCGGATCGAGTCCTACGTCCTCGACGCGTCCCTCGACCTCTACGGCGCCCACATCGGCGTCGAGTTCGTCGAGCGGCTGCGGTCGACGGAGAAGTTCGCGTCGCTGGAGGCCCTCATCGCCGCCATCGACGAGGACGTCGCCCGGACGCGCACGATCCTCGCGGCCGAGCGCGCATAGAGGAGCGCGACGCGGGAGTTGGACGGGGCGAGCAGGAGGCGATCGACAAGCGCTTCGAGTCCGGACAAGCTGCAGGCCCAGGACGCCGCCGCGGCCATCACGTTCATGGTCACCCGCCCGCGGCACGTTGCGGTCGAGAGCTGCTGGTACGACCAACCGACCAGCAGGGCCCGACGCGCTCGCCCGCGCTTTCAGCCGGTGCGGGTGCCCACCCCCAGGAGTGCCGCCGTTGGCAGGTGAAGCAGACCATCCTCTCGGCGGAAGCTTGCGGAGAGGATGTCGTACCGCACCCGCATGCGCGCAACGGCGTGTCCGTCCTGCGCGGCGACCACGTGGCCGATGCTCGCAATGCCGTTGAGCGCCCCCGCCCACCAGGTCTGCGCGTCCACGCGGTGCTCCCACTCGACGACCGTGATGTCGACATCGACGAGACCCGCGCCCCGGAGCAATGTGTGGAGGCCGGCGGGGCTGCGGTCGAAGTCGTCCCCTTCGGCGAGGCGCGGCGCCGGGGCCGGCGTGACATCCGACGACGCGATGACGTCGAGCCACAGTTGCTGAAGTGCGGGGGCAGGTTGCGGCCACACGGTCACGGCGACACGCCCGCCCGCCCGAGTGACACGGCCGAGTTCGGCGACCGCCTCCGCCGGCCGTCCCACGTGATTGATCACGAAGTTGGCGACCGCCGCGTCGAAGCCGGCTGCGGGGAACGGCAGCCGCGGCAATTCGGCGCGGATCACGATCGCGCCCGGGCAGGAGGCGGCGGTGGCGGTCACCATGCTCTCCTCCGCGTCGACCGCCGTGACCGCGGCGGCGCGCTCGAGGGCCGCCGCCGTCAGGGTGCCGGTGCCGCAGCCGGCGTCCAGCACCGAAGACCCAGGCCCGATGGCCGCCGCGTCGAGCAGCGCCGGCACGGTGTGAGCGCAGAGCGCGCCGAAGCTGTCGGCGTACGCCGCCGCCGTGCCCCGCCACAGCCGGCGCCTCGCCTCGTCGTACGTCGTGGACATCGCCCGCCGCTCCCGCCCGCAGGCGTCATTCGTCGTACGACGATCGTCTGTTAGCCTTGCCCGGAGAGCCGGTGTCTTTCCGGCATCTCTCGCGCGCCTGTCGGAACGCACAACCGCAGGCGGGCCGCCATTCTTACGAAAAGGAAGCCCAGTGCCCCTGACGTCCGAAGTCAAGAGCCAGATCTTCGCCGAGCACGGCACCGTCCCCAACGACACGGGCTCGCCCGAGGTCCAAGTGGCGATGCTGACGAAGCGCATCAGTGATCTGACCGAGCACCTCAAGTTTCACAAGCACGACCACCACAGCCGCCGCGGCCTCCTGCTCCTCGTGGGCCAGCGCCGCCGGCTCCTGAAGTATCTGGCGAAGACGGACATCAACCGTTACCGCGCTCTCATCGAGAAGCTCGGGCTTCGTCGCTAGTCGCACGACACGGGAGCGGTGCCCACCAGGGCCCGCTCCCGTTGTTCAACCCGGTTCGTTGCTGACACGGACCGCAGCACCACCGACACACCTAGGCCGGCACACAGAGAAGCCGGCACCGCCACTGGGCAGTGGCCGGAGACCTCACAGACTCCGCGCAACGGTCCTCGGTAGTGGCTCCCGGGTCTCGAACGACCCGAGTGCTTCGACTGAGTTCCGCTTTCGCACCTGTGCCGTCGCGGCCATGCAGCCCGCGAACCACAGAAGGAGCACCCGTGCAGGGTCCCGACGTACAACATTCAGAAGCAGTGATCGAAACACCCCTCGGCGAGCGCACGATTCGCTTCGAGACCGGCCGGCTGGCCAAGCAGGCGCAGGGTTCGGCCGTTGCCTACCTGGGCGACACCATGATCCTTTCGGCCACCACGGCAGGCAAGCAGCCGCGCGACCAGTTCGACTTCTTCCCGCTGACGGTCGATGTCGAGGAGCGCATGTATGCCGCGGGCAAGATCCCCGGCTCGTTCTTCCGCCGCGAGGGCCGCCCGTCCGAGGACGCCATCCTCACCTGTCGCCTCATCGACCGTCCGTTGCGCCCGTCCTTCCCGAAGGGCTTCCGCAACGAGGTCCAGGTCGTCTGCACCGTGATGGCGCTCGACCCCGACCACATCTACGACGTTCTCGCGATCAACGCCGCGTCCCTGTCGACGCTCCTGTCGGGCCTGCCCTTCAGTGGTCCGATCGGCGCCACCCGCGTCGCGCACATCGAGGGCGAGTGGGTCGCGTTCCCGACGTACAAGGAGTGCGAGGAGGCGACGTTCACGATGGTCGTCGCCGGCCGCGCCCTCGAGGACGGTGACGTCGCGATCATGATGGTCGAGGCCGAGGCCACGACGTCCACCGTCGCTCTCGTCGCGGACGGCGCGAAGGCGCCGACCGAGGAGATCGTCGCGAGCGGCCTCGAGGCCGCGAAGGCCCCGATCCGCGCGCTGTGCGAGGCGCAGGCCGAGCTGGCGAAGCTCGCCGCGAAGCCCGTCGCCGACTACCCCGTCTTCGCTGACTACGGCGGCGACGTGTTCGCCGCCGTCGAGACGTTCGCGTCGAAGGACCTCGCCGCCGCGCAGCAGATCGCCGGCAAGCAGGAGCGCGAGAGCGAGACCGACCGCGTCAAGGAGGCAACCAAGGCCAAGCTGGCCGACGAGTTCGACGGCCGCGAGAAGGAAGTGTCGGCCGCGTTCCGCTCACTGACCAAGAAGCTCGTCCGCGCGCGCATCGTCACCGACGGTGTCCGCATCGACGGCCGCGGCCTCGCGGACATCCGCCCGATCACCGCGGAGGTCGGCGTGCTGCCGCGCGTGCACGGATCGGCGCTGTTCGAGCGCGGTGAGACGCAGATCCTCGGCGTCGCGACGCTCAACATGCTCCGCATGGAGCAGATGATCGACACGCTCAGCCCCGAGACGCGCAAGCGCTTCCTGCACCACTACAACTTCCCGCCGTACTCGACCGGTGAGACCGGCCGTGTCGGCTCGCCGAAGCGTCGCGAGATCGGGCACGGCGCTCTCGCCGGCCGCGCGATCCTGCCGGTGCTCCCGTCGAAGGAAGACTTCCCGTACGCGATCCGCTCCGTGTCCGAGGCGCTGGGGTCCAACGGCTCCACGTCGATGGGTTCCGTCTGCGCGACATCGCTGTCGCTGCTGGACGCCGGTGTGCCGCTCGCCGCGCCCGTCGCCGGCATCGCGATGGGCCTCATCTACGAGAACGGCAACTACGCCACGCTCACGGACATCCTCGGAGCCGAGGACGCGTTCGGCGACATGGACTTCAAGGTCGCCGGCACGTCCGAGTTCGTCACGGCGCTGCAGCTCGACACCAAGCTCAACGGCATCCCGTCCGACGTGCTAGGCAAGGCGTTGCAGCAGGCCCGCGACGCGCGCCTCTCCATCCTCGGGATCATGGCCGAGGCCATCGACGGTCCGGCCGAGATGTCGCTCTACGCGCCGCGCATCATCACGATCAAGATCCCCGTCGACCAGATCGGCGCGGTCATCGGCCCCAAGGGCAAGATGATCAACCAGATCCAGGACGAGACCGGCGCCGACATCACCATCGAGGACGATGGCACCATCTACGTCGGCGCGACCGACGGCGAGAAGGCCCAGGCGGCCATCGAGCAGATCCAGGCCATCACCAACCCGGTGATGCCCGAGGTCGGCGAGCGCTTCATGGGCACGGTCGTCAAGACGGCCGCGTTCGGCGCCTTCGTGTCCCTGGTCCCCGGCAAGGATGGCCTCCTGCACGTCTCGCAGGTCCGCAAGATCGCCGGCGGCGCCCGCGTCGAGAACGTCGAGGACATCCTCAAGGTCGGCGACAAGGTCGAGGTCGAGCTGGCCGAGATCGACTCGCGCGGCAAGTTCTCGCTGATCCCCGTCATCGACGGCGTCGCGCTCAAGGACGAGCCGAAGGCCGACCGGGGCCCCCGCTCGGACGGCGACCGCGCTCCCCGTGGCGGCGGCGACCGCGCTCCGCGCGAGGGCGGGGACCGCGGGCCCCGTGGCGGCGGCGACCGCGCTCCGCGCGAGGGTGGCGACCGCGCTCCGCGCGAGGGTGGCGACCGCGCTCCGCGCGAGGGTGGCGACC
>CAXSDE010000016.1:30287-51079 GCA_964236265.1 uncultured bacterium
GCGCGAGGGTGGCGACCGCGCTCCGCGCGAGGGTGGCGACCGCGCTCCGCGCGAGCGCGTCCGTCGTCGTGGCAGCGAGGGCGAAGGGTCCGCTGCCGCCCCCGCCTTCAGCGACAGCTCGGCCGGTGGCGACTCGGCCCCGTCGGCCTAGTCGATGACCGTCTCCCTCCAGCCGGGCAGTCAGCCGGCAGGCACCACGCGCACGCTCTCGACCGGCACGGACGGCGGCACCATCCGCCGTACCGTGCTGGCCGGGGGGCTGCGCATTCTCACCGAGTCGATCCCCACCGTCCGGTCGGTGTCATTCGGCATCTGGGCGCAGGTCGGTTCCCGTGACGAGGACCGGCCCGTCGTGGCCGGCGCGTCGCACTTCCTCGAACACCTGCTGTTCAAGGCGACGAAGCGGCGGACCGCGCTCGAGATCGCGGCCGAGATCGACGCGGTCGGCGGCGAGATGAACGCGTTCACCTCCAAGGAGGCGACGTGCTTCTACGCGAAGGTGCTCGACACCGACCTGCCGATCGCGGTGGACGTCATCGTCGACATGATCACGTCGTCGCTCATCACCGCCGAGGATGTCGACGCCGAACGTGACGTCGTCCTCGAGGAGATCTCGATGCGCGACGACGACCCGTCCGACCTGATCCATGACGAGTTCTCGACGACGATCTGGGGCGACACGCCGCTGGGCCGTCCGGTGCTCGGCACGGTGCAGTCGATCACGGATATGCCGCGCGACGACGTCGCCGGCTACTGGGCCGAGCGATACCAGGCGCACCGCCTCGTCGTGACCGCGGCGGGCAACCTCGACCACGACACGCTCGTCGAGCTGGTCACGGCGGCGTTCGCCGCGGCGGATGCGCTCGGCGAGGACGGCACGGAGCCTGAGGGTCCGCGCGTCGGGGGAGAGGCGCCGACCGCGCGCTCGACCGTCACGCTCATCAACCGCAAGACCGAGCAGGCCAACCTCGTGCTCGGCTCGCAAGGGCTCGAGCGCGACGACGACCGGCGCTTCGCACTGTCGGTCCTCAACACGGTGCTCGGGGGCGGGATGTCCTCACGGCTGTTCCAGGAGATCCGCGAGAAGCGCGGCATGGCCTACAGCGTCTACTCCTACGCCTCCCGCTACGCCGGCGCCGGCCTCTTCGGTGTCTACGTCGGCTGCCAACCGGCCAAGATCGACGAGGTCCTCAAGGTCACGCGTGAGCAGCTCGACATCGTGGCCGGTTCCGGCCTGCCGGATGACGAACTCTCCCGCGGCAAGGGTCAGGTCCGCGGCTCGTACGTCCTCGGTCTCGAGGACACCGGCTCGCGCATGTCGCGGCTCGGCAAGGCCGAGATCGGGTACGGCGAGCTGCTGTCCGTCGATGACGTGCTCGGGCGCGTCTCGGCCGTGACGTCCGAGGAGGTCACGGCGCTCGCCGCCGACCTCCTCTGCCGCCCCCGGGCGCTGTCGGTCATCGGACCGTTCAAAGATCGCGACTTCTCGTTCGCGATCCAGTAGAACAAGCGTCGGTGGTACGACGACCCGCACCGGCTCCTGCCACCTCGGGAGCCCGCAGCACGTCCGCAACCGCGTCGAGGGACCTCGGCGCGGTTGCGCGTCTGTCCCCCCTGACCGCCGTTCGATCGGAGCCCTTCCATGACCGAGTCGCCGATTCGCGTTGCCGTGCTGGGTTCTCGAGGCCGGATGGGCTCTGAGACGTGCGCGGCGATCGAGGCCGCACCCGATCTGGAACTGGTCGCCGCCGTCGACGCGGACGACGACCGCGCTCCCGTGCAGGCCGCGCAGGTCGTCGTCGATTTCACCCATCCCGACGCGGTCATGGACAACCTGTCCTGGGCGATCACACACGGGCTCAACGTCGTCGTGGGGACGACGGGGTTTACCGACGAGCGCATCGCGCAGGTGCGGACGTGGCTCGGCGCGGCCCCCGGGGTCGGCGTCGTCATTGCGCCCAACTTCGGCATCGGCGCGGTGCTCATGATGCGGTTCGCGCAGCAGGCCGCCCGGTTCTTCGAGTCGGCGGAGATCGTGGAGTTGCACCACCCCGACAAGGCCGACGCCCCGAGCGGCACTGCCCGTCGTACAGCAGAAATGATCTCTGCTGCCCGCGAGTCGGCAGGGCTCGACGCAGCACCGGACGCGACGGTCGAGTCGGCGTCGCTGCCGGGAGCCCGCGGTGCGTCGGTGGGCGGCGTCGCGGTCCACGCGTTGCGCATCCGGGGGCTCGTGGCGCATCAGGAAGTGATCTTCGGTCAGGACGGCGAGACGCTGACGATCCGCCACGACTCGCTGCACCGGTCATCCTTCATGCCGGGAGTGCTCCTGTCGATCCGCTCCGTCGGCGGGCGTCCCGGTCTCACGGTCGGCATCGAGCACCTGCTCGACCTGCAGTAGGTCGCCCGGCTGCCGGGGCGAGCACCCTCGCGGTGCCGCTCGGAAATCCCAGAATTTGTCTGAAAGTGACGAATCGCGGTGTGTCCGCTAGCGTGCTGAGCACCCCGTGCGCCACGCCATAAGCGCCTGCCGGGCTGCTTGCGGGCCATATCGCGGCCCCTCCCGTCGATCCGCCGAGCCGCGGGTCGCGCCTGATCCACCCGAACGATCAGCGCCGAACGCTTCGGATCGACTGTCCGGGGTGCCGAGATAAAGACGAGCGGCCCAACGGGTCGCCCGTACCGAGGCATTGGAGTCCCATCGTGCGCATGTCCCGTTCCGCTTTCCTTTCCGGCGTCGTCACGGCGGCCCTGACGGTGTCCGTTGCGCTGCCCGTCACAGCGGCTGAAGCGGTCTCGCGCCGGACCGGAGCTCATCCCCTGCACCATGGGAAGGCATTGCGCCACGCCCCGGCGCGTTATCACCGACCGGTCACGCAGGCGCCGACTGCAGCCCGTCGCCGGCCCACTGCGCAGCCCAGCACGACGCCTGCCCCCACGACGCCTGCCCGCACCACGACTGCCCCCACGAAGCCTGCGCCGACGAAGCCTGCGCCGACGACGCTTGCCTCCACGACTCCTGCGCCGACGACTCCTGCCCCCACGACGCCGGTGCCGACGACGACGCCGCTGCCGCCCGACGCCGCGGCGCAGGTCGTCGCGCATATCAATGTCGTCCGCGCGCAGAACGGTCTGCCCGCGTTGACGGTGCTCGCGGGCCTGAACGCGAGCGCGCGCCAGCATGACCTGACGATGGCCGCCGGCTGCGGGCTGTCCCACCAATGCCCGGGGGAGCCCGACTTCGGCGCCCGGATCACCGCACAGGGTGTCCCGTGGACATCAGCCGGTGAAAACATCGGCATGGGTGGACCGGTGTCGGGCGCGGCCGGAGCGACAGCGATGGCGTTGGCGCTGACGGACTCGATGTTCGCCGAGGTGGCGCCCGACGACGGCCACCGCCGCAACCTGCTCGCCACCGGCTTTCACCACATCGGGGTCGACGTCTACCTCGATGCCAACGGCACCACCTGGATGACACAGGACTTCACCAGCTGACGCAGCCGACGCCGGCGAACCGCGAACGTTGACAGTGGAGGCACGTGCACCGCCGGCGCCGGGTTTGCCTCGCGCACCGCCGGCGCCAGGCTTGACTCGCGCTGCTTGCGGGCCGCGACCCAGGCGGCCGCCCGGTCCCACAGCGCGAGCACGCGCACCTGAGCCAACGGCGTCAAGGTCGGCCTCGCTCAACGCAGCCAGGTGCTCGATGAGCGCGGGTCCGGGTGCGGTGGCCTCGAGTTGGTCGAGGAGGGCGGTCGTCACTGCCGCGGCGGTATGGGAGCAAACGCCGGCGGCCACCCGCTGGGCATTCCTCAGCTCGAACATGTGTTCGAACATACACTGCCGCGCCGATTAAATGGGTGTCCAGCGTCAAGACCGGCCCGATCCCTGCCTCCCGTCGACATCGGTCTAAGAGCGGCGGCATGGCGGCACCCCGTGTGCCATGTTCTTCGTCCCCGGACCCACCGTGGGTGTCGGCCCCGCCGGTAGAGTCCGTGGAGCCCGTCAGCACCGCCCGTCAGCACCGCCCGTCAACACCGCCCGTCAACACCGCCCCCGCCCGCCGCCCCGTTGCGCGGCATCAGCACGCAGGAGTCCGTAGTGGCTGAGTTCGCCCCTCTGAAGGCGGAGGTCATCGCCTTCACGCAGTTCACGCCCCCGGCCGGCGTGCCGTGGGAGAGCGACGTGGACGGCGGGCAGGCTCTCGCGGAGTTCGCGGGCCGTGCCTGCTACCAGTCGTGGTCCAAGCCCAATCCGGCGACCGCGACCAACGCCGGTTATCTGCGCCACATCCTCGAGGTCGGCCACCTGAGCGTCCTCGAGCACGGCACCGTCACCTTCTACCTGACGGGCATCAGCCGCGCCCTGACCCATGAGCTGATCCGTCACCGCCATTTCTCCTACAGCCAGCTGAGCCAGCGCTACGTGCCCGAGCGCGACGCCGCCATGGTGATCCCGGATGTCATCGCCGGCGACCCGGAGCTGCGGGCGCTGTATGAGGAGGCGGCAGACAACGCGCTGTCGTCGTACACGAAACTGCTCGAAGGCTTGGAGAAGAGATTCGCTGATGTCGCGAGCCCGACGCTGCGCCGCAAGCAGGCCCGCCAGGCGGCGCGCATGGTCCTGCCGAATGCGACCGAGACCCGCATCGTCGTGACCGGCAACTACCGGGCGTGGCGCCACTTCATCGCCATGCGGGCGACGGAGCACGCCGACGTCGAGATCCGCGGGTTGGCCGTGGCCTGCCTGCGCGAGTTGATGCAGGTGGCGGGCAACGCATTCGCCGACTTCACGATCTCGAGCCTGGACGACGGCACCGATGTCGCCAGCAGCCCACTCGTATCGGAGGGTTAGACCGACGCCCGCCACCGAGACGGACAAGACATTCGAGAGAATGGATTGGTACGGCGAGGACTTCGCCGACCATGTCTTTCTCCGCTGCATCTTCCGCGACTGCATCTTCACGGAGGCGATGAGCCTCGGTGCCGTGTTCGACGACTGCGAGTTCACCGGCGCGCAGTTCAACGGGTCCGTCCATGAGCGCAGTGCGTTCCTCAACTGCGGGTTCAAGCGGTCGTCCTTCTTCGACGCCACCTTCAAGGGGTGCAAGCTGACGGGCAGCCGTTTCGTCGACGTCGGTTTGCGGCCGCTCACGATCGACGGCGGGTCGTGGTCGTTCGTCAGCCTGCGCGGAGCGGACCTGCGGCGCGTGGATTTCAGCGGCGTCGACATGTCCGAGGTGATCCTCACGGACAGCAACCTCTCGCGGGCCGTGTTTCGCAAGACCAACCTGAGCCGCGCGCTGCTGCAGCATTGCGACGTGAGCCTCGCCGACTTCCGCGGCGCGGACCTGTCCGGCGTGGGGCTCGACGACATCCGCTGGGACCGCACACTCGTCGACCCGTTGCTCGCGATGCGCATCGCCGAGTCGCACGGCGCGATCGTGAAGGACTGACGACAGTGACGACCGCTGACGACCTGCACAGCATCGCCGTCCGGCTCGCGGCGCTCGCGCAGAGCGGCTTGACGTACACGAAGGATGCGTACGAGCTCGACCGGTTCGCGAAGGCGCGCGACCTCGCCTCGGAGCTGTTCGCGGTGCTGGGCGACCAGCCGGTGGACGCCGTGCGGCTCGCGTTGAGCCTCGATACCGGCTACGCGACGCCGAAGGTCGATGTGCGCGGAGCAGTGTTCGACGATGCCGAGCGCATCCTGCTGACCCGGGAACGCAGTGACGGCAAGTGGTCGATGCCCGGCGGCTGGCTCGACTCGGGTGATACGCCCGCGGATGGCGTCGTGCAGGAGATCCTCGAAGAGACCGGTCACGGGGCGGAGGTTGTCAGCCTCGTCGGGTGCTGGGATCGCGCGGCGCGTGGCCACGAGCCGCGGTTCTCGGTCGGGATCGTGAAGCTGTTCTTCCTCTGCCGGGGGACGGGCGACGTGCGGCCACCGGATGAGCTCGAGACGCTGGACGTCGGCTGGTTCGCGGTGGACGAGCTGCCGCCGCTGTCGCTCGGGCGCGTCAACGAGTGGGAGATCCGCCGGTGCCGCGCCCACCTGCGGGATCCGGAGCTGGCGACCGAGTTCGACTGACGCACCCGGCGCCGGTTGGGGATAACGGAGGGCGCCGCGAAAGGAACTGCGCTTGACTCTCGGGATCCCGCCGACGAAAGGACCACTGCCGTGCCGCCGCGTCAGCTCGCCCCCAAGTTGTTGTCCTGGGCCTCGATCCTCGAGGACTCGACGCGCGAGCAGGCGCTGAAGACGGCGCGGATGCCGTTCATCTCGCCGCACCTCGCGTTGATGCCGGACGCGCACCTCGGCAAGGGCGCCACCGTGGGCTCCGTCATCCCGACGCTCGGCGCGATCATCCCGGCTGCGGTCGGCGTCGACATCGGCTGCGGGATGATCGCCGTGCGCACGCAGTACGTCCGCGACGACCTGACCGGTGACCTGACAGCGTTGCGCGAGGCGATCGAGCGTGCGGTGCCGCTGTCCGCCGGCAAGTACAACGCGACCGTGACGGCGACCGCCGCGGCACGCGTCGCCGAACTGCGCGCCCTCGACGGTGCGGCCGACGCCGACGCGATCGCCCCCAACTGGCCGGTGCAGCTCGGCTCCCTCGGCTCAGGCAACCACTTCATCGAGGTGACGGTCGACGAGGAGAGCCGCGTCTGGCTCTTCCTGCACTCGGGATCGCGAGGTGTCGGCAACAAGCTCGCCATGAAGCACATCGCGATCGCGGCGAAGCTGTGCAAGAAGTGGATGATCGAGCTGCCCGACCCGGACCTCGCATACCTCATCGAGGACTCGCCCGAGTTCTGGGACTACATCCGGTGCCTGCGCTGGGCGCAGCACTTCGCGCTGCTCAACCGCGAGGAGATGATGGACCGCGTCGTCGCCTGCTTCGAGGACTGGCACGGACCCGTCGAGCGCGGCGAGACCATCAACTGCCACCACAACTACACCGTGCAGGAGACCCACTTCGGTAAGCAGGTCTGGCTGTCGCGCAAGGGCGCCATTGACGCTGCCCTCGGTGTGCCCGGCCTCATCCCGGGCTCGATGGGCGCTGCCAGCTACGTCGTGACGGGCAAGGGCAACGCGGCGTCGCTCACCAGCTCACCGCACGGCGCGGGGCGCAACCACTCCCGCACCGCGGCGCGCAAGCTCTTCTCGCGCGAGGACCTCGACAAGGCGATGGTCGGCATCGAGTGGCGCCACACCGATGCGTTCCTCGACGAGCACCCGCTCGCCTACAAGGACATCGACATCGTCATGGCGGACGCCGCGGACCTCGTCGACGTGCGCCACACGCTGCACCAGATCGTGAACGTCAAGGGCGACTAAACGGGCTCGCGGATCAGTGGCACCCGCCGTACCAGTCGTACCAGCCGTGACCGACGCTCCCGGCCGCGACATCCCGCCGACATCCCGCCGGCAT
This sequence comes from uncultured bacterium, assembly GCA_964236265.1. Classification (GTDB taxonomy): domain Bacteria; phylum Actinomycetota; class Actinomycetes; order JAVEEB01; family JAVEEB01; genus JAVEEB01. The sequence goes on from CAXSDE010000016.1 coordinate 37,726, forward strand.
CCCCGCCGATACGGGTGAGCGCACCATGTCCCGTTACCGGTACCGTCTGACCCATGACGACCTCTGCGACGGCGCCCTTCGGACGCGTCCTGTCCGCCATGATCACGCCGATGGCCGCCGACGGCTCGATCGACATCGAGGGTGGGCAGCGCCTGGCGGCGTACCTCCTCGACAACGGTCACGACGGCCTCGTCATCAACGGCACGACCGGCGAATCGCCGACGACGACCGACAAGGAGAACGCCGACCTCGTCCGGGCCGTCGTCGATGCCGTCCCGGCCGGGACACCGGTCGTGGCGGGCGTCGGCACCAACGACACGGCGCACACCTTGCGCCTCGCCGGCGATGCGGAGAAGGCCGGCGCAACCGGGCTGCTCGTCGTCACGCCCTACTACAACAAGCCACCGCAGGCCGGCCTCGTCGCCCACTTCGAGAAGGTCGCCTCGTCCACCGACCTCCCGATCATCTTGTACGACATCCCGGGGCGTTCCGGGATCCCGATCCTGACCGACACCTTCGTGACGCTCGCCAAGCATCCGCAGATCGTCGCGGTGAAGGACGCGAAGGGTGACCTCATGGCGAGCGCCCAGGTCCTCGCGCAGACGGACCTGGCCTACTACTCCGGTGACGACGCGATGAACCTGCCGCTGTTTGCCATTGGCGCCGTCGGGGCGATCGGCGTGTCGACGCACGTGCTCGGCCCCCAGACCAAGCAGATGCTCGACGCGTTCACCGCGGGCAACGTCACCGAGGCCGCCGCGCTGCACCGGCGCCTGCTGCCCGCCTACCTCGCGATGAACAACGCGAGCATGGGCGCCATCAATGTCAAGGCCGCTCTCACCATGCTCGGGCTCCCGGCCGGCCCCGTCCGTCTTCCCCTCGTCGACGCGACGACCGAGCAGCGCCAGGCCCTCCGTGAGGTTCTCAGTGCTGCCGGGGTCGTCTTCCCCGACGCCTAGAGCCCGGAGGCTCAGTTCGTGACGTCCCACACAACGCTCGGCTCCCCGCCCCCGCTCATCGACGGCGGTCTCCGCCTCGTCGCCCTCGGTGGGATCGGCGAGATCGGCCGCAACATGATGGTCTACGAGTTTGCGGGGCGGCTGCTCATCGTCGACTGCGGGGTGCTCTTCCCCAACTCCGAGCAGCCCGGGGTCGATCTGATCCTCCCCGACTTCCGCTACATCGCCGACCGGCTCGACGACGTCGAGGCGGTCATCCTGACGCACGGTCACGAGGACCACATCGGCGCAGTGCCTTACCTGCTGCGCATGCGGCGCGACATCCCGATCGTGGGGTCGAAACTGACGCTCGCGTTCATGCAGGCGAAGTTCAACGAGCACCGCCTCAATCCGCCGATGCACGAGGTCGTCGAGGGTGAACGCCGCACGTACGGGCCGTTCGACTGCGAGTTCATCGCCGTCAACCACTCGATCCCCGACGCGCTGGCCGTCGCGATCCGCACCGGCGCCGGCCTGGTCGTGCACACCGGCGACTTCAAGATGGACCAGCTCCCGCTCGACGGCCGGCTCACCGACCTCGGTGCGTTCTACCGCCTCGGCCAGGAGGGCATCGACCTCCTGCTGTCCGACTCCACCAACGCCGACGTGCCCGGATTCGTCACGAGCGAGAGCGAGGTCGGGGCCGTCCTCGACCGCGTCTTCGGCAAAGCGCGCAAGCGCATCATCGTCGCGTGCTTCGCCAGCCACGTGCACCGCGTGCAGCAGGCTCTCGACGCGGCCTACGCCCACGAGCGGCAGGTCGCCTTCATCGGCCGGTCCATGGTGCGCAACATGGGGATCGCCCGCGACCTGGGCTATCTCACCATCCCGGCCGGGCTCATGATGGACGCCCGCGAGATCGACTCGCTGCCCCTCGAGCACCAGGTGCTCATCTCCACGGGGTCGCAGGGCGAGCCGCTCGCGGCCCTGTCGCGCATGGCCAGCGGCGACCACCCCGTCGTCATCGAGGAGGGCGACACCGTCGTGCTCGCCAGCTCTCTCATCCCCGGCAACGAGGACGCGGTCTTCGGTGTCATCAACGGCCTCATCCGTCTCGGCGCCAATGTCGTCCACAAGGGCACGGCGGCCGTCCACGTCAGTGGCCACGCGCCCGCCGGCGAGCTGCTGTTCCTGCTCAACGCCACGCAACCCAGCAACGTCATGCCGGTGCACGGCGAGTGGCGCCACCTGCGCGCGCACGCGGAGCTCGCCGAGAAGAGCGGCGTACCGAAGGACAACATCGTCTTCGCTCCCGACGGTGTCGTCGTCGACCTCGTCGACGGCAAGGCGATGATCACCGGCGAGGTCGAGGTCGGCTTCGTCTTCGTCGATGGCTCGGTCGTCGGCGACGTCACCGATGCGTCGCTCAAGGACCGCCGGATCCTCGGCGAGGAAGGCTTCATCTCGATCGTGCTCGCCGTCGACTCCAACGGCGTCATCGTCACGGGGCCGCAGATCTCGGGGCGCGGCTTCTCCGACGACGAGAAATTCGACGCCATCACGCCGTTGCTCGCCCAGGCGCTCGAGAAGGCGGCGTCGACCGGTGACGTCGACGTGCGCCAGATGCAGCAGATCGTGCGGCGCACCGTCGGCAAGTGGGTGTCCGACACCTACCGCCGCCGCCCGATGATCATTCCGGTCGTCGTCGAGGTCTGAGCCGGCCCGGCGTCGGAGACCACCCGCGGCGGGACTGGAGCCGCCAGACGCCCGTCGTCTTGATCTCGCCGTCCTCGAGATCAGTGACAGGGATCTTGTACGTCGCCACGCGCCGCCAGTCGGTGCGCGGCTGCGGGAGGTAAGCGCGGCCCGGGTCACCGACGAGGACGAGTGCCCCGGAGCGGGCCGCCCGGCGTACGAAACGAAGCATCCTGTCCGCCAACCCTTTGGCATAGAACGCGTCCCCGACGACGACCACGTCAGCGTCCGCGGGGCCGTCGAGGATGTCCTCGGTCAGCGGGGTCACGGTGACGCCGTTGGCCCGGGCGTTGAGGCCGGCCGCCGCCTCGCACAACGCGTCGATGTCGTTGACGCGTACGTGGCGAGCGCCTGCCCTGGCGGCAGCGACACCGATCAGGCCCGACCCGCTGGCGACGTCGAGCACGGACCTGCCGCGGACGAGCTCCGGGTTGTCGAGCAGGTAACGCGCGACGGCCTGGCCACCAGGCCAGGACGACGCCCAGTAGGGCAGTTCGACGCCCGTTCCGAGGGCGGCGGCCCGTTCGCTCATCCGCTCCCACAGCTCCACGACGTCGTCGCAGAGGTGCAACGGCAACTCGGGAAGCAGCGGTGTGGTCGTCAGCCGGGTCTGCGCGCGGACGAACTGCTCGGCATCGGTCACGGGTTGCACCTGTGCGTGTCGACGATGTGTCATGCCCTCAGTCGGTGGTCGGCGAAAGGCGCTGCGCGAGGTACGCCAGGGACAACGGATAGCGGTAGTCGATGCCGCCGTGGCCCGCGTCGTACAACTCGAAATGCACGTCCGTGACCCCGATGTCCGCGAGGGCATCGACCATCGCCTGCGCGCCCAGGTCGAGGAACCACTCGTCGCGCGTGCCGGCGTCGATCCAGATGGCGCGCTGGCCGCGCAGGGCGTCCGCGTGCTTCGCCACCATCCGCACCGGGTCCCACTCGAGCCAGCGCTGCCACACGTCCTCGCGGATCCGGCCGCTGCGCGGATCGAAGGGCAGCTCGACGGTGCCGTCGTCGTTGGCCGAGAAGCACGCGGCGCAGCCGAGGGTGATGAGCAGCAACATGTCGTCGGACTTCGTGGCGCCCGGCCGGGACTGGAAGTCGGTCCACCAGCGCCAGATGTCCCCGTCGTAAGCACGCAGGGCGCGGGTGGCTTTCCCGAACTCGTTGAGGTAGCTCAGCTCGTACAGGGAGTCGCCGGCATGGGAAGCCAGCCCGCCGAAGAGGTCCGGTCGCAGCATCGGCGTGATGAACGCCCCGAACCCGCCGCTGGACTTGCCGGTCACGCCGCGGTGCTCGGGTGCGTCCAGGGTGCGGTAGCGCGCGTCCACCCACGGGACGACGTCGTTGCACAGGTAGGAGTGGTAGTTGCCCGTGCCCGGGGAGTCGACGAACTGCGAGCCGCCGTAGAGCGTCCAGGCGTCGACGAAGACGACGATCGCCGGGGGCGCCTCGCCGCGCGCGAAAACGCCGTCGGCGGCCTCCGGGAACGTCAACCGGTAAGCCGAGCGGTTGTCCCACATCGCGAGGTGACCGGTGTAGCCCTGCAGGACGTAGATGCTCGGGTAGCGCTTGTCGGGGGCGTCGTCGTAGCCGGGCGGCACATAGACGTTGAGCGGCCGCTCGACGGGGTCCCCGAGCGGATTGCCGCGGAGGGAGTCGAAGGGCAGCACATGCCGGTCGAGGCGACCGGACAGCTCGGCAGACCAGGGCAACGGCACGGCGACCTCGATTTCGTCGGCGGAGTGCAGAGCAACGCAATGCGGGCGGGAGGGCCCCGAGCACGCCCTGTCAGGCTAACTCCGTGGACCGGCCTGCGCCGCGTCTCACTCGCTGAAGAGCCACTTACCGTTGGTCAAGGTCATCGTCATGCTCTGGCCGGCGTTGGCACTCTTGGCAGCGCCGCGCATGCCGGTCACGAGGTCCAGGTTGACCGATGCAGAGGTGTGGCTCGTCATCGTCACCGCGGACGGGGGGACGACCAGGGAGCCGTAGACGTCCTTGGTGTCCTGGTCCATCACGGCTGCACCCTTCTTGGCTGCCGCGACGCAGTCTTGGCCCTTGAGCATCGACGGATCCACCATCGCGCACAGCGTCCGGAAGTCGTCGGTGGCGAAGGCGTGGAAGTACGCGTGCGCGGCGGTGATGACCGACTGCACCTCAGCGGCCGACGCAGTCACCGACATCAGGACCGAGGGCGTCGGGGACGCCGACGTGTCCGAGGGCGCTGCGGTGTCCGAGGGCGTTGCTGTGCTTGAGGGCGCGGCTGTGCTTGAGGGCGCGGCCGGGGCCGACGACGACGACGACGGTATCGGGCTGAGGGTGACCGGGGGCGCCGTTGTCGAACTGCTCGCAGCGGTGCAGCCGGCCGTCAGGACGAGGCCCGACAAGCCCGCAATAACTCTCGTACGCATGCACCACTCCTAGGAAAAGCATCGGCGACGGGCGAGCGTAGCTGCCCGGCGACATTCCGGCCGCCCGTGTGGCGCTTCCGCGCGATCGGAGGACCGGGCGGCGGGGAAGTTGGCGGCCGCGGCGCCTCCGGCCTGCGTGTCACGCTCCGCGTCCGGCGCCCTGTCGGACCGCGGCGCTACCGTGCCGACCATGGCGACTCGTGCTCCCGCGCGCCCACCGGCGCGCAAAGCGGCAGCGAGCCGGCCCAGCCGTGCGCGCAAACCGGCCGGCCGGCCGCCGCGCCGCCATGCCACGACCCCGCTGCCCGTCCGCATCGCCCGGGCATTCTGGCGGGCGTTCCTGGGGCTGTGGCGGTTCATCGGCCGAGGCTTCGGGGCTGCGGCCCGGTCCGTCGGCCGCAATGCCCAGGGCATGGACGCCGCCCACCGCCGGGACGGCCTCGGTTTCACCGCGATCGCCGCGGCAGTGCTCGTCGCGTACGACGTCTACTTCTCCGGGCACGGCCTCGTCGCCCAGGCGGTGACGCTGCTCGTCGTGGGCGCCATCGGAGCCGTCTCGTGGGCGGTCCCGCCGCTGCTCCTCCTGTCCGCCTGGCGGCTGATGCGCAAACCGGCGGAAGAGGCGACCCGGGGCCGCCGGACCATCGGGGGGCTGGCCCTGACCGCCGCCGTCCTCGGCATCGTGCACATCGCCCACCACGTGCCCACACCGCACGACGGCGCAACGAAGATGCGCCACGCCGGCGGCATCGGCGGCTTCCTCATCTCCTCGCCGCTGACCGCGCTGGTGCCCGCGCCGATCGTCATCGTGCTGCTCGGCCTGCTCGCCGTCTTCGGCCTGCTCGTCGTTACTGCGACGCCGCTGCACGCCGTGCCGGAGCGCATCGCCGCCCTCTTCGGCCGCTTCCGCCGCCAGAACGACGAGGAGCCGGCGGTCGTCGAGCTGCCCGAGGCCGAGCCCGTCCGCCTGCGCCGACCGGCGCGGCGCCGCCAGGGGTCGATGGCCGACCTCGACGCCGAGCCGCTGCCGGACCTCGCGCCGATCACCCCGATCACCCCGGCCGAGGCGGCGATGCCGGCCGCCGTCCGCGTGAAGCCGACGCCGGCTCCCAAGCCCTCGGTGCCGGTCGAGGGCATGCAACTGCGCATCACCTCACCGAGTGGTTACACGCTGCCCCCCGTGAAGCTGCTCGGCACCGGGACGCTCGGCGCCACGCACACCAAGGTCAACGACTCCGTCATCGCGTCGCTGACCGAGGTGTTCACGCAGTTCGAGATCGACGCGCGCGTCACCGGCTTCAGCCGCGGCCCGACCGTCACCCGCTACGAGGTCGAGCTCGGCCCCGCCGTGAAGGTCGAGCGGATCACGGGCATCAGCCGCAACATCGCGTACGCCGTCGCGAGCAGTGACGTCCGCATCCTCAGCCCGATCCCCGGCAAGTCGGCCGTCGGCGTCGAGATCCCCAACGCCGACCGCGAATGGGTCACCCTCGGCGACGTCCTGCGCAGCCACAACGCGACGAGCGACCATCACCCGCTGATCGTTGCGCTGGGCAAGGACGTCGAGGGCGGCTTCGTCGTCGCCAATCTCGCGAAGATGCCCCACATCCTCATCGCCGGCGCGACGGGGGCCGGCAAGTCGAGCTGCATCAACGCGCTGATCACCAGCATCCTGATCAGGTCCGCACCCGAAGAGGTGCGCATGGTTCTGATCGACCCCAAGCGCGTGGAGCTCACGTCGTACGAAGGTGTCCCGCACCTCATCACCCCCATCATCACCAACCCGAAGAAGGCGGCCGAGGCGCTGCAGTGGGTCGTGCGGGAGATGGACATGCGGTACGAAGACCTGTCCGCCAGCGGCGTTCGCCATATCGACGACTTCAACCGCAAGGTGCGCAGCGGCGAGATCACCGCGCCGGACAACAGTGAGCGGGTCTACCAGCCCTACCCCTACATCGTCGTCATCGTGGACGAGCTCGCCGACCTGATGATGGTCGCGCCCCGCGATGTCGAGGACGCGATCGTGCGCATCACGCAGCTCGCGCGTGCCGCCGGCATCCACCTGGTGCTCGCCACGCAGCGACCGTCGGTCGACGTCGTCACCGGACTCATCAAGGCCAATGTCCCGTCGCGGCTGGCCTTCGCAACGGCCTCCGTCACGGACAGCCGCGTCATCCTCGACCAGCCCGGCGCGGACAAGCTCGTCGGCATGGGCGACGCGCTCTTCCTCCCCATGGGCGCTAGCAAGCCGGCCCGCATCCAGGGCGCCTACGTCTCCGAGAAGGAGATCGCCGAGGTCGTCGAGTTCTGCAAGACGCAGGCGCAGCCGACCTACCGCGAGGACGTGGTCGCCGCTCCGGGTGCCGCGAAGAAGGACGTCGATGAGGACATCGGCGACGACCTGGACCTGCTCTGCCAGGCCATCGAGCTCGTCGTGACCACGCAGTTCGGGTCGACGTCGATGCTGCAGCGCAAGCTGCGCGTCGGCTTCGCCAAGGCCGGCCGCCTCATGGACCTCATGGAATCGCGCGGCATCGTCGGAGCGAGCGAGGGCTCGAAGGCGCGCGACGTGCTCGTGCGACCGGACGAGATGATCGACGTTGTCGCCGGCATCCGCGGCGAATAACCCGGACGGGGAACTGCTGCGCGGGGGACCGGACGGCGTTTTGTCCCAGATGCCCGGTTACGCTCTGCCCAGAAGCCTTGTGCCCGCCTACACTCGTGCCGAGAGACATCCGGGCGACGCATGGGGCGCAGCCGACCGGAAGGAGACCTGACATGTCCGTAGGACAGTCCCTCTCCGCGGCGCGTTCCGACAGCGGTCTCAGCGTCGATGCCCTCGCCGCGTCGACCCGGATCCGCGCCACCCTGATCAAGGCCATCGAGGCCGACGACTTCAGCCTGTGCGGCGGCGACGTCTACGCCCGCGGCCACATCCGGAGCATCGCCCGCGTCCTCGGTGTCGAGCCCGAGCCTCTGCTCGCCGAGTTCGACACCGTGCACCCCCGCGAGAGCATCGACCAGACCGTGGAGGCGATCGGGGCGGAGTGGCGGCCGGTCACCCGCGAGCGTTCACGCCCACCGTGGGGTGTCGCGATGGCCGCCGGCGTGGCCTTGCTCATCGGCGGTGTCACGGTCGCGGGGCTGCTCAACCCGAGCAAGCCCGCCCCCCCGGCAACCGCATTGCCCGCCGTGACGACGAGCCCCGCCCCGACCCCGACGCTCTCCCCGACGGTGCCGGCGGTAGACCCGACGACGACGACGACCGCCCCCGCCCCGACGCCGGTCGTTTCCCCCCCGGCGGTGCCGCCCGTCGACACGACGACCGACATCGCGAAGTTGCCCGTCGATGGCGTCAACCTGCGCCTGCGCGTCACCGGTGACCAGTGCTGGGTCAGCGTGACCGACTCGACGGGCAAGCAGACGGCCACCACGCTGCACCACGGTGACGTGCGCGACTTCCACGACCCGACGTCGTTGCGGCTCGTGATCGGCAACGCGGGCGCCCTGTCGATCATCTACAACGGCACGGACCTGCCGTCGGTCGGCCGGGCGGGTGCCGTCGTCCACCGCACGTTCACGGCGACCACCGCGACGGCCGGCGCCGGCTGAGCCAGGCGTCCTCGGTCACGGCCCGATACGCTCACAGTTATGCAGTCACCGCGCACCGTCGCTCTCGTGACCCTCGGGTGCGCGCGTAACGACGTCGACTCCGAAGAACTCGCCGGGCGACTCGCCGCCGACGGTTGGCAGCTCGTCGACGACGCGGCCGACGCGGATGCGGTCGTGGTCAACACGTGCGGCTTCGTCGAGGCGGCCAAGCAGGACTCGGTCAACACGCTCCTCGAGGCCGCCGGCCTCAAGGAGACGGGTCGCCCGCGCGCCGTCGTCGCGGTCGGCTGCATGGCCGAGCGGTACGGCGAGCAGCTCGCCGAGGCCCTGCCCGAGGCCGACGCCATCCTGGGCTTCGACGAATACCCCGCCCTCTCCGCCCGTCTGCAGGGCATCTTGCGCGGCGACCGGCCGGCCTCGCACACGCCGCGCGACCGCCGCCTGATGCTGCCGATCACGCCGGTGCAGCGGTCGGCGTCAACCGTGCACGTGCCGGGCCACGGGTCGGACGCGACGGACTTGGCGATGCCCTACAACCTGCCGATGCGACGCCGCCTCTCGCGCGGCCCGGCTGCGCCGCTCAAGCTGGCCAGCGGCTGCGACCGTCGCTGCTCGTTCTGCGCGATCCCGTCGTTCCGGGGGGCGTTCGTGTCGAGGACTCCGGACGAGCTCCTGGCCGAGGCCGAGTGGCTCGCCGCCGACGGGGTGCGCGAGCTGGTGCTCGTGAGCGAAAACAGCACGTCGTACGGAAAAGACTTCGGTGACCTCCGCGCGCTCGAGAAGCTGCTGCCGCAACTCGCGGCCGTCGACGGCATCCTGCGCGTCCGCGTCTCGTATCTGCAGCCGGCCGAGACCCGCCCGTCGCTGATCCAGGTCATCGGGGCCACCCCGGGCGTGGCACCGTATTTCGACCTGTCGTTCCAGCACTCGTCCGCCGCGGTGCTGCGGCGGATGCGGCGGTTCGGCGACACCGACCGCTTCCTCGGGTTGCTGGCCGACGTGCGCGCCGCGTCCCCCGAGGCCGGCGCGCGGTCCAACGTCATTGTGGGATTTCCCGGGGAGTCGAAGGCAGACATCGCCGAGCTCGAACGGTTCCTCATCGGCGCTCGGCTGGACGCGATCGGCGTCTTCGGTTACTCCGACGAGGACGGCACGGAGGCCGAGGGCCTCGACGGCAAGGTGCGAGCCGACGTCATCGCGCGCCGGGTCGACCGCATCACGCGGTTGGCCGAGGAGCTCACGTCGCAGCGCGCGGAAGACCGCCTCGGCAGCACCCTCGAGGTGCTCGTCGAAGAGATCGACGGCGACAGGGTCGAGGGCCGGGCCGCGCACCAGGCCCCGGAGGTCGACGGCTCCACGCGCCTCGTCGGCGTGGCCGGCGTGGCCGGCGCTGGTTTCGGCGGTGTCGGCGGTGTCGGCGGTGTCGGCGGTGTCGGCGGTGTCGGCGGTGTCGGTGGTGTCGGTGGTGTCGGTGGTGTCGGTGGTGTCGGTGTGGCCGTCGGCGACATGGTGACCGCCCGCGTCGTGGCAACGGAAGGTGTCGATCTCGTCGCCGAGGTCGTGTCGGTGTCGGCGCCCGCCCGGAACGCCGTGCTCCACGTTGGCTGAGCCGCTCGCACCGGTGCCGGCCGAGCTGCCGGCCGCCGCGCAGGTGCCGACACCCGAGCTGCTGGCCGAAGCGCTCAGCGAGCGGGTCGCGAGTGACATCCCGCAGCCGCCTGCGCCGGTCATGAACATCGCCAACTACGTGACCTTCTTCCGGCTCGTGCTGGTGCCCGTCTTCGGTGTCCTGCTGCTGCACGAAGGCGGCGACCACAGTGGCTGGCGGGTCGCCGCGGTCGTGACGTTCGCGGTCGCGTCGATCAGCGACCGCCTCGACGGCGAGTTGGCGCGCAGCCGCGGCCTCGTCACCGAGTTCGGGAAGATCGCCGACCCGATCGCCGACAAGGCCCTGATGGGCATGGCCCTCGTCGGCCTGTCGATGCTGGGCGAGCTCGCGTGGGAGGTCACCGTCGTGATCCTCGTGAGAGAGATCGGCGTGACGCTCCTGCGCTTTTCGGTGATCAAGCACGGCGTCATCCCCGCCAGCCGCGGCGGCAAGGGTAAGACGCTGCTGCAGACCATCGCCATCGGGCTCTACCTGCTGCCGCTCCCCGCGTCGTTCGACACGGCCCTGTCCGTCGTCATGGGCGCGGCGGTGCTCATCACCGTCGTCACCGGGATCGACTACGTGTTCCGGGCGATCACGCTGCGCCGGCGGTCCCGGGCGGCCCGCGCGAGGCAGGCCGCCTGATGCGCGTCGCGATCCTGGCCATCGGGACGGAACTGCTCACCGGCGAGATCATCAACGGCAATGCGGCGTGGCTGGGTGAGCAGCTGACCGGCGCCGGCCTGCAGGTCGTGTGGTCGGCGATGGTCGGCGACGACGTCGGCGCGATCACGGCTGCCATCCGCGACGCGGCCGCCCAAGCCGCCGGGGTGGTGGTCACGGGCGGCCTCGGCCCGACGCACGACGATCTGACGCGGGAGGCCCTGGCGCTGGCGGCCGGCGTCGAGCTGCTGCGCGACCCGGAGTTGGAGCGCCAGCTCGCCGAGCGGTTCGCGCGCAGTGGTTTCGGCTTTCCGGTCGCCAACCTGCGCCAGGCCGACCGCCCGATGGGCGCGACCGTCGTGCCCAACCCGCGCGGCTCGGCGCCGGGGCTCTCGCTCGCGGTCGGCGGGGCCACGGTGCACGCGCTGCCCGGGGTCCCCGCGGAGATGAAGGCGATGCTGCGCGAGACGGTGTTGCCCGCGCTGCTGGCCGCCGCCGGGGACGTGCCCATGGCCTCGACGCAGCTCAAGCTCGCGGGGATCGCCGAGTCCGTCGCCGCCGACAGGATCGCCCCGATCATCGCCGCCGCGCCCGACGTGGAGGTGGCGATCCTCGCGAGCCTCGGCGTGCTGCGGTTGCGGGCGACGGTGCGCGGCGCCTCGCAGGAGGTTCTCGAGGCGCGCGTGGCCGAGGTCATCGGACAGCTGCGGGCGGTCCTCGGGGACGCGGTCTACGGCACCGGTCGCGACACGCTGCCCGGCGCCGTGCTGGCCCTGCTCGTCGCACGGCACGCCACCCTCGCAGTCGCCGAATCCCTCACCGGCGGGCTCCTCGGCGGGGAGATCAGCGACACGGCGGGAGCCTCCGCGGCGTTCCGCGGAGGCGTCATCAGCTACGACGTGGCGGCCAAGCGCGACCTGCTCGGCGTACCGGAAGATCTTCTCGATGCCCGTGGACCCGTCGATGAGGATGTCGCGATCGCGATGGCGACCGGCGCGCGGGACCGGCTGGGGGCGTCGTACGGGATCGCGTTGACGGGAGTGGCGGGACCAGGGGCGCACGGGGGCCAGCCGCCGGGCACCGTGTGGTGCGCCGTCGTCGGGCCGGCGGGCGCGCGTACCGTGAAGTGGGAGTGGACCGGCGACCGGGACCGCATCCGGCGGCTGTCGGTCCCGTACGCGCTCGATTTTCTCCGGCGACACCTCATGTCGACGGCCGGGAATCCCGAGGCATAGGCGTACGTTTCGTTCGGACACGAAGGGAAGGAGGCACGCATGGTGGTGGCATTGTGGCGCGACGCTCTCGGAGCCTCGCTGCGGCAGTTGCGGTTGCGCCAGGGCCGCACGCTGCGCGATGTCTCCGCGGCTGCCCGCGTGTCCCTCGGCTATCTGTCGGAGATCGAGCGCGGTCGCAAGGAGCCGTCCTCGGAGCTCCTCGCCGCGATTTGTACGGCCCTGGGGCTGACGCTGTCCGATGTGCTGTTCGACGTCCTCGGCACGCTCCCGCTGCAGGCCGCCGTTCTCGAGCCGGTCGGTGCTTTCGACAAGCGCGCCGCTGTCGAAGCTCTCGCTGCCTGACCGTTCTGCCGCCGCCGCCGGTGGCATAGGGTGGCGCGGTGTCCGAGCTCCCCGTCCTCACCGGCCCCGGCACCCGCGTGCGGGCCGGCAACGCCATGGGCCGCACGCGCGCGGCCCTCCTCGACGCCGCCCTGACGGCGATCGAGACGCGCGGCGCCCGCAAGGCGACGATGGGTGACGTCTCGCACATCGCCAACGTCGCCAAGGGCACCCTCTACAACCACTTTCGGTCCAAGGACGAGTTGTACGCCGCAGCGGCCCGTGGTGCTGTCGCCGACCTGGGCCGGCGGGCGGCCGCCGTCGCTGCCGCCGAGGGCCTCGCTGCCGGCCTCGCGTCGGCCGCGCAGGCCGTCGCCTCCTCGCGGGTGCTGGCACGCCTGCGCGCCGACGAGCCTGGAGTGCTCGGCGCGGCGCTCGCCGCGTGCGTCGATGACGAGACCCGCGCGGCGGTCGCCCAGGTGCTGGGAGCCGGCGGCCTGCCGGCCGACCCCGTTGCCGTCGAGATCACGCTGCGCTGGCTCCTCGGCTGTGCGGCGGGCTCGGTCGACGGGGGCGCCGTGTCCGCGGTTGCTGAACGCTTGACCGACGCCCTGCTCGCCACCGGGCCGATCATCCACCTCGACGTGTCCGCGCCGGGTCAATCCGCGCCGGGTCAATCCGCGCCGGGTCAATCCGCGCCGGGTCAATCCGCGCCGTCGATCAGCGTACCGCGCAGCGCCGCCTCGACGGCGTCGTGCGTCCACCCGGTCACGG
>CAXSDE010000017.1:0-49400 GCA_964236265.1 uncultured bacterium
GCGACCCACCGGCAGGCGACCCACCGGCAGGCGACCCACCGGCAGGCGACCCACCCGTGCGCGACCCACCCGCAGACGACCGACCCGCAGGCCATCGGTCTCGGGCGATCCACCCATCGTCAGGGTCGGCCAGCTCGAGGGAGACCGCTGGTCATGGGGTCGGGCGGCGGGAGAGCTTGTGCGGGCGATGCCGAGAAGGAAATGGGCGGCTCCCGCGGCTCCCGCGGCTCCCGCGGCGGCCTCGCGGCGGGGCTAGCGGTGGGCTAGCGGCGGAGCGCCGCGGCGAGCCCGCCCGCGGCAGCGACGTTGTGTGCGTGAGCACGGCACGTCCACTCGCCGGACGCCAGCAGCAGCGGGCCACCGCCGGGCTGCGGGCACGCCGGGATGCCGGCGGCCCAGCAGAAGAATAAGCCATCGACGACGTCCCATACCGCCTCGGTCGCGTCGTGCCACAACGTGGTCGGCAGGATCTCCGCGTCGAGGTCGTCCCACTCCCAGTCGTCCTCGTCGAGGTGGGCGTCGAGCGCTCCGGTGACGGTCTTGGCGTCGTACGTCACCGTCAGCACCAGGTCTTCGCCGAGGTCGAGTGACCACGCGTCGCCGGTCGCGGCCACCAGGTCGGCGGCGATGCAGTCCGCCGCCCGCCGCAGGGTAGTGAGGTCCCGAGGGGTGGCCATCGGCCGACCCTAACGGCTCACCGATCGCACGGCCGGGATGTCCGGTCGCCGGCGCCGGCGGGGCTCAGCAGGGGCGCGGACCCAACCGGCGGGGCTCAGGTGAGGGCGTGATAACCGAGGAATGACAGCAGTAGGACGGCGATCACGAAGCCAGGGCTCGCGAAAACGGTGCCGACGGCCGGCAGCGCAGAACGCACGCGCCCGCTCGGGGCGCCGAGCCGGTTGACCTTACCGACGGCGATCGTGTTCTGCACGAGGTTGAAGGCAGTGACGAAGAACGAGATGAGGCCCCACCAGCCGAGCAGCATCGTGTCGCGCTGCACCTGACGGAACTTAGCGACACCGCAGTCGCGGCACCACTGCCCCCGATAGGTGAGGAACGTCTGCAGGATCAGCATCCCGCGGTGGCCACGAAAGGTGACCTGCACGGCGGGCGTCGCCCCGCACTGCATGCACCCGTTGGCGGGAAGTTGCTGGGCCGTGGGCTGGGAGACGCCGTAGGGATTCGTGTACGGGTTGCTGCCGTAGTCGTGAGCCGGCGCGGCCTGCTGGGGCACCGCGGGGTGCACGTGCTCGGTCCACGCGCTGCCGTCGTACCAACGCAGGCGCGAGGCGTCCGCGTAGTCCGGATACCAACCCTCGGCGTGCGTTGGGCCGGCCTGGGCGACGGCGGGCTGGGCGACGGCGGCTGCGGCGGTCGCCACAGCAGGCGCGGGTGCGGGTGCGGGCGCGAAGCACCGGGAGCACCATTGGGCGCCGGCGGGCAAGGGGCCATGGCAGGAGCTACACGTCACATCAGCAGTTCGGCCGGCAGCGGGCACACCTTTACTCCGCGATGGGTGCGCGGACTGGGAGCGCGACGACGGCGGCGAGGATGAGCATGCCGCCGACGACAGCGGGCCAGGGCAGTCGCTCGCCGAGGAAGACAGCTGCCAGGAGCGCGGCGGACAGTGGTTCGACGAGGGTTGCGACGGTCGCTGCTGAGCCGGAGGTGGTGCGCAGTCCCGCGTAGAGAAGGCCGTAGGCGACGGCCATCGTGAAGACTCCGAGGTAGGCAAGAAGAAGTAAGGAGGATGCATCAGCGGTCAGGACCGGCTCGCCCGCGGCTGCGGCGATGCCCAGGAAGGGGAGTAGCACGATCGTGCCGGCCGTCGTGGTGCAGGTGGTCAGCGCAATCGGGTCGACACGCTCGGCGAGGGTGTGACCCAACACGGTGGTCGCTGCGTACGTGGCTCCGGCGGCGACCGCGAGGGCGAGGCCGAGGCCGGCCTTGTCGCCGGGCCCTTCGGCACCGTGGGCGGCGGTCAGACTGACCAACACGAGTCCGGCCAGCGCGCCTGCCAGCACGGCGACTTCACGCAACGACGGTGGTGTCCTGGCTCGACCGTGCTCCCAGATGGTGGCCAGGATGGGTGCGAGGCCGAGGGAGACGACCGTCGACACGCTCACTCCTACCAGGAGGACGGAGACGAAATACAGGCCTTGATAGAGGGCCGTGCCGCAGCCTACGCAGACCACGAGTGCTGGATGAGCACGAAGAGTCGCCGCTGAACCGCTGATTCGACGCGTAAGGGCCGCAAAGCACAGGAGTGCAACTGCCGCCAGCAGCATCCGCCACGCGCTGACGGTCATCGCCCCTAGTCCGACGCGTCGGTGCAGGACGGTGACGACCAGGCCGCCGCTGCCCCAGAGCACGCCGGCGCCGCAAATCTGCAGCAGCCCAACGCGAGCAGCGCTGGGTGCCAGTGCATCCACCTCGTCCTACTCCCTCCGCGACAACCAGCATGGTGTCTCGATCCGCGCCAAGGCGCCGACAACGCTCGACCCCTGAGTGTCACGCCTGCAACAGGTGGCCGCATCGTGCCGGAATCGCGCCGCCCCGGCGCGGTCGTTGACAATTCCATCGGCAGGCGGTGGCATGAACGCCACCAAGTCAAGGGTCCCTCTCCCGGCTCCCGCGGCGATCCGTTACACGAGCGATACGTATTGGTCATCGCCGCGACGACGCAACGGGGGGAGACTGCGTAGAACGGTTGCCGCTCTCACGCGGACCGTCGGCACTCACCCGTGCCGTGGGGCCGCGTGAGAGCATCGCGACACTCACAGTGAACGTCACTTCTGCTCTGGAGGAACTTTGATGGAATCCCGATCGCTTGTCCGCGTCGGTGCAGTGGGACTGGCCGGGCTCCTCGCTCTTACTGGATGCGCGTCGAAGAGCACCGGCACTGGACTCGCCACCGGCACCGGAGGGGCGTCCAGTGGGGCCGCGACCGGCGCCACGATCAAGATTGGCTTCGAAGGCCCGCTGTCGGGCGACAACGCACAGCTCGGCATCAACGAGGCGAACGGCGTCGAGCTTGCCGTGCAGCAGGCGAATGACAAGAACACCTACGGCTTCAAGGTCGAGCTGGTGAAGCAGGACGATGTCGGCGACCCGGCCAAGGCGCCCGCCGCGGCCACGGCGCTCCAGCAGGACGCGGCCATTCTCGGCGTCATCGGCCCGTCCTTCTCCGGCGCGTCGAAGGCTGTCGCGCCGTCGTACGACGGTGCCAACCTCGTGCTGGTCAGCCCGTCGGCCACGAACGCGACACTGACCACGCTCGGCTTCAAGTCGTTCCACCGCATCGTTCCGCCGGACTCGATCGAGGGCAAGCAGGCGGGCGACTACCTCGCAAAGAAGGCGACCACCAGCAAGAAGGTCTTCGTCATCGATGACCTGTCCGACTACGGCAAGGGCGCCGCCGACGCGGTCGAGGCCGAGCTCAAGGCCAAGGGCGTCGCCACCGAGCGCCAGGGCGTCGATGCCAAGACGACCGACTACAGCGTCATCGCGCAGAAGGTCACCGCCTCGAAGGACGACGCCGTGTTCTATGGTGGCTACGACGCGCAGGCCGGGCAGCTCGCCAAGGCGCTGAAGGCGACCGGATACGCCGGAATCACCATGACCGGCAACGGCGGCAAGTCAAGTGTGTTCGTCACCTCAGCAGGCGAGGCCGGCAACGGCTGGCTGTTCTCCTGTGGTTGCCAAGATGCGACGACGGCACCGGCCGCGAAGGACTTCTTTACGGCGTACAAGGCGAAGTTCAACACGGACCCGTCGACGTACTCCCCGGAGGCCTACGACGCGACGAACGCCCTGCTCACGGCGATCAAGGCGGCGGGGGCCAACCCGACGCGCAAGTCGGTCTTCGACGCGGTCAACGCCGTCGACTACAAGGGCATCACCACGCAGGTGAAGTTCTTGCCGAGCGGTGAAGTCGCGCAGCAGGTCGTCAACCTCTACAAGGAAGAGAACGGCAAGATCAGCGGCATCGGCGACATTTCGCAGGCGAGCTGAGAGCACTCGAAGAGGTGATGAGGGGCGTCCCGACCGCGGTCGGGACGCCCCTCGCTCGCAGCACGCGAGGGACGACGCCCAGCAGATTCCGTTTCGCTACCGGCCGTGGAGGGTCGCTGCTTGCAGTACATCAACGAGATCCCGTCGTACATCGTGCTGGGCCTCACACGCGGCTCGATGTACGCCCTGATCGCCCTCGGCTACACGCTCGTGTACGGCGTGCTGCAGCTGCTCAACTTTGCGCACAGCGAGGTCTTCATGTCCGGGGCGTTCGGCAGCTTCATCGTCGTGCACTCCGTCGTCGGGAACGGGGCGGGCGTCCCGCATTGGCAGGTGCCACTGGTCATCATGCTGGGCCTGGTCAGCGGGGCCGTGACCGGCGCTTGCGTCGCCTGGACCTTGGAACGGGTGGCCTACCGGCCACTCAGAAAACGTGGGGCGCCCAAACTGGCGTTCCTCATCAGCGCCATCGGCGCGTCATTCTTCCTGTCCCAGCTGGCCGGCAAGCTGTTCAATCGCTTCCACGGCAACGCTTTCCCGCACTACTTCGACCAGACGCACACGCTGTTTCGCATCGGCAACGCCCGTGTCCAGGTCTTCCAGCTCGTCATCATCGTCTCGGCGGTGCTGATGATGCTGTTCCTGGACCGACTGGTTGCGAAGACGAAGCTGGGCCGCAGCGTGCGGGCCGTCGCTGAGGATGCGCCGACGGCAGCGCTCATGGGCATCGACATCGACCGCACCATCTCGCGCACATTCGTCATCGGCGGCGCCCTCGCCGGCGCGGCCGGTTTCCTGTTCGGCACGGCGTTCTCGTTTTCCAACACGATCGGCTTCGACCAGGGGACCAAGGCGTTCGCCGCCGCGGTGCTCGGCGGCATCGGCAACATCCGCGGCGCCATGTTCGGCGGCCTGACGTTGGGGCTGGTGGAGGCACTCGTACCGCCGCTGCCATTCATCGGCATCCAGTGGACGGACGTCGTTGCGTTCCTTGTGCTCGTGATGGTGCTCATCTTCCGGCCCACCGGGATCCTCGGTGAGCGGCTGGGGCGGGCCGCATGAACCGCGCCTTCTTCTCCTCGCCACTCTTCCGGCGTCTCATCGCCTGCCTTGCCGGTGCGCTCGTCGCCGCGATCATGATCGGCCCGCAGGAGGGCGTGCAGGAGGACTACGGCTACGCCTTCCGGCAGGCGGTGCTGGCCCCGCGCGTGATCGTCTTCCTGCTGCTCGGCGTGCTCGCGTGGTTGCTCATCACGTTCTGGCCGCGCATCACTCCGTATTTCACGCGACCGGGCGCCGCTGGTCTCGCCGGCGGCGTCCTCACCGTCGTGGCCGGGATGACGCTCCTGCGCTGGGATGACCAACTCGGCACCGGACGGTTCGGGGCTGTTGCGAGCGCTGCGACCAATACGGCCGGCCTGTCGGCGCTCACGCGCGCCTTCTTCGGGCCGCTGCATTGGTCCGTGTTGGCCGTCGTGCTGATCCTCGCCGGCTACGCCATCGCGCGGCGGCTTCGGCCGCTGGCGTGGCTCGTCGGCGGGCTGGCCGTCGCCAGCGGAATCATCGCTTTCCTGGCCCACGAAGAGGTCATCACCTTCGCCAACCACCGCGATCACTCGTTCGGTGCGTTCGTCACGCTGCTGGGCTACCTCGTGATTGCCACCGGCTGCGGCTCGGCGGCGCTGTCCCACGAACAGGTCGCGTCCGCTCGCAAGTCCGTCGACAGGGCACTGAACTGGCGGCCCGGTTTCCCGCTGGCCGCGGTCGGCGTCGTCGTGTCCCTGCTCGCGCTCACGGTCGCGGCCTGGTTTGCACCGCACAGCCGCAACACCAACTTCGTCGGCTTGCCAGGCCTGTTCGGGGGCAACGGCATCACCGCTCTGACCGACAATTACCTTGCGTGGCTGGGCTGGGTGATGGTGACGGGAACGGCGATTCTCGCCGTGTTCGGCACGGTGCGCCGCAACGCGACGGCGTGTCGCGTGGGGCTCGCCACGGGCGTCGTCGGTGTCCTGCTCACCCTCGCGACCCTGTACGACATCAGCAAGGTCGGCGCGCAAGCCGGGGTCGACCAGGCCAGCGGTCCCTGGCAGAACCTCGGCATCGGCGGGTGGGTCGCCTGCGCCGCCATGTCGTTCCTGGCCGCCGGCTGCTCCATCGCGTTGACGGGAATGCGTGCGCGGGATCCACGGACGGGCACCCGCCCGGACGGTGTCACCGTGCCCAAGGCCGGGGAGTCCGAGACGCCCGTCGGGCTGTCGCTGCGGTCTGCGTCGGGCACGACGAAGACGGTCCTGCTCGTGGGGCTGATCCTCGCGCTGTTCTTCCCGCCGACGATGACCGAGTTCTGGCAGAAGGTGCTCGTCAGCGAGATCGGCGTGTATGTCCTGCTGGCCATCGGCCTCAACGTCGTCGTCGGCTGGGCGGGTCTGCTCGACCTCGGCTTCATCGCCTTCTACGCGATTGGCTCCTACACGACGGCTTACCTGGTCGGGTCGTTGCCGCACAAACCGCCGTCGTGGCTGCACATGTCGCCGCTGCTGGCCATCCCGTTCGCGATCGTCATCTGCTTGCTGGCCGGCCTCGCCCTCGGGGCACCGACGCTGCGACTGCGCGGGGACTATCTTGCGATCGTCACGCTCGGCTTCGGCGAGATCATCCGCCTCACCGCCATCAACACCCCCACCATCACCAACGCCATGGGCGGCCCGTCGCCCGCAGTGGCACACCCGGCGATCAGGCTGGGACCCCTGCATATCCAGTGGGGACTCAACAACTTGCAATACTGGTATCTGCTGCTGGTGCTGATCATTCTCGTGGTGACCCTGTTCTACCGGCTCGAGGGATCCAGACTCGGCCGCGCGTGGGCCGCAATCCGCGAGGACGAGGTCGCCGCGCAGGCGAGTGGGGTCAACACGACGCGGGTGAAGCTGATGGCATTCGCGATCGGTGCCTCGACATCCGGCGTCGCGGGCGTGTTCTTCGCCAGTCAGATCGGCTATTTCAACCCCGACAACTTCGTCCTCAACAACTCGATCCTCGTCGTCGCGTACGTCGTGTTCGGCGGCATGGGCTCGCTGCCCGGAGCGATCGCCGGGGCCGCTGTCCTCACGTGGCTGCCGGAGTTCCTCAAGGACCAGGTGCCCGCCAACGACCGGCAAATGTGGATCGGCGCGCTCGTGCTGCTCATGATGATCTTCCGGCCTGCAGGTCTCGTGCCCGCGCGCCGCCGCAAGTCCGAACTGACCGGACTCGGGCAGCCGGCATCGGCTGAGACACGCGCCGTTCCCGCGAGCGAGGGGCTGTGAGCGACATGACGACCGTCGATCCCAGCGGCGACGCACCATCTGGCCGTGAACGGGAACGGGACGTCGTGTTCGACGTGCAGCACATCACGTTGCGCTTCGGTGGCGTCACGAGTCTCAACGACGTGTCGCTGCAGATGTTCCGGGGCGAGATCCTCGCGGTGATCGGCCCCAACGGAGCGGGCAAGACATCGCTGTTCAACTCCTTGACCGGCGTCTACACCCCGCAGGACGGCGTTGTCCTGCTGTCCGGTCGCCCCGGCGACCCGCCGCAGAGCGTGCTCGGCAAGAAGACGCACGTCGTCAACCACCTCGGCGTCGGCCGCACGTTCCAGAACATCCGGCTCTTCCCGGCGCTGACCGCCCTCGAGAATGTGCAGGTCGGCATCGAGGCCCGGCAGAAGTCGGGCCCGCTGGCCGCGATGTTCGGGATGCCCCGCCAACGCCGCGAGCAGCGCGAGAGCACCACGTCGGCGTACGCCCTGCTGGACGAGGTGGGCATGGCCGGTCGTGCCAACGAGCTGGCCGGGTCGCTACCGTACGGCGAGCAGCGCCGGCTGGAGATCGCTCGGGCGCTCGGGACCGACCCCGGCGTCCTGCTGCTCGACGAGCCGGCCGCGGGGACCAATCCTGTCGAGAAACGCGAGCTCGCACAGCTGATCCAGCGCATCAACGTCGACCGCGGGGTCAGTGTGCTGCTCATCGAGCACGACATGAAGCTCGTCATGTCGGTCGCGCACCGCATCGTCGTCCTCAACTTCGGCCAGAAGATCGCCGAAGGCGCACCTGCTGCAATCCAGCGGGACCCGGTCGTCGTCGCGGCCTACCTCGGCACCACCGCGGAGGCCGCCGCCGACACGGCCGCTTCGGCGCCCGACATCCACCTCATCGACGGCACCGCGGATCCGCTGTCGGGCGAAGGGAGCAGCGAATGAGCGAGGTGATGCTGCAGGTCGACGACATCGAGGTGCGGTACGGCGCGATCCGTGCCCTCAAAGGGGTGTCGTTCGCCGCGAACGCCGGCGAGATCGTCGCGCTCCTCGGTGCCAACGGCGCCGGCAAGACGACGACACAGCGCACCATCTCCGGGATGCTGCGACCGACGTACGGGACGATCACCTTCGAGGGCGAGCGCATCGACGGCGTTCCCGCTCACCGGCTCGTCGAGCGCGGGATCTGTCACGTCCCCGAGGGCCGCCACGTCTTTCCGCGGATGACCATCGCGGAGAACCTCGACATGGGCGCGTTCCGCTTCAAGCACCCGGACGCGGCCGACTTCGACATGGTGATGGAGTTGTTTCCCCGACTGCAGGAACGCATCAAGCAGCAGGCCGGCACACTGTCGGGCGGCGAGCAGCAGATGCTGGCGATCGGCCGGGCGCTCATGGGCAAGCCGCGGTTGCTGCTGCTCGACGAACCGTCGATGGGCCTCGCCCCGATGATCGTCGAGACCATCTTCGGCATCGTGCGGCGCATCAACGCGGGCGGCGTGACGGTCGTCCTCGTCGAACAGAATGCGGCGCAGGCCCTCGGCCTCGCGAGTCGCGGCTATGTGATGGAGACGGGCTCGATCGTGCTCGAGGGCACGGGCGCACAGCTGCTGTCCGACGACCGCGTCCGTGCCGCCTACCTCGGTGAGGAACTGACCGCGTAGGCCCTACTGGTCCGCCGGATGCGCGTGCGGGCGCTGCACCGCGCCGACACGGCGATCCCGGCCGGGGAACGGCACCCGGTATTGGCAGAGGTCGCAATTCATCCGGATGTCGCCGGCGAGGGCCTCGCGGTAGCGGTCGGCGACGGTCGCCAGCACCAGCGGCGAGTCGCCCAGCACCTCGGTGACGACGGCAGCCCCGGCGTCGCGCGACTCCTCGTCGACGGCGATCTGGAAGTTGCCCGGCGACAGGAAGAACGGCACGACCGCCACCCGCGACGCGCCGCCGACGAGCATCCGGCGCACCGCCTGCGCCGGGGTGGGAGTGGTGGCGGAGGCATAGGCGGGCACGACATCCTCGTACGACCGGCCCTCCCACAGCAGCCGCGCGACCTTCGCCAGCTCCGCGTTGGCGTCGGGGTCGGCGGCCCCGGCCGACGCGATCACGACCGAATCACCCGCGCCGATCCCGGCCTCCGCGAGCCGCGCGTCGATCGCCTCGACGATGCGCGCATCGGGCCACAGCGGCCGGCCGTAGGAGATCCGCAGTTGGGGGTGCGCGAGCCGCGCCGCCTGGATCGAGCCGGGCACGTCGCCCTTGGAGTGGGAAGCAGCGATGAGGAGGGTCGGTACGACGACCAGACCCGTGACGCCCGCCGCGGCCAGGTCGGCGAACGCGTGGGCCAGGGAGGGCGCGGAGTTGTCGACGTAGCCGATGTGCACATCGACGCCGAGCAGAGCCTGGACACCGGTTGCGATCCGCTCCGTCATGGCCGCGGACGCGGGGTCGCGCGACCCGTGAACCGCGAGCAGCAGCGGGAGACTCATGCCCCTGGCCCGAGTTGCTCGCGGAGCTTGACCACGTCGCCGATGACCACGATGCACGGCGGCTGCACGTCGTCGCGATCGGCAAGGTCCGCGATCGAGCCGAGGTCGCCGACGACCACGCGTTGCGCCTCGGTCGAGCCGCTCTGGATGATCGCGACCGGCGTTTCCGGCGACCGGCCGCGGGAGACCAGCTCGGCCGCTATCTTGTCGAGGCGTTCGACCGCCATGAGCAGCACAATGGTGCCGCGGGAGTTGGCGAGGGCCTGCCAGTCGACCGTGACGCCTGCGTGCGTCGGGTCGAGGTGGGCGGAGACGACGGTGAAGTCCTGCGCGAGCCCCCGGTGGGTGACCGGGATGCCGGCGAGGGCCGGCACCGAGATCGCCGACGTGACACCCGGCACGACGAGGAACGGCACGCCGGCCTGCACGCAGGCGAGGGCCTCCTCACCGCCACGGCCGAAGACGAAGGGGTCGCCGCCCTTGAGCCGCACGACCCGTTTGCCGGCCTTCGCCCGGTCGACGAGGACCGCGTTGATCTGCTCCTGCGTCAGGTTATGCGCGTGGGCGGCCTTTCCGGCATCGACGATCTCGACGGCGGGGTCGAGCGCGTCGATCAGCGCCCGGGGGGCGAGCCGGTCGATCACGACGACGTCGGCCTCCGACAGCAGCCTTCGGCCCTGCACCGTGAGAAGGCCGGGGTCCCCGGGCCCGCCGCCGACGAGCGCGACCCAACCCTGGTTGAGGTTTCGCGTCGGGCGGGCGGTCAGGGCGCCGGTGTCGAGGAGGGCGGAGATGGCGGCCTTGAGGGCGATCGACCGACCCGGATCCCCGGCGCTGATCGCGATCGCCACGTCCCCGGAGCGCGCCACGGCCGGGACGTGCGCCGCAGACACCGCGGCATCGTCGGCGCGCACGCACCAGATGCCCGCGGCCTCCGCGTCGGCAGCCACCCGTGCATTGGTCTCGGGGGAGTCGGTGCAGGCGTGCACGAGCCAGGCGCCGGCCAGGTCTGCCGGCCCGTCGTACAGCCGCTTGATCTCCGTGACGCCGCTGATCGCCGCCTCGACGTACGGCGCGATGACCGTGATGTCGGCCCCCGCCTCGCGCAGCGCGCCGAGCCGGCGGGCGGCGACCTGTCCGCCGCCGACGACGACGACGCGGCGGCCGTCGAGGCGCAGGAAGAGGGGGTACGTCGACACGTGCCCATCCTCGCAGAGCCGTGTTACGCCTCTGTAGCGCAAGCGGCGGACGGATTCACCCTGGCGGCTCTGCGCGTCGCGCCGATGGGGCGCCGACAACTACACGGTCAGCAATCGATCGGGCCGGGGGACGCAGATGAGCGAGTTGGCCGTCCGGCACTGGAACAAGTTCGGTCCGGAACGTCTCTACGTGCGCACCGAGGACGGCGACCTCGTCGGCAGCCTCGACCTGGAGAGCGGCACCGTCGACCTGCCGGACTCGAGCCAACTGGCCGCCTTCGAGCGGGCCGTCGAGCGGTGGCGCTCCCAGCCGCCGCAGCCGGCGGCCGCCCGACATGCGGATCAGCCGGTGCAGTCGGCGGTCGCGGCGGCGGCGGCGGCGCAGCGCTCATCGAGGGTGGATCTGCGGGACGCGAAGTCCGGCTGGATTCCCGTGGTGACGGACAACCGGCCGAACGCCCTCCGCGCGCGTGTCATCGCGGCCGCCGAGCAGCGCGACGTCGATCTGCGGGCGCAGTCGGGGCATCTGGTCACTGCGCGGCTGCGGCTGCTGGAAGCCGCCGGCTGGCGCACCGTCTCGGCGATCCCGATCGGCACGGCCGGCTGCAACATCGACCACCTTGTGATCGGTGCGGGCGGGGTCTTCGCACTGTCCGTCTTCCGTGAGCGCGCGAGCCACGTGTGGGCGAAGGGGTCGACCATCATCGTCGATGGCGACCGGCAGGACTGGATCCACGACGCGTCCTTCGTCGCCGGCCGGGCGGCGCGGATGCTCTCGACCCGCTGCGAGTTCGAGGTGCATGTGCAGCCGGTCGTCGTCGTCGTCGACGCATTGCGGTTGACCGTCGAGGGCGACAACGGCGGTGTCCACGTCACCAACCGCACGCGGCTGCTGTCGTGGATCGAGTCGCACGCCCGGGTGCTCAGCCAGGACGAGCTCGATGTCATCGACGACACCGCCCGCCACCCGGAGACCTGGGCCATGCAGGCGCTGCCGGTCTCGACCGGCAGATATCGCTGATCGCTCAGCCCTGATTGAGGATTTCGTGTGCGGCGTCGAGTGACGCCCGGCCGGCGGGTTGGTCGGGATCGATGAGCGCGAAGTGGTCGGCATCGGCTATGCGCACCAGCTTCACGTGCTCGCCCGCGCGTCGAGCCGCAGCGACGTACGCCTCACTCTGGTCCATGGGCACCACCGTGTCCAAGGTGCCGTGCACGAGGATGACCGGCACACCCGCCGGGACGAGCGCCGCGGGATCCGCCGCTGCGTAGCGCGCGGGAAACTGCGCCGGCTCACCGCCGAGCAGTGACGGGACGGCGCCGCCGCCGAGACCGTCGGCTGCCGCGGCGCGCAGGTCGAGGACGCCCGCCTGCGACACCGCCCCGATGACACGCACCGTCGGTCGCGCGCCGGGGGCACCTGTCGGCAGGTGCGGCCGGTCCGCTGCCCAGACCGCCAGCATGCCGCCCGCGGAATGGCCGAGCGTCACGACCCGGGTGAGGTCGAGGCGCCCACCCGCCGCGGCCTGCCCCTTCCCCGCCAGGGCGTCGACGGCCGCACCCACGTCGTCGAGCGTCCCCGGCCAGCCGCCGCCGTTGCCGACCCGGCGGTACTCGATGTTCCACGCCGCGACGCCCTCGCGCGCCAGTTGCTCCGCGAGCGGGGCGCCGAGGGACTTGCCGTAGTCCTTCTGCCAGTAGCCGCCGTGGATGACGACGACGACGGGGACCTTGCCGGTGCCCGGCGGGAGGTAGAGGTCGGCGACCTGGCTCGGGTCGCTGCCGTAGGCCACGGTGACTGGCCGTGCGGGCCGGGTGGTGGTCGGGGAGGGGCTGCGGGTGACGGTCGGCGTCGCTGACGGTGTGGCCGATGGTGTGGCCGATGATGTGGATGGCGTCGTACGTGGTGCGGGGACCGGCGAGCCAGTGGTGGACGCCGCAACGACGGCGGGGTGCGCCGAACACGAAGCGAGGGCGAGCGCGGCGAGCCCGCCACGGAGCACGTCGGCGCGGGCACGGCGGGGCGAGGTCATGACGGGATGTTCGCTGACGTCGGCGTGCGCGGACGCACACCCCGCCGGGGCGTTGTGCCACGCCGCGCAACCGGGGCGTCGTGGCATTGCCGGCCCTCAGAGCTTGCTGATGTCGATCGCGTTGCGCAGGCGGCTGCATGCACACCGCCGGTGTGCACCGGATAGCGGTGTTGCGTTCGCCTCCAGCGTGGCCGATCCAGCGTTGAACAGGGAGGGCGACAACTCCGCGACGCGGTAGCGGGACTGCCCGCGCACCTGAACTGGATCCTCACGGTGCGGTTACGCCGCCATGGTCAACACTGCGAGGGCATGGCGACCGATGCCGTCCCGCGACGCCGTCCTTTGGAAATCGGTACGCCGGACTCGCCATTTCCGACCGTCCTGAGCTGCCTCAACCCGCAATCGAAGTTAAGGCGGGGAGGGACTTTGCCGACCTCTGAAGGAGAAGCACTCACGTGACTGCGCACTGACGGAGGAATGATCATGACGAACTGCTACACCTGGGAGTGGACCGACGATGTTGCGGTGCTCACCATGCTGCACAGGCTGACCCTGGTGGAGGCGGAAGAGCTCGAGGTCGCACTGCCGTCTCACTACGCCAGCAGGCCGCACCCCGGGCGGCCGTGGGGCCTCGTTGTGGACATGCGCGACAGCGGGGTCCTCGACGTGCCGGCGCAAGCAGTCATCAAGCGCATAATGATCGCCAATGTCCAGGCGGGTTGCGACGCAAAGGCGATGGTCGTTGCGTCGATGGTCGGCAAGCTTCAGTCGAAGCGCCTCGGCCAAGAGGCGGAGCAGCAGAGTGGCACGTTCGACTCTGTCTCCGAGGCACTCGCTTGGGTCCAGGAGAAGCTCACCGCTGCTCTGCGGTGAGCCTCATGCGCCGGTGTGGGTGACGGGGGTCCCGTTGCCGGTGCCGCCGCCGGCCGCGTCGACGCACGTGTCGCTGTTGACGATGACGACCTGCTACCACTTGGTCGGGTCGATCGCCCCGGTAGTGCCGGCGGCACTGGCCGTCCCGGACACGGCGCTCGATTGCGCCGAGACGTTGCCCGCCGCGTCGAACGCGGCGACGGTGTAGCTGCAGGCCGTGGATGCGGTCAGGTGGTCCCGCTGATGACCATGTTCGTCGGCACGGTCGGCGTCGTCGTGTCAACGACCTCGCACCCGGAGTCCAGGTGAAGATCGCCACCGACTTGCCGGGCAGTGTGTACGTGCAGAACTGGCCGCTCTCGCTGACGTCGAACGTGCGCGAGACGCTGTCCGCGTTCTGGTCGAGCGGCCTGTGCGACCCACCGCGTGGTCCCTGGGTTGACGGTGATCGCCTGCCCCGCCGAGCCCGTCACCGCTTGCGAAGGCCTGACGCTGCACGAGAGTCGCGAGTGCGTCGCTGGTCTGCAACGCCTCGCCGGGCCTCCAGGATCAGCTGGCGGCCATTGGCCTCGTCTGGCTTCCGCGACCGCCGAGACGACGAGCCCGGAGTAGTCGGTCAGTGAATATGGGCACCGCACGAGGAGGTAGCCGGTGGCCGGCTGATTTGGGCACCCGCCGCGGCGCCGCCGCCGGCGAACCACCGGCCGCCAGGGCGGGTCTCCCGCACCCGTTACCCGTCCTCGGCTGCCCGCTGGCAGGTGCTCTCGGCTGGTGGCTGGCAGGTCCCCACGCCCGCGTCGTACGCGAAGTGGCGCTCCGCATCGTGCACGTGAGCCACGGTGGTGGCCCGGGTGCACAGCGCCGTCAGGGCGTCGGGTTGATCAGGACAGGCAGCAGGACCGGCCGCGGGAGCGGCACACCCGATGACTGCTCCAGCATGCCGGAGATGGTGCTGCCACTCACCGGACGTGAGAAGAGAAAACCCTGCCCATGCGAGCAACCCATACCCATGAGTTCGCCGAGTTGGTCGTCCTGCTCGATGCCTTCCGCAACGGTCGACAACCGCAAGGTGCGGGCCAGCGCGACGATCGTGCGGGTCAGCTCCGTGGACTGCGTGCCGGTGGCGACCTGCTCGACGAAGGACCGGTCGAGTTTCAGGACGTCGACCGGCATCCTCGACAGGTAGGACAGCGACGAATAGCCGGTGCCGAAGTCATCGATCGCAATCTTGATGCCCATGGCGCGCAGCTCGCCGAGCAGTGTGAGCACCTCCTCCGTGTGATGGATGAGGACGCTCTCGGTCATTTCGAGGGTCAGCGAGTCGGCGGCGACACCGTGCGTGTCGAGGGCCGCCGTGATCTGGCCGATGAGTGCGGGATTGAGTTGACGACCGGAGATGTTGACGGCGACGTTGAACGGCTCGTCGTGCAGGACGCGCCAGATCGCGGCCTGCCTGCATGCCTCGTCGATGACCCAGGCGCCAATCTCGTTGATGAGGCCGATGTCTTCCGCGGTCGTGATGAATTCGAGCGGCGGCACGTCACCGCGCTCGGGATGTTCCCAACGCAGTAAGGCCTCGACGCCGGTGAGCCTGCCCGAGACCAGCTCGATCGTCGGCTGATAGTCGAGGTGGAACTCGCCGCGGCGCAGAGCGCGGCGCAGGTCGTTCTCGAGCTCGAGGCGTGTCATGGCTGACGTGTGCATCGCCGGTTCGTAGACCTGATAGCCACCTTCGCGCTTGGCCTTCGCCTGATACATCGCGAGGTCGGCATTGCGCAGCATCTCCTCGACGTCCTCCAGGCCGGTGCGGTTGACGGCCACACCCATCGACGCCCGGACAAGGACATCGCGGCCACCGATCGGGAAGCCGCCGTGCAGCGCCGTCCGGAAGCGGCGCGCGACATCGAGCGCCTCGTCCTCGGAGGTCATCGACTCGACCAGGACGGCGAACTCGTCGCCACCGAACCGGGCGACGGTGTCCCCCGGCCGGACGCAACGCGCGAGACGCCCGGCGACCTGACTGAGCAGCTCGTCGCCGCAGCCGTGGCCGAGTGAGTCGTTGACGCTCTTGAACGAGTCGAGGTCGATGAAGATGACGGCCAGTGGCGCCGCGGTGCGCGCGCAGGCGGCGAGGGCGCGCGTCACCCGGTCGGCGAACAACGCCTTGTTGGCCAGGCCGGTCAGCTCGTCGTGGAATGCCTGGTGGGTGAGCTGCTGTTCGAGGCGGCGCCGCTCGGTGACGTCGCGGATCGTCACGACGAAGCCGCCGATGGCCGGGTCGTGCAGGAGGGACGTGATGGTCGTCTCGGTGATGCGTGTATCGCCGTCCGTGTGTCGCACGCCCACTTCGAGCGTCGCCGTCCCGGCGGGCTCATCCCTCAGCCGCGCGAGGACCTCGCTGACGTGTTGCTCGTTCTCGGGGGCGATGAGCGAGGACACGTGCCGTTCGTGCAGGGCTGCCGGGCCATAGCCCAGGACCCGTTCCGCTGAGGGGGTCTGGAAGGAAATGACACCCGCCGGGTCGAGCACGAGCACGATGTCGGACGAGTTGTGCACCAGTGAGGCGAACCAGCGCTCGCGCGACGCCAGCTGCTCGGTGCGTTCCTCGACCCGGTGCTCGAGGTTGCGCGTCAGCGAGTCGTTCTCGAGCATCGTCAGCACCTGACGAGCGACGACGAGAGCCAGCTCGCCGACAAGGAGGCTGATGCTGAACAGGTCGGGAGGTGTGCCCGTCGACAGGCGGAGACCGATCACGACGAGTCCGACGACCACGGCGCCGTAGGGGGCGAGCACACTCAGCCGCTGCGTGTGGCGCGACGGGGTGCCGCTGATCGTGCTGCCGCCGATGGTGGAGGCGATCGCGATGAGTGTGAAGCCGGCGGCCCAGCCGAGGTCGATCACGTTGCCGGATGCGTAGACGCCGTTCTGGGTCTGCACGAGGAAGCCGGTGTCGCCGACCCCGAACGCCATGGTGCCCGCCGCCAGCGTCAGGATCGTGAGCATGCGCACTTCGCTGCCGTGCCGGGCGCGGGCGACGATGACGAGCGCCAGGGTGATGGCGACCGAGTCGCCCACCGGGTAGGCGACACTGATGGCCTGCGCGAGCGTGCTGTCGCTCGCGCCGTCGAGCGTGGGTTGGAGGATGAGCTCCCACGACACGAGCAGGATCGCGACGCCGATCACGAGACCGTCGAGCAGCATCCGCATGCGGGTCGCCACCGTGAGCTCGGCGTACGGCATGAGGAGCAGTCCGAGCAGCACGAGCGGGATGAAGCCGAGGTAGCCGACGTCGGCGGCCGACGGGAACGGCACCTCCTTGTGCAGGATCTGCTCGTAGAACGTCCAGATGCTCTGCCCGATCCCCCACGACAGCGTCGCAGCCGCGATCAGTGCCCACGAGTGCCGACGGCGACCCGCCTCGGTGACTGCGCGGAAGGCGCAGCAACTGGCAGCGGCGATCGGCAGGGCGATGAGAAGCGCGTTGCTCACGACGCCGGCGCTCACGGGCCCTAGGCCGCCCATGAGCGTCGCCGCCGCGAAGACGGCGAGGACAGCGGCGAGCGCCGTCCTGACCCCCGTGACACGCGTGACGGGTGGGCGCGCGGAGATGACCATGATGTCCAGTCGGCCACCACCCGTTCGGCCTAAAGGTCCAAACGGATCAATGTGCGCTCATCCTGAGATCTTGCCCTTCATCTATGGCCCGCGTCGGCCGATGCATTCCGGGCGGGGCACAGCTCCGCCTCGTGTCTCGTCGGTCGGAGGATGTGTGCCAGGCGTTCTGGTGGACCACGACAATGCCCCCGGGCGGACGCAGGCCGCCCTGCCCCCGGGCTGGCCGGCGGCGCTCGCACCTGAGTTGCTCAACCACATGGGGATGGCCACGCCTTTCCTGGTGACCGACGTCGACAGCATCCAGGCTCGCTATCATCAATTCGTCGTCGCCTTCCGTGGCCGGGTGGCTCTGCACTATGCCGTGAAGTGCAATCCCTCGCCCCGCGTCCTGCGTGCCCTGCACGAGGTGGGCGCCGGCTTCGAGGTGGCGTCGTCCCACGAGCTGACCCTCGCGATGACTGCCGGCGCGTCCGCATCGGACGTCCTTCACTCCAATCCGGTCCGACCCGCGGCGCAATTGCGATCCGTGGCGGCGGCCGGGCTGCGCTACTACGTCGTCGACGGGCCGCAGGAACTGCGCAAGATTGCACTGCACGCGCCCGGGAGCGCGGTCCTCGCGCGGATCCGCGTGGACGACGGGGGCAGCAAGTTCCCCTTGTCGGCCAAGTTCGGCGCCGAGCCGGAGGTGGCGTTCCGGCTGCTGTCGCAGGCGCCCTCGCTCGGGCTCGTGCCGGCGGGGCTCACTTTTCACGTCGGTTCACAGTCGACCGACCCGACCGCATGGGCGCGCGCCGTCGACCAGTGCGGGGAGGTCCTCACCGAACTCGATGAGCGCGGCATCCGCCTCGAATTGCTCGACATCGGCGGCGGCTTTCCCGCGACCGTCGGCCCCGATGTGCCGACGATCGAGGAAATCGCGGCAGCGACGCTCGCCGCGATCGACCGCCTGCCTGTCGGTGTCTCGCGGATCGTCGCGGAACCCGGGCGCGGGCTCGTCGCTGACAGTGCCGTGCTCGTGGCGAGCGTGATCGGCTGTGAGCGCCGGGCCGGGCGCATGTGGGTCTACCTCGACGTCGGTGCCTACAACGGCTTGATGGAAGCCGCGCAGACGGCCGGTCGTTGGCCGTTCCCGTTGCGGACATCGCGCCCCGACGATCGGACCGCGGGTCGCCTGCACTGCACGCTGACCGGGCCGACCTGCGACTCCAGCGACACGATCCTCGTCGAGGCCGACCTGCCGGACACCATCGCCGAAGGGGACCGCGTCTACATCGGCTCGGCCGGGGCGTACAGCATAAGTTACGTGTCTGCCTTCAACGGCTTCCTGTCCCCGCACGACGTGCACGTCGGCTCATGACGCGCGCGTGAGGTCCTGGGTGTGCCTCGTGGCGGCGATCCTGGCCTACGGGTCGAGCTCGCTGCTGCAGGCGACCGGCGCGCGCCAGGCACCGCCTGGGATGTCCGTGGGCCGCGCGGCGCTCGGCTTCCTGCGCAGTTGGCAGTACGTGCTGGGCACCGTCCTCGACCTCGTCGCCGTCGCGTTGATCGCGGTGGCGCTGCGGACGCTGCCGTTGTTCGTCGTCCAGGCCGGCGCTGCTTCCAGTCTCGTCATCACGGCCATCGGCTCGGCCTACCTCTTCCCGCGCGAGACCCGGCGCGGGACTCTGCCGTCGATCGTGGCGGTGGTCGCCGGGCTGGTCCTGCTGGGGTCCGCGGCGGCCCCCGGCCCCAGCGAGACGGTCGGGCCCGGCGCTGCTCTGCTTCTGGGCCTCGGCCTGCCGGTGCTGCTCGGCGCGGGCATGGTGCTGTCACGGGCGCGGGTGGCGCCGCACGTGCGGGAGGCGGCTCTCGCCGGCCTCGCGTACGCCGGCATGGGTGTCAGCTTGCGGGTGCTGCACGTCCCCGGCAACGCGTGGCTCACCGTGCTGGAGCCGGCCGCGCTCGCCGCGGCCGGCTACCTGCTCGTGGCCCTGTTCTTCTTCGGCCGCGCGTTGCGATCGGGCACCGTGACCGAGGCGATGGCGATCGTCGTATCGCTCGACACGATCCTGCCGGCGGGCATCGGAGTGCTGCTGCTGGGTGACGCGACCCGACCGGGCTGGTCGTTGGCCCTGTTCCTCGGACTTGCGATCACGGTTGCGGGCCTGACCGCGCTCATCCGCACCCTCCCCGCCCTCCCCGTCGACCCTGCAGATGACCCGGTGCCGGCGATGGCCGCCCCGTCGCTGGGTCGGGTGGCGGACCGGCGGGTCCGCGCCCGCACCTGACGGCCGCAGGCGGTCGGGATGCCGCGCCCGCTCCGCCGGCATCATGCTGGGCACATGAGCCGCCGACTGACGCTGATCCGCGTCGGCATCAACGCGCTGTCGGTCGCGGCCCCGCGCGCGGCCGGTCGCGTCGCCTTCGAGTTGTTCTGCCATCCGCTGCGCCGAGCGGCGGTTCGCCCGCACGAGGTGGCGACACACGCTGCGGCGAGGGCTGAGGTCGTCGTCGTCGCCGGCAAGAAGATCGTGCTCTACCGGTGGGGCTCGGGCGAACGACCCGTGCTCTTCCTGCACGGCTGGGAGTCACGGGGGTCGCGGTGCGCCCCGCTGGTGGCGCCGTTGCTCGACGCCGGGTTCAGTGCGCTCTCGTTCGATGCGCCGGGACATGGCCGGGCGGGCAGTCGTGGGAGCACGATCCCGTTCTACCGGGTGGTGGCCCAGTGGGTGCAGGGCGAGTACGGCCCGCTGGCCGCGGTGGTGGGGCACTCGTTCGGTGTCCCGGCCGCGTTCTACGCGCTCAAATCCGGGGTCGAGGCGCGCTGCCTCGTCGGGGTCGCCGGTCCGTGCCGCTTCGACTATCTCGAGGAGGAGTTCGCGCGCCGGTTGCCGCTGCGGCCGGCGGTGCGGGCGCAGTTGCGCCGCCGTGTCGATGCCGCGTTGCTGCCGGTCACCGACGTGTGGTCGGTCTTGTCCGCGGACCATGACGCGTCGTCAGTGACGGTGCCGATCCTGCTCGTTCACGACACGGACGACCGGACGGTGCCGTTGAGCGAGGCGCAGAAGACCAAGGCTGCGTACGGCGAGCAGGCCGACCTCGTGGTCACGGCCGGCCTCGGCCACAGTCGCATCCTTGCCGATGAGGACGTCGTACGACGGATCGTGTCGTTCATCTCCGGCGCTCAGTATTCGCCCTTGATGACGAAGTAGGACCCACGGATGGTCCCGGCGAGCTTGGATTTCTGGCGTGCGAACTTGAACGCGCCGAGCTCGGCCGGGATATCCATGCCGTCCGAGAGTTTGAACCCGACGGCGCGCTTCTTCACGTCCCCCTCGAGGGTGTAGAGGACGTTGATCGCCAAGCCGCTGGTGTAGAACACGTACGGCCACCTGATGTTGTCGACCTCGATCTCCGCCGCCTCGAGCGGCGGCGAGGCGATGACGATGTCGCGCTCCGCCTCGAGGATGCGGTGGACCCATTCGATCGTCTTCTTGGCCTTCGCCGTGGCGGCGGGTTCGACGGTGAAGACGTAGTCGTATTTGTTCTTGAAGTAGCGCGCCTCGTTGGCCCGCAGGCCCGCAAGCGCGTCGACCACCGGCGACGACTCGAGGCCGATGGTCGAGACGTTGGTGAAGTCGACGGCATAGCTCATGCCTGCCATGCTACGGCTGTCAGTGACCAATGCGACAGGCTGTCCGCGACTGCGAAAGGTCAGTGACTACTGCGACAATACGGGCCGCGCGGCAGGCACTTCAGAGGGTGGTCGACGCGTCCGGGGTTCCAACGGTGGGTCGGCGTCCCGGTTCAGAAGGGCGGGTCGGCGTCCGGGTCCAGCGCTGGGGGTGCCGGACGGCCGAGCAACTCGTGCACCCCTCGCTGATCGGGAGCGCGATCCCACTCGAGCACGCGGTCGGCGGGAGGGCCGAGCAACGGTCGCTGATCGGGGACCGGAACGCAGTAGCGCAGACCGGCCGGACTCGTCCACACGATCCCGTCGGCGGTGAGCTGGGAGTGCCATTCGCGGCGCGTGCCTCGGCGGCGTCCATGTCCGCAGTGAGGACAGCCTTCTCGACCGCCGTCGAGAACTGCCCGACGGTCTGCGATGCTGCTTTTGCCAGCACTGAATCCTCGACGAACGTGGCCGCCGGGCCGTCGAGCGGCCGCGTCTTGTCCGCCAGTGCCTTGGCGTGCCATAGCGTGATCCGACCGTCCGCCAGCAGGGCGAGGGTGCGCGGAAAACGCCGGAGAAGATCGCGCGCGACGGCGACCCGCTTCGCTGCGGACGCACCCGACACATGCAGGACCCCGCCCAGCTCCTCGTCGACCCACGCGTCATCCTCGTGCGTGACGGGACCGGCAACCGCGACGATCCAGAGCTGCTGCTGCGCCGCCACCCACGCCGCGTGCCGCTCCCACAATCTGAGAATGCGCACCCGCTGGGCGTAGTCGACCGCTTCCGACTCGAACCGGCGGAGCACGGCGGCGCAGGCGTCATCAGGTGGGAGGAGGTCGAGCCGGTCGAGGATCTCGTCGGCGGACCACAGGTCCACCGCGTCCGCCATCGAACACCAGGTCAACACCCAGTCGAACCAGGACCCGGTCGGCGCCCCAATCGTGGCCGTCGGGACCACCAAGTCGACGGCCAGTTGTTCGAACATACGTTCGATACTACCCCCCCGTCCGAACAAACGCACGCGTTCCGGCCGACACGATTCCGGTAGCCGACCTCTCACCGCCAGCCGGCCTCTCACCGCCAGCGGGCCTCTCACCGGGGGCCGACTTCTCACCGGAGCCGCGGTCGCGCACCTGGAGCGAGGGCGTTTCCATGGTTGGTTCTGACGCGCGCATCTCGAGCAGTTCGCCCTGATCGTTGCCGACGGGCCCCGGCAAGCGCGGGCGGTGGGGGAACAGTTCGCCGGACGCGTCGGCCTCTTCCTCCGCGTCGAGGACTTCACCGGCCCATACGACCGCCTGCGGAGCAACGGCGTTGAGTTCGTCGGCGATGTGAGACACGAAGAGGACGGTCAGGTCGCGGTTTTCCTGGGCATCGCCGGCAACCGTTGGGACCCGCTGGGGCCGCGGCCAGCACCGGGTGGCGACGCGTGACACAGGGCGGGATCAGTCGATCATGCCGGCGCCGACGGTGGCGCCCGTCAGCTCGTCGATGAGGATGAACGCGCCGGTGCCCCGCGAACTGTTGTAGGGGTCGACGGCCAGCGGTCGCGCGACCTTGAGGCGCACGCGGCCCAGGTCGTTGAGCCCGAGCTCGGTCGCTTCTTCACCGTGGGACAGCGTCTCGACGTCGAGCCGCGAGATGAGCTCGGTGACGATCGCCTTCGTGGAGCGGGTCGTGTGCTTGAGCAGGAACCGCCCGCCGTCGCGCAGCGTCAACTCGTCGCTGAGCCAGCACACGCTCGCGGTGAACTCCTTCACCACCGCGGGCGGCTGCCCGGCGGTGGCAATCATGTCGCCGCGGGAGACGTCGACATCGTCGGCCAGCAGCACGGTCACGGAGTCGCCGAGCACGGCAACCTCGCGCGGCCCGTCGTAGGTGTCGATGCCACTCACCGTCGATGTCAGACCCGAGGGAAGGACCACGATCGCGTCGCCGACGTGGAGTGTGCCCGCCTCGACTTTCCCTGCGTAGCCACGGTAATCGGGGTGCTCGGCGGTCTGCGGCCGGATGACGTACTGCACCGGGAAGCGGGCCCCGACCACGGGAGCCCCGGCGGTCGGCACCGACTCGAGGTGGCGCAGCAACGGGAGGCCGTCGTACCAGGGCGTGTTGGCCGAGAGCTCGACGACGTTGTCGCCGTTGAGCGCCGACACGGGAATCGTCACGACGTCGGGCAGGCCGAGCTCGGCGGCCAGCGCCGTGAACTCCGCCTTGATGGCGTCGTACACGCCCTTGTCGAACCCGACGAGGTCCATCTTGTTGATGGCGACCACGACGTGCGGCACGCGCAGCAGCGCGGCGATCGCCGCGTGCCGGCGCGACTGCTCCACGATGCCGTTGCGCGCGTCGACCAGCACGATCGCGAGCTCCGCGGTCGACGCGCCGGTGACCATGTTGCGCGTGTACTGCACGTGGCCGGGGGTGTCGGCCAAGATGAACGCCCGCTCCGGCGTCGCGAAATAACGGTAGGCGACGTCGATCGTGATGCCCTGCTCGCGTTCGGCGCGCAGGCCGTCGGTGAGCAGCGCGAGGTCGGGGCCCTCGAAGCCACGCGACTTGGACGTCCGGTTGATGGCGTCCAGCGTGTCGGCCAGGATCGCCTTGCTGTCATAGAGAAGTCGACCGATCAGGGTCGACTTGCCGTCGTCGACCGAGCCGGCGGTGGCGATGCGCAACAGGTCCATGGGTTAGCTGATCCCGCTCACTAGAAATAGCCCTCGCGCTTGCGGTCTTCCATGGCCGCCTCGGAGGCGCGGTCGTCGGCGCGCGTGGCGCCGCGTTCGGTGAGCGTCGAGGACGCCGTCTCGGCCACGATCGCGTCGAGTGTCGCGGCGTCGGACACGACGGCGCCGGTGCAGGAGATGTCGCCAACGGTGCGGAAGCGCACCGTCTTCGTCACCACGGTCTCGTTGTCCTTCGGCGGGAACTCCGCCGACTTCCACAGCCACATGCCGTCACGCAGGTAGACCTCGCGCTGATGCGCGAAGTAGATCG
Organism: uncultured bacterium; assembly: GCA_964236265.1. GTDB lineage: Bacteria > Actinomycetota > Actinomycetes > JAVEEB01 > JAVEEB01 > JAVEEB01. The sequence goes on from CAXSDE010000017.1 coordinate 24,171, forward strand.
ACGGCACCTCGATCCGCTCGCGGCGGATGTAGGCCCACACGTCCATCTCGGTCCAGTTGCTGATCGGGAAGACGCGGAAGTGCTCGCCCGGCCGGTGCTTGCCGTTGTAGAGGTCCCACAGCTCGGGCCGCTGGTTGCGCGGGTCCCACTGCCCGAACTCGTCGCGCAGGCTGAAGACGCGCTCCTTCGCGCGGGCCTTCTCCTCGTCGCGCCGGCCGCCGCCGAAGACCGCGTCGTAGCGCCCGCGCTCGATCCCGTCCAGCAAAGGAATGGTCTGCAGCTGGTTGCGCGACTGGCCGGGGATCTCGCGGATGCGCCCGGCGTCGATCGCCTCCTGCACGCTGGCGACGACGAGCTCGACGCCGAGCTCGGCCACCCGCCGGTCCCGGTAGTCGATGACCTCGGGGAAGTTGTGGCCCGTGTCGACGTGCATGAGCGGGAACGGGACCTTCGCCGGCGCGAACGCCTTCACGGCCAGGTGCAGCATGACGATCGAGTCCTTGCCGCCGGAGAACAGCATCGCCGGCCGCTCGAACTCCGCCGCGACCTCACGGAAGATGTGAATCGACTCGCTCTCCAGCGCGTCGAGTTGCGACCGCGTCGTCCCGTCGAGTGCGGCGGCGGTCACCTCCGTGGTCACAGCAAGCCCCTCTCGCGCAGCGCGTCGTACAAGAGATCAACGGATTTCTCCAGCGGCAATTCCTGCGTCGGCAGGGTGACGTCGGGGGCGAGCGGCTCCTCGTAGGGGTCGTCGACTCCGGTCATGCCCGTCAGCTGTCCCGCGGCGGACTTCGCGTAGAGGCCCTTGACGTCCCGCTGGGCGCAGACGTCGAGAGGGGTCGAGACGAAGATCTCGAGGTACGACGCCCCGTCCTTCGCGTGCGCCTCCCGGACGGCGTCGCGCGCCTCGCGGTACGGCGCGACGACGGGCACTAGCGCGAGCACGCCGTTGCGGGCGAGGAGCCGCGCGACGTAGCCGATGCGGGCCACGTTGATGTCGCGGTCTTCCTTCGTGTAGCCGAGGCCCTGGGACAGGTGGGGGCGGACCTCGTCACCGTCGAGCAGCTCGACGGCGTGCCCATCGGCGCGGAGGCGGTCGGCGACGGCGCGCGCGACGGTCGACTTGCCCGCGCTCGGCAGGCCGGTGAACCAGATCGTCGCGCCGCGGGGCGAGGGGGAGTCGGAGGCAGTCATGCGGCGTCCATCATCCCGGAAGCCCCGCTCACGCGTCGAATCGGGGACCGGCAGCCTCTCTAAGGGCAGCGCTGGATCGATCGGCGAGCAGCGCCAGGGAGGCGCGCATCTCGGCGTACGCTGCTCGCCGATCAGGGACGCCCATTCGATCTCGAGCGCCGCGACGCGCTCGTGGACCGCCTCGACCGCCTCGTCCTCGACCTCGCGCAGGCCCCACTCGCCGACCTCGAGGGTCCGGGCGCCCGGGACCGCGGCAACGATCGGCGAGGGCGTCGCGACGACGGCCTGTGCCGTCTCGCTCCGCGTGATCTCTGCCAGCACGGAGACGAGGACGAGGCAACCCCCGAACGAGAGCGCCGACTCCGGCTCGTCCAGGAGATAGAGCCCGGGGCTGGTGAACCGGTGCTCGAGGATCGCCAGGAACGACTCGCCGTGCGACATCTCGTGGAACGAAGGATCGCCGCGACCCGGGTTGTGCTCCAGATAGGTATAGAGCCCGTGCATGGTCTCCGCGCGCAGGAAGAAGCCCCAGTGCGACGCTCCCGCCTCGCGCGTGATGGTCAGGTCGCGCCACAGCTCCGACTCGCTCGGCCGCGTGGCGTGCCGCGCGCCGGTCGAGCCTCCCTCGGAGGACAGGCCGTAGGCGCCCGCGATCGCCTCGACGATGGTCGACTTGCCCGAGCCGTTCTCGCCGACGAGCACCGTCAGGGGCCCCAGCGCGAGCCCGTCGCGCAGCAGTTGGGCAACCGGGGGCAACGTCAGCGGCCACGCGTTCTGCGGGAGGGCCGCGTGCTCGCTGCGCCGAATCTGCTTGATCGGCAGCTGCGTCACTGCGGCAGCCCGCCGACGTACGCCGTCCAGACCTTCTTGGGCACGCAGAGGCGCCACGCACCCAGGACGATCTCGCGCGCCTCCTCGTCGTCGAGCGCGGCGACGTTGGCCTCCAGCCAGTTGAAGCGCAGGTCGCTGGGGTGGGGCGGGAGGAACGTATGGGGCTCGGCGGCGATGATCTCGTCGCGCTCCTCCTTGGGGAACGCGAACCCCAATGTCTGCTCCTCCCGCGAGAAGGCGAGCCACACGATCTGCTTGATCCGCCATTTCACCCGGTCGCGGACGATCACCTCGTAGCTGCGCGGCAGCGGTGCGGCCACGCTCCGGACGAAGTCGATCGAGGTCACCGGCCTGCCTCCTGCCCGTCAATTGGCGCTCGGGCGCCCACGCGTGAGATTCTGGCCCGCATGACCGGCCTCGTACTCATCGCACGCCTGCACATCGACCTGCAGCGCGTGTCGAGCGCCGCCTGTCCCGCCTGCCATTGATTCGCAGGCGCGCCGTCCGGGTGCGCCGCTGAGAACGTGCCCGCAGGTGAGCGCCGTCCCGGAGGAACTGCCCGTCATGTCAGAGTCAACGCCCACGCCCGTCGCGCGCGCCCCGAAGCCCAAGCGCGCCACGGGCCTCGGCCAGTGGGCCAAGGGCCACCTCGAGCCGCAGAACCCCAACGAGCAGATGAAGAAGGACGACGACGGCCTCAACGTCGAAGCCCGCATCCGCACCATCTACTCCAAGACCGGCTTCGCGGGCATCGACGGCAACGACCTGCGCGGCCGCATGCGCTGGATGGGCCTCTACACGCAGCGCCGCCAGGGCATCGACGGTGGCAAGACGGCAATCCTCGAGCCCCGAGACCTCGAGGACGAGTTCTTCATGCTGCGCGTGCGCATCCCGGGCGGTCAGCTGAGCAACGCGCAGCTGCGGGTCGTGGCCAACGTCGCCACGAGGTACGGCCGCGACGTCGCGGACGTTACCGATCGGCAGAACGTCCAATACCACTGGATCCGCATCGAGGACGTTCCCGCGATCTGGGACGAGTTCGCCGCCGTCGGCATGTCGACCCTCGAGGCCTGTGGCGATACACCGCGCAACATCCTGGGCTGCCCGGTCGCCGGCATCGCCGCCGGTGAGCTCCTCGACGTGAGCCAGCTCATCACGGACCTCAACGCCTACGCGGTCGGCAACAAGGAGTTCTCCAACCTGCCGCGCAAGTGGAAGACCTCGATCAGCGCGTGCCCGCACCACTGCGCGATCCACGAGATCAACGACATCTCGTTCGTTGCGGTGGAGTCCGGCGGCGTCGTCGGCTTCGACGTGTGGGTCGGCGGTGGCCTGTCGACCAACCCCATGTTCGCCAAGCGGCTCGGCATCTTCGTCACTCCCGAGCAGGTCCAGGACGTGTGGGCGAGTCTGACGCGCATCTACCGCGACTGGGGTTACCGCCGCCTGCGCACACGCGCGCGCGTCAAGTTCCTGATGGCCGACTGGGGACCGGAGAAGTTCCGCCAAGTGCTCCAGGATGACTACCTCGGGTACGCGCTCCCCGACGGACCGGCGCCCGGTGCGCCGAAGGGCGGCCGGCGGGATCACGTGGGTGTCCACAAGGCAAAGGACGGGATGTCGTACGTCGGAGTCGCCCCCCGTGTGGGTCGCGTCAGCGGCACGAAGCTCACGCAGGTGGCCGACCTCGCGATGCAGTACGGCGACGGCCGGGTGCGAGCCACGATCGAGCAGAAGCTGATCGTCGTTGGCGTGCCCGACGCGAATGTCGAACCGTTGATCGCCGGGCTCGACGCCATCGACCTGCCGGCCCGCCCGTCCGAGTGGCGCCGTTCGACGATGGCGTGCACCGGCCTCGAATTCTGCAAGCTGGCGATCGTCGAGACCAAGCAGCGGGCCATGGACCTGTCGGCGGAGCTCGAGAAGCGGCTCGCCGGCTTCGACACGCCACTCACGATCAACGTCAACGGGTGCCCGAACGCGTGCGCCCGCTTTCAGGTCGCCGACATCGGCCTGAAGGGCATGCTGGTCACCGACGAGAACGGCAACCAGGGCGAAGGTTTCCAGGTGCACCTCGGCGGCACGCTCAACGGCGCCTCGTCGTTCGGGCGCAAGTTTCGCGGGCTGAAGGTGGCGGCCGACGAGCTGCCCGACTTCGTCGAGCGCGTCTCCAAGGCCTACGTCGCGGACCGCACCGAGGGCGAGAGTTTCGCCGAATGGTCACAGCGCGCCGACGAGTCGCACATCCACTGAGCTGACGGAGCACAGCATGCGCGCCGAGATCTTCTACTGCCCGTTCTGCGCGGAGGAGGATCTACGCCCCGTCGAGGAACCCGAAGGGGGATACCTCTGCGCGGCCTGTCGGCGCGTGTTCACGGTGAGCGTGGCGGGCCTGCGCTTCTAGTCACGACTGGCAAGGCACATGTGCAGTGGCACGACGAGCAGAGCAATGATCAGAACCTGTGGATGGCTCTGTCGGCGAGGTGTGTGATCGGGCGCACCTTCCGAAGATGATCTATTGACTGCACCAAGGGACGGTCTCAGGCGTGCCGATCCTTGTCCGGCTCAGGCGACACACCGTCGACGGCCGACGTCGGAACGCAGCGGATCGGGGTGCACCGCAAGGGCAGCGGCCGCCTCCAGTGGCTGCCGGTGTCGGCGGACGCCTTCGTGTGGTTGCGGCTCTACCAGCACCACCAGTGTCGGCCTGCGGGTGAAAGCGCCTTGTGGCTCACCCTGCGAGCCCCGCACCGACCATTGACCTACTCCGCGCTCCGACGGGTGCTGCAACGCGCGAATGACACACTCGGAACGCATTGGACGCTGCACGATCTGCGCCACACTGCCGCTCACCGGATGACGGCGGACCCCGCGGAATGATGAAGCAGCAGGCATGCAGCCAAGCCCGCATGCACCAGCGGACCCGCGAACTCAGCGCTTCCGGCGTTCGGTGCTTGCCGGAAGCAATCGTGGCAGAGCGCGACCCGGTGTCGCTTGGTCGACGGTCCTGACGCGGCCCTCGGATCAACGTCACGCTCGCGGAGGACCACGCATTCTGGACGTGGGCAATCGTGGAGGTGCGACGCCACACTGGGGTCCGGATTGAAGAGCTGCTCGAGCTCATCCACCGCGGCTTCATCGCATCCACACTGCCTAGCACGGGCGAAATCGTTCCGCTGCTGCAGATTGTGCCGTCGAAGACCGACCAGGAACGGCTACTCGTCCTTAGTCCGGAACTCGCTGAGGTCCTCGCAGCAGTGATCGCCAGAGGTCGTGGTCCCACAGACCTGAATGGGATGACTTCCTCGGCCACTTCGAGAAGCGGAAGGTCGAACTCGGCGTTTGCGGACGCGCGTACGGCACCCCGTGCCAGCACGAGCACGCATGCGTCCGCTGCCCCATGCTCCGTCCCGACCCCGCCCAACAGCCGCGGTTACAGGAGATCCGCAGCAACCTGCACGCCCGACTCGCTGAGGCCCATCAGCAGGGCTGGCAAGGCGAAATCGACGGCCTGGAATTCAGCATCCGCGGCGCCGATCAGAAGCTCGCGTCCATGAACCGCGGCCGACCCGCCACCGACCTCGGAATGCCAAGCCTGCCCTCGCCGAATGACCGTGAAATCCTATGAGGGAACTGGGAGTGCGCATGGCGGAGCGAGCACCCGGGGTCTGCAACACGGCCAGCAGCACTCGTCATAGTGCGCCGAGTGGTTCCAGAGTCGACGCTAGGGGCCCAGGGCGGCGCGGTAGGTGCGCAGGTGAATCGTCCTGTGCCACTCTTGTTGGCCCCAAACCTCAGCCCCCGTTTCGAGTAGGGACGCCCAAGTCTCCACCAGTGAGACGAAGGATGGATGTTGCCAGTTTTCTTCGAACGGCATGATGGGTTGCACGACTGCTATTGGATGCCACACAGGCCGATCGGCGGTCGATACGACTGCGGCGGACTGCTCGGACAGGAACACCGGGAACCATTCGGGCCACCACATGACCGGCTCGTTGGCCATTGCGGCGAATGTGACGAGGGATTCGCGCCACTTTCCTTGGTAAAACTCGATGAGTGTTCCAAGGTCGGCGAAGTCCCAGCCAAAACCGAAGTACGCCCGGTCGTCGGCCGCGCCGATTTGCGTGTTGTGCGTCCCGTCGTGCCAGCGGAACAGCTCTCTCACCTCGACCGGCAGGAGAAGCCCGGTGGGCCGCAAGATTTGGTCGATCTGTTCGTCCGCTAGACCAGGTCGGAGGGCATCCACGATCGGCGCGCCCATCCGCAGCCAGACTGCCTCAATCCGCTCTAGTGCCGCGCGGACCGAAGAAGCGAGGTCGTCGCCGCCTGTCACGAGGCGACGCCGCCGCCGCCGGGCGGCGCGGCGAGAGGCGACCCGCCACACAGCCCGAACGTAACCGGAAGGGTATCGGGCAGCGGAATCGTGAGGTAGTGGGCGTGGTCGTGGTCGCCGGCGGCCGCCGCCTTGTCGAGTCCGCAACTCCGGACGAGTGAAGAGAGGACAGAGCCCTCGAGCTGATTCTGCGTACCGTTGACAAGCTGAAGGTCGACTCTGTTCGGCGGAGTGATGCTGCTCTCCACGCTGGCCCGGAACGGCATTTCGTCACAGTTGATTCCGGAGCGTCCATCCTTGGCGCGCGCGGCGGGATTGCATTCCGGCTGGGCATTGCGCCACTTGTCATCTACCGGCGACAAGATGCTCTGCTGGTACTCCAGCCGGACCCATTCGGGGTGGGTTGGCGGGCTCTGCGGCGTTCGCTCCAACGAACAAGATCGCATCGGTTTGGCACAGCGATGAGTCGTAGCCGCCTTGCGTCATCAGGTTCTGACATTGCTGCATGCCAGCGCGGATCTGGGGCTGGGTCGGGTGGCTGGCTGTCGGCAGCCCGTAGGGCAAAAGGACGCGCGCCGTGGCGGCGCCAACGAGCAGCGGGACGAGGTCGGGGTCGGGTGGGCACGGGCAGTCGCCGCCACCCGGCGCGGGGGTCGGGGCGGGTGTGGGCGCCGGAATCGCGGGCGGGTTCTTGGCGACGTCCTGTAGAGCTGAATACTCGTCGACGACTACATCGAGTCCGACGAGGCCGATGAGCAGGAGCAACGCGGCTCTGAGGGCGATCGCCCCGGTTGCACCACTGAGACCACTGAGACCGCTGAGCAGAGCGGACTGGATGCCGTTGCACAGCAGCGCCTGGTCGGTGGCCGTGTACTGCAGCAGGTGGGTGCCGGCAGGCGTGAGTAGCCATGCACAGATCTGGTCTGTGCGGGCGAGGACGACGATCCCCGCGAGTGCAAGCGCGAGGCCGGTGACACGGAAGCCCAGGACCCATTCGCTCGACGACGACCCGTCACCAGGATAGAGCGCGAGCGGTTGACTCTCCCCGCCGGCGCGGTAGATCGCGACATCCATGCTCTTGTGGGGGTCAACCGAAGCGGGCCACAGGTGCACGTTCTGAATACGCGTCCCGTTGCCTGACGTCCCGAGGGTGGTGTACGGCAATCGGCTGCCTGTATTGCGCACACCGGCGAACCACGGCCCACCTGTGGGGACCGTGGCGTCGATCCGGTAGATCTCTCCGAACGAGGTCAGTTCGTTCAGCATGACGCCGTTGTTGGGTCGACCCTCGATGAGGGCGGCGGCGTGCGCCGCGGTCGTGACCGCCGACAACGAAACCGACAGTGAGACAGCTGCCACCGCGGCGGTCAGGACGGTGAGTGAACGGAACCGACGAAAAAACGACGAAGATCTGCGCATGCCGGCACACGCTATGGCCCGACCTCGCCTAGGGGTACTGCAGCCGGCGAAGTTCACCCAATCGAGTTATCAAGTCTGGTCACACGTTCGAGCAGATGGCCGCGCGGCGGACGGGGTGTTTGTCTCCTACGAGGCCGCAGCGGGAGCCTGTTCGCTAGCCGACACGACCCGGTGGTGCAGATAAGATCTGACGCGCGTGTAGTTCTGATCAAGACGGGCGTTCGAGCGCTGGTCCGGGCAGGTATGCCCATGCTCAAGGTTGTTCAGGAAGTCGCGGTGTCCAGCGACACCACGGTGGTCGGTGGCGTCGCCATGGCGTTCAAGCTCATGCAGGACGCGCGTGTAGTCACGCTGACGGATGGTGAACGCACCCCATCTCGTCGCCCTCGTCCGAGCCGGCGCCACCTCGACAAGGGAAAGCTCGTCGAACGACCCCACGAATCAGGAGGTGATCAGCAAGTCGCGTAACGACCCCGATCCACAAGTCTTGACTATTGCTCGTGGCGCGCGCGTCGAGGGCTATGTGTATGTTGCCAACCTGCCGCGTCAGGACAGGAGTTCCTCGGAGCGCTCCCACAGCGCCGACGCAAGGTCGGCATTGCCGGCCAGCGGGTTGAGCTTGGCGCCGGTCTTGCGCTTGACGTAGAACTCGCCCGACACCCAGTCATCGCCGGGGCGCTCCTCGGCGAGCCAGACGAGCTGGTCGGCGCCCTTCTCGGGCGTGGTCAGCAGCACGGTGCGGGAGATGGGGTTGGTCGCCAGGAACCGCATCAGGGGGCTGGTGGTCTCAGAGCCGAAGTTGGTTCTGATGGTGCCGGGATAGAAGCACGCGGACGACAGTCCCCGGTCGTGGTAGCGACGGTGCAGCTCTTTGGTGAACAGGACGTTCTCGAACTTGGCCGCGAGGTAGGCGCGGATGGGCCCGAATTTGCCGTCCAGGTCGAGGTTGTTCACGTCGAGCGCTTTCACGTCGCCGCCGTGCAGGGTCGTCGTCTGGATCACCGAGGCGTGCGAGGCGAGGAGCGTGTCCATGAGCAGCGTCGTGAGGAGGAACGGGGCGAGATGGTTGACCTGAAAAGTCTTTTCGAACCCGTCCACCGTCTTCACGGGATCACCGAAAACACCGCCCGCGTTGTTGGCCAGGACATCGATCCTCGGGTACGCCGACCGCAGCTCGGCGGCGAGCGTGCGCACGTCGTCCAGGCGGGTGAAGTCTGCGACGAAGTGCTCGCTCCCGATCGTCTGCGCCACTGCCTGCGTCTTCGTCGGCGAGCGGCCGACGACGACGACGTGCTGCCCATCCTGATCGAGTTTCCGGGCGGCCGCGGCGCCGATCCCGTCGCTTGCTCCGGTGATGACGACGACCTTCTGCTGATCCATCCGGCCTCCCCTCAGCAAGTGACAGCGAACCACGAACCCACCGTGGAAGGAATCTGCTCGGTCACGGGCATCTCTCGCAGCACGTTCTTCCGCTACTTCTCGTCGAAAGACGGTGCCTGCCTCGGGCACACCGCTGATTCCGGGGCCGCGCTCGCCAGGCGGCTGCACACCGACGCAACGGATTCCGCCGATCCTCGATCGGCCGCTTTGATCGAGGCCGCCCTCGCTGCGTCGATGCCGCGATCGCCGCCTGGGTGTCCAGTGGAGAGAGTCGACGGCTCAGCGAGATGCTCGATCCCGCGATGGGAGCGTTTGGCGCTCTCGCCTGGGTCGCGCCGCCAGCTCCCTCGACCTGACAGCCGGAGCCCCGCGATGGCGCGGACCACAACCCGCCGGGCTCGGGATTGGGCGGATGGGTCGCCGGAAGCCTCCCGACTTGCAAGAATGGGCCCGGCGTCGCATCCGCGTGACGTAACGGTGCCCGTGTGGCCGGCGATGTCCGACACACGACCCGACACTCGACCCGACGAATGAGGCCCCCTGTGCGCGCACGACGTCCGGTCGGCCTCATCGCTGCGGTGGTCGGCCTCATCGCCGCCTTCGCGACCGTCCACTCGGCCGCGAGCCTGCCCATGAGCGCGGCGACCACCGCCGTGGCGGGCCCGTCCAGCTGTCCGGACGGGATCTTCGCCGGCACCGAGGCCAACGGGATCCCGCTCTGCGTCCACGCGGACGACGGCGCGCTGCACCCCGCGCTCGCACTGCCCGCCGCCCTCCCCGGCATCCCGTGCTATCCGGGGACCGGGCCGCACGTGCACGTCTACTACGCCTATAAGGCGGGCACCGCCAGCAAGCTGTCAGCGGTCCGTGCGCAGTTGCGCGACCTCGTCGCCCAGACGGATGCTCTCTACAATCAGTCGGCGCACGACACGGGAGGCACGCGGCACGTCCGATGGTTGATGAGCAGCTCGTGCCATCTCGTGATCACACCGATGGCCGTCAGTGGCAGCACCAGCGACATCGCGGCGGCCTTCCGGGCGGTGGTCGCCTCGCACACTCTCGGGGCCTCCGACCACGCCGTGGTCTTTCTCGAGTGGGGTTTCGGCGGCGGCGTCTGCGGCTACGGCTCGGTCCGCACGGACGGCACCGCGGGCAGGACCAACACCAACAACCACTACCAGGGTCTGGCCGAGATCGCCAACGGCCACTGCCGCGAGGCGTCCAGTGTCGCGCATGAGCTCGGGCACACGCTCGGCGCCGTTCAGCCCAGCGCCCCGCACCGCTCGTACAGCAATCACTGTTACGACGGCGTCGCCGATGTGATGTGTTACGACGACGGCACCATCCCGTCGCCGATGAGCGCCGGTCGGTGCCCCGGCGACCAGCTGTCGACGCTCGACTGCGGCCACGACGATTACTTCGACACCTCGCCTGCCGCTGGGTCCTACCTCGCGACCCACTGGAACGTCGCGCGCTCCGTGCTGCTCGCGTCGGCCAACCCGCGCAGGTGGGACGCCGTTCCCAACCCGACGGTGCGCATCACCAGCGTCCGTGACGGCGCCACGTTCGTCGGACAGGGCGACTTCGAGACGCAGGCCCCGACGACCGTGGTGGTCTCCGCCGGACGTGGCACCGTCAAGCGCGTCGAGTTCTACCTCGACGACACGCAATACCTGCCCGCCGCCACCGCCGCGCCCTACACCGGCACCCCCGTCCAGGCGATGCTCGACAAGCCCGGGTGGCACCAGCTCTACGCCGTCGTCCGACTGACCGATGGGCGCGCGCGCACCTCGCCGATCGTGCGGGTGCGGGCGTTGCCCGACGTCCGGCTGACCTCGCCCGACGGCTCACGGACGGTCGCCGGCGTCATCCCGCTCACCGTGACGTTGCCGCCCGCGAGCGCCGGGCGCATCAACCGCGTCGAATACACGGTCGACGGCACCGTCGTGGCCACGGCGTTGGCGAGCCCGTTCGCGGCGAGCCTCGACACGGCGACGCTCGCCGGACCGGCGCACACGTTCGGCGCGCGACTGCTCCGCGCGGACGGCACGGCGCTCGCGACCGCCGCAGACCGGACGGTGTCGGTCGCCTCGGACGGCTCCGCGGTGGCTCTGCGCACGGCTGCGGCCGGCAGCACCGTCAGCGGCACCGTGCCGGCCTCGGTGAGCGTTACCGGCCTGCCGGCCGGCCGGCGCGTCACGAGCGTCACGTTCCACCCCGACTTCGCGAACCAGCACGTCGACGGAACTGCGCCCTACACGTTCTCCTGGCGCACCTGCACCGACTCGTTCGGCTGCAGCCCCGGGGACACCCTCACGCTCAACGCCGACGTGCTCCTGTCCGACGGCTCGAGCATCCGGCTGACGCGCGACTTCGTGCGGGGGGCGACGTCGAGCACCGTCACGACACGGATCCGGAGCGGTGCGCGCTTGCACGCCGGCACCACGATCACCGTCCCGTTCTCGGTCACCAACCTCCCCGGTTCGCTGTATGCCGTGCAGGTGTTCACCAGGAAGGGCTTCCTCGGCGAGGTCTCAGCCACGAGCGGCCAGCGCAGCGTGCGGATGCATGTCCCGTCATCGTGGCGCGGGTCGGACACGCTGTGGGTGCGGCTGCGCACCACCGCGTTCAACGACGGGCGCCTGTTCAGCAAGCACGTCGCCGTGACGTGGACGTCCTGACGGGCCGATCAGAGCAGGCGCTCGAGCAGGTGGTCGCGCCGGCGCTCCAGCACGTCCATGGGGGCGGCGGCGGACGGCGGTCCGGGGACGGCCCGCCGGAGCATCGCGTGCACCGTCGCGTGCGGCACGCTGCTGCGGGCCGCGACCTGCGCGACCATCCGGTTGATCTCACGGCGCATCGACGCGATGCCTTCCCAGCTGCCGCGCTCCGCCGCGCTCATCGGCTGGTCGACGTCGACGGCGCGCGCCGAGGCCTGCCGCCGGTGTGACTCGTCGCGACGCGCGAGCAACGCAGCCGTCTGCTCGGGAGACAGGAGCCCGGGCAGGCCGAGGAACTCCGAGTCCTCCTCGGCGAGACCCGCGGCGTCCGCCACGACGGCGCGGCCGCCGTGCAGCACATGCGCGAACGACGCCTCCGACTCCAGCGCCTCGAACTCGTTGATCCCCAGCTCGGTCTCCTCCCGAGGTTCGAGGTCGAGTGCGGTGTCGTCCGTTGCGCTCGGCGGCGGCAGCACGTGGTTGCGCTCGAGCTCCATCTCCGCCGCGAGTGCCAGCAGCGGGCGGACGGCCGGGAGGAAGACCGTCGCCGACTCGTGGCGGCTGCGGGCCCGCACGACACGGCCGACCGCCTGGGCGAAGAACAAGGGCGTCCGGTACGACGTCAGCCACGCCAGGCACGCGGCCCGCGGCACGTCGACGCCTTCGGAGATCATGCGCACACACACGGCGAAACGCTGCGTCGAGTGCGTGAACGCGGTCAGCTTGTCCGACGCCCTCGGGTCGTCCGACAGGATGAGCGCCGGCGTCTCGCCCGTGACCCGCTCGACGATCGCCGCGTAGGCGCGCGCGTCCTCCTGGTCGCTGGCCAGCACGAGGCCGGCGGCGTCGGGCATCCCATTGGCGCGCAGGTCCTTGATCCGCTCGTCCATGGCGGCGATGACGTGCGGCACCCAGCGGCCGTTGGGGTTGAGCGCCGTCTTCCAGGCCTGGGCCTCGCTCTGTTTCGTTGCGGCCTCCGACAGCGAGGCGGCCACGACTTCGCCGGCGCTGTTGCGCCACCGCGAAATCCCTGTGTAAGCAGCAAAGACGACCGGCCGGACGACGCCGTCGGCGAGTGCCTCACGGTAGCCGTAGGTGAAGTCGGCCTCCGATCGCAGACCCTCGACATCGTCGGCGTAGCGCACGAACGGGATGCGTTCGTCGGGCCGCGTGCGGAACGGCGTGCCGGTCAACGACAGCCGGCGCAGCGCCGGGCTGAACGCCTCCTCGGTCGCCTCTCCCCAGCTCAGACCGTCGCCGGCGTGGTGGATCTCGTCGAGGATGACGAGCGAGCGCTTGTTGTCCGAACGGGCGCGGTGGAGCATCGGCGCGGCCGCGACCTGCGCGTAGGTCGTCACGTAGCCGCGCACGTCTGCGCGCACCGGTCCCACGCTATTGGACAGTGTGGGGTCGAGGTCGATTCCGAAGCGGGCCGCCGCCCGCGCCCACTGCGTGCGCAGGTGGTCGGTCGGGGCGACGACGATCACCCGGTCGACGATGCGCCGCTGCAGGAGCCGCGCGGCGAGGGCGAGGGCGAAGGTGGTCTTGCCCGCGCCGGGGGTCGCGGTCACGAGGAAGTCGGCGCCGTCCTTCTCGTCGTACGACGTGAGTGCACGCACTTGCCACGGCCGGAGCCGCACCGGTTCGCTCGCCGCGGGGAACGACGCTGCCGTCATCGACGCACGCGGCCGGCGGGGCGGGCGGACGGCGCGTCGTGCATGAAGGCGGGCTCCTCGGGGTCCTGACGGACGTTCCACTCTGCCATCCCGCGCCGACGGGCGACGCCGCCGGGGCGGTTCCCCGGCGAGCCGCAGACGGCCGCGGCGTGTTTACTTCAGGGCGTGTCCACGTCGCCCGGCCTCGCCCGCCCGGACCGGACGAGGCTCGCGATCGCGGCGGCCGTCGGATTCCTGCTGCTGGGCCTGGGGTCGGCGATCGTCGGTCCGGCCCTGCCGGCGCTGCGGGCGCAATACCGGCTGACGGGGACGGCGTCCTCGCTTCTCGTCAGCGCCTTCTGGGCGGGCTCGGTCGCCGGTGTGGTCACCGGTGGCTTCCTGCTCCCGCGGGTGGCGCCGCGCTTCCTCCTGTCGGGCGGGTTCGCGCTGATGGCGGCCGGCGGGGTCGCGGTCGCTGCGGCGCCGTCCGCTGTGCTCGCGGGCCTCGGGATCGGCCTGTACGGGCTGGGCTTCGGCATGCTCGACATCGGCATCAACCTGACCGTGGCCCGCGCCTACGCCAGTGGGAGCGGCGCGGTGCTGCTCGCGGTCAACGGTTGCTACGGGGTCGGCGCCGTCGTCGGGCCGCTGATCGTCGGGCGCACCCCCGACCGGGCCGGCACACCGTTCCTGATCTTCTCGGCGGGCGCGGCGCTGCTCGTGCTGCTCACGCTGACGCTCCGGGCGGAGGCGCCCCCGACGGGCGAGCACCGTCCGCTGGACCGGCGGGTCGGGTGGATGCTCGTGGGGTTCGCCCTGCTGCTCATCACGTACGTGGCCACCGAGACGGGCGCCGCTTCCTGGGAGAGCACGCATCTTCTCGGCACCACGCACATGTCCGAGGCAAGCGCCGCGCGCGCCAACTCCCTGTTCTGGGTGGGGCTGACCATCGGCCGGTTCGCCGGCGCGCCGCTGGCGTTGCGGCTGAGCCCGCAGGCGCTCGTCATCGGGTCGATGACCGCCGGCGGACTGTCGCTCCTGCTCGCCAGCTGGACGCCGGCGGCGGTCGTGGCGTACGGGCTGACGGGGCTCTTCTTCGCCCCCATGTTCCCGACGGTCATCGCGTGGATGTCGCGGGTGGTGCCCAGCGGGCAGGGGGCGACCGCCGTGTTCGCCGCGTCCCTCGCCGGCCCGGTCGTCGTCTCGCCGCTCCTCGGTGCGAGCGCGGACCGTCTCGGTGCCGGCAGCATCCCGGTCGTGCTGGCGGTTCTCGCCGCGATCACGCTCGGCACGGCGGTGTCCCTGTCGCACCGGGTGCGCATCGCCGGCCGTCCCCCAGCCGCCGCCGCGGCGGGCGCCGGCGCGACACGCCGATAGCGGTCGTACGTCCACAGGCATTCCGTCCGGCTCGGTTAAGGGCTAACGTCTGCGTCGGCTCGTGCCTGTCAGTTACCTGAACGCCACCGAGGGGACCCAGTGAGCACTCCGGTCGAGGACAATCCCGCCTACGAAGCGCAGGCGCGGCCGCGCTATGGCGCAGATGTCTATGAGCAGATCGAGGACACGGACGAGTTCCGTGAACTGCGCCGACGGTTCCGCACCTTCGTGTTCCCCATGACGGCTGCGTTCCTCAGCTGGTATTTGCTGTACGTCATCATGTCTGCCTGGGCGCGGGGATTCATGGCGCACAAGTTGGTCGGCAACATCAACGTCGGCTTGGTCTTCGGCCTGTTGCAGTTCGTGTCCACGTTCTTCATCGCGTGGCTCTACTCGCGGTACGCCAACTCCAGGCTCGACCCGCTGTCCGCAGACATTCGCTCCCGGATCGAGGAGACCCGTTGATGCCGTCCACAGTCCTCGCCGCCGCCGCCGTCACGAGCGGGCAGAAGACGCTGACGATCGTCCTGTTCGCGATCGTCGTCGCGGCGACCGTCTACATCGCCGTCTACGCCGGCCGGCGCAACCGCAATGCCGCTGACTTCTATGCCGGCGGCCGCAACTTCTCGCCCGTGCAGAATGGCTTCGCGATCGGCGGGGACTACATGTCGGCCGCCTCGTTCCTCGGGATCGCCGGCATCATCGCCCTCAGCGGCTACGACGGCTTCCTGTATTCGATCGGCTTCCTGGTCGCCTGGCTGGTCGCCCTGCTGCTGACCGCCGAACTCATGCGCAACTCGGGCCGGTTCACGATGGCCGACGTGCTCGCGTTCCGGATGCGGCAGGGTCCCGTGCGCGTCGCGGCGAGCATCTCCACGATTGTCGTCTCGATCTTCTACCTGCTGGCGCAGATGGTCGGCGCCGGCGCTCTCGTCGGTTTGTTGCTCGGCGTCACCGGCGACACGGCCAAGAACCTCACGATCGTGGCGGTCGGCCTGCTGATGATCGTGTACGTCATCGTCGGCGGCATGCGCGGCACGACCTGGGTGCAGATCGTCAAGGCCGTCATGCTCATGACCGGCGCGGCGTTACTCACCGTTCTCGTGCTCGCGAAGTTCGGCTTCAGCGTCTCGCACCTCCTCGGCGCGGCGGCCGACAAGAGCGGGAAAGGCGACGCGTTTCTCAACCCGGGGCAGCGCTACGCAACGGCGAAAGCGGGGCTCACCGGAAAGCTCGACCTCATCAGCCTCGGTCTCGCGCTCGTGCTCGGGACGGCCGGGCTGCCGCACGTGCTCATTCGCTTCTACACCGTGCCGACCGCGCGCGACGCCCGCCGCTCTGTCATCTGGGGCATCGGCCTCATCGGCACGTTCTACCTCATGACGCTCGCCCTCGGCTTCGGTGCCGCCGCGCTGGTCGGCTCGAAGGACATCATTGCCCAGGACGCGAGCGGCAACACGGCGGCGCCGCAACTTGCGAAGGCCGTCGGTGACGACGTCTTCGGGTCCGTCGGCGGCACGATCCTGTTGGCGTTGATCGCGGCGGTGGCGTTCGCGACGATCCTCGCTGTCGTGGCCGGCCTGACGCTCGCGTCGTCGTCGTCGTTCGCCCACGACATCTACGCCAGTGTGATCAAGCGCGGCAAGGTCGCGGACGGGCAGGAACTGAAGGTCGCCCGCATGTCGACGGTGGTCATCGGCGCTGTCGCGATCGTGCTCGCCATCTTCGCCAAGTCGCTCAACGTTGCCTTCCTCGTCGCGCTCGCCTTCGCCATCGCGGCCTCGGCAAACCTGCCGGTCATCCTCTACAGCCTGTTCTGGAAACGGTTCAACACGACGGGCGCGGTGTCCGCGATCTACGGCGGCCTGATCGCCGCGGTCGGGCTGGTCATCTTCAGCCCCCTCGTGTCCGGCAAGCCGGCCGGTGCCAACGGGAAGAGCCCGTCGCTTTTCGGGGTCGGCACCGACTTCCACTGGTTCAACCTCGACAACCCGGGGCTCTACTCGATCCCGATCGGCTTCCTGTGCGGCTGGCTCGGCACCATGCTGAGCAAGGAGCGCGACGTCGCGAAGTATGCCGAGCTCGAGGTGCGGTCGCTCACCGGCGTCGGTATGGAGAAGGCGACGGCGCCGCATTGAGACGGGCCGGGAACTAAGTTGGGTCCAGGTCTCAGCAGGACCTGCGACGGGTGCGACAGTCTCTCGAGCACGTTCTCTAGGCCATTGCACAAGTGACCGACGAAGGAGTCGTCCCCGTGACCGCGACGCCCCACGAAGCCGCTCTCGACGCCCTGCTGCACGAGACGCGCTCGTTTCCCCCGCCGCCGGAGCTCGCCGCGCACGCGAACGCGACGCAAGCTCTCTATGGCGAGGCCGAGGCCGATCGGCTGGGGTTCTGGGCGCGGCAGGCGACGGACCGGCTGACGTGGTCGAAGCCGTTCGACGAGGTGCTCGACTGGTCGGGCGCGCCGGTGGCGAAGTGGTTCATCGGCGGGGAGCTCAACGCGGCGGTCAACGCCGTGGACCGGCACGTCGACGCCGGCCACGGCGACAGGGTCGCCATCTACTGGGAGGGCGAGCCCGCGGATGACACCCGCGTTCTCACCTACGCCGACCTGCAGCGGGACGTCGCGCGAGCAGCCAACGCGCTCGGCGAGCTCGGCATCGGCAAGGGCGACCGCGTCGCCATCTACATGCCGATGATCCCCGAGACGATCGTCGCGATGCTCGCGTGTGCGCGGCTCGGCGCGCCGCACACGGTCGTGTTCGGCGGTTTCTCCGCCGACGCGTTGAGCGGCCGGATCAATGACTGCGACTGCAAGGCGGTCATCACGGCTGATGGTGGTTACCGCCGCGGGTCCGCGTCGGCGCTCAAGCCCGCGGTCGACGAGGCGCTGGAGCGCTGTCCGGGTGTCGAGACCGTGCTCGTCGTACGACGAACCGGGCAGGACGTGGCGTGGGACGACGCGCGCGACGTGTGGTGGCACGAGGTCGTCGACCGCCAGCCCGACACGCACGTCGCGGAGGCGCACGACTCCGAGCACCCGCTCTACATCATGTACACGTCGGGCACGACGGCCAAGCCGAAGGGCATCCTGCACACGACGGGCGGCTATCTCACGCACGTCGCCTACACGCACTGGGCGGTCTTCGACATCAAGCCCGAGACCGACATCTACTGGTGCGCGGCAGACATCGGCTGGGTGACCGGCCACTCCTACATCGTGTACGGTCCGCTCATCAACGGGGCGACATCTGTCATGTACGAGGGAACGCCGACGGAGACGCGGTGGTGGGAGATCATCGAGAAATACAAGGTGACGATCCTCTACACGGCGCCGACGACGATCCGCACCTTCATGAAGTGGGGGCGTCAGCATCCGGCGGAATTCGACCTGTCGTCGTTGCGACTCCTCGGATCGGTCGGCGAGCCGATCAACCCCGAGGCCTGGATCTGGTATCGCGAAAACATCGGCGGGTCGCGCTGCCCCGTGGTCGACACCTGGTGGCAGACGGAGACGGGCGGCCTCATGATCTCCCCGCTGCCGGGGGTGACAGCGTCGAAGCCGGGGGCCGCGATGCGAGCCCTGCCGGGGATTTCCGCGGCCATCGTCGACAACGACGGGGTCGAGGTCGGCGTCGGCGGCGGCGGTTATCTCGTCATCAAGGAGCCGTGGCCGGGCATGCTGCGCGGCATCTGGGGTGACCCGGAGCGGTTCAACGACACCTACTGGACGCGCTTCCCCGGCACTTACTTCGCGGGCGACGGCGCCAAGACCGACGATGACGGCGACATGTGGCTGCTCGGCCGGGTCGACGACGTGATGAACATCTCCGGCCACCGCATCTCGACGACAGAAGTCGAGCACGCGTTGGTCTCGCACCCGAAAGTGGCGGAAGCGGCGGTCGTCGGCGCGAGCGATGCGACCACCGGTCAGGCGATCGTCGCTTTCGTGACACCGAAGGCGAGCGTCCTCGAGGGCGACAGCGGAGACGCGTTCGTGCAGGAGCTGCGGGCGCACGTGGCGAAGGAGATCGGGCCGATCGCCAAGCCGCGGCAGATCCTCATCACTCCCGAATTGCCGAAGACGCGGTCCGGCAAGATCATGCGCCGGCTTCTGCGCGACGTGGCCGAGAACCGTGACCTCGGCGACGTGACGACGCTCCTGGACCCGTCCGTGGTCAACGCGATCTCGGCGCACATGGCGACGGCGCCCGCCGAGGACTGAGCCGCTGCAGGTTTCGGTCGGCCGGGAGGCATCGGGCCACCTCGGCTGCGAATAACGCGGGCCCCGGGCGAGCACTTCAGAGGGCGCACCCGTCACGGGCAGTCGGCCTGGTGTGCTCTGCCACGGCGGCATCAGGTGGGAAGAACGTCGAAGGATGCGGCACCAAGATATGGTGCCGGCCGGTGCCGACCGGACGGACACAGCGTAGTACGCGCCAGCCCACGCTGGCATCTCAAGCGCAATGCGCGACGTGTGAAGACGTTGCCAGAACCGGGACGGAGGCGCAAAGAGCAGCGTAAATGTGACCACGCCGACGAGTGTCAATAGCGTCGAGGGCACTGTCCTAAATCGGCCGTGCACCCCGAGTCCTCGAGGGCCAGGAAGATGCAGTGTCTGCCCGCTCCAGGGTCCCAAGGACAACGCGTAGAGTTCCCCAAGGACAACGCGTAGGGCTCCAAAGGCAAGGCGTCGTTGTCCCAGAATTCCTCCGTTGAATTCCGAACCAGACACGCCCGAGCAGTGGTCCCTCCCGACGAGCGTGCCCAGTCCACGAGCTGCTGCAGGGCCAGCATGCCGTCATGCGGGGCGCCCGGCGCGGTGTGCTCTGCGCGACCGAGGGGCAGCACGGACGAGACCCCGCGCGCCGCGATGGCGGTGCGCAACGCCAGCCGTCGGTCCTCCGGCCACACCCCAGCCGATGCGACGTGCCGGCTGAGCGCCGGCACGGCGTCGTCGTCCAGACAGGACACCGGCCGGATGACGACGAACCGCGCGAACGGGTGCGCCAGCACGTCGAACGCCGCCTTGGTCACAACGACCCCCGACGACCAGGCGTGCGCCGCCGCGGACGCCCCATGGCCGACACCGACGTCCTCGCCGTTGATGTCGCTCGACGGATACCAGTCGGCCAGCGCGAGGCGGCCGCGGCGTAGGGCCGTCAGCTCGTCCGCCAGCCCGTCGCGCCCGACCGGTGGCACGACCGAATCCCAGGCCCGCAACGCCTTTCGCAACGCCTCGGCATACGCGGCGACCTCATCGTCGGTGCCCTCGACGTACTGCACGTGCGACGCATTGCACGCTTTCTGATCGTGCAGGCAGACGTCGGCCGCCGCGCGCGCCGCCCGCTCGGAGCGGCGTCCCACGCGGCCGGCGATGAGCGGTGCCAGCGAAGCAGTGCCGACGAGCCGCGCGGCGCCGGGTCGTGAACGGCGGCGGCCGGCGGTCTGCGCTGCGCGGTCATGGGCGCAAGTGTGACAGCGCCGTCCGAGCCGGCAGCGGGAAAAGGCGAAGGCGCCCACCTGCCGGAGCAGCTGGACGCCTGCGCGCCGAACGAAAATCGGGCCGCCTCGGAGAATCGAACTCCGGACCTTCTCATTACGAGTGAGACGCTCTGCCGACTGAGCTAAGGCGGCCTGGATTGCCTCGGACAGACTACAGGGGCGGGAGCGAGCGTGCAGGCACCCCCTGCGGCCCCGACGGCCGACTCAGTAGGGGTCGAGGCGTTGACGCGCGGAAACGTTCGCGGTCGAGATCGGCATCGTCGGGGCGAACGGGTCCACGGCGACGTCCGCGCCGCCGAAGCCCTTCGCTTGCGAGCGTTCATCAGCCACCCGAACCCCGTACCGGTAGGACAGTTCGCCGCCGAGGAAGCCGCTCACGCCCAGCGCGCCCATCGTCAGCAGCGACTTCTTGAACGCGAGGTCCGGCACCGTCTCGTCGGGGTCACGGGCGAGAAAGTTCATGGCGTACGACGCGACGGCGGTCACGTTCATCACGAGGTGCACCGTCGCGAGCTTCTTGGCCCTCGTGCGGCCGGGGATGGTCGAGTAGTCGAGGAGCCCGGTGAGCGCCGCGCCCCCCGCGCCGAGCAGGCCGACGCCGATCAGCGCACGCGAACTCCTCGCGTAGCCCTTGCTCGTCTTCCCTTTCGACCCGCGCGACAGCACGTCGAGCGCGAGGCTCGACATCCAGGCGCCGAGCGGCACCATGACGGCGAACGGGTGCGTCGGGTGGCCGTAGGGGCCGGCGAGCGCGTTCGCGGGGTTCTTGGCGGGCAGCGTGGTGTGCGTGGACACGGTCGGTCTCCCTCTCGTCGTACGACGAAGGGTAGGTGCCCCCCGGAGCGGGACGTACGCGCTCAGGACGCCAGCATCGGGCCCGTCGGCATGCGGAACGGCTTGGGTGTAGGGGCGAGGTCGGCCCGGGGGCACGTGTCGAGGCTGAGGTTGCCGTAACTGAGCGCCTCGTTGCAGAGGGTCTCCACCGACCAGCCGTAGTCCTGGCCGAAGCGCGTGATCGTGCAGCGGTAGACGGTGATGGTGTAGCGGGTGGGCGTGCCGTACGCGACTTGCATCGAGCCGATGAGCTGCGCCGTGCCGGGCTGGTCGACCCCGTCCCAGGGCCGGTCGTAGCGGCGCCAGAGGGTGGGGGTCGCGTGCCAGTCGCCGCCGCCGCGCACGTCACGGACGGCCAGCTCGACGAGCACCGCGCGGGCGGCGTCCTCGGGCAGGATCGCGGCGGGGCGGATCACCTCGGTGACGACACCTTCGTCGTACGCCTCGGTCATCAACATCTCTAGGTCGTCCACTGCACGCTCCTGCTCCACGGTCTTCGTGGAGTCATCGGCGCGCGCCGCACCGAACTAGAGCCAGGGCTAGGGCAGCACGCCGCCCGCGTCGCGGAGCCGCTGCTGCGACGCGCGGATCTCGGCCTCGGCCTCATCGCGGCCCACCCAGTGGGCGCCCTCGACGGACTTGCCCGGCTCGAGCTCCTTGTAGGTCTCGAAGAAGTGCTGGATCTCGAGGCGGTGGAACGGCGGCAGGTCATCGATGTCCTGCAAGCCGGCGAGCCGCGGGTCGTTGGACGGGACGCACATGACCTTGTCGTCACCGCCCTTCTCGTCACGCATGCGGAACATCCCGATGGCACGGCACGCGATGAGACAGCCCGGGAACGTCGGCTCCTCGAGCAGGACCATCGCGTCGAGCGGGTCCTCGTCCTCACCGAGCGTGTCGTCGATGAACCCGTAGTCCGCGGGATAGCGCGTCGCGGTGAACAGCATGCGGTCGAGGCGGATGCGACCCGTGTGGTGGTCCATCTCGTACTTGTTGCGCTGACCCTTCGGGATCTCGATCGTCACGTCGAAATTCACGCATGCCCCTTACGGAAGTGGACGCTGGTGCGACGGCGGCATCGCGGCGCCGCGTCAGCGTGGGCATTAGTGTGCACCACTGTCGGTGCCGTCATCGTCACCGCCACCGGAGCGTCCCGAGGGAGAGTGCGTGGAGCAGGGCCCGGCTGCGGCGTCGTGGTTGCCGCGCCTGCTGCTGGCCCTCGCGCTGATCGTCACGGGCGCCGCCGCCGGCTTCTACGGGATGCGCACCCTTACGGGGCCCGCCGCGGCGGTCACCGCCCCGTCCCGGTCGGCCGGGTCGCCGGGTGCGTCGACGCACCCGGGGACGTCGCCATCGGTCGCGGCCGTGAGGCCCCCGTCGCCCGGGTCGCCCCGCAAACCGGCCGTCGTCGTGCCCGGTGCGCCCGCCCCGCCCGTCCCGACGGGCGCGCCCCTGACGGTCGTCACCCCCATGACCTCGACCGCCCCCGAGCCGGCGCCGTCCGTGCTCACGCCACTGATCGATGCGGCGTACGACAAGAAGGCCCTCACCACACCGCCCGGCGGGATCGTGATCGACGCGGTGACGGGCGACGTCCTGTACGACCACGCCTCGGCGAGGCCGCTGGTGCCCGCGTCGACGGCCAAGCTGGCCACCGCCGCCGCGGCCCTGTCCGTGCTCGGCGCGGACGCCACGCTGACGACCCGCGTCGTCGTCACCTCGACCGGCCGCGTGGTCCTCGTCGGCGGCGGCGACCCGACCCTGGCCGCGGGAGCCGCCCCCGCCGGTTTCCCCGCCGCCCGGCTGCCGGACCTCGCACACCAGACGGCCGACGCTCTGCGCGCCCGCGGCACGACAACGATCACAGTCGGGTACGACGGGAGCCTCTTCGTGGGGCCGGTGCTCGCGCCGGGGTGGAAGGCGTCGTACGTGAGCGAGGGCGACGTGGCTCCCGTCGTCGGGCTGATGCTGGACGGCGGCCGGCTGCGCGCGGACGCCCGGACCCGGACGAGCGACCCGGCCCGGGCCGCGGGCGTGCGCTTCGCCGCCCTGCTCGCGGCCGACGGGATCTCGGTGCGCGGTGCACCGGTGGCGGCTCCCGGGTCGGCTCCGGGGTCGGCTCCGGGGTCGGCTCCCGGGTCGATCGCCTCGGTCCAGTCGCCGCCCCTGAGCGCGATGGTCGACCGCATGCTGGCGCTCAGTGACAACGACATCGCCGAGGCTCTCGCCCGGCAGGTGGCCGTCAAGGCCGGCGGTGCCGCCTCGTTCGCCGGCGCTGCGGCCGCCGTGACGAGCGTCCTCGGTCGACTCGGCGTTCCCGGGGTGACACTGGTCGACGGCAGCGGCCTGTCCCGCAGCGACCGGGTGTCACCGGCCGCCCTCGCGGCGATCGTCCGCCTGGCGGGCCAGGCGGAGCACCCGGAGCTGCGCAGCTTGGTGACCGGCCTGCCGATCGCCGGTTTCACCGGCACCATGGGTCACCGGTTCGTGGCGCCCGGCACGCGCGCCTACGCCGGGCTCGTGCGGGCCAAGACCGGCACGCTCAACAACGTCACGAGCCTTGCTGGCACGGTCGTCGACCGGGACGGGCGGTTGCTCGTCTTCGCCTTCGTCAGCAACCGGACGCAAGCCGTGGCGGCCGGCAAGGACCCGCGGTTCGGGATGGACGCTCTGATCGCTGTCGTGGCCGGCTGCGGCTGCCGATAACGCGGCTGCGGCAGCCCATAACCCCGCTGCGGCTGTGGACACACGGAGCGCGCCTGTCGCGTAGGACCGGCGCCCGATTTCCTGCTGTGAGTCGCCTGTCAGGCCTGTGATTAACCCGATTGGGCTACAGCCTTCGGCAGGATGCGCCGATGAGTCGAGGGAAGGGACGATTCCGCCCCCTCGCCGACGGGAGTCGATGTGAGCGCCAACGCCGAACAGCAGGTCCCTGCCGGGTCCGCGCTGGGCAAGCGCATGCTCGGCGAGATCCTCGTCGAGCACGGCCAGGTCACGCAGCAGCAGCTGTCCGAAGCCCTGCTCCAGCAGCGCGTGTCCGGCAAACGACTCGGTTCGCTGCTCGTCGAGCTCGGCGCGCTGGACGAGCGCGTCCTCGCCGACGCACTGGGGGAACACTTCCAGCTTCCGGTCGTCGACCTCCGCTACGCGACCCCCGACCCGGAAGCGATCGCGCGCATCCCGGAGTCCTCCGCCCGCAGCCTGTCGGTCATCCCCCTGTCGTTCGACGGCGCGTCGCTGACCGTCGCCGTCGCCGACCCGGTCCGCGAACTGCACGCAGAGCTCCAGCAGATGACGAAGACGCCGGTCACGATGGTGATCGCGGCGTCGACCGACATCCGCCGCGCGATCGACCGGCACTACCGCGCGCTCGCCCGCATCGAGGAATACGTCGAGGCGTTCCAGAAGAACTTCGTGCCCCGCCAGTCCTCCGGCGGAGTTGCGCTCGTCTCCGACGACGCCGCGCCCGTCGTGCAGGTCGTCAACCTCATCATCGTGCAAGGTCTGCGCGACCGCGCGAGTGACGTGCACATCGAGCCGATGGGCGAGACGCTCCGGGTGCGCTTCCGCATCGACGGCGTCATGCATGACGTCCTGGCACTCCCGGCCCTCATGGGTGGGGCAGTGATCAGCCGTCTGAAGGTACTGGCCGGCATGAACATCGTCGAGCGCCGCCGCCCGCAGGACGGCCAGTTGGCGATGAGCGTCGACGGTCGTGACATCGACGTCCGCGTCGCCACTGCCGGCACGGTGCAGGGCGAGAAGGTCGTGCTGCGACTGCTCGACAAGACCAAGCCGCTCTTCCGGATCAGCGACCTCGGCATGCCCGACGACACCTACGCCGTCTACTCGAAGATCGTGCGGTCGCCGTTCGGCATGGTGATCTGCGCGGGTCCTACGGGCTCCGGCAAGACGACAAGCCTGTACGCCACGATGAGCGAGCTCAACCAGAGCGAGCGCAACATCATGACGATCGAGG
>CAXSDE010000018.1:0-46184 GCA_964236265.1 uncultured bacterium
CCGCGCCGAGGACCCCCGCGCCCGCGTCCTGCGCCGCACGCGCGTCAGCCTGCCGGGCTGGGAGAAGGCCGTCGTGGCCGCGGGCAACGTCGTGGGTCTGCGGCCATGACATGCCGGCGCGGTGTGGCCTCGACCCGCCGTCGGCCTGCTGTCCTGACCCGCCGGCCGTGAGTCGCCCGTCGTGACGCGCGTCGTCATCGTCGGTGGCGGACTCGCCGGCATGGCCGCGGCGCTGTCGGCGGCGGACGGCGGGGCCTCCGTCGCCCTGCTCGAGTCGCGCCCGCGCCTCGGCGGTGCCACGACATCGTTTTCCCGCGGCGGGCTCGCGGTCGACAACGGCCAGCACGTGTTCCTGCGGTGCTGCACGGCGTACCGGAGCTTCCTCGCCCGGATCGGCTCTGCCGGCGACGTCGACATCCAGGAGCGGCTCGACATCCCGGTCCTGCTGGCGGGCGGCGGGCGGGCACGGCTGCGCCGTAGTCGGCTGCCGCTCCCGCCGCCGTTGCACCTCGCGGCGGCCCTCGCGACCTACCGTGCCATCCCCGCTCGCGAAAGGCCGCGCCTGGCGGTCACCGCGCTGCGGCTCGGCCGGCTCGATGCCGGCTCGGCGCGTGCCGACGAGCAGACGTTCGGGAGTTGGCTCGCCGGCCATGGCCAGTCGCCGCGCGCCGTCGCGGCGCTCTGGTCGCTCATCACCGTCGCGACCCTCAACACGGGGGCGGACGAGGCGTCGCTCGCCCTCGCCGCGATGGTGTTCCAGACGGGTCTCCTCGCGGAAGCGTCCGCCGCTGACATCGGGATGCCGCGCGTCCCCCTCGGCCGGCTGCACGGTGACGCCGGGCTGGCGGCGCTGTCGGCCGCCGGTGTCGACGTGCGGCTGCGCACCCGCGTCCGCTCGGTATCGGCGGCGACTGCCTTCGAGCCGCCCACGGTAGAGACCGACGACGAGACGTTCGCGGCCGACGCCGTGATCCTCGCCGTCCCGTCCGACGTCGCGTCGTGGCTCGCTCCCGCCGGGGTGGCACCAGAGGCCGCCGCGCTGGGCGTGTCGCCGATCCTCAACGTGCACGTGATTTTCGACCGGCCCGTGACCGACCTGCAGTTCGCGGCACTGCTCGACGGCGAGCTGCAGTGGGTGTTCGACCGCACGGCGATCAGCGGGGCGCCAACGGGGCAATATCTGGCAGCGTCCGTGTCCGCAGCGGATGCGCTCATCGGACTGCGCAGCGAGGAGCTGCGGACCCGGCTCCTGCCGCAGTTCCTGGCCGCTTTCCCCCGCGCGCACGGGGCCGAGGTGCTGGACTTCTTCGTGACGCGCGAGCCGGCGGCCACCTTCCGCCAGGCCGCGGGCACGGCGCCGTTGCGGCCCGACCCGGCGACCGGCCACGGCGGTGTCCACGTGGCGGGCGCATGGACGGCGACCGGGTGGCCCGCGACGATGGAGGGCGCGGTGCGCAGTGGGACCATGGCAGCACAAGCCGCGCTGGTTGCCGCGGCGGCGCGCCCCGCGTCCCCCGACCCAGAGGGAGCACACGCATGACGACCGGCCTTCCGGCGGCGCTGACGGCGGCCCGTGACCTCGTGGGCCCGGCGCTGCGCGAGGCGGTCGAGACGCTGCCCTCGCCCCTCATGCGCCGGGTCGCCGGCTATCACCTCGGCTGGCTCGACGAGACCGGCGCCGAACGACCCGGTGACTCCGGGAAGGCTTTACGGCCGGCGCTCGCCATCCTGTCGGCCCGCGCCGTGTCGGCTCCGCCCGCGGTGGCGGTGCCGGCCGGCATCGCGGTGGAACTGGTGCACAACTTCTCGCTGCTCCACGACGACCTGATGGACGGGGATCGCGAGCGCCGTCATCGGCCCACCGCCTGGACGTTGTACGGCGACTCCGCCGCCATCCTCGCCGGCGACGCGCTGCTGGCGCTGGCGCAGCAGGTGCTGTTCGAGGTCGACGGGGAGCGGGCGCTGGCGGCCAGTCGCCGCCTGACCACCGCCACCCAGGAGCTCATCCGGGGGCAGGTCGAGGATCTCGCCTTCGAGCAGCGCTCGGATGTCGTCGTGTCCGAGGTCCTGTCGATGGTCGCCGGCAAGACGGCGGCGCTCCTCGCCTGTTCGGCGGCCCTCGGCGCGGTGCTCGCGGGTGCGCCGCCCGCCGCGGTCGCCGCCCTCGACGCGTTCGGCCACGAACTGGGCATGGCGTTCCAGCTCGTCGACGACCTGCTCGGGATCTGGGGCCTGCCGGAGGTGACCGGCAAGCCGGTCCTGGCCGACCTGCGTGCCCGCAAGAAAAGCGTGCCTGTGGTGGTGGCGCTCAACGCCGAGGGCGCGAGCGCGGACCGGCTGCGCGCGATCGTCGCCGCGGGCGGTCCCGACGGCGAGGAGGAGGTGGCCCTCGCCGCCAAGTTGATCGAGGACGCCGGTGCGCGCGAGTGGACGACAGCGGAGGCGCGCCGCCGGCTCGCGGCCGCCGAGGCCGAGCTCGACGCGTACGACTTCGATCCCGTGGCGTGCCAGGAGCTCGCCGATGTCGCCCGTTTCGTCGCCGCCCGCGACCTCTGAGCTCAGCCCTTCGAGGTTGCCGGGTCGTCGCCGTAGGTGAACTCCTCCTGGACGCGACCGTCTTTGCCGTGCACGATGACCTGTCCGCGGCCCGCCGCCTTCGCGAGTTCTTTCGCATGCTCGACCGCCAGCTCCTTGTGGTCCCACGCGCCCAGCTCGCCGCGGTCCTCGCCGACCCCTTCCTGGTTGAGCGTCCAGCCGTTGACGTACGGCGTCACGTGGAAAACGGCGCGGTCGGCCATGGGGATCCCTTTCGTCGTACCCGGATGATCATGGGCCTCCTTCCCAGCCCGCAGCGTTTGGAACTACGGGCCCGAAAAGGGAATATGCGTGCGGCATGCATGGGTTAATGAGGTCATGCCCACAACCATCCATCCGGACGCCGTCGCTGAGCAGATCACCACCGCGCTGGTCGACGTGATGTCCGGTCTCAAGACGCAGCTCGGCCGCGCCGGCCACGACTTCGCGCCCGCGGTCGTGCTCTACCGGGTCGCCCAACAGGAGCCCGTGCGCGTGTCGGATCTCGCAGTCTGCTGCGGCCTGGACGCCTCGACCGTCAGCCGGCACGCCAAGAGCCTCGAAGACCTCGGTTACCTCGCCCGCAGCGGCGACCCGCAGGACCGACGTGCCTCCCGGCTGGAGTTGACTGAGGCCGGCCGGGACTATCTCGGCGCCCACGCCGCCCTGCGCGCCCAGCTCCTCGAAGCAGCGCTGGCCGACTGGCCGGCCGACGATCGCGACCAGTTCGCCCGGCTCATGCAGCGGCTCGCTGCCTCCCTGATCTCCATCCCGACGCCTTCCAGTTCGGAGCACTCATGAGCAACGAGACACCCGCGGCCGCACCCGCCGGAGCACCCGCCGTCCTGACCCACGCACAGATCAAGGTCATCGTCTGGGCCGTGATGGCGGGGATGCTGCTCGCCGCGCTCGACATGAGCATCGTCGGCACGGCCCTGCCGACCATCGTGTCGCAGCTCAACGGGCTCAACTCACTGTCGTGGGTCGTCACCGCCTATCTGTTGACGTCGACGGCCGTGACCCCGCTCTGGGGCAAGCTGTCCGACCTGTACGGGCGCCGCCTGGCGTTCCAGGCGACCATCGGCATCTTCCTGCTCGGCTCCGCGCTGGCCGGCCTGAGCCAGAACATGCCGGAGCTGATCGCCTTCCGTGCCCTGCAGGGCATCGGCGGCGGCGGTCTGTTCTCCATTGCGCTCGCGATCATCGGCGACGTGATCCCGCCCCGTGAGCGCGGTCGCTACCAGGGTTACTTCGGCGCCGTGTTCGGCACCTCATCCGTCATCGGACCGCTCCTCGGCGGCCTGTTCACCGACACGATCGGGTGGCGCTGGATCTTCTACATCAACCTGCCGATCGGCGCGGTCGCCCTCTACATCATCACGACGGCACTCAAGACACCGTTCGTGCGCCGGGAGCACACCATCGACTGGGCCGGGGCCGGGGCGATCGTTTCCGCCGTTACGTCCCTGGTGCTGTATCTGACACTCGCCGGCAAGAACTCCGAATGGACGAAGCCGCAATACCTGGCCCTCGTCATCGCCTTCGCGGTGTTGACCGTCGCCTTCGTCGCCATCGAACGACGGGCCGCCGAGCCGATCCTGCCGATGCGGCTCTTCCGGCACTCGATCTTCACGGTCGCCAGCATCTATTCGTTCCTCGCCGGCATCGCAATGTTCGGCGCGATCATCTTCCTGCCGGAATATCTGCAGGTGGTCAAGGGGATGTCCGCGACCCGGTCGGGCCTCGCCCTCATCCCGATGATCGTCGGCCTTGCCGGCCTGTCGATCGTCGCCGGCCGCGTGATCAGCAAGACGGGCCGCTACAAGGTGTGGCCCATCGCCGGCGCCGTCATCCTGGTCATCGGCATGCTGGACCTCGCGCACCTGCACGTGAACACGCCGTACTGGCAGATCGCCATCGGGGCGTTCATCGTCGGCACCGGGCTGGGCTTCACGCTGCAGACGCTGATGGTGGCGGTGCAGAACGACGTCGAATACCGCGACATGGGCACCGCGACGAGCGGGATCACGTTCTTCCGCCAGATCGGCAGTGCGCTGGGCGTCGCCCTGCTCGGGTCGGTTCTGGCGAGTCGTCTCACGCACTACCTCGGTGGGGCCGCACCGGCCGGTGCGGCCAAGCCGGACGCCAGCAAGCTCGACGCGATCAAGCACCTCCCGGAGCCGGTGAAGTCGCACGTGCTGGCGGCCTTCGCCTCAGCCCTCGACGACGTATTCCTCGTTGGCGTCCCCTTCGTCGTCATCGCCCTTCTTGTCGCGTTCTGCCTCAAGGAGATCCCGCTGCGCAGTGGGCACGGGCCGGCGCAGACACCGGCCGACTCCGACGTCGAGATCGTGGCCGCCGGTCACTGACCCCGCCGCGCTCCGACCGGAGCCCACCACCCAGGCCCGCCGCGATCCGCGGCGGGCCTGCGTCGTACACGAAATCGGTTGCCCTGATCGTCTAATCTGCAACGGTGACCACTGACCGGCTGTCGCTGCCCGCGCTCTACGCCTCCGGAGAGCGCTCGTTCTCGTTCGAGTTCTTCCCGCCGAAGACGGCCGAGGGTGAAGCGGCCCTGTGGACCGCGATCGGGGAGCTCGAACCGCTGCGGCCGACGTTCGTCTCCCTCACCTACGGGGCCGGTGGCTCCACCCGCGACCTCAACGTGCGGGTGACCGGCCGGATCGCGCGCGAGACCTCGCTGACCCCAGTCGGTCATCTGACGTGTGTCGGAGCCAGCCGCGAGGAGGTGGCTGACGTCATCCGCCAGTACGGCGCGGCGGGCGTGCGCAACATCCTGGCGCTGCGCGGCGACCCGCAAGGTGGCATCGGAGAGCAGTGGGCCGCTCACGAGGGCGGCCTGTCGTACGCCGTCGATCTCGTGCGTCTGCTGCAGGAGATCGGCGGCTTCACCATCGGGGTGGCGGCGTTCCCGGAGAAGCACCCGGAGGCCCACTCGCTCGATGCCGACGCGGCGCGGTTGGTCGAAAAGTTCGCCGCCGGGGCCGAGTTTGCCGTCACGCAGCTGTTCTTCGAAGCCAGGCACTACTTCGCGCTGGTCGAGCGCGTCCGTGCGCTCGGCAGCGACAAGCCGATCCTCCCTGGCATCATGCCGGTGACCAACGTCGCCCAGATCGAGCGCATGGCGCAGCTGTCCGGGGCCGCGATGCCGAGCTGGCTCACGTCGCGGCTCCACGCCGTCCAGGACGATCCGCAGGCGGTGCGCGCGGTGGGCGTCGAGGTCGCGATCGACCTGTGTCGCGACCTGCTCGACGGCGACGCGCCAGGGCTGCACTTCTATACACTCAACCGCTCGACGGCGACGCGCGACATCTATGCGGGGCTGGGGCTCGCCGCCGTCTGATCCGGTGGAACCGCCGGCTCAGACGCGGCGTCGAACGGCGCATGGACACCACTCGCAGGATCACCGTCGCTGCCACCGCGTGCGCTGCCGCAGCCGTTCTCGTTGCCACCTACGCTCTCGGGCAGTCCGGCGCGGCCGCGGCGCCCGCGGCCACACCGTCCCCTACGCTGGCGGCCATGGCCGCACCCGGCACCACCCCGTCGATCACCCCGTCGATCACCGTGGCGGGTCTCGGCAAGGTCTCCGGCACACCCGACGTTCTGTCCCTGTCGCTCGGCGTCGAGGTCCGAGGCGACGAGGTGGGCACGGCGATGGACAAAGCGAGCGCCTCGATGCGCGGCGTGCTCGCGGCGCTCAAGTCCGCCGGCGTCGCCGACGCCGATCTGCAGACGGCGGCGGTGTCCGTGCAGGGCAACTATTCGTACGACAACGCCGGCACGTCCCACATCCACGGCTACATCGCCTCCCAGCAGCTGACCGCGAAGTTGCGCGACGTGTCCAAGGCCGGCTCCGTGATCGGGGTGGCCGTCCGCGCGGGCGGCGACGACATCCGCCTGGGCGGTTTGTCGCTGTCACTCGACGACGACTCCGCCCTGTTGACCCAGGCGCGGGAGCGGGCGTTCACGGAGGCGAAGGCCAAGGCGCAGCACTACGCGCAGCTCGCCGGCGTGCCACTGGGGGCCGTGCTCACGATCAACGACTCGGTCGTGTCCGGGGATCAGCCGATGTATCGGCAGTCAATGGCTTTCGCGGCCGTCCCCTCCGCTGCGAGCGCCCCCATCCAGGTCGGCACGCAGGACGTGTCCGTCTCGGTCTCGGTCGTTTTCGCGATCGGCTGACGGCCGCGGGTGAGTCCGGCCGCGGCTCGGGCACACTCGAATGGTGATCGTCGACTGCGCCGTGTATGAGGATGGGAGCCGCGCGCCCGGCGAGCTCGAGCTGCGGGACGCGTTCGAAGCGGCCCGGAGCAACGACAAGCGCTTCGTGTGGATCGGCCTGCACGAGCCGACGGAGGCGGAGCTGGCCGACGTGGCGGCGGAGTTCGAGCTGCACCCGCTCGCCGTCGAGGATGCGCTGAAAGCCCATCAGCGGGCGAAGATGGAGCGCTACGGCGACACGCTCGTGCTCGTGCTCAAGACGGCGTGCATCCGGTCCGGCGACGTGCAGATCGGTCACCTTTTCATCTTCATCGGCAACACCTTCGTCGTCTCCGTGCGCCATGGGGTCGCGGCGCCGCTGGGCGAGGTCCGCGCTGCTCTCGAGGCGAGCCCGGACCTCCTGCGGGAAGGACCGGGAGCGGTGCTCCACGCGATCGTCGACAAGGTCGTCGACGAGTACGAGGTGGTCATCGAAGAGCTCGACGACTCGATCGACGACTTGGCGGCGCTCGTCTTCCGACCGGAGCGGCCGCACCTCACCAAGCGCATCTACCGCATGAAGACCGAGCTGCTCGAGTTTCGCCGGGCGGTGATCCCACTCGCGTCGCCGATGGATCGCCTCGTGGCGGGGGAGTGGCGCTGGTCGACGCCGACGCTGCGGCCCTACTTCCGGGACGTGCACGACCACGTCCTGCGGACGATAGAGCACGTGGAGCAGCTCGACCGCATGCTCTCCGGCGTCTTCGACGCGCAGCAGACGCGGCTCACCGTCCAGCAGAATGACGATATGCGCAAGATCTCCGCGTGGGTCGCGATCGCGGCCGTGCCCACGTCTGTGGGTGCCATCTACGGGATGAATTTTACGAATATGCCGGAACTCAATTGGCGGTTCGGATATCCGATCGCGCTGGGCGTCATGCTGGCCGGCGCTCTGTGGTTGTACGTCATCTTCAAACGCAGCGGCTGGCTGTGAGTCTCAACCGCCCGATGCGGTGACCGACGGCACCCCGGGGACGGGCGTCGGGTGGACCTCAGGCAGCGGTGGGCCGTTGGTGATGTGATTGTTCGTGTTGCCGATCTCGCCCTTCTCGCACCCGGCCAGCAGCGGGAGGGACGCAACGAGGGCAGCGGCGACGAAGCGGCGAGACAGGCGCATATCGGGAAACTACCCGACGGCGGGTCGCAAGCGCGACCGCTCTGGCGTTTTGTCGCCGGAACCGGGTACGGTCCGGTTGTTCGAACATGTGTTCGACCTTGTTGTGAGGAGATCGTCATGGCAGTCCACGCGCCCGTCGCCAGCGCCCCGGTTCCCGCCGCCGCGGCGGGTCTGATGCATGCGGCGAAGACGACACTGCGTGAAGCCGCGTGGGAGCCCGACCCGAGCCAGCGGTTCGCGACCGCCCATCTGGCGGCGCTGCGGGCGGCCGCCGCGGTGCTCGCCGCTCGGGCGCGCGTCGATGCCCGGTCGCGCCGCCGCCCGGCCAGCGCCTGGGTGCTGCTTGGTTCGGTGGCGCCGGAGCTGGGTGAGTGGGCGACGTTCTTCGCCTCTGGTGCGACCAAGCGGGCCGCGGCCCAAGCGGGGCTGCCTGACGCAGCGACGCAGCGGGAGGCGGACGACCTCGTCCGCGATGTGGAGACGTTCCTCGGCGTCGTCGAGCGTTCCGTGGGGCTCGCGGCGTGAGCGGAGCGGCCCCGACTGACCCTGTACAACTGGAGTTGTGACTGACATCGGTGCCGACGGCTCCCTGACCGGCACGGCGGGGCCGGCCGAGGGGCGCGCGGACGAGCGAGCGCCCGGGGCGGGGCTATCCGGGGTGGTGCCGTCCGGGGCGGTGCCCTCCGGGGCGGGCCGCACCCCCCACGCCCTTGGCGAGGTCATCGAGCTCGCGGTCGGCGCGCCCGGCCACGGCGGTTTCTGTGTCGCCCGCGTCGATGGGCAGGCCGTCTTCGTCCGCCACGCGTTGCCGGGCGAGCGTGTCCGTGCCCGGGTGACCGAGGTTCGGCCGTCCTACCTACGGGCCGACGCCATCGAGGTCCTGACCGCTTCGCCCGACCGGGTGGCGCCACCGTGCCCGCATGCCGGGCCGGGCAAGTGCGGTGGATGCGACTGGCAGCACGCGTCGCTGGCAGCTCAGCGGGAGCTCAAGGGGCAAGTGGTCGCCGATCAGTTCCGGCGGCTGGCCGGGATGCAGATCGCGGTCGAGGTCGAGGCGTGCCCCAGAGCGCCCGGCGACCTCGGTGCGCCCGGCGGCGTCGATGCCCCCGCAGGCGTCGGTGTCGCCGGCGACGGCGTCGGTGCCCCCGCCGGCGTCGGTGCCCCCGCCGGCGTCGGTGCCCCCGCCGGCGTCGGTGCCGCCGACGACGGCCTCGGGTGGCGCACCCGCGTCGGCTTCGCCGTCGATCGCGACGGCCGTGCGGGGCTCCGCCGGCACCGGTCGCACGACGTACACCCCGTCGTGACGTGCCTGATCGCCCATCCCGCCATCCGCACGCTGCAGGTCACCGACTTGCGCTGGCCTGGCGCCGCGTCCGTGGAGGCTGTCGTCTCCGCGACGGGAGAGCGGGCCGTCGTCGTCGAAGCGCGCCGGGGGGCGCGGGTCGACCCGCGCCATCCGGACGCCGCCGTCGCTGTCGGGCGGCGGCACGGCCAGGGACTGGTGATGTCCACCGGTGAGGCGTCGGTGACCGAACACGCCGCCGGCCGCGACTGGCGGGTCGGCCTCCACGCTTTCTGGCAGATCCATCCCGCGGCCGCCGACACGCTCGTGGCGGCCGTGCGCGACTACGCCGCCGTGCGCCCGGGAGACACGGTCCTCGATCTGTATGCGGGTGTCGGCCTGTTCGGCGGGGCACTCGCGGACGCGGTGGCCCCAGGTGGACGGGTTGTCGCCGTCGAGTCGAGCCCGACCGCCGTGCAGGACGCCGGCGTCAACCTGGGGGAGTCGGTCGACATGCGCCGAGCGCATGTTGCGCCCGGTGTCGTGCGTGCCATCGCGACGGAGTTGGGCGGTGTCGACGTGATCGTGCTCGATCCGCCTAGGTCCGGCGCCGGCGCCGGGGTGGTGTCGGACATCGTCGACGCGGCACCGCGTGCCGTCGTCTACGTCGCGTGCGACCCGGCAGCATTGGCTCGTGATGTCGCCACCTTCGCCACGGGCGGGTATCGACTGGCTACTCTCCGTGCGTTCGACCTGTTTCCGATGACCGCACATGTCGAGTGTGTCGCGTTGCTCGTCCCAGCCGGCGCGGCGTCGTGCGGTTGACGACCGTGACGGGGCTGGTCACGGTTTGACAACGGCCTGTTCATCGGACTTTTTGCAGCTTATGCTGACCGGCATACTGCGTCAGCGCGCGCCGCCACGATGCTCGACTGCGCGACAGCGGTGCGCCCAAAGCAGGTTCCACACTTGACAGCCGTGACGCTGGCGAGGCCCCCGTCACGCTGTCCGAACGGAGGCACTGTGGTGACGGCTACGCCGGCAATCCTCGAGATGCGCACGATCACGAAGGAGTTCCCCGGCGTCAAGGCGCTGTCGGACGTGAGTCTGATCGTGCGCCGTGGGGACATCCACGCGATCTGCGGCGAGAACGGCGCGGGCAAGTCCACCCTCATGAAGGTGCTCTCGGGGGTTTATCCCTACGGCACCTATTCGGGCAAGATCTTTTTCGAGGGCGAAGAAGTCCAGTTCAAGAACATCCGGTCCAGTGAATCCGCGGGCATCGCGATCATTCACCAGGAGCTCGCGCTCGTCCCGCAGCTGTCCATCACGGAAAACATCTTCCTGGGCAACGAGCCTGGCAGGTTCGGCGTCATCGACTGGTCGGCCGCCCAACGCCGCGCGAAGGATCTGCTGAAGTGGGTCGGCCTGAACGACAGCCCCGACACTCTCATCAAGAACATCGGTGTCGGCAAGCAGCAACTCGTCGAGATCGCCAAAGCCCTGCACAAGGATGTCAGGCTCCTCATCCTCGATGAGCCCACGGCGGCCCTCAACAAGAGTGACTCCGAACACCTCCTCGACCTCATCGTCGAGTTGAAGGGCAAAGGCGTCACGTCCATCATGATCTCGCACAAGCTCAACGAGATCGAGCGCGTCGCCGACGCCGTGACGATCATCCGCGACGGTCGCACCATCGAGACTCTCGATGTCCGGGCGGGCGGCGTCAACGAGGACCGGATCATCCGCGGGATGGTCGGCAGGTCGATGGAGAGCCGTTTTCCTGATCGCACGCCCACCATCGGCGAGGTGTTCTTCGAGGTAAAGAACTTGGTGG
The DNA here is from genome assembly GCA_964236265.1 of uncultured bacterium. Classification (GTDB taxonomy): domain Bacteria; phylum Actinomycetota; class Actinomycetes; order JAVEEB01; family JAVEEB01; genus JAVEEB01. The sequence continues at coordinate 11,092 of CAXSDE010000018.1, forward strand.
TCCTGCACCCGCAGATGTCAGACCGGGTGGTGTGCAAAAACTCCAGCCTCTATGTCCGTCGCGGTGAGATCGTCGGCATCGCGGGTCTGATGGGAGCCGGCCGCACCGAGCTGGCGATGAGCATTTTCGGCCGCTCCTACGGCACCTTCGTGTCGGGGCTGATCATCAAGGACGGCGAGGAAATCCAGATCCGCACCGTCATGAGCGCGATCGACCACGGCCTCGCATACGTGAGCGAAGACCGCAAGGTGCTCGGCCTCAACCTGCTCGACGATGTGAAGCGCTCGGTCGTGTCGGCCAAGTTGAAGAAGATCTCGAAGCATTCGGTCGTCAACGACGGCAAAGAGCACGAGGTGGCGGAGCAATATCGCAAGAGCCTGCGTATCAAGACCCCGTCGGTTGACGAGGGCGTCAACAAGCTCTCCGGAGGCAACCAGCAGAAGGTCGTTCTGGCCAAGTGGATGTTCACCGATCCGGACCTGCTGATCCTCGACGAACCGACGCGGGGGATCGACGTCGGCGCAAAGTTCGAGATCTACGGCATCATCAACAGCCTCGCCGCGCAGGGAAAGGGCGTCATCCTGATCTCGTCGGAGCTGCCTGAGCTGATCGGCTTGACCGACAGGATCTACACGATTTTCGAAGGTGAAATCACCAATGACATCGCGACCTCTGAGGCAGAGCCGGAGATGCTGATGAGGAGCATGACATCCACGAAGAAGAGGGTAGCCAGATGAGTCGCGTCAGTGACCTGCGCAAAATGTTCGGCGGCGGCACGTCCGCCGCGCGCCAGTTCGGCATGGTCTTCACCCTTGCCGCGATCCTGCTGTTCTTCAACTGGAAGACGCACGGCTTGACGCTCGGGTCGGCCAACATGATCCAGCTGGCCGCGCAATACTCCTACATCCTCATCCTGGCCATCGGGATGGTGATGGTCATCATTGCCGGGCACATCGACCTGTCCGTGGGGTCCATTGCCGCGTTCGTCGGGGTCGCCGTCGCGCTGCTGATGCACAACTCGCACCTGCCTTGGTATTTGGGCATCCTCGTCGGCCTCGGTCTGGGTGCGCTGATCGGTGCCTGGCAGGGGTTCTGGGTGGCGATAGTCGGGGTGCCGGCCTTCATCGTCACCCTCGCCGGGATGCTCATCTTCCGTGGTGGCAACCAATTCCTGGGCAACTCGACCGCGGTTCCGGTGGGGTCCACCTTTCAGACGATCGGGGCCGGCTATCTGCCGCAGGTCGGCCCCGACACCGGCAAGAACAATCTGACGCTGCTGCTCGGCCTCGTGCTGTTCCTGTCGCTCGTCTACCGCGAACTGCGACTGCGCCGCGTGCAGTCGAAGCTCGATGCCACAATGGCTCCGCTCTGGGTCAGTTTCGTCAAGCTGGCCATCCTCGGTGCCATCGTCGGCTACGCCACGCTTCTGTTTGCCGGTGGACGTCCCGGCACCAGCTTCCCGATCTCGGGACTCATCCTGGCGGCGCTGGTCATCATCTACTCCTACATCTCACGCAATACGATCATCGGTCGCAACGTCTACGCGGTCGGTGGCAACGGCATGGCCGCCCGGCTGTCCGGCGTCAACACGCGGCGCGTCAACTTCCTGGTCATGACCAACATGGGCATGCTCGCAGGTCTTGCCGGCATGATTTTCGTGGCTCGGTCGGGTGCTTCCGGCGCGCAGGACGGCCTGGGCTGGGAGCTCGACGCGATCGCCGCTGTCTTCATCGGCGGCGCCGCCATCTCCGGTGGCGTCGGCACCGTCATCGGTTCTATCGTCGGTGGTCTCGTGATGGCCGTGCTCAACAACGGCCTCATCCTGCTCGGTGTCGGCTCCGACCGCGTGCAGGTCATCAAAGGCCTGGTCCTACTGGCCGCTGTCGCCCTCGACGTCTACAACAAGAACCAGGGACGTCCGTCGCTCATCGGGATGATGAGCAGCAAATTCCGGTCAGAAGCTCAGCCGGTTGCTGCCGTGCCCATCGGTTCAGCCTCCGAAGAACTCCCCGTCGAGGCAGATGTCCGCGGCTAAGCGGCCGACACGTTGACAACGAACCGGCAACGATTGCGCAACAGCCGTTCGGAGCGCTTTGTTTTTGCTGCGGTGCAGCTAGTCTTGCGGCGGTTGCTCGTCGCGTGACGGAGTGACCCGAGCATGACCACGTTCGCAGCGCCTGCTCCGAACGTCTACTACTCTCCGTCCGGAGAAGGGCACTATCACATGCGCACAATTGCACGGACTTCCATCGCGATGACAGGCGTCGCGCTTGTCGCACTGACGGCATGCTCCTCGAAGTCGAGCGCCACCACGACGAGCTCCGCCTCCGCCTCCGCCAGCGCCCCGGCGACGACGACCGGTGGCACCGGCGGTTTCGCCAAGGATGCCCTCATCGGTGTTGCGCTTCCGGCGAAGACCTCGGAAAACTGGGTCCTCGCGGGCGGTCTCTATGACACCGACCTCAAGGCAGCGGGCTTCAAGGCGGACGTGCAGTACGCCGCCGCGACGGGCACCGTTGCTGACCAGCAGGCGCAGATCACCGCGCTCATCACCAAGGGCGCGAAGGTCATCATCATCGGTGCCGAGGATGGCAGCCAGCTCGGCACGCAGCTCGCAGCCGCCAAGGCCGCGGGCATCACCGTGATCGCGCACGACCGCCTCATCCTCAACAGCCCTGACCTCGACTACTACGTCGCGTACGACAACCGCAAGGTCGGCCAGCTGCAGGGTCAAGCGCTGCTTGACGGCATGAAGGCCAAGAAGCCGACCGGCCCGTACACGATCGAGCTCTTCGCCGGTTCACCGACCGACGCCAACGCCAAGGTCTTCTTCGATGGCGCGATGGATGTTCTCCAGCCCGCCATCACGGCCGGCACGGTCGTCGTCGGCTCCGCCCAGAAGGACTTCAAGCAGGTCACCACTGACGGCTGGAAGCCGGAGAACTCGCAGCGTCGCATGGACGCTCTCATGACCGGCACGTACGGCACGAAGACGCTTGACGGTGTCCTCTCCCCGAACGACACGCTGGCCCGCTCGATCATCCAGTCGGTCAAGAGCGCCGGCAAGCCGATCCCGGTCGTCACCGGCCAGGACTCCGAAGTCGAGTCGATCAAGTCGATCATCGCCGGCGAGCAGTACTCGACGATCAACAAGGACACCCGCGCGCTCGTCGCCCAGGTCGTCAAGATGGTCCAGGACCTGCAGGCCGGCAAGGCTCCTGAGGTCAACGACACGAAGTCCTACAACAACGGCTCGAAGGTCGTCCCGGCTTACCTCCTCACGCCGGTGATCGTCACGAAGGCCAACGTGAAGACGGCATACGCGACCGACCCGAAGTTGAACGGGATCGCGAACGGCTAGTACCGCTTCACCATTGCTCGTCATGACGACGCCCGCCCGGTGCTCCGGGCGGGCGTCGTCGCATGTGCAGCCGGCCGACACGGTGCGGCGTTCGGGCACCTCCCGTGGGCTGGGGACAACACCGCACAACATGGACGCCTAGAATGGGTGGGTGACCGGCGTCGACGTGGAGGTTGTGTGAGTCTGCTCGCGTCGATCAAGAGTCCCGCCGACATCAAGCGCCTGGATCCCGGCGCCTTGCCGTTGCTGGCCGGCGAGATCCGGTCCTTCCTCGTCGATGCCGTCTGTCGCACCGGCGGCCACCTCGGCCCCAACCTCGGCACCGTCGAGCTGACACTCGCGATCCACCGCGTCTTCGACTCACCGCACGACGTCCTCCTGTGGGACACGGGGCACCAGTCGTACGTCCACAAGCTGCTCACGGGACGTCAGGACCAGTTCGGTGACTTGCGGCAATACCGGGGTCTGTCCGGCTATCCCAGCCGGAGTGAGAGCGAGCACGACCACGTGGAGAACTCGCACGCGTCGACCGCCCTGTCGTACGCCGATGGACTGAGCCGGGCTTTCCGCCTCAATGGGGAGACGGACCGCCATGTGGTCGTCGTCGTCGGCGACGGCGCCCTCACCGGGGGAATGTGCTGGGAAGCGCTCAACAACATTGCCGTGGATGATGACCGGCCGATCGTCATCGTGGTAAATGACAACGGCCGTTCGTACGCGCCCACGGTGGGTGGCCTCGCGCAGCACCTCGCGAGCGTCCGTCTGCAGCCGCGCTACGACAAGGCCCTCGACACGGTCAAGACCGGCCTGCAGCGCACGCCGATCGTCGGGGCGGCCCTGTTCGAGGCGCTGCACGCGATGAAGAAGGGCCTCAAGGACATGCTGCAACCGCAGATGCTCTTCGAGGACCTCGGCCTCAAATACGTCGGCCCGATCGATGGCCACGACGAGGCGGCCGTCGAGCGGGCGCTCACGAAAGCACGCGACTACGGGGGCGCCGTCATCGTGCACGCGCTCACCACGAAGGGCAGCGGCTACGCCCCCGCCGAGGAGGACGAGGCCGATGCCATGCACGGTGTCGGCGTCACCGACCCGATGACGGGCAAGGCGCTGGCAACGAAGTCGACCTGGACGCATGTCTTCGGCGAAGAGATGCTCGCCATCGGCGGTGAGCGTGAGGATGTCGTCGCACTGACCGCCGCGATGTTGCGCCCGGTCGGCCTCGAAGGATTCGCCGCCGCTTTCCCGGAGCGGGTGTTCGACGTCGGCATCGCCGAGCAGCACGCCGTCACCGCGGCCGCGGGGCTCGCGCTCGGCGGCCTCAAGCCCGTCGTCGCGCTCTATGCGACCTTCCTCAACCGCGCGTTCGACCAGGTGCTGATGGATGTGGCGCTCCACCGGCTGCCGGTCACGTTCGTCCTCGACCGGGCGGGGGTCACCGGCGACGACGGCCCCAGCCACAACGGCATGTGGGACCTGTCGATGCTGCAGGTCGTGCCCGGGCTGCGCATCGCGGCGCCTCGTGACGCAACGCAACTGCGGGCGCAGCTGCGCGAGGCGCTCGCCGTGCGCGACGCGCCCACGGTCGTCCGGTTTCCCAAGGCGGCGATCGGCGACGACATCCCCGCCCTCGAGTCGGCCGGTGGCGTCGATGTGCTGCGGGCCGATGCCGGTCAGGACGTCCTCGTCGTGGCCGTCGGCGCGATGGCCACCGTGGCCCTCCAGGCTGCCGAGCTGGTGGCGCGGGACGGCATCGCCGTGACCGTCGTCGACCCCCGCTGGGTGAAGCCGGTGCCAGTGGAGCTCGAGAGACTCGCCCGGACCCACCGACTCGTCGTCACGATCGAGGACAACGGCCGCGTTGGCGGGTTCGGCTCGACGCTGGCGCTCGCGTTGTCCGATGCGTGCGTGCGCGTGCCGGTGCGCGTCCTCGGGCTGCCACAGGAGTTCCTCGAGCAGGGGTCGCGCGCGCGGATCCTCAGCGACGCCGGCCTCACCGCCGTCGCCGTCGCCGCCGCCATCAAGGGCGCCGTCGGTGACCTGCTGACGACCGGCCCCGCACCCGCCGCCTGACCCAGACTCCGGCCACCGGCCTACGGCAAGTGCTCGCCGGCCAGCACGTTGACAGCTGCGTGGATGGGGGAGCCGGGCGCCGCGATCCTCGGCAGCACGGTCCGCCCAACGTGCCGACCGCCATCAGAGTCCGGAGCTCGCCTGCGGGCACCGGCCGGCCGAAGTAGTAGCCCTGCCCTGAGCCGCAGCCCATCCGTACGAGGAGTTCCCGCTGCTCGGCCGTCTCGATCCCTTCGGCTACGACGCCCAGGCCGAACATGTCGGCGCGTCCCACGACGGCGCGAGCCAGCGGGGGCCGCGTTGCGGCGGCGTGCAGTTTGCCGTCGAGGACCTTGTCGATTTTTCAGGACGTGCCCAGCGCAGCCGGTCGACGTAGGACAGGCCGGATTATCCGGTGCCGAAATCGTCGATCGCGATCCGCACGCCCAGTGACTCGAGCGCACTCATCTGAGCAGCGACCGCAGCGCTGTCGTTCATCAGGACGCTCTCGGTCAACTCGACGGTCAGCAGCTGCGGCGGCAGGCCCGACTCGACGAGGATGGTCTGCACCTCCTGCACCACGTCCGGATTGAGGAGTTGCGTGCCGGAGAAGTTGACGTGCACGGACAGCGGCCGGCCGTCGTTGGCGGGCCACTGGGCTGCCTCGCGGCACACAATCCCCAACGCCCAGCGTCCGATCCGGTTGATCAGGCCGGTCTCCTCCGCCATCGGGATGAACGTCAATGGCGGGATCAAACCGTGCAGCGGGTGGTCCCAACGCAGCAACGCCTCCGCGCCGGTCACCGCACCGGTGCGTAGGTCCACGATCGGCTGGTAACGCAGGAGCAGCTGGGCGGGACCGAGGGCGCGGTTGAGGTCGTCCTTCACGGCGGCCCGGCCCATGAGCCGCTCGCGCATGTCCGGCTCGAAGACGGCCGGACGCGCCTTCCCGGCGTCCTTGGCGGCATACATGGCCATGTCGGCAGCCGCCAACGAGACGCGTTCCCGTCGCGTCATCGTCGGGAGTCACTGACTCGCAGAGCCGTGTATCGGCTGACCCGTCCCTGCGAGTCGTGGCCCGTCAGCGCGGCAGGCGGTCGAATCCGCTCAGCGCGTCGACGGCGCCGTCGCGCAGCAGGATCTCCACGGACCGGGAGCCGGCATGGGGGATCGCGACCTCGTCGGCCGTGATGAGGACGGGCCGCGTGAAACCGCGATCTTCGTCGTCGGTCGCTGCTGCGGCGGCCGTCACGAACGCTGGATCGACGAACCGCAGGTTGAGCCAGCCGCGCGTGCGCATCGGTGCCGCCACCGCGCGCATGCCCCCGATGCCCTCGACGAACGCGCCCCGCAGCGTGCGGGAGCCGAGCAACGTGATCACGTCGCAGTCGCCCATCGGGCGCAGGGCGGCGTCAGGATCCCGGCGCCACCGGGCGACGGCAAGCGCGCCCATGTCCTCGAGGTAGGCAAGGCAGGACGGCCACCACACGGTCGCGTCCAGGCCCGCGGCCGTCAGCACTCCACCCTCCACAACCTCGACCGCGTCGGGCTCACCGGGCCGGAGGCCGACGAAACCGACACCGAGGTCCATGGCTTCGCCGAGGACACGCACCTGCACCCAATCCGGACCAGGGTGCCGCGGCGAGTCGACAGGCACCCCCACGGGGCGCACCCGCTCGGCAAGGTCGGACGCGACGTGGTCAGCGATCCACCGGCGGTGCAGCAGCCAGCGGCCGATCAGCTCGCGGCCCGTGGTCGCGTCCGGGTCCAGCCCGCCCGCCGCGGCCGCCAGCTCTGGCCAGGTCACCAGGAGTTGCGGCACCCCCACCAAGCGCACCCCGTCGTCGATCGGCTCGACATCGAGATCGTGCAGCACGGACACGGCGAGCGCGGCGCGACGAAGGGCCAGGACGCCGGGAAAGGTCATGGTCGAACGGTACCCAACCGGACACGCTGACAGCAGCGCATTCGGGCGAACTTGGCCGGACACGCACAGTGACGGCGGTCGGTCTCGAGGCCGGTGGCCGTGACCCGAGTTTGCTATTGCGCGGCGCGAATATTCCTATGCACGCTGAGGATACAGTCCTTCTGTGTACGTCGAGAGGTCGTTCCCGCCTACCGCGGAGGCTCCGCGCGCCGTCCGTGCGTGGATCCGGACGTTGCTCCGCGATGAGCGGCTCGCGCCTCTGGAGCACACCGCCTGCCTGCTCGTCACGGAGCTGGTGACCAACGCAGTGCTCCACGCGCGGACCCCGGTCATGGTGGCCCTCGAGTTCCGCGGCAACGGACTGCGGATGTCGGTCGCGGACAGCAGCCCGCACGGGCCCTCGGTCCGGACCTACGACACCGATGCCACCACCGGTCGTGGGATGCACCTCGTGGAGGTGCTCGCCGAGCGGTGGGGCTTGGAACGGCGCCCTGGTGGAAAGGCCGTCTGGTGTGAAATCGTGGCGTCGGCGGACGCCGGCTCTGCGGCGGCGGCGCAGGCAGACGCAGCTGTCCGTGCGCCACTGCGACGATCGGAATCCCTCGGTTGAGCGACGACCGCCTCGTCGCTGTGCGCCTGGTCGCTTTCCCGTTGGACGTCCAGCAGGCGTCCAGCGCCTGGCATGACGAGCTGCTGCGGGAGTTCGCGCTCGTCGCGTTGTCGCGGGCCGACGGGGCCGACGTGCCGCGGCGGCTGCTCGAGCTCATCGACGCAACGCGCGGGATGTACGCCGCTTTTACACACGATGTCGAGGCGTCGCAGATGCAGCTGCGCTCCTGCGGCGCCGCCAGGGGCGACTTCCTCTACCGGGTGCCGGCGGGGATTGCCGGCGCGTGCGCAGATCTCGACTGCGCCTTCGATGCGGCCGAAGCCTTCTGCGCCAGTGGCAACCTGCTCACCATGGAGCCTCCCGCCATCGTTTCGGCCTTCCGGCGCTGGGTGCTGGGCGAGTTCGTCCAGCAGATCCGCGACGGCGCTGAGCCGCTGAGCTGGGACACCTACAGCGCCGAGCACGGCCGCGCGACCGTCTGAGAGTCGTCAGTGGTGTTGGACGCTCCCTGACTCGGGGTCGCTCTCGGGGAGTGCCGGCACCGCCCCCGCCTCGGCCGCCCCCGCCTCGGGCGCCCCCGCCTCGGCCGCCCCCGCCTCGGGCGCCCCCGCCTCGGCCGGTTCGACCTTGTCGGTCGGGGGCGCATTCAGCGCGTCGGCCAGGCGGACAGCCAGCAAAGCGACCTGCCACGGTCGCGCGCCGCCGGCCGCGAGGACGGCGGCGACCGAGTCACGGTGGACGAGCTCAGGGGGCTGCCAGGCAAGTCGACGGACAGCGTCGGGTGAGACGAGGTTCTCGGCTGGGACGCGGAGCGATTCGGAAGTCGCCAGCACGACGGCGCGCGCGCGCTCCAGCCGGCCGGCCGCGATCGGATCCCGGTCCGACCACCGGTGCGGCGGCGGCGGCCCGTCGGACTCGACGCGCAGGGGCGGGAGGTCCGCCTCGGGAACAGCGGCGCCCGCAGCAACCGCAGCGACCCAGCGCTGAACGTGCGCGCGCGCGGTCCGATTGCCCGCGCCCGGCAGGCGGATGAACGACTGGGCGTCCGCGGGCGTCTTCGTCGCCGCAGCGATAATCGCCATGTCGGGCAGGACTCGTCCGGGCGCAAGGTCGAGCTCCCGCGCAACCGCGTCCCTGGCCAGCCACAGCTCCCGCACCACAGCCAGCTGCCGACGCGCCCGCAGCTGATGCAGCCCCGAGGTGCGTCGCCATGGCTCGCCATGACGAACAGCCAGTGGGTCGCCGGCAACCAGTGCGGCAAACTCCTGAGCCGCCCACTCGCGTTTCCCCTGGGCGGTCAGCTCGGCATCGAGCGCGTCCCGCAACTGCACCAGCAGCTCGACGTCCAACGCGGCATACCGCAGCCAATCCGCCGGCAGCGGCCGGCGCGACCAATCGGCGGCGGAGTGGGCCTTCTCGAGGGAGACGCCGAGCAGCAGTTCGACCATGCTGCCGAGACCGACCCGCGCGAAGCCGGCGAGGCGCCCGGCCAGTTCGGTGTCGAAGAGGGTCCGCGGCCGCATCCCGATCTCCGCCAGGCACGGCAGGTCCTGCGACGCCGCGTGCAGAATCCACTCGGCGCCCGCGAGTGCCTCCCCGAGATGCGTCAGGTCACCGAAGGGGATCGGGTCGACCAGGAAAGTTCCGGCTCCGTCCCGGGCGAGCTGGATGAGGTACGCCCGCTGGCCGTACCGGTAGCCGGACGCGCGCTCCGTATCGACGGCGATCGGGCCGGTGCCGGCCACAAGCGCCCCGATCGCCGCCTCGAGTGCGCGAGCATCGGTGACAACGGGGGGCACGCCACCCGATGGCTCGAGCAGGGGAGTCGGGGGTGCCGCTTCGTCGCCATCCACTCCGGACACGGTACGGCTCGCCTAAGGGTCACCGCGCCAGGCGCGCTCCACCGCCAGCTCACAACCTGGCCGGAGTCGGGACGACCGCCGTAAAGCGCGACCGCCGCCAAGGCCCTGCCACGGTGCATGCGAAAGGGCCCGTCCGGCAGGACGGGCCCTTCTTGCGCTGGGTGTCGTGTCGTGCCCGAGGTCAGCGGATGACGCCGGCCCGCATCGCGAGGGCCACCATCTCGGCCCGATCACCGGTGCCGAGCTTGCGGGCGATGCGGGCGAGGTGGCTCTTCACGGTGAGCGCGGACAGGCCGAGCTGGTCACCGATCTGCTTGTTTGACTGGCCCTCGGCGACGAGCTTGAGGACTTCGAGCTCACGGCCGGACAGGTCGCTGACGCCGTCGCCGGCAGGGGTGCCCCGCAGACCCACGGCGAGGAGCGACGCGACGGACGGGTCGGCGTACACACCACCGTCGAGGACGCGGCGCACGCCGTCCGCCACGACCAGGGGCGATGCGGACTTCAACAGGTAGCCCTGCGCACCGGCGACGAACGCCGCGCGCACCGAATAGGGGTCGTCGGCCGCGGACAGGACCACCAGACGGGGCCAGCCGGCGGCCCGAAGGTCACTGAGCAGGTCGAGGCCGGAACCGTCCGGGAGGCCGAGGTCGAGCACGCACAGGTCGAGGACACCCGCCGAGTGCGCACGTGCCCGCGCCTCGGCAATGCTCGCCGCCTCCACAACTTCCCGCGCACCCATGGCCGTCAGCCGACTCACCATGGACTCGCGCACCAGCGGGTGGTCGTCGACCACCATCGCTGAGAAGCCGGGAGTCACATTCGACCCCGCTTGCGCTCCAGCCCGCTCCACTAGCGCTGTCACCCGTTCCTCCTACCGCTGGTGACCGGGACTCGCCCGTGCCACGCCTGTCGAGCAAGCCTTGCCTGCGCCCGCTGCACTCCGCCAGACGGCGGGTTTGCTGTTGCTGCGGGGTTCGGCGTCCAGCCCGGTGGGCTGTAGCAGTTATCGGCCAGCGGTTGCTCCATCTGGAGTCGTCCCACTTCCTACCGCATCGTGCGTCGCGAAAGGTGTCGATCCGTTGGAGGAGTCGCTGGTTGGTCCATCCGGGTGCATTCGGCCCCCAACACGAAAGGTCGGACCTTCCGCGTGCCGAAGGACCACAAGACCACTCGTCCCGTCTGGGGAGGCACCAGCGTGCGAACAACTGTGCGACGGCTTTCAGTGTTGATCGGCGTGCCGGTGATGGCCGGCGCCGTCACGTTGTCGACGGCCGGTCCGGCGTTCGCGTCCGCGGCACCCGAGCGGGCGGTGGTCGTGCTGCGCGGCGGCGTCGTGACCGCGCCGGGCGTCACCGTGATCGCCCACCTCGACCGGATGCACCTCGAGCTCGTCGAGGCTTCCCCGTACGCGCTCCATGTCCTCTCGCAGATGCCGGGAGTCTCCGGCATCACGCGTGACACGCGGGTGCAGTTCACCGGTCACGATGACAGCACCGGCACGGCCACCGGTGCCGGCGGCTCGGCGGCCGGGGACGGCACCGACGGCGCTGCCCTCGACGGCGCTGCCCTCGACGGCGCTGCCCTCGACGGCGCTGCCCTCGATGCCCCTTCCTTGGACGCCGCCGCGGCACAGGCCGCGGCCGACGCGGACGCCGCGCAGCAGCGCGCGACCGCCGCAGCCACACGCGCTGCCGAGGCACAGACCACGCTCACCGCGACAGTGGCAACCGCCGAGAGCGCGCGGCTGCGCTCCGACAGGGCGGACAGGCTCGCGCAGGCGGCTCACGTTGCTGCCGACCGGGCAGATGAGGCTGCCGCGAACCCGACGCGTCGCAACCGCGACGCCCTGCGCGCCGCGGCCCGCATCGCCGATGCGGCGGCTCGCGCTGCCGACCGGCAGGCGGCCGAGGCCGGCCGCGCCGAGGCCGGCGCACTGGCCGCGGTCGACCGGGCGCGGGTGGCAGCGGACGTCGCCGCCGCAGACTCGGCAGCAGCTGCAACTGACGCCGTCGCCGCTGCCCGGAGGGCGGCCGCCGCCGCCGCTGCCGCCGCTGCCGGTCAGACGCGAAGCGGTCTCTACGCCGCGGACGGCCTCGGCGGAAACGCCGGCAACGAACGTGCCGGTGCGGGGGTCGACATCGCCGTCATCGACACGGGCGTCTCCGACACGCCGGCGCTCAACCGGGCGTCCGGGCGTCTGATCGACGCCGTCGACACGTCGGGCCTCATCGACGGGGATGTGATCAACGAGTCGGGTGTCTTCGACGATGGGTACGGCCACGGCACGTTCTTGGCCGACCTCGTCGCGGGTGGCCGCCCGGGTCCCGGGGCGCGGCGACTCGGTGTCGCTCCCGGCGCCCGCGTCCATGTCGTCCGTGTCGCCAACGCGCAGGGAGAGGCGACCTTGTTCTCCGTGCTCGTCGGGCTCAACTGGGTCGCGACGCACGCGGACACCATCGAGGTGGCCAACCTTGCGCTGGCGGCCGAGCGCCCCATGGATGCCTATGGCCCGGACCCGCTCAATGTCGTGTCGGAGTGGTTGCGTGCGGCCGGGGTCAACGTCATCGTCGCCTCGGGCAACACGGCCGGCGAGGTCAGTGACCCCGGCTTCACCCCCGGAGTCCTGACTGTTGGCGCCGCCGACCTCACCACGGCTCACGTCACCGTCGCGCCGTTCAGTGGTGCCGCAGTCGTGGCCGGCGTGCAGAAGCCGGACATCGTGGCGTCAGGGGTCAACCTGCTCAGCATGCTCCCCGAGGGCTCGATCATCGCCCAGGCCAACCCGGGTGCTCGGCAGCCGAACGGGCTGTTCCGTGGCTCCGGCACGAGCCAGGCCACGGCGGTCGCCTCGGGCGTCGCCGCATTGTTCCTGCAGGCGCACCCCGGCGCATCGACCACCGACGTGAAGAACTCGCTGCGGGCGTCCGCCACGCCCGTGCCGGACACGGCCGCCGCCGGTGCCGGTCTCGCGGCGGTGTCCCGAGACATCAGCGACTCCGCCGGCGACGGCGAGGACGGCTTCAACGCCGATCTGTGGCTGGCCGGCGCCTTCAGTGGGTCCGGCTTCACGATGGCCGACTGGCTGCCGGACCTGGCCGACGCCTGGTTCGGGGACGCGTCCGCTGCGGACGACTGGTCCGCCAGCCGTTGGGGTGCCAGCCGTTGGGGCGCGCACCGCTGGGGAGCACACCGCTGGGGCGCCGACGATTGGGACGCGCACCGTTGGGGTGCCAGCCGGTGGGGTGCCAGCCGGTGGGGCGCGAGCCGATGGGGCGCGAGCCGGTGGGGCGCGAGCCGGTGGGGCGCGAGCCGGTGGGGCGCTAACCGATGGGGCTCTGTCGGATGGGCAACCGCGGCAGATAGCCGCGCGATCACGCCCGCAAGTGGAATGCTGACGACGACTGCGGCGACGAACCTCGGAACGGAGGCAGCGCGATGAACAAGCGCCTCGCCGTTTCGCGAAACTGCCGCATTGCCGGACTTGCCCTTGCGCTCGTCGCCGTCACCGTCGCGGTCCTGCAGCACCTCGGCCTGGGGAGCACCCCCTGGTGGAGCTTTGCCCTGCTCGTCGGCGCCGTCGCCGCGACGGAAGCGGCCGAGATCCGCTTCGTGGTGGGCAGCGAAGTCTGGATCCTGTCGCTGACCGAAGTGTTCCTCGCGGTCGCGCTCGTCATCAACCCGGGCGGCTGGATAGCTCTCGCGTGTGCCGTCGGTGTCATGGGTCTGATGGCGGGTCAGCGTCAGCGCTCGATCAAGGTGTTCTTCAATACGGCGCAGTTCGCCTTCGCATCAGCGGCCGCGGCGCTCACGAGCAGCCACTTCGGGGCGTCCGTCCTCGGTGCCGCGCTTGCCATCATCGTGTTCATCGTCGTCAACTTCCTGCTCGTGGCGCTGGCGATCCAGATCGCGACCAGCCGGTCGATGCGCAACTTGCTCGATCTCGGCGCCCTGATCGGCTTCGCCCAGTCGCTGGGCAGCGCAAGCGTGGGTCTGCTCGCCGGGTGGCTCACCGTCCACGCCCCGATCGGGCTGGTCGGGTTGCTCGTGCCGGTGGGCCTCATCTGGTATTCCTACCGGGCCCAGCTCCGGCAGGCCGCCGAGACGCGGATGTTCTCCGAGCTCGCCAGCGGCCACGAGCAGATCACCGGGCCATCGACGGATACGTCGGCGCGGGTCATCGCCTCGGCCGCGCATCGGCTCCTCAGCGGCGAGGTCGAGCTCGTGGTCCTGTCGGGTGAGTCGCCGGTGCGCTACTCAACCGACGGTGGCGCGGTGGAGTGTCGGCATGTCGAGCAGACGGTCCTCAGCGAGGCGTGGGTCCTGGAGGCTCTCGGCAGCGACTCCCTCTCCGTCGGCCTGAGCGACCGCGCGCCCTACCTGGTGGCGCGTCTCGGCGGCAGCACGAGCCCCAACGCCGTGCTCCGGGTCGTCCGTCCGGTGAGCTCCGTGCTCTTCGAACGCCGCGACCAGATGATGGCGTCGATCCTCTTCCGCCAGGCCGACTCCTGGCTCGCCATGGTCGAGCTGACCGAAGCGCGCGACGAGGCAGTCGCCCGCGCCGAGATGTCGGACGCTGCGAGCCGTGTCATCGGCGACATGGGCGCCGAGACCTTCCCCGCACTCGTTCGGCTGCGGGAATCCGCGGTCCGCCTCACCCGCCTCGCCAACACGGCGACCGGCCGGGACGGGGTTGGTGACATTGTGGAGGAGCTGCACGCCGCCGAACGCGCTGTCGCCTCGCTCCTCGGGGCGATTGCCATGGCGGCCGACTCCCAGCTCGCCGCCGACGATGTCATTGAATTGCCTTCGGGGAACTCGATGGGCGACAACGACTGGACAACAACAGGCACGCTCGATCTTGAGGCGGCGGACGGAGCATTGTGAGGACGCGCCATCGGTTGGGGACGCGCCTGCCCCTGGCCGTCTGGCTCGGTGGCGGCGTGGGAGCGCTGACGGCTGTCGCCGCCAGCGCGCTCCTGGTTTTTCTGCGCGTTATCGGCTCACTGGATATGGCGGCAGGTCACATCGTCCTGTGGGGGACCGCGGTGGCGGTCATCCCGGGCATTCTGGCGGCGTTCGCCGGTGCTCGGCTCACCGCGCAGCTCCGCACGATCACGAGTGAGGCTCCCCGCCTGCTCGGCAACGTGGCGGAGGCCGTCGAGTCGACACGCCAGCACCGGGGTGGCTGGGCGATCGGGGAACTCGCCGAGCTTGCGCAGGGGATCGACTCGCTTCATGTCCGCGTGCGCCTCGCGGACGAGCTCGCCGACCGGCACCGTCGCGTGTCCGAGACTGCCAGCGCCGGCATGTTCGAACTGCTGTCGGGTCTGGTCGCCGCCGAGGAAGGCACGCGCGGCCAGTTGGCCGCCGAGCTGCACGACACCGCAGCCCAGTCGCTGATGCTCGCCCGCACCCGCCTGGCCGAGGTCATCGAGGACCCCGCCGTCACGTTGCCGCAGCAGGTGCTGCTCGCGACCGAGTACGTCGCCGAAGCCGAGGACCAGGTGCGTGCCGTGATGGCCCGCACGCGGCCGCCCGCGCTGCGTGACGGCGATCTGGCCCGTGCGGTCGGTCAGTTTCGGGACGACATGGGCGCCCGCTACGGGTTGCGCGTCACGATCGACTGGCCGGCGCAGCCGCACCCGCTCCCGCTCGTCACGGCGATCACGATCTACCGCTTCATGCAGGAAGCCTTGCTCAACGTCGTCAAGCACGCTGACGGCGACACTGCGCACGTGACTTTGGACGTCTCGGAGACCGAGGTCACTGCGAGCGTGACGGACGCGGGTCCCGGCTTCGACCCTGCGCTCGTCAAGCCGGAACGCGGGCGACACGTCGGCCTCGGTCTGCTTCGCGAGCGCGCGCGGCTCGCCGGTGGCTCGGTCGAGGTCGAGTCGGCGGTCGGCGCCGCCACCACGCTGACGCTGCGCCTGCCTCGCACGGCGGGCGCGATGTCGATCCTGAAGGAGACCACCGCGGCCGTCGGGGGAGCAGCCCCGCTGCCGCGCTCCGAAGTACGCGCCGCTGAGCCCGCCACGTCCTGACCGTCGGCAAACGGCCCGTGACTGAGCATCGATATGGTCAGGTCCGAGCGACCGGCGATGATCACGTCGTGTTCGGTCGGCCCGGTCGGCCACGGCCCGCTACGGGACGCTGTCCAGCGAGCGAGCGGACGAGGGGGCTCGCGCTCCGTTGGCGACAGGGCCTCGGCCATGGCCGATCCTTCACGAATTGCGGTGAATCCGGCGAGCGGGTGCCGCGCCGCCGCCGCTTCCGCGGGATGCTGGGGCGATGAGGTCTCAATGCGCTCTTTACATCGACGTGGGTTACCTGATGGCGGCGATGTCGACCAGGATGGCGAGCACGTCGCTGCGGTCGGCTGCCGACGTCGACGTCGCGGCCCTCCTGCGGGAGCTCACGGAGCAGCTGGAGGTGGACTGCGGGCTGCCGCTCCTGCGGATCAACTGGTACGACGCCGGGACCCGCGGAGGGACCGTCGATGCCGCGCAACGGGATATTGCGTCGCTTCCGAAGGTGAAACTGCGGCTGGGCCGCACCGGTATCAACGGCGAGCAGAAAGGCGTCGACCTGAAACTTGCTCTGGACATGACGACTCAAGCTCGCAACCACGTCGCCGAGGTTGTGTATCTGATGAGCGGCGACGACGACCTGTCAGAGGCCGTAGAAGAAGCACAACAGGTAGGGGTGCAGGTCATCGGCCTCGCGGTCCCCGATGTCACCGGCCGGGCGATGGCGTTCAGCAACCACCTGAGGATGGTGCTCGACGACGTGCGCCTCCTGGACGAGCAGATCATCGTTCGCCATGTCCGTGCAGCTCGCCGGGCGGTCACTCCAGCCGTTCCGGTTCCTGTGCCCGACATGCCGCGCGAGGCCCCCTCCGAGCCACCCGCGCCCGTTTCATCCGCTGGCCCTGCGTTGACGACGAAGGTCACTCCGGCCTCGATCGCCGGCATAGTGCGTCCTCAGACTGCACTGCCGCCGGAAGTGCCCCGCACGCCGTCTCGCGTTGCCTACAGCGGCCTGACCGCGGGCCCGGTCTACGTCGACCCTTCATACATCGCAGAGGCAGACGGCACGGAGGCGACCGAGACCGTCGCCCGAAATGTCGTTGCGAGCTGGTGGACGACGGCGTCGACGGACGCGCAAGTCGCTCTCAAAGCTGATCGGCCGAGTGTCCCGCCCGAGATCGACCGAACGCTGCTGCGGGACCTGTCCGCGAAGCTGGATGTCTTCGACATCCCCACCCATTGGCGGTACCGCCTACGGGAAGCTTTCTGGCGCGAGGTGGACCAGTTGACGTGACCCCCGTCGCACTCCGTGATGGGAATCCCGGCAACGTGGTGCTGAACGCACACCCACCTCCCCCGGACCGCCGGCCGTGGCTCAGCCGCCCGGCCCTCAGGGAGAGGGCGGCCCCAGCGGAGCCCGGGCGTTGGGTGCCCGCGCCAGCACGGTCACACCGGGGGCGGTGGGCGGCAGGCCCGCGGCGAAGCAGAGCAGGTCGCACCACGCGCGCAGGTGACCGGTGAGGTCGGTGCCGATCACCGTCCAGCTGGCCTTGATCTCGACCTCGCCGCCGTCGGTCTCCCCCTTCATCTGGCCGAAGCCTTCGGAGTTGGACGACGTCACCGTCCCACCCGGGTTGCCGAACCGGGCGCCGTGGCGCTCGAGCGCTTCGAGCAGCCAACTCCAGCCCACGCCGCCCAATAGAGGGTCGATCGCCATCTCCCGCTCGACATCGGCCTGGACGTAGGCCACACAGCGGGTGGTGCCGTCCCACGCCTCCTGACCCGCCGGGTCGTGCAGGATGACCAGCCGGCCCGTCGCCAGGTCGCCGTCATCGGTCGTGGCGCCCACGACATCGGCGACGACCGCATAGGAATGCGGCGCCAACCGCGGACCGGCGGAGACCTCGTGCAATCGCACCTCCGCCCGCACCGCGGTGGCGCGCAGCGCGTCGACGGCGGCAAGGAACACCGTCGCACCGTCGGCCGGTGGCCGGCGCGGAGGCATGATGATGCTCAGGCGGCGACCGTCGTGATGTGACGGACAGCAACCGGCGCGTGGCCGAGGACGACGGCGCCGCCGCAGGAGGCACAGAACCACTCCGGGCAGTCAGTGCCGTGCCCGTCGATGCAGCCAGGCTGCTCGAACAACTGTTCGTCGGCGCACGCCGGGCACTCGAGATAACGCGTCATGGTGGTTCCTTTCCTCGTCCGACCCTCTGCGTTCGAAGGTGTCACGCGCCACCGACAATTTCGCTCAGCGAGCGCGGCGTGTCGGGGTGCGAGCCCCCTTGGCCCGTCGGGATCCGGCCGGAGTGACACGATGACCGGGATGCCTGACACCTCCGCCAGCGCTCTCGTGCGGGCGTGCCGCCGCGAGCCCGTGCCGCACACGCCCGTCTGGTTCATGCGCCAGGCCGGCCGCTCGCTGCCCGAATATCGCGCCCTGCGGGCCGGCGTGCCCATGCTCGAAGCGTGCCGGACCCCCGACCTCGTCGTGGAGATCACCCTGCAGCCCGTGCGCAGGCACGGGGTCGACGCCGCCATCTTCTTCAGCGACATCGTCGTGCCGATCGCGGCTGCCGGGATCGACCTCGAGATCAAGCCGGGCGTCGGACCGGTCATCGCCGAGCCGTTCCGCACGATGGCCGACATCGGCCGCATCCGCGACCTCACGCCGGACGACGTGCCCGACATCACGGAGTCGGTGCAGCGTCTCGTCGCCGAGTTGGGCGACACACCGTTGATCGGCTTTGCCGGCGCGCCGTTCACCCTCGCCAGTTACCTCGTCGAGGGTGGCCCCTCCCGGCACCACGACAAGACCAAAGCGCTCATGTACGCCGACGAGGACACCTGGCACGCACTCCTCGATCGCATCGCCGACATCACGCTCGCGTTCCTGCGGGTGCAGGCGGAGGCGGGCGCGAGTGTGCTGCAGCTCTTCGACTCCTGGGCCGGGGCCCTCTCGCCCGCGCAGTATCGCCGCTATGTCCTTCCCCACTCGCAGAAAGTGCTGTCTGGGTTGGTGGATCTGGGCATCCCGCGCATTCACTTCGGCGTCGGCACGGGCGACCTCCTGCCGCTCATGGGCGAGGCGGGGGCGGATGTCCTCGGCGTCGATTGGCGAGTGCCCCTCGACGAAGCGGCCCGCCGCGTCGGGCCGTCGTACGCGCTGCAAGGAAATCTCGACCCCGCCGTGGTGCTCGCGCCGTGGCCGGTCGTGGAGGCCGCCGTGCTGGAGGTGCTCGACAGCGCGAAAGACCTGCCAGGACACATCTTCAACCTCGGCCATGGCGTGCTTCCCGAGGCCGACCCGGACGTGTTCGGTCGCATCGTCGAGCTGGTGCACAAGGTCACCCAACGCTCCGTCACCCGACGACAGAAGACAGCCCGATGACGATCGGCGTGCTCGTGATGGCGTACGGCACACCGACGGACCGCGACGATGTCGAGGCTTACTACACGGATATCCGGCGCGGCAATCCGCCGCCGGCGCACCTGCTGGAAGAGCTTCTGGGCCGGTACGACGTGATCGGCGGCACGTTCCCCCTCCGGGCGATCACGCAGTCGCAGGTCGCCGCACTGACGCGTGCGCTCGCCGACCGCGGCGCGGATGCCGTTGTCGCACTCGGTCAAAAGCACGCCGACCCGCGGGTCGAGGACGGGGTGCGCGAGTTGCTCGCCCAGGGCGTCGACGCCATCGTCGGGCTCGTGCTGGCACCGCACTACTCGGGCTTTTCCATCAAGCAGTACGCCGACCGGGCGGCGACCGTCGCAACGGAGGCCGGTGTCCCGGTCACGACGATCGAGTCGTGGCACCTGTTGCCCGCCTACCTCGACTTCCTTCAAGTGGCGGTTGCGGATGCCCTGGCGGAGGTGCCCGCGGGCAGTCACGTCGTGTTCACCGCGCACTCCCTGCCCGAGAAGATCCTGATCGGCGGCGACCCCTACCCGGCGCAGCTCCAACAGACGGCGGAGGCGCTCGCTGCCCGGCTCGGCCTGGCCAACTGGTCGGTCGGGTGGCAGTCCGCGGGCCGCACCGCCGACACATGGCTCGGGCCCGACATCCTCGACGTCGTCCGCGCGAAGAAGGCCGAAGGCCAACCAGGGCTGGTTGCCTGCGCGTGCGGATTCGTCGCGGACCACCTGGAAGTGCGGTTCGACCTCGACGTGGACGCGGCTCGAGTTGGCCGCGAGGTCGACCTGCCCTTCGCGCGCACGCGTTCCCTCAACGACGACGCGGTCGTCATGGCCGCGCTCGCCGACCTGGTCCTCGCCACCGCTGACTCGCTCACCTGACGGGTCAGGTCGTCGCCGGCTCCGACGGCGAGGCCATCGGTGGCCGGCCCGCGCGGCGCCGGCGGCGGATGACCACCCAGAGGGCAAGGAGGAGCAGCGCCGGCCCGGCGAACGGCGCGAGCGCGCCCACCGCGGTCGACGCGGCCACGAAGCTGACGGCGAGCGCGTGCCAGCCGTTGTGCAGACCGGCCAGGAAACCCGTGTGGTGGACGGGTTTCGGGGCCGGCGGCGCGATGACGCCCTTCTCCACCAGCGACGCGGTGATGGTGCCCATCGCGGCCTGACCGCGGAGCACATTCGCCTGTGCCTGCTCGCTTTCCATGGTCGCCTCACGGTTTGTCAGCTCTGTCTCGAGGGCGACGAGATCCTTGATGGTCGTTGCCTTGTCCATGAAGTCGCGGATCCGCTTGATGCTCTTCTGCTCCGTGGCGATGCGGCTCTCCAGGTCGGCGACGTGTCCCGTGACGTCCTGCGTGGACTGCTCCAGCGACCGTTGCACACCGAGGGCGGACAGCTTCGCCAGCGCCTCGTCGTAGTGCGCGGGCGGCACCTTCAGCACGATGGTCGCGTCGTGGCCGCCGTCGGTGCGGTTCTCGACCTTCTGCGAGTCGACGCGGCCCCCGAGCTGCGTCACGATCCGGCCGGCGGACTCGACCGCCGTGGGCACGTCCGTCGCCTCCACGGTGAGGTTGGCCGTGGAGATGATCTGCCGGGGCGAGTCTGCCGGGGCCACATCGGGGTTGGCGACGAACGAGTCGGTGCCCGTGACGTTCTTACCGTCGCCGCCCGCTGCCTGCACCCGGGAACCGTCCGCCGCCGGCGCTGCCGCAGCTCGCCCCCCCGAGGCCGTCGAGCCGGCATCGGTGGCGGCGGCGGTGGCGGTGGTCAGCGCGGCCGGGCGCGATTCGGACGCCGACTTCGACGAGCAGCCGGTGACGGTGACCGCCAGCACGGTGGCGGCGGCGAGTGCGGTCGTGGTGCGACGGATCCCCATGATTGTGCCCCTCATGTCGACTACCGCGTTGGACTCCGTCGGCGCCCGCGGCGTTGCATGCATCTGATCACGGTTGGGCCACGCCCGGAATCGCGCGGAACACACGATCCGGTCACGGTTTCGACTCGTGGCACAGTGAGACCCATGGCGGCGGTCGCGGTGGTGGGAGCGGGCGTCGCCGGCCTGGCGGCCGCCCACCGGCTCCGCGGTCTCGGGCACGAGGTCGTCGTCCTGGAGTCGAGTCCCCGCATCGGCGGCAAGCTGCTGACGACGCCGTTCGCCGGGATCGACTTCGATGAGGGCGCCGAGTCGATCGCCACCCGGGATCCCGCCGTCCCGGCGCTGCTCGCCGAGCTCGGACTCTCCGGCCAGGTGCTGGATCCCGCCACGACACGAGCGGGTCTCGTCGTACGAGGGACTGTGCGGGCACTGCCCGTCGGCACGGTGCTCGGGGTTCCCACGTCGGCCCGGTCCCTGGCGGCGACGCTCGGTCGCCGCGCCGCCTGGCGGGCGTCCCTCGACCACGTCCTGCCGCGGCGCCTCGGCGGCGGTGATGAGGCGGTCGGCCTGCTGGTCGCCCGCCGGCTGGGCCGGTCGGTCGCCGACGGGCTCGTCGATCCCCTGCTCGGCGGCGTCTACGCGGGGCGGGCCGACAGGCTCTCCCTGGCGGCCACGGTGCCCGTGCTCGCGGCGCAGGTCGCCCGCCGCCGGAGCATCCTGTCGGCCGCCGCGGCATCGCGGTTGCCCGGTGGGGGCGGGCCGCGGCTGCAGTCACTCGCCGCGGGCATGGGGTCGCTGCCCGCGGCCCTGGCGGCCGGTGTCGACGTGCGCCTGTCGGCGACCGTGCGCGACATGAGGCCGGTGGGGGATGGTTGGCGGTTGCGGACCGGGCCCGTGCCTGCCCCCGTGGAGATCGATGTCGACGCCGTCGTGATCGCCGCCCCGGCCGCCCCGGCGGCACGGCTGCTCGCCGCGATCGCCCCGCGGGCCGCGGAGTTGCTGGCCGCGGTCGACTACGCCTCGATGGCGGTGGTCTCGCTGGCGTTCGCGCGGCACGCGGTGCACCCCCCGGCGGGAAGCGGGTTCCTCATCCCCGCCCGCGAGAAGTGGGCGGTGAAGGCCGTGACGCTCAGCACCAACAAGTGGACGCACGTCGCCGAGGCGGCGCCCGATGCGTTCCTGCTCCGGTGTTCACTCGGAAGGTTCGGCGACACGGACGACCTGCAGCGCACGGACGACGAGCTCGTCCATGCCTCCCTCCACACGCTGGCCGGGGTCGCCGGCATCCGCGCCCACCCGATCGCGACGCGCGTGAGTCGGTGGGGCGGCGGCCTTCCCCAGTACGCCGTCGGCCACGTCCAGCGCGTCGCAGCCGTCACCGCGGCCATGGAAGACGTGCCGACCGTGGCCCTGTGCGGTGCCGCGTATGCCGGGGTGGGCATCGCCGCGTGCCTCACCGGCGGTCGCGCCGCCGCCGACCGGGTCGCGGCGGGGCTGGCCGCACAGGCGCACTGAGGCGCGAGCAACAATGGACGCATGGCTGCCGACGGCAAGAGCGCGCGCGAACTGAACGAAGAGATCCGCTACACCCTCTACTCCGTTTTCCGGGTGCGTCCCGGGGTGCTGGGGGAGGACCGGTCGGCCGTTGCGGCCGAGGTCACGGACGTTCTGGAGCAGCACGCGGCGAAGGGTGTCGTGACCCGCGGGTCGTACGACGTGAGCGGTTACCGCGCCGACGCGGATGTCATGCTCTGGCTCGTCTCCGAGAGCCCCGATGCCCTGCAGGAGTGCTACGGGGCCGTACGTCGTACACGACTGGGATCTGCTCTCGAACCCGTCTGGTCGGCGATGGGCCTGCACCGCCCGGCCGAGTTCAACCGGTCGCACATCCCCGCGTATCTCGCGGGCGTGGATCCGGGGCATTACCTGTGCGTGTATCCGTTCGTGCGGTCCTACGAGTGGTATCTCCTGCCGGCCGACGAGCGCCGCGCGATGCTGTCCGAGCACGGCATCATGGCGCGCGACTTTCCCGACGTGCGGGCCAACACGGTCGCGTCGTTCGCCCTCGGCGATTACGAGTGGCTGTTGGCGTTCGAGGCCGAAGAGCTGCACCGCATCGTCGACCTGATGCGCCACCTGCGCGGCGCGAAGGCGCGGGTGCACACCCGTGAGGAATTGCCGTTCTACACGGGGGTGCGCAAGCCGATGACCGACCTGGTGGCGTCGCTGCCCTGACGGTCAGGCGCGCTCTTCGAGCGTGAGGGCGGCGGAGTTGATGCAGTAGCGCATGCCCGTCGGCTGGGGGCCGTCGTCGAACATGTGGCCGAGGTGACCGCCGCAGTTGCTGCAGACGACCTCGACGCGGCGCATGCCGTGGCTGGTGTCGACGCGCTCCTCGATCGGCGCGCCGTCGGCGGGGGAGTGGAAACTCGGCCAGCCGGACCCGGAGTGAAACTTCGTCCCCGAGTCGAACAGGACGTGCCCGCACGCCGCGCACGCGTAGACGCCGTCGTCCTCGTTGTCGACGTACTCGCCCGTGAAGGGGCGCTCGGTGCCCGCCTCCCGGAGGACGTGGAACTGCTCGGGGGTGAGGCGCTCGCGCCACTCGGCGTCGGTGATGGGCATGTCGGTCATGACGTTCTGTCTACCTTTCCGCGGCGGTATCGGCAACGGGCCAGTGCCGTGATTCGGGGATCCGTAAGACCTTCGTCAGGACTGCCCGCAACGGTCGCATCGGATGTCTCGGAATGGCTGGACGCCGACGGGGCGGGGTAGCGTCGTGCCATGCCTTCGCCCTTTCTCGAGCTCGATGTCGACGGCTTCACCGTAAAGGTGACCAACCCGGACAAGGTCTACTTTCCGGCGTGCGGTGACACGAAACTCCAGCACGTCGAGTATTACCTGTCCGTCGGCGACGGGATCCTGCGCGCTCTGTGGGAACGGCCGACGTACCTGAAGAGGCACGTCGACGGTGTCGAGTCCGAGGCCATCTACCAGAAGCGTGTGCCCGAGAAGCGGCCCGAATTCATCGAGACCGTTCGGGTGACGTTCCCCTCCGGCCGGCACGCGGATGCCTTGTGCGTCACCTCTCTCGCGGCCGTCGCGTGGGCGGCCAACCTCGGCTGCATCGACTTCCATCCCTGGCCGTCGCGGCGCGCCGACGTCGAACATCCCGACGAGATGCGGCTCGACCTGGACCCGCAACCGGGCACCGATTGGGACGACGTGCGCCAGGTGGCGCCCGTCGTACGCGAGCTGCTCGACGAGCTGGGAATGGTCGGCTGGCCGAAGACGTCCGGCAATCGTGGCCTGCACTGTTACGTGCGGATAGAGCCGTTGTGGACTTTCACCGAGGTACGACGAGCGGCTCTGGCGTTCGGCCGCGAGCTGGAACGGCGCATGCCGGACATCGTCACGACGAAGTGGTGGAAGGAGGAACGCGGCGCCAAAGTGTTCCTCGACTACAACCAGAACGCCCGCGACCGCACGATCGCCTCGGCCTATTCCGTGAGGGCAAGGGTCGATGCGACCGTGTCGGCGCCGTTGCGCTGGCAGGAGATCGCCGACGCTGTCCCGACGGACTTCACGATTGCGACGATGCCCGCCCGCTTTGCCGAGCTCGGTGACGTGCATGCCGGGATCAACGAGGCGGTGTGCGACCTGCGGCCGCTGCTGGCGTGGGCAGACCGCGACGAGAGTGACCTTGGCCTCGGCGACGCGCCGTACCCGCCGAACTTCCCGAAGATGGAAGGCGAGCCGCCGCGCGTGCAGCCGAGCAAGCAGCGGCGCGCGACCGAGGATTACTGACGCGGACCGGAGGTCAAGCGCCAGCAGTCGTGGGACGGCAGAGCACTGATCGGCGTGCGCTACTTGTGGCTCGCCGTCACCTCGAGGCCTCGAGGTCTCTGCGCTGCTCGTCGACGGCGGCGAGATCGTCGGCAGACCTCGTGGCCGTCCAGCGACGGCAGCATCACATCGACAACGACGAGGTCCGGCCGCCAGTCCCTGCAGCGATCAACGGCCAGCCCGCCGTCCATCACGACATCGACCGTCGTGAAGTCCTCGGCACGAAGACGTGCCGCCACTGCCTCGGCAATGGTCGGCTCATCCTCCACGACGAGGATGCGGGACGGGGTCACGAGATGACCCTGGGGGGCCCGCCCCGGGGAAGGGTGCACGACGTGAAGGTTGTGTGCCGACATCGGTGCCGTCCTCGGCTCCCTTCCGGCCGGCGGCGGCGCTATTCCTGCTCGGAGGACAGATACCACTTGTCGTTGACCTTCGTCAGCGTGATGGCACCTATGTCCAGCGCGACGCTCGGCGGGTTGCCTTTGTCGTCCACGAGGTCGGAGTTGTCGACGACGATGTCACCGTTGTCCTTGACGCCGACGGACCGCACCCGCAGCTTCGCGAGCGCCGCCTTGTCGGACGCCGCAGGTGTCGGCATCGCACTTTTCATCGTCTCGGCGCAGCCGGAGCCCGCGGACGGCATGGCACTCTTCAGGACCGGCGACATGAGATCGCAGATCTTGCCAGCGTCACCCGCGCTGTAGGCGTTGACGAAATCGCGGAAGGCAGCGAGTGCGCCGGCGTCGCAGGTGCCACCTTTGTCGGTCGGGCTCGCCGACGCACTGGCGTCCGACGCGACGTATGCGTGCGACACACAGGCAGGATCAGCTGCGGCCTTCGTCGCACTGCCGCACGCCGACACGCTCAAGGCGACGGTGAGCGCCGTGGCGGCAACGAGGGCTGGGCGGCGCCATGCCAACTCGATCGACAACATGGGAGGTGGTCCTTTCGGTGCGCGAGCCCGGCGCGTCGGATGCGCACCGGCTCGACGGCGAGGGCAACTCGCCACCAGGCCGCGCGCCACGCCCCGGACGTGCAGCTTAGCCCGCGTGGACGCGGGCACCGGGCGCTGTCCACGGGGTCGTGGGCCACCCGCCACGGTCAGCTGCCGGTCGACGACCGTGGGGCGTGCCGGCAGCAGGCGCTGTCGCACACGCGGCTGAGCGCCAACACCTGCTGGAGGGTTGCGCCCTTCGGCAGGTCACCGGCCGTCGACGCGTGGGGGCGGGTCACCGCGGCGGGGTCGACGCCGGTGTGGTTTCGGCGAAGGTCGTGGCGGGTTCGGCGCGTCGCTGTCGTAGTATCGGCGGGGTTTCGGCGACGAGTCGCCTTATTTATTGCCATCTGTCCGGTTTCCGGCGGGAAATCTGCGACGGTGGTGTGAAGGGACGTGCCTCCCGCGCCGAAATGTCGACGGGTGACGGCAGTCTGTGACTCCGGGCGCGGTGACTGCGGCCCGACCGATCGCAAGGAGTTGCTCGTGCGCGCACCGATGACCGATCGCCGGCACCCGAGGCGGACAGTCCTGCTCAGGGCGTTGACCGCGCTCGTCGCACTCACGGCGGTCGGCCTGGTCACGACTCCGGCCAGTGCCGCGGGTCAGCCGTCCGGCATGGACATCTCCGGCTGGCAGCACCTCGGCGGCCGCACGATCGACTGGGACGCGGTGCGAGCGACGGGTCAGGCGTTCACGATCGTGAAGGCGACGGAGGCCGCGTCGTACCGCAATCCTTATTTCGTCGGTGACTGGCGCGACGCTCAGCAGGTGGGCATGGTGGTCGGCGCCTACCACTACGCGCGGCCGTCCCGGCCGGTCGTGTCGGACGCGGTGTCCGAGGCGAGGTTCTACGTCTCGACGGCCGGCACGCTCCCGGGGCCGGGCGTGCTGCCACCGATTCTCGACCTGGAGGAGAACGGTGGGCTCAACCCGAGCGAGATGATCCACTGGACGCAGACCTGGCTCGACACGGTGAAGCAACTGACCGGGCGCGACCCGATGATCTACACCTACCGCTACTTCTGGAGTCACCGGATGGCCGGCACCGGGGCGTTCACCGCATATCCCCTCTGGCTCGCCGACTACAACCCGACGTTCGGCGGCACCGTGGGGGGATGGCCGGTGCACACCCTGTGGCAGTACACGGCGGGTGCCCACGTCCCGGGCGTCTACGGGGTCGTGGACATGAGCCGCTTCAACGGCTCGATCAGCCGCCTGTTCGCGCTCGCCGACGGGGCTCCGGTCCCGCAGCCGGCGGCCACGCCGCCGTTGCCGCCGGCACCCGTGGTCGCCGGACCGGTGGACGTGACGGGATCAGCGGTGATCAGCTGGCAGATGGCGTTCGACGGCGGGTCACCCGTCACGTCGTACGTCGTCACGGCGCAGCCCGGCGGTCAGACCCTTGCGGTCAACCCGGCGCAGAACTCGGCCGCCCTGTCCGGCCTCGACCCGGCGGTCGCCTACACGTTCACCGTGATCGCGATCAATGATGTCGGATCCTCGAGCCCGGCGTCCTCCGCTGGCCCCTTCCCGGGACCGCCGACATCCCCGACCCCCATCCCAACCCCCGGTCCCACGCCCACTCCGACCCCGAGCCCGACCGTCATCGACAACCCGGCACCGGTCCGCACCGGCACCTCGCTGTCGGTTGTGGCCTCTGCGACGACGATCGCGTACGGCGGGTCAGTCAGGCTCACAGCCCGGCTGTCGCGGGCTGACACGCAGGCACCTGCCGCCGACCGCGCCGTGCTCCTCGAATCGCGGCCCTCGTCCTCGGGCGTCTACGTGCCCGTGACCGCGTTGCAGTCCGGTGCCGACGGCTCGGTGTCCTATGCGGTCGCCCCTCGGTCGAGCACGGTCTACCGGTTCCGCTACGCCGGCACCGACACCGAAGCGGGATCGTCAGCCACGGCGACCGTCGCAGTGAGCCTGCGCATCGCCGGCACGCTCAGTCGGCGCGTGGGCACGGTCGGCCAGCGCCTCACCCTGTCGGGGCATGTCAGCGCGTTGCGGGCGGGGTTCGTCTACCGCCAGCAACTCATCAACGGCACCTGGACGACCCTTGCGCGCGCGAGGGTAACCCACGCGGGTGCCTTCGCGTTCGCGGTGGTGCCCGTGGTCAAGGGCGTCAAGGTCTATCGGGTGAGGGTGCCGCGAAGCTCGTCGTACGCCTCGACGGTCAGCAGTGCGCTGCGACTCACGGTCCGCTGACCCGACTGGCCGAGCGCCCGGGGCCGTGCCCATCCGGTTGACCGGCCGCGCGGGTGAATCTCGTCAACACGCGGTGCGAGCGCGTGACGACGCGCTACGCTGCGGCGACCAGTAGACGCTCCTGTGGCCGGGATCGTGCCGTCTGCAATCGGGCGCCGTCGACTGCGCACACCCTCCTGACCCGGGATGAGGCCTCCGAGTGACCGATGGACCCACCATCGGTGTGCTCACGAAACTCGTCGGTGGCTCCTACTTCGGCGGGATCCTCGGCGGCATCATCCGTGCCGCGAAGGACGCCGGTGGCCGTGTCGTGGCGATCCAGACCCTCGACTCCGGACTGACCGACGACGAGATCCTGCGGACGCCGTCGTTCGACTACCCGCTCGCGCACGCGCAGGTCGACGCCTGGCTCGTCGTCGGCACCTCCGTCACCACGGAACATCTGACCTTCCTGCGCGGGACCGGCAAGCCGTTGGCCCTCGTCAGCACGTCGTGGCCGGACGACGGCTGGGCGACGGTCGTCCCCGACAACCGGGGCGGCATCAGCGAGGCGATCGCGCACCTGGTGGCACACGGGCACCGGCGGATCGCGTTCGCCGGTGACCTCCAGCACCACGACGTGGCCGAGCGGTTGGCGTCGTACCGGAGCGAGGTCCGTCACCGCGGCCTCGACGACGACCCGCGCCTTGTCCTCGCCACGTCCGACAACACCGACGACGCCGGCCGCGCGTGCGGGACGGCGTTCGTCGCCGCCGGGTTGCCGGCAAGCGCCGTCATCTGTGGCACCGATCAGAACGCCATCGGGTTTCTCCAGGCGCTGGCCGCAGCTGGGGTGTCCGTGCCGGACGATGTCGCCGTCGTCGGCTTCGACGACGACGACGCGGCGGCGCACTCGACACCGGCCCTGTCGACCGTACGACAAGGCTTCGAGTCCATCGGCCGTGCCGCCACACAGGTCGTGCTCGCCGAGCTGACCGACGGTGCGGCGCCGGCGCGGCACCTCGTGCCCACGGTGTTCGTCGCCCGGGAATCGTGTGGGTGCCCGCGGACGTCCCGCTCGACGGACCGCACCGCGGGCCAATCCGCGGACCTGGCGCGGGCCCTCGCCGACTGCATCGGCGTCGACGGCGACGGGAAAGCCATCGACGACTGCGCCGCTTGCATCATCGACGCGGTGGGGCGCGTGCTCGGCGGACATTCCGACGATGCGGACGTCGAGCAACTCGGGGAACAGCTCTTCGCGCTGAGCCCGCGCGAGGAGACCATCGGGCCCATCGCGGACGCCATCCATGTCGCGGCAACGGACATCGCGACCCGGCGAGCCGATCCGACGCCCGAGCGGATGGCCGCTGTTGACGCGTTCGCCCGACGGCTCGTCCTGAGTGCGACCCGCGTCCACCTGCGTGAGCAGTACGTGGGCCACAGCTTCTTCCAACGGGTCCTGCGCACACAGTACGAGATCAGCATGGACCTGCTCCGCAGGCGGGAGGTCAAGCCCGAGCAGCTCCGCTGGATCGAACGCACGTCGCTCGGGGCAGGGCTCTTCGGCGTGTGGGCCACTCGCGTGGCGGCGGCGGACGCCGGCGGGCCGGCGGAGGGGGCGCCCCGCCGCGGGACGTCACAACTCGAGGTCGCCGGCATCTTCGTCCGAACAGGCCATCTGGAGGGCGTGCGCGTTGCCCGGCTGGGGGAGCGGCTGTCACTCGAGGAGTTTCCGTCCCGCTCGTTCCTCGGCCTGGCGGACGTCGGTGACGACGACGCCGTGTTCGTCCTGCCGGTGAAGGTGGGCACGAGTGATTGGGGCTGGCTCGCGGTCGTCGGTCCCGTCGAGGAGCGGATCATGTCCGGCCGCGGGTCGACCGACCAGTGGGCGGCGTTGCTGTCTGTGGCACTCGACAACGAGGCGCTGCTCGATTCCCTCGAGCAGCAAGGACAGGATCTCACTGACGCCTATGAGCGGGAACGCGACCTCGTCGAAGGTGTGCGGTCGAGCGAGGAGCGTTACGCCCTCGCCATGCGGGCGGCGAACGACGGCTTGTGGGACTGGGATCTCACCGCCCACGCCATCTACTACTCACCGCGCTGGAAGGAGATGCTCGGGTACGACGAGCACTCCATCGGCACGTCGTTGCACGAATGGTTCGACCGCGTCCACGAAGCGGACAGGGCGTCCCTGTTGACCGCCGTCAACCGGCATTCCCGGGGCCTCGACGCCGCACTGCAGCACGAACATCGGCTGCTCGCGGCCGACGGCACCTACCGTTGGATCCTCTGCCGCGGGCTTCGCGTCACCGACGGCTCGGGCGTCACGGTGCGGATGGTCGGCTCGTCGACGGACATCACCGACCGCAAGGAACTCGAGCAGCGGTTACGGCGAGATGCGACGTACGACGCGACGACACGGCTGCCCAACCGCGTGCTCTTCCTCGAGCAGCTGCGCCGCGCCGTCGACCACACCAGGCGCGACCCGGACCACGTGTTCGCCGTCCTGTTCCTCGACCTGGACGGCTTCAAAATCGTCAACGACTCGCTCGGTCACCTCTTCGGGGACAAGTTGCTCGTCGGGGTCGCGGATCGCCTGCAGGAACACCTGCGTCCGCGAGACGTCGCGGCGCGGTTCGGCGGCGACGAATTTGCCGTCCTGCTCAACGACGTGGAGCAGTTGCGCGACGTGACGACGACAGCCGAACGCTTGCAGGCACAACTCGCCGCGCCGTTCGACATCGACGGCCAGCAGGTCGTCATCACGGCCGGTATCGGGATTGCGTTGAGCATCACCGGTTACGAGCAAGCCGAGGACGTCCTGCGGGACGCGGACATCGCCATGTATCAGGCGAAAGCCATCGGCGGCGGCAACCATGTCGTGTTCGACGTCGACATGCACACGCAGGCGGTGGAGCGACTCAGTATCGAAGGGCAGCTGCGCGCCGCGATCGACACCGGCGCCCTCGAGTTGCATTACCAGCCCATCGTCTCGCTGGCGACGCGGCAGCTCGAGGGGTTCGAAGCCCTGGTGCGCTGGCGGCATCCGCAGCGCGGACTGCTGCAGCCACAGGACTTTCTGCACATCGCGGAAGAGGCGTCGCTGACGATTCCCATGGGCCGGTGGATCCTGCAGGACGCATGCCGGCGGATCTGTGAGTGGGCGGCCCTGGCGCCGCAACACCCCGGGGCGAAGGTCAGCCTCAACGTGTCCAACCGGCAGTTCTGGCACAAGAGTTTCCTCGCGCTGCTCGAACACACGATCCTCGAGACGGGCCTCGACCCCGCGTCACTGCGGCTGGAGATCACCGAGGGCGTCATCATGCACAACCCGGAGCTCGCCGACACGATGATGCGCCGGCTGCACCGGCTCGGATTCGCGTTGCACATCGACGATTTCGGCACCGGCTACTCGTCGCTCAAGGCGTTGCACAGGTTCCCCATCGATGCGCTGAAGATCGACCGGTCGTTCGTCGCCCGACTCGGCGTCGACAAGCGCAGCAACAAGATCGTGCGCACGATCGTCCTCATGGGCCAGGACCTGGAGGTCGACATCATCGCCGAAGGTGTCGAGACGGCGCAGCAGGCCGACCTGCTGGCGGCGCTCGAGTGCGGCTACGCGCAGGGCCACTGGTTTTCGCGGGCCGTCACCGGCGACGAGGCCACGAAGATGCTCCGCGACTGGACGCCGGTGTACGGCGCCCAGCCCCGCGGCGTGATGTCCTAACCGAAGACGTCGGCGAGGGCGACGGCGACGGGTTTGTCGAGCTGGGCATAGGTGCACGTCACCGCGTCGCGGTCCGGGCGCCAGTTGCGGAACTGGGCGGTGTGGCGGAACCGGTCGCCTTCCATGTGGTCGTACGCGACCTCCACGACGAGCTCCGGCCGCATCGGCACGAATGTCATGTCCTTGCCGGCGTTCCACCGGCTGACCGCTCCCGGCATGCGCCCGACGGCGGAGGCGTCGAGGCCGAAACCGTGTGCCCACGGGTGATTCGCGACGTCCTCCGTCACGTACGCGCGGAGCTCGTCGACCAGCTCCGCGCGCCGGCCCATCGTGAACGACGCGGCCACCCCGATGTGGTGCAGCGTGCCGTGCTCGTCGTACAGGCCGAGAAGCAGTGACCCGACCACCGGTCCGGATTTGTGCCAGCGGAAGCCGGCGACCACGCAGTCGGCGGTGCGTTCGTGTTTGACCTTGAACATGACGCGTTCATTCTGCCGATAGGGCATCGACAGCGGCTTGGCGACGATCCCGTCGAGGCCTGCGCCCTCGAAGTGCGTGAACCACTCCTGCGCGATCCCGGGGTCGTCGGTGGCGGGAGTGAGATGCACCGGCGACTGCGCGGCGGCGAGCGCCGCGGCCAGCAGCTCGCGGCGCCGGCTGAAGGGCTCGTCGATGAGCGACGCGTCCCCCAGAGCCAGGAGGTCGAACGCGATGAAGGAGGCGGGCGTCGTCTCGGCCAACAGCTTGATGCGCGACGCCGCCGGGTGGATGCGCTGCAGGAGCGCCTCGAAGTCCAGGCCGCCGCCGCCGGGCATGACGATTTCGCCGTCCACGACGCAGCGTGGCGGCAGTTGCGCGAGCGCCGCGACGACGACCTCGGGGAAATAGCGGGTGAGCGGCTTTTCGTTGCGGCTGCCGAGCTCGACCTCGTCGCCGTCACGGAAGATGACGCACCGGAACCCATCCCATTTAGGTTCGTAGAGCAACTCGCCGGACTTGTCCGTCGGCAACGGCACGCCCTTGACCGCCTTGGCGAGCATCGGCGAGACGGGCGGCATCACGGGGAGGTCCATGCGCACATTGTGCCCGCATGGACCTGCCAGCGATGACCCGCGTTAGTAACCGTGCGTCAGGGCTGCGTCGATGTCACCGACCGCGACGGTGCAATTCATGCGGTCAGCCTATGGTGGGCTATGGCGCGGTGCGGTGCGGTGCGGTGCGGTGCGGTGCGGTGCGGTGCGGTGCGGTGCGAAGGGAGCCCTGATGGCGAAGCTGATCTACACGGCGATCATGTCCCTGGACGGCTTTGTGGCGGACGCCACCGGCGACTTCTCGTGGTCGGCCCCCGACGAGGAGGTGCACGCGTTCATCAACGACCGCGCGCGGCCGCTCGGCACCTACCTGTGCGGACGGCGATTGTACGACGTCATGGCCTATTGGGAGACCGCCCATGACGCATCGGACGCATCGGACGCATCGGACGCATCGGACGCATCGGACGCTTCGGACGTGGAGCGCGACTTCGCGCAGATCTGGCGATCGGCGGACAAGGTCGTCTACTCCACCACGCTCCACCACGTGTCCGGTCAGCGCACCCGCCTCGAGCGCACCTTCGACGTGGACGAGGTCCGGCGGCTCAAGGCGTCGGCGGACCGGGATCTCAGCGTGGGGGGTGCGGAGTTGGCCGGTCAGGCGTTGGCAGCGGGGCTGGTCGACGAATGCGACGTCTTCGTGGTGCCGAGAGTCGTCGGAGGCGGCACGCGCGCGTTGCCCGCCGGGCTGAGTGTCGGGCTGGCGCTGCTCGACGAGAGACGGTTCGGCAACGGGACGGTCCACCTGCACTACGCGGTGGCGGCAACTGAGGGGGAATGACACGCTGGGCCGCATGGAACGCATCTCCCCCCAGCCTGCCGGCGATGAGCGCACCGTCCTCAGCGAGTATCTCGACCATCACCGTCAGACGTTGCTGCTGAAAGCGGCCGGCCTCGACCGCGCGCGGCTCAACCGCCGCCTCGAGCCGTCCACGCTTACGCTGGCCGGCCTGCTCAAGCACCTCGCGTACGTCGAGGACCACTGGATACAGGTCCGTTTCCTCGGCGCGGCGAACGCGGAGCCGTGGGCAAGCGCCCCCTTCGACGACGACAACGACTGGGAGTTGCACAGCGCCGCGGACGACGAGCCCGACGACCTGCGGGCGCTCTACGTCGCGGCCTGCGAACGGTCCCGTGCGTCAGTTGCTGACACTCCGCTCGACCAGCTGTCTGTCGGGGTCAACACGGAGGGCAAGAAGTGGAACCTGCGTCGCATCCTCGTGCACCTGATCGAGGAGACAGCGCGTCACAACGGACATGCCGACCTGATCCGCGAGTCGATCGACGGCGTGACCGGCGAGTGAATCAGGTCCGCCTGGCGCAGCGCAAGAAGAGGAAGTTGTCCTCTGTCAGGACGTGGGCGAGCGTCAGGGACCGCGGGACGTCCAGCGCAGCCCCGGCGACGATGCGCGGGAGCGTGCCACCCGCCAGCAGGGGCGACACGGTGAGAGCCAGCTCGTCGACGAGGTCGGCGGCCAGCAGGTCACCGAACAGGTGTGGCCCGCCCTCACACAGGACCCGTCGCAGTCCCCGCGCCGCCAGGTCCGCGACGACAGCCGTCACGGGCACCCGCTCACCGTCGAAGGCGACGACGTCCGCCACCGCCCCCAGAGCCGCGAGTCGTGCGCCGTCCGCCGCGGCGAGCGTGTAGACGATGGGCCGCGTCGACGCCTGCGTGAAGAACGGCGTCGCGACGTCGAGGTCGGCACTGCCGCTGACGACCGCGATCGGCGGCAACGGCGCATAGCCGTGCGCGAGTCGCCACGCCTGCCGGTCGGCACTACCCTTGGCCGGGCCGTAGTCCTCCGCGCGCGCTGTCCCCGCGCCCACCAGCACGACATCGGCCAGCGTCCGGAGGACACCGAACACGCGCTTGTCCGCAGGGCCGGACAGTCCGGCGCTCAGGCCGCCCGTGGTCGCGGCCCCGTCGGCGCTGCTGACGAAGTTGACGCGCACATGTGGGACCCGCGCCTCCGGCACCGCGTAGGCGCGCAGGAGGTCGACGTCGTCCAACGGGTCGGGCAGCAGTTGGCGCACCAGCAGCACTCTAGTGGCCCGTGCTTAAAGTTGTCTTACGGTTCGCCTTCTTCAGGATTTCCTCA
>CAXSDE010000019.1:0-40048 GCA_964236265.1 uncultured bacterium
ACCAGTGGGGACTTTCGTTGGCCATCAACGGGGACTTTCACATGGCCATGGACAGTCTGGGCAGAACTTCGCCGACTCGTGGGTCGATGTGAAAGGTGACGGCTGGCTCATCAGCCACAACACTGGCGTCAACGCACTGCTCGACGGCTTCCAGACACACGTGCCGCTGTGTGGCTGGGGACAGGACAACGTTTTCGCCAGCAACGTCGCAACGGTCAATGCGAGCGGGTTCGGATTCCGGCTGCAGACACCCGCATCAAGCCCTAACGTCATCCGCTGCGACAACGTGGCGACGGCCGCGGGCGCGGGTTTCGCCAACGCCGCGTGCTCCAACTGACCCCGATCAGTCGAGCAGGAGCGCCAGCAGCGTGACGTCCGCCGTCATGCGCACCGCAAGGCGATCTAGACATGGGTCTACGCACATTGCCCTGTCGGCGCGCATCGCCGGCATAGTCCAACAGCAAGTGCCTTGTCACATGGCTGAGCGCCGGAGACACCCACTCGGGCGACATCGCCCGCCTGGTCGCCATCGCGATGAGATCGTCACGCTGACGCTGTCGGACCCGAAGGCGTCACCTTCGCCACCCACGCGCTGTCGATCCTTTGAGGGCATCGGCCTCCTGTTTATGCTGGTCCCCGGCCTGCTCGGGGTGGGCGGCCGGCTGCGCAGGCTGAGCCGCTCGCCGACGACTCGGAAAGGCCGTCCCAGCCTGAGCAAGGTAGCCAAGCCGCGCGGGTCGGTGCCGGTCCACATCGCCGCTGCTGATCGGTGCCGGCCCGTCGCTCGGCTAGTTGTCGGCGCTCCGGCGGCCGAGGCGCTGCCTCGCCACCTCGCGGCCCGCGATCGCGATGAAGCCCGAGTCCTGGATGAGGACGTGCTCCGGGCCTGCCATGACCAGCACCGAGGCGGGCGAGTCATCGAGCGCGCGCCTGAGCGCGTCCCACGGACGTGCGTTCGTCACCTGTGTGGCTCCACTGTCGTCGGGCATGCCCCATGATCTCCTACTACGTCGAGATCGTGGATCGGCGGCGTCCTTTCAGCGCACGGCGCCCGCTGCCGACGTACAACTGAATACGCACACATCGGCGGAGGCGGCATGGCGTTACCACTCACGTCCCTGGAGTCGGCTGGCCCCGTGGACCCGTCCCCGGCTGACCGCGACGCCCAGGTGCGGGCCGCTCGCGGCATCGTCGAGAACGTCGAGCGCGTGATGCGCGGCCGACGGGATGTCGTAGAGCTCCTCACGGCCGCGGTCATCGCCGGCGGACACGTCCTGCTCGAGGACACCCCCGGCGCCGGGAAGACGACCCTGGCGAAGGCACTCGCCCGCACCCTCGGGGGCTCGTTCCGCCGCATCCAGGGGACGGCCGACCTGTTGCCGACGGACGTCACGGGCGCGGCCGTGTGGCGTCCGGACCTGCACGCCTTCGACTTCATCCCCGGGCCGTTGTTCGGCAACGTCGTGCTCGTCGACGAGCTCAACCGCACGCCGCCGCGCACCCAGTCCGCCTTCCTCGAGGCCATGGACGAGGGGGGCGTGACGATCGACGGGCGCCGCCACGAGCTCCCCGACCCGTTCGTCGTCGTCGCCACCCAGAACCCGGTCGAGCACTACGGCACCTACCCGCTTCCCGACGGGCAGTTGGACCGATTCGCGATGACGCTCCGCCTCGGCCCGAACGACCCCGCGACCGAACGATTCGTCGTCCGCGAGCAGCTGGCCGGCCCCACCGTCGATGAGTTGGCCTCCTCGATCGGCGTGGACGGGCTGCGGCAGCTGCGCGCCGAGGTGCGGCGGACCTACGTCGCGGACGCGGTCGTCGACTACGCCGTGCGGCTGACCGAGGCCTCCCGGCGGCACCCGGAGGTCTCCTCGGGCGGCAGCACCCGCGCGGCAATCTCACTCGTGCGCTCGGCGCAGGCCCGGGCGCTGCTGCACGGGCGGCCGCATGCCCTGCCCGACGACGTGAAGATGCTTGCCGTGCCCGTCCTTGCGCACCGGCTCGTGCTGTCGGCCCCCGACGCCGACCGGGCGCGCGGGATCGTCGTGGAGTTGCTGTCCGCGGTGCCCGCGCCGGCGCCGTGACGCGTCAACGCTCCCTGTGGAAGCTCGCGCCGTTCGCCGGTGCGCTGCTCTTCGCGGTCTCGTTGCCCGTCCACAGCCCGTGGCTCGCGGTGCTTGCCGCGGGCGTGATCGTGCTGCCGTTCATCCAGCCCCTGCGCACCTCCTACCGGTTCCGCCGCGCCGTCCCCGAGCGCGTGCGGGTCGGCTCCGGGATGACGGCGCGGTACGCCGTGACCAACACCGGGCGCATGGCGACCCCGCCCGCCGTGGTGACCGACACGATGCCGGGTTGCGCGCCGCTGAGCATCGCGTTGCCGCCGCTGCGGCCGGGGGAGACCGCGGAGATCCAGGTGCCCGTTACGGTGCTCGCGCGAGCGTGGCCGGACGCGCCGTCGCCCGTCAGCGTGACGCAACGCGGCTGGTTCGCCGGGTCGTCCGGGCCGCTGGAACATGCCTTGCCCGGGCCGCCGATCGTGCGCCCGCGGCTGTTGCCCTGGCCCGGTGCACTGCCCCTGCTGTCGGTCGACACGGTCGGGGCCGGGCTGCTGAGGTCGGGGGAGGGCACCGACGTCTCCACCGTTCGCGCCTGGCAGCCGGGGGATCCGCCGCGCGCCGTGCACTGGCGTTCGACCGCGCGCGTCGGCTCGCCGATGGTCCTGGAGCGCGCCGAGGAATACACCCGGGAGGTCGTCCTCGTCGTGGCCGACGCCGGCCTCGGCCCCGCGTGGGAGGACGCCGTCAGCCGTGCCGCGTGGTTGCAGCTCGCGGCCGCGCGTGGCGGTCACCTCTTTCGCTTGTACGCCGGCCACGGCGCGCCGTCCGTCGGTGACGGTGCAGAGGCGGCCCAGGACTGGTTCGCCGCCGTGCGCGCGGTCGGCTCCGTCGACCTGCGGCTGCTCACCGAGCACCTGCGTAGCTCGCGCGCGACGGGTGCCATTGCGGTGCTGACCGTCAATGCTTCCCTCGTCGCAGCCCTCCGGCAGATCTCGTCGCGGGTGCAGATCGTCGAGGCGCTCCGGTGACCCCGGCCCCGACCCCGGCGCCGACCCCGGCCCCCGACGGCCGCCGGCACGAGGCTGCCGGACCACTGCACGCAG
Source organism: uncultured bacterium (assembly GCA_964236265.1). GTDB lineage: Bacteria > Actinomycetota > Actinomycetes > JAVEEB01 > JAVEEB01 > JAVEEB01. The sequence goes on from CAXSDE010000019.1 coordinate 3,164, forward strand.
CCAGGCGGGCGGGCGTGGGAGCGATGGCGTGCGCCGAGCTGTCGCTGACCCTGTCGGGCAAGCTGTCGTGGCCCGAAGCCCTGCTGGCCGTCGCCGGCACGGCCGCAGCGGTCGAATGGCTGCCCTACCGGGCGGCGGCGGCCGACAAGACCGTCCGGTGGCTGACGACGGTGGGCGCCCTCGGTGCCTCGCTGATGGCCGCCGTCTCCGTGTCGCACAGCATCGGCTCGGGGGACCCTACGGAGGTCGTCGCGCCGTTGCGCAACGTCCTGCCGCTCGCCCTCGTGGTCATCGGCGGCTGTCATGCCGCCACCTGGCGGCGGTTGCGCGACGTGCAGTCGGGCCTGCTGGTCGCGTTCGGGTTGATCGGGATGGCCGCCGTGTTCGCAGCGTCGGTCCCGGCGGGCGTCGTCGCACTCCTCGGCGGTCCCGCGATCCTCGTCGGCCTGCGCAACCTGCGGTGGGAGCGCACCGTCGAGGAGGCGCCGGCCGCCGTCGTCATCGGCCCGCCGTCGGTCGCCGACCGACGACCCGGTCATGCCGCCGCGGCGGCAGCCGTCGCCGCGGCGCTCCTGCTGTCTCTCCTGTTGCCTTTCTCGGCGGGCACGTCGGCCCTCAACCGCTGGACATCGAGGCATGGCGTCGGCAGCGGCGGCACCGGCGGCGCGCCCGGGCTGACGCCCGCTCCGGGCCAGGCCTCCCGCGACCGGGGCACCCCGTCCTATACGGGAGGTCCGCTCGACCTGCGCATGCGCGGCGAGCTGCCGACGACGCCGCTGCTGCGCATCGACAACCCGGGGCCGTTCCGGTTGTGGCGCTCGACGGTCTACGCGCGCTACACGGGTGCGTCGATCTGGCTGCCGCTCGTGCAACCAGAGCAGACGGGGCTGCCGGTGACGGGGACGGTGACCTCGCCGTCGGCGCCCGTGCTCACGTTCAGCGCGCACCGGCTCAGCTCGCGCGACACCGCCGTGTACGGCCCCGGTGACGTGAAGGTGCTCGCCTCCACCCAGGACGGCGCCACGGCGGTCAACAACGGCAACGGCACGATGCTGCTCGACCCCACCGTGTCGTCGTACACGGTGGATGTCTCCGTCGTCCCCACGGTCGGCGAGTCGACGGCACCGCTCGGCCGGGCCGCGGGCTCCGAGGCGTGGACGCAACTGCCGGCGACGGTGCCGGCACGGGTGCTGGAGCTGTCCCAGCAGCTCGCCGGAGCGGCGAGCGACCCGCGGGATGCGGCGCGGGCGATCGAGACCTACCTGCGTACCAACGAGAAATACACCCTCGACTCGCCCGTGCCCGGTCGCGACGAGGACGCGGTCGACCAGTTCCTCTTCCGCGACCACGTCGGGTTCTGTGAGCAGTTCGCGACGGCGGAGGCGGTGCTCCTGCGGGCCGCGCACATCCCGGCGCGACTCGTCACGGGCCTCGCCGACGGCACCGACAACGGGCGCGGCGGCCGTGACTTCACCGCGGCCGAGTTGCACGCCTGGGTCGAATTCTGGGTGCCGGGCACCGGGTGGGTGTCCTCCGACCCGACAGCCGGCGCCGCCCTCGTCAGCGGTGCGAGCGTGTCCAGCAAGATCCACAATTGGGTGACGCGACTGCTGCAGGTGATCCCGTTCGGCCGGTACGGCGTCGCGGCCATCCTCTTGGCGGTCACGCTCGGGATCGGCCTGCTGCTTGTCCGGCGGCGCCGTCGTCGCCCTGGCGCCGAGGTGGGCAGCGCGCGTGCGACGGCGTACGGGCCCGCCTCCGACGCCTACCGCCGGCTGCAGCCGCGGCTGGCCGCCCGCGGCGAGGCGCGACTGCCGCAGGAGACGCTGCGCGACCACGCGGCCAGGCTGCGAGCGGACCCCGCGCTGGTGGCGGCCCTGGGCGTCGTCGAGGACGAGGTGTTTGCCGCCACCGGGCCGCCCGCCGACCGGTCGACGCAGGCCGCGGAGCACCTCGACAGCCGCTCGCCGGTCCCGACCGCCACCGCCCGGCGGGGCCGCCGCCGGCGCCGTGCGTGAGTGGCGCCCCGGCAACGGGGGAACGCCGGAGGGGTCGACCGACGTTATCTGTATCGAGCGGGCCCCATACTCAGGCTCGTCACTTAAGTCCCCTCAGGAGGGTCGCTTCATGAGTCCGCAGAACCTGCGCTCGTCCAACCCCGCGTGGCGCGGTGCCGGCTTCCAGGCGGTCGAGCCCGGTTACGGGCCCGATGTCACCATCGCGTCGTCCGATGCCCGGATGACCATGGAAGACGTCATCGTCCACACGGTCGGTGTCTTCCTCATCGCGGCCGTTGCCGCCGGCTTCGGCTGGGTGCTCCTCGGCTCGCACACGGGCCCCGTCATGGCGGCGGGCCTCGGCGCCTTCGCCCTGTCCTTCTTCATCGGCTTCAGCCGGGTCACCCGGCCGGCGGTCGTCGTCGTCTTCAGCGTCCTCGAAGGTGTCTTCCTGGGCGCGCTGTCGCACCTCTACGAAAACCTCAAGAGCGGCATCGTCGCCCAGGCACTGCTCGGCACGGCCGTCATCTTCGTGGTGATGCTGTTCCTGCACCGCTCGGGCACCCTCCGGGCGACGCCGCGCATGAGCAAGATCGTCACCGCGTCGGCGATCGGCATCATCGTGATGTCGCTCATCAACTTCGTGATGTACAAGACGGGCGGTGCCGGCATCAGCCTGTTCAACCCCAACAACGGCTCGACGTTCAGCATCCTGTTCAGCGTCGCTGTCCTCGTCGTCGCGTCGCTGATGTTCACGCTGGACTTCCAGTACATCGAGTCGGCCATCGCGGCCGGCGTCCAGAAGCGCGAGGCTTGGCGAGCCGCGTACGGCCTGCTCGTCGCCTTCGTGTGGGTCTACACCGAGTTGCTCCGCCTGCTCTCGAAGCTCAACAGCAGATAACTCCTCCCCCTCCACAGTCAGCAGTGCCGAGCTGGGCCCACTTCGGTGGGCCCAGCTCTTCTGTTTGGGCGCCCGTGCAGTCGACCGCTGTTGGGGGACAGGGTCGAGCTAGCGGTCCTTGAACGCGAGAATGCTGCCCGAGTAGCAAGCGACCCATACTTCCCCCGCGTCCCGCACGTAGGTGATCCCGATGGGGTGGTGGTCGACGGGGATGGTCTGCAGCACCCGCATGTCGCGGGCGCGCACCTTGCTGACAGTGCTGGACGCGTAGTTCACGACGTACAGACTCTTGCCGTCCGGCGCGATCGTCATGCTGCGCGGCTGGCTGCCCGTGCGGATCCGCGCGACCACGCGTCGCGTCCGCGTGTCGAGCTTCTCGATCAGGCCCTCGCCGTTGACCGTGATGTAGAGCCAGCGGCCGTCCGGTGACAGCACGAGGTGCCGGGGCGCGGAGCCGACGCCGGAGATGAATTGCACGGTGTACGACGAGAGGTCGACGACGGCGATCCGCGTCGAGCCCATCACCGCGACATACGCCGTGCGGCTGTCGGCCGGAATCGCGATGCCGCGCGGGAACCGCCCGATCGGGATCTCCTGCACCGTGCGTGCACTGGCGGTGTCGATGATGCTGACGGAATAGTCGCACCAGTTGCTGACGACGACATGGGCGCCGTCCGGGGTGACCGCGAGAAACTTCGGCACCGACCCGACGCGGATCGCCTGGTCGATGGTTCGGGTCGCGACATTGACGCGGTAGACGTAGCTGTCGTCGTAGACGTGGGCACGGCACTGGTCGCTGCCCTCGGGACCGAATCCTGTGCCGTACATGGAATAGTTGGAGACGTACGCGTATTTCCCGTCGGCCGTGAAGGAGGCCTCGACGGGCGCACCGTGGTGCACGCCGGCGGGTGCGTTCGTGGCGCCGAGCGCCCGCAGATCGACGGCGTCGGAGATGGTCGCGACGATGGCGTGGGTGCGCACGCCGAGCACGGTGATCGTGTGCCGATACATCATGTTCTGCGCGAAGACGACGCCCGTGCCGGACGCGACGACCGACTTGCTCGACAACTGGCCGGTGATGCGCGCGATGCGGCTCAGCCGCAGCGTGTCGCTGGGCCGGCCCGACGGCCGGGACGAGCCGAGCACCCTCGGGGAAGCGGCGGCGGAAGCGGCAGGAGGGGACGCCGCGGCGGAGGCCGGAACGGACCGCGGTTTCGTGGACCCAGGCTTCGTGGACCCAGGCTTCGCGGACCGCGGTTTCGCGGACCCAGGCTTCGCGGACCGCGGTTTCGCGGACCCAGGCTTCGCGGACCCAGGCTTCACGGTGGCCGACTTCGGCGCCGCGGCTCTCGGCGACGTGCTGCCGGTCCCGGCCGGCTTGGCGGTGCAGGCCGTCAACATCAGCGCCATGCAGATCGCGCCGGACAGTCGTCGGGGTGGCATGCAGGAACCTCCGGACGGCTGCGGGAATCCTCCGAGCGTAAAGGGCTGCGGCCGCCGTGGGCTGCGGCGCCGACCGGCGGCGCGGCGGCGGCAACCGGCGGCGCGGCGGCGGCAACCGGCGGCGCGGCGGCGCCGACCGGCGGCGCGGCGGCGGCAACGGGCGGCGCGGCGGCCCATTAGGCTCGCCGCATGACGCAGGCAGTGACCTTTCCGCGGCTGTCCGCCCGCACGCGCAACTTCAGCCTTGGGCGCCCGCGCGGCTTTCGGCTGTCGCCCGACGGGCTGCGCGCGACTTTCCTGCGGTCATGCGGCGGCACCGATCCCGTCACCTGTCTGTGGTCGCTCGACGTCGCAACGGGCGCCGAGACGCTGATCGCCGACCCGTTGGTCGTGCTCTCCGACGGAGACGACAGTGAAACGCCGGAGGAGCGCGCGCGTCGGGAGCGGGCCCGCGAGCAGGCCGCCGGCGTGGTCGCCTACGCCACCGACGACGCCCTGACCGTCGCGACGTTCACCCTGTCGGGGCGCCTCTTCCGCGCCGACGTGCTCGCCGGCGTCGTCGCCGAGATCCCCACGGCCGGCCCGGTCGTCGACCCGCGCGTGGATCCGACGGGCCGACGCACCGCGTATGTCACCGGCGGCGCCCTGCACGTCCTGAGCGACGCGGGCGACGCCGTCCTCGCAGTGGAGGAGGAGGCGGCGGTCACGTGGGGGCTCGCGGAGTTCGTCGCGTCGGAGGAGATGGGCCGGTTCCGGGGTTACTGGTGGGCGCCGGATGGGAGCGCCGTGGTCGCGGCGCGCGTCGACGACAGCCCCGTCGCGACCTGGTGGATCGCCAACCCCGCCGACCCGTCCAGCGAACCCGCCGAGCACCGGTATCCCGCGGCGGGCACGGCCAACGCCGACGTCGGCCTGCGCCTCTTCCTCTTGGAGGCCGGGAACGCGGTCGATGTGCGGTGGGACGCGGACGAATTCCCTTACCTGGTTAACGTTTCATGGTCCCCCCGGGGTCCGCTCACCCTGCTCGTGCAGTCGCGCGACCAGCGCCGCATGCAGGTGCTCACCGTCGACGACGTCGGTGAGTGCGCCGTCGTCCTCGAGCCCAGCGACGAGACGTGGCTCGAGGTGGTCCCCGGCGTCCCGGACTGGACCGCGGCCGGGGAGCTCGTCTGGGTGGCCGACGACTACACCTGCGAGACCCGCCGGCTCTACGTCGACGGGCGGCCGGTGACCCCCGAGGGTCTGCAGGTCGAGGCGGTGCTCGGTGTCGATGGCGACGGCATCGTGCTGTCCGCCTCGGCGGACCCGACCGAGGCGCACGTGCACCGTTGGCACGACGGCACCCTGGAGCCCATCGGCGACACCGGCGTGTCGCTGTCCTCGGGGCTCGCCCGCGGCGGCACGTCGATCCTCGTCACGACCTCGCTCGCGGCGGTCGCGCGCGCCACGGTGACGCGCGGCGACCGCGTGATCGAGGTCCCGTCGTACGCGGAGCAGGTCAACGTCTTCCCGGCCGTCACACTCCTGCGCACCGGTTCCCGGGAGCTCCGGACCGCCATCCTGTGGCCCAGCGACCGGCCGCTCGGTGCCCTCCCCGTCCTGATGGCGCCCTACGGTGGCCCGCATGCCAACCGGGTCGTCGCGGCCAGGTCCGCCTACAACTCCGCGCAGTGGTGGGCCGACCAAGGTTTCGCGGTCGTGATCGCGGACGGCCGCGGCACGCCGGGGCGCGGACCGACGTGGGAACGCGCCATCGCGCGCAACCTGGCGGGGCCGGTCCTCGACGACCAGGTCGACGCGCTCGCGGCCGTCGCCGCCGAGCACCCCGGCGAGCTCGACCTGGACCGGGTCGGCATCCACGGCTGGTCGTACGGCGGCTACCTCGCCGCGCTGGCCGTGCTCCGTCGCCCGGACGTCTTCCACGCCGCGGCGGCGGGTGCGCCGGTGACCGACTGGCGCTTGTACGACACGCATTACACCGAGCGCTATCTCGGTGACCCGGCCGCCTCGCCGGAGATCTACGCGCAGTCCTCGCTGCTCGACGATGCGGAGCGGCTCGAACGGCCGCTGCTGCTCATCCACGGGCTCGCCGACGACAACGTCGTGGCGGCGCACACGCTGCTGCTGTCCGCGGCCCTGCTCGCCGCGGGGCGCCCGCACCGGGTCCTGCCCCTGACCGGGGTGACCCACATGACCCCGCAGGAGGTCATCGCGGAAAACCTACTGCTCTTCGAGTTGGCGTTCTTCCGCGAAGCTCTGTCGATCGGCTGACCCGCGCCCCGGGGCATCGGGAAGGTGCACCGTCCGTCAGGGGGAGAGCTCGGCGGCGGCCCGCAGCGCGGCCTCGATGACGTCGAAGTCGGCCGCTGTCAGGCACGCCCGTGCCGTGAGACGCAGGCGGGAGATCCCGTCCGGCACCGACGGCGGGCGGAAGCAGCCGACATGCACACCGGCGGCCCGGCAGGTCTCCGCCATGCGCAGCGCCTCGCGCGGCGAGCCGACGGGAATCGCCACGACAGCGGCCGCCGGGTGCGTCGGCGCCAGTCCGACCCCCTGGGCGATGCCCGCCAGCCGGACCGCGGCGTCGGTCGCGGCGCGCGGCAGCGTGGGCTCGGCGCGGATGACGGACAACGCCGCTCCAGCCGCAGCCGCCGAGGCAGGCGCGAGTCCGGTGTCGAAGATGAACGGGCGGGCCGTGCCGACGAGGTGGGCGATGACCGCCCGCGGGCCGAGGACGACGCCACCTTGCGACCCCAGGGCCTTCGACAGCGTGGCGGTGAGCACGACATCGGGCGCTCCGGCCAGCCCCAGCGAGGCGGCGAGTCCGCGCCCGGAGTGCAGGACGCCGAGCGAGTGCGCCTCGTCGACGACGAGGGCCGCCCCATGCCGCCGGGCCACCTCGGCGAGCGGCAGCAGCGGCGCCGCGTCCCCGTCGACGCTGAAAACGGCGTCCGTGACGACCAAAGCGCGCGGCAGATGTCGGCCCGCGAGCGCCCGGTCCACCGCGGCGACGTCCGCGTGCGGGACGACCACGACGGTGGCCCGGCTCAACCGGCAGGCATCGAGAATCGACGCGTGGTTGACGCTGTCCGACACGACGAGCGTGTCGCGGCCGGCGAGGCCCTGCAGCACACCGAGGTTGGCCAGATAGCCGGAGGAGAAGACGAGCGCGGCCTCGGTGCCCACGAAGGCGGCCAGCTCCGTCTCGAGCTCCACATGCGCCGTCGTCGTGCCCGTAACGAGCCGCGATCCGGTCGACCCGGCCCCATAGACGGCCAGCGCAGCGCCCGCGGCCGCGAGCACCCGCGGGTGCCGGGTCAGGGCGAGATAGTCGTTGCTCGCGCAGTCGAGCAGGCCGTGACGGCGGGGCGCGAGCCGGCGGTGCAGCCCCGCCGCGTCCCGGTCGGCGGCCGCCTGGTCGAGCCAGTCGAAAGGACCGCTCACGCGAGCTCGCCGGCGACCGTGCACACCGAGGCGACGACGACGGCGAGCATGCCGTCCAGAACGTCCAGCGTCATCCCGAGCGGCGGCATCAGCACGACGGCGTTGCCCAGCGGGCGGATCCAGACCCCATGCCGGCGCGCCTCCTGACAGACGCGGAAACCGGCGCGGAGCGACGCGTCGTACCCGCCCAGATCGATGCCTGTCATCGTGCCGAGCCGACGCACCTCGCTGACCACCCCGTCGAGGTCGCGGAGCCGTTCGCCGAGGCGCGCGCCGAGGGCGGCCGCGTGCGCGACCGTGCCGCGCTCGTCCATCAGCCGCAGGTTGGCGATGGCCGCGGCGCAGGCGAGAGGGTTGGCCGTGTAGGAGTGGCCGTGGAAGAACGCCTTCCCTTCCTCCGGCCGAGCGAGGAAGGCGTCGTAGACGGCCTCGGTCGTCAGCACCGCCGACAGCGGCAGATAGCCGCCGGTGACGCCCTTCGCGCACACGAGCAGGTCGGGCGTGACGCCCGCCTGCTCGCTCGCCCAGAACGTGCCGGTGCGGCCCACGCCGGTCGCGACCTCGTCGATGATGAGCAGCACGCCGTGGCGGCTGCACAGGTGCCGGGCGCCGCGCAGGAACGACGCGTCGTAGGTCAGCATGCCGCTCGCCGCCTGGACGAGCGGCTCGACGATCAACGCGCAGATGGCCGAGCCCTCCCGCTCCAGCAGCCCGCGCAGCTCCTCCAGCGCCTGTGCCGCCCTGTCCTCGGGGAGCTGGCCGTCGGTGCGCACGCCCGGCGAGCCGACCCGCCGGGTCTGCAACAGGATCGGCCGGTACGTCGCATGGAACAGGTCCGAGCCGCCCACACTGACGGCGCCGAGGGTGTCCCCGTGGTAGGCCTGCGCCAGGTGCGCGAACAGCGGCCGGTCCTCGCGCCGCTGCGCCGCCGCCTGATAGGCCATCTTGAGCGCGACCTCGACGGCGCTGGACCCGTCCCCGGCGTAGAAGACGCGTGACAGGCCGGGGGACCGCTCGAGCAGCAGCTCCGCGAGCTCGATCCCGGGCTCGTGCGTCAGGCCGAGGAACGTCGAGTGCGCCAGCGTGTCGAGCTGCGCCCGGATCGCGTCGTCGATCGCCGGCTCGCGGTGGCCGTGCACGGTGACCCAGAGGGAGGACACGCCGTCGACGTAGCGGTTGCCGTCGGTGTCCCACAGGTAGACGCCCTCGCCGCGCTCCATCACGACGGGTTCGTCGGCGGGCCAGACGGCGTGCTGGGTGAACGGGTGCCACAGCGCCCTCAGGTCGCGGGCAACGAGGTCGGCGGTGTGCGGGGAGGTCATACGGGCGAGTATCGCGGACGCGCCTACGCTGAGCGCGTGGCCACGCTCGTCGATGTCCTGCGGACGCGCACCACCCTGTCCGCGGCGGACGCGGACTGGCTGCACCTCCTCGTCGGCGAGTGGCAGCTGCTCGCGGACCTGTCCTTCGCCGACCTGCTGCTGTGGGTCGACGACGCGGCGCGCCCCGGGAACTACGTCGTCGCCGCCCAGCTGCGCCCGACGACCGGGCCGACGGCGTTCTCCGACGACAAGGTCGGCGCGTCCGTCGTCGCGGGGGAGCGGCCGAAGGTCGCCGAAGCGTTCGTGACGGGGACGTTCGTGCGGGACGGGCAGCCGGACAGTGCCCCGCCGTTGCGGGAGGAGACGATCCCGGTACGACGGGACGGGCGGGTGCTGGCCGTCATCGGCCGCTACCGGAACGTGGCGTACGGGCGCACCTCCAGCGCCCTCGAGCAGGCTTACGTCCGCACCGCCGACGAGCTTGCGGCGATGATCGCCGAGGGGCTCTTCCCCTCACCCGGTGGCGACGCGGACGCCGACGCCAACCAGCGCGTCGGTGACGGACTGATCCGGCTCGATGCCGATGGGCGCGTGGAGTATGCGAGCCCCAACGCCCTGTCCGCCTACCGGCGTCTGGGGTGGGCGGGCGACCTGACCGGCGAACGCCTGGCGGACGTCACCGCGAGCCTGGTGCCCGAACGCGGGCCGCTGTCCGAGCCCGTGTCGGCCGTCGTCGAGGGCCGCGACGCGCGGTCGCGGGAAGTGGAAACGGCCGCTGCCGTCGTGCACGTGCGGGTGATCCCGCTGCGGCCGGGGGGCAATCACGTCGGGGCGCTCGTCCTCGTCCGCGACGTGAGCGAGCTGCGTTCCCGGGACCGCCAGCTGTTGAGCAAGGACGCCACGATCCGGGAGATCCACCACCGCGTGAAGAACAACCTGCAGACGGTCGCTGCCCTGCTCCGGCTGCAGGCGCGGCGGCTCGACATGCCGGAGGCGCGCGCGGCGCTGGAGGAGTCGGTGCGGCGCGTCGCCTCCATCGCGCTCGTCCACGAAACGCTGTCGCTCGCCCACGAGGAGGCCGTGGACTTCGACGCGATCGTCGCCCAGATCGCCGGGATGGTGGCCGAGGTGTCCACGACGGGCGCGCGCGTCGGCACGTCTTACCACGGCTCATTCGGTGTCCTGTCCGCAGAGATCGCGACGCCCCTCGCGCTCGTCATCACCGAGCTGGTGCAGAACGCAGTGGAGCATGCGTTCGCCGGCGCGACGGGGGAGGTCACCATCTCGGCGGAGCGCTCCGGCGGTCAGTTGCGCGTCGTCGTGGCCGACGACGGGGCCGGGTTGCCCGCGGGGTTCGTGCCGGAGGCGTCGCCCCGGCTCGGCCTGCAGATCGTCCGGACGCTGGTCGTGGCGGAGCTCGGCGGGACGATCGCCCTGGAGCCCCGCGAGCCGCGCGGGACCCGCGTGCTGCTGACGATTCCCGTGGACGACTAGAGGGACCGACACGGACAACGGGTGCCGCGGCCCGAAGGCGGCGGCACCCGTTGGATGTCTTGGGAGTGCGGAAAAAAGTCAGGCGGTGCGGACGCGGACGGCTCCGCGGCGCTTGACGGCGCGACGCTCGTCCTCGCTCATGCCGCCCCAGACCCCGGCGTCCTGTCCGCTCTCGAGCGCCCAGGTGAGGCACTCGTCAACGACGACACAGCGGCGGCAGACAGCCTTTGCCTCATCGATCTGCAGAAGAGCCGGACCGGTGTTCCCGATAGGAAAGAACAGCTCCGGGTCTTCGTCGCGGCAGGATGCGCGGTGGCGCCAATCCATGAGCGGTGCACTCCTTGCGCTAGTCGGGCCAACAGGCCCTGCGGGCCGGGGTGCTTGTGGCACCGCCAAACCTTGTGAATGGTTTCACGAGCGTGGTCTTTAAATCGCGGGGCGAATCTTTCGTGCGCCCCGCGTTGGTCGAACTCCCTTGACCCTAACGAGTGGCCGGAGACTTTGCCAGGGAGTTGGATGTGGTCTTGGTCACATCCCACTCCTTGAGACCGGGCCGCTGACCTGCTGAGATGAGCATGCTTCCCGTGCGGGTGCCCAACGGTGAACGCGCTGTGGCACGCTCAAGTGCTGGGGTCTGCTCAGCTGGGTTGCGTGGAAACACTCAGACGACAAAGCCATAGAACTGTGTCCCCCGAACTGTGTCCCCGAACTGTGTCCCCGAACTGTGTCCCTCGAGCCGGCCGGGTGCAGTCAGCCGATCCCCGGGACGACGGTCATGGCGCCCCGATGCGCCCGTAGCGTCATGGTCGAGACCTCGCCCGCGTATTCACCGTCGAGCTGCACACTGATCGGCAGATGCGAGTGGATCGAGACGCCGTCGAGGTCGTGCAGGCGCACGATGTGCCGGTGTCGCGGGCTGGCGGCGGTGAGGACCTGCGCGAACGTCTGCGCGAGCGTGGCCGGACCGAAGCGCCGCAGACCGAGGATGTCGAGGCCCGTGTCGAAGCTCGCGTCCGGGCAGGCGTGCAGTGGTTGGTCGCCGAGGTAGGTCCACGGTGTCGTGTTGGCCACGATGAGCAGGTGCAAGCCGGGGGTCATCATGCCGCTCGGGGTGATGAGTGTGAGTGGGGCGCGGCGCCACGGCGTCGAGCGGAGGTATTCACGCAGGGTCGCGGCGACGTACTGCGGGGTCGTGGCGGATCGGCCGGCCGTGCGGCCCAGATCCACCTGACGGACGACGCGTGCGTCGAATCCGAACCCGGCCGCGAAGGTGAAGAAGCGGCCGCCCGCATCCCCGAGGCCCACCGTGCGGGTGACACCCGCGGTCAGGGCCGCCGCGACACGGTTGGCGACATCCAGCGGGTCCGTCGACTGGCCGAGTGCGCGACTGAAGACGTTGCCATGGCCGCCCGGCACCACCGCGAACATCGGCCGCTCGTCCTGCGGAGTCCGCATCAGTCCGTTGACGATCTCGTTGACCGTGCCGTCACCGCCGTAGGCGACCACGAGGCCGAACCCCTCTGCGGCGGCGTGCTCGGCGATCTGTGTTGCGTGCTCGCGCCGCTGCGTCGTGCGCACAGTCAGGTCGACGGCTGTCCCCAGTGCTGCGGCGAGCTCGGCCGGATTCGCGGACCCGGTGGTCGTCGCGTTGGGATTGACGACGAAGAGCGCACGCATGTCCCGGAGGGTATCGGTCGCGGGCTGCGTCACCCGGCGGCGCCGGGCGGGAACGCGGTCCGGCCGTCGCCTGCTGCGCGACTAGGGTCGGTGGCATGTCCGCACCTCGTCGTCAAGCACGGCGTCCGGCTCAGCCGTTCGCCGCCCCGACCGCGCTCCGATCCGCGCTCCCAGCCGCTGGGCCGGCGTGGATCGCCGCCGGCGCCCTGGTGGCGTTGGAGGGCTGTGCGCTCGTCACCGCGTCCGTCGTTTACGGCTTGTCCGTCCACGATGAGGGACACGGCGTCTCCGCGTGGGGAGCCGCGGCTATCGGCTCCGCCTGCGGAGCGGGGCTCGCGGGGCTTCTCGCGCGCGCCGTCCTGCGTGCCAGCCAGTCCGCGATCGCGCCCACCGTGCTGGTGCAGCTGATCTGTCTGGGTGAGGCGTTCAACATGGCGCAAGAATCGCTGTGGCCGGCCGCGATCGGCGTTGCCGCCGTGGCCCTCGCGGCACTCGCGTGCGTCGGGCTCGGCCTTCGCGGGTTGCCGAGCGACCCGGCCTGAAAGTCTGGGCCGCACTCCCGCCGGCGCGAGTCGATGTCTCCGACGCGCCAAGCACCTCGTCATCAACGCCGTCGGCCGCGGGCCCGAGGGGACTATTCATCGACGAGCAGGCCCTGTCGCAGCTGGGCGAGAGTGCGGGCAAGCAACCGCGAGACGTGCATCTGCGAGATGCCCAGCTCAGTGGCGATCTGCGACTGCGTCATGTTGCCGAAGAAGCGCAGCAGCAGGATCTTCTTCTCGCGCGGCGGCAGCTTCTCGAGCAGCGGCTTGAGTGACTCGCGGTATTCGACGCCCTCGATCGCCTCGTCGGTGATGCCGAGCGTGTCCTGCACGGACGGCGAATCGTCGTCACCCCCGTCGGGGGCGTCGAGCGAGACAGCCGAGTATGCGTTGGCGGACTCGAGGCCTTCGAGCACCTCTTCGTCGGTCATCTTGAGGTGGGCGGCGAGCTCCGAGACGGTGGGCGACCGGCCGTTGCGCTGCGAAAGCTCCTGCGTCGCCTTCGTCAGGGAGAGCTTGAGCTCTTGGAGCCGTCGCGGCACCCGAATGGCCCACCCCTTGTCCCGGAAGTGCCGCTTGATCTCGCCGACGACGGTCGGGGTCGCATACGTCGAGAACTCGACGCCGCGCTCGAGGTCGAAGCGGTCGACGGACTTGATGAGGCCGATGGTGGCGACTTGGATCAGGTCGTCGAGCGGCTCGCCGCGGTTACGGAACCGGCGAGCAAGGTATTCCACGAGCGGCAGGTGCATCTCGACGAGCTCGTCGCGGATCCGCTGGCGACGCGTGTCCTCGACGCCAGGATCGACGAGTTGCGCGAACAGCTCTCGTGCGTGGTTGCGGTCCTGTCGGGTGCGGTCCTCGCGGAGCTCCTGTGTCGTCGGGGCAACCAGGACCTCGGCGAGCGCCGGGTCGAGCTCCAGGTCCGCGTCGGCAACGACAACGGCAGGCTCCTGCGAGGGGTCTGTCACGGTGTTGTCGGTCATGGCTGACCAGCCGCCCGGCGCTTGATCAGTTCGATCGTGACGGTGCCGTCGCCGGTGGCGCTGCTGTCGACCTCACCCGCCAGAGCGGTCAGGACCGTCCAGGAGAAGGTCTTGCGCGACGGCTCGAGACCGTCGGACGTCTGCACGCTGACCGCGATGCGCAGCAGATCCGGCTCGAGCTCGAAGGCGCAACGCAGGCTCGTGCCGGGAATGGCGGTCGACAGCAACATGGCACAGGCCTCGTCGACGGCGATGCGTAGGTCCTCGATGTCATCGAGGGTGAAGTCCAAGCGAGCGGCGAGGCCGGCCGTTGCCGTGCGCAGGACCGACAGATACGCACTGGCCGCCGGCAGGCGGACCTCGACGATGTCTTTCGGTGCCACCGCGCCGGACGGTGCGGCGTTCTCGCCCATTCGTTCTCCTGCCGTTCGTTGTCTGACTATCACAGTCGGATGTCGCCTCCCACGCTAACGCGCCCCGGGCTGCGGCGCCGCGCTCGCCCGTACCCCGGTCATCGGACGGCAAGCGTTGTCGTTACCGAGCGGGCCTCTCGCCCGTCGACCGCTCCCACGCGGAAAGCGCGGGAGCGTAGGTCTCGTGGGGCGCGCCGTTCGGACGCGCCCCACGACCACCGTCGTCAGGCCGGCTTGCCGCCCTTGGTGTCCCAGAAGATGGTGTCGATCTCGGCGATCTTGGCGAGCAGTTGGTCGGCCACCGCCGGGTCGAGGGTGCCCTTGGCGCCGGCCGCGCCCGCGAGCTTCGTCGCCGACCAGAACAGCTCGTGCAGCTGCGGGAACTTCTCGAGGTGCTCGGGCTTGAAGTAGTCGGTCCACAGCACCCAGAGGTGGTGCTTGACGAGCTCGGCCCGCTGCTCCTTGATCAGGATGGCCCGAATGCGGAACTCGGGGTCGTCGTTGCCGGCGTATTTGCCGATGATCGCCTTGACCGACTCGGCTTCGATACGTGCCTGAGCGGGATCGTAGACACCGCACGGCAGGTCGCAGTGGGCATGGACGGTGGTGGTGGGGCTGAGCAGGCGGCTGAGCAGACGCACGGGTCCTCCAAGGGAGATTGACGTGTCATCGACACTACCCAAGTGACGGTTTTCCACGAGCGGCGCGGTCGCCGGTCGGTGCGGCTCGGGGTTGTCGGCGTGGCCAACGCGTCCATGCTGCCGACCTACCGGCACGGCGACTGTTTGCTGGTGCTCTACGGCTCCCGGCGCATCCGGGCCGGTCACGTCGTCCTCGTCAGGCGGCCGGAGCGTGTGTTGGTCAAGAGAGTGCGGGAAGTGGCCCCCGACGGGAGCGTGACCGTGCGCAGCGACAACTCGCTCGTCGGGACGGACAGTCGCAGCTTCGGACCCGTCCGTCGCGAGGATGTCCTCGGGCGCGTGCTCCTGCGTTATTGGCGCCGTCAGCGCGGCTGACGGGTCGGGCCCTCTCGCGGACAGGCGCGGCTCACGTCCGGGCGCGGCTCACGTCCGGGCGCGGCTCACGTCCAGGCGCGCTCGTTGCGGCCTTCCTGAAGCAACTCCAGCTCATTGCGCGCTATCCGCTCGATGAGGCTGCCCCGCTGGGCCGGGTCGTCGCCGAAGAAGCGCACGGCCTGCACCGCCATGGACATCGAACGCTGCACCGCGGCCTCGCCCAGCCGGCTGCCGAAGGTCTGGAGGAGTCGCCCCTCGACGTCGCCGAGTTGCTCACCCGGTGTGCGGACATCTGTGAGCATGTCCGCGCGCGCCGGATCGCGTCTGCCGTCGTCCGCCGATGTCGACCCGGCGCCTGCGCTGACTTCGTTGCTTGCTGTCATGGTCGTCCTCTTCGGCCGGCCCGGCCCGGCCGAGCGCGGTGAGCGCCGGGGACGGTGTGGACACCCAAACAGACGCTGCCACCCTTTCAGGATCGTAACCCCGATCGTGGTGCCGCGAACCCCTGCAGGGGCGATCAGTTTCCGTCCTTTTGCGCGAAATCGCCGGAGTCCCCGAGGCGCGGACGTGCCGGGCGGGGTTCAGCCATCGGTCGCTAGTGTCGAGGGACAGGGCGTCGCCCCGTTCTGCCCGGAAGGATCGCTCCCCCGTGTCACGTGCCCGAGTCCGAGCTCCGCGGCCGGCTTTTCGGCTCGTCTCGGCGGCTGTCGCGCTGTCCGTCGCGGCCGTGACGGCGACGACCAACGGCGCCGCGGCAACGGGTCGGCTCTCGCCGCACTTCGGGCCCGTCATCGACGCGGTGGGCTACGAGCCCCAGACGACCTGCGACCCGCATGCGAAGCCGGGTGTCCTTGCGTTCCGTGCCTTCGCGGAGCGCAACTTCGGCGCCGGCGACCTGGGGATCACCCGCTCCTGCGGGCAGGGCGGCACGAGCGAGCACAAGGAGGGTCGCGCGTGGGACGCCGCCTACAATTACTACAACCCCGCGCAGCGCGCCCGCGCCGAACGCCTCATCGGCTGGCTGCTCGCGCCCGATGCCTACGGCAACCAGGGGGCCAACGCCCGTCGTCTCGGCGTCATGTACATCATCTGGCACAACCGCATCTGGGCGCCGTACGACATCGAGGCCGGCTGGCGTCCCTACACAGGGGCTGACGCACACACCTCCCACATCCATTTCAGCTTCACCTGGGACGGCGCGAGGAAGCGCACGACCTGGTATTCGACGGCGCAGAGCTTCCTCGATCCCTACGAGCAGTGGAACGGCGGCAACGTCGACCCGGCAGAGGACGTGCTCGCCCCGATTCTCACGGTCCGCCCGGTGGACAGCCCGACGTCCGTCCTACCGACGCCCGTCGCGCCGCCGGGAAAGAAAGGGACGAGGGTGTACGACGAACTGCGCGGCTCGGTCATCTCCGCCGTCAGCTACACCCACTGACTCCGTAACGGCAACCGGCGCCGCCGCGCTGATGCGCGACGACGCCGGGCTGCGTGGTGCAGGACTTGCCGGTGGTGCAGGACTTGCCGGTGGTGCAGGACTTGCCGGTGGTGCAGGACTTGCCGGTGGTGCAGGACGGTTACCGGTAGAGGCGAACGTCCGAGATGCTCCACCAGTTGCCCGCGGAGCCGGTGTTGGTGATCCGAAGGTAGCGCGCGGTGACGCTGCCGACATCGACGTTGGTCAGCTGGCCGGTGGCGGCTCCGGTCGCGACCGAGGTCCAGGTCACGCCGTCGTTGCTGACCGACAGATCCCACGAACGTGCGTAGTCCATCAGGTTGCCGCCGCTGTCGATCGCGACCCGGCTGAACTGCATCGGTGCGCCGAGGTC
This sequence comes from uncultured bacterium, assembly GCA_964236265.1. Lineage (GTDB taxonomy): Bacteria > Actinomycetota > Actinomycetes > JAVEEB01 > JAVEEB01 > JAVEEB01. Next base: position 20,228 of record CAXSDE010000019.1, read on the forward strand.
GATCTGCAGCCACTGGCCCGGCGTCTGGCTGGCGCCGCTCTGCCAAGCCGTCGATGCGTCGGCGTCGACCGCGCTGCCGACGTTGTAACCCGCCGGGTTGGACGTCGCGGTTGCGCCGGGGAAGAAGACCTCGTGCAGCTGGGCTTCGAGACCGCGTGTGTGGGGCCACGTGAAGGTGACGAGTGAGCCACCCGGCAGCGTGTAGTTGAACGACTGGTCGCCGACGGCGACCGTGATGTCCCGCGGGAAGTCGTTCTCGTTGTGCGCGATCAGCGCGATGGAGCCGTCCGGGTTGCGGAAGGCGACGTCGATGACCTGACCGTTCCAGCCGGTCGTGCCGAAGGAGGTGCTCGCGATGCGGACGGCCCCCTTCTTCACGAACTTGGAGAGGTGTCCGATCGTGTAGTACTCGGCGTTCATCGTGACGCTGCCGTCAGGCTGCACGGTGACGAGACCGGTGCACGTGCCGCAGCCGCCGAGGTGCGGGCCGTTGGTGCTGTCGAGCGCGATGTTCCAGTTGACGACCGACTTGGCCCAGTTGCGCGTGCTGCCGATCGAGACGGTGCGGGCGTGCCACTTCAGCGTGTCGGTGAAGAACTGCGCCGGCGGGTCCGTCGGGCCGTGCGAACCGGAGCACTCGGTGAACCAGATGCCCTTGTCCGGGTGCGCGTTGTGCATGGTCGTCATGTCGCTGGGGTTGCCGGAGTAGCAGTGGTAGGCGGTGCCGGCGACCCACTTGGCAGCAGAGCTGTCGAGGATCTCGTACGGGTAGTCGGTCTGCGGGTCCTCCCCGGGCGGGGTCGCCGCCGCGTCGTTCGGGTGCGTGGTCCAGTTGTGGTCGTACGCAAGGATCTTCGTCGTCAGGCCCTCACGCTGCAGTCGCGGGCCCAGGGCGTTGATGACCTTGACCTCCTGCTGGACCGGCATGTCGGTGCCCGGGTAGCCGCTGGGCGTGCGGTTCTGCGGCTCGTTCTGCACGGAGATCAGGTCCACGTGGATGCCGGCGCGCTCGTAGGCCTTGAGAAAGCGCACGAGGTATTTGGCATAGGCCTCGTAGATGCGCGGATCGTCCTTGAGACGGCCGCCGACGAGCGAGTCACCCGTCTTCATCCAGGCGGGCGGGCTCCACGGTGTCGCCATGACGGTGAGCGTCGGGTTGAGTGCCTTCGCCTGCCGGAGCAGCGGCAGGATCTGCTTCTCGTCGTGGCTGATGGAGAAGTGCGTCAGGCCGAAGTCCGTCGCGCCGGGAGCGACGTCGTCGTAGGTGTAGTGCTTGGCCGCCGCGGTGAAGTCCGACGAGCCGATCGGTTGGCGGAGGAAGCTGACTCCGATGCCGACCGTCGGGTCGAAGAGCTTGCGCATCGTGTCGTCACGGACCGCGGGCGACAAGCCGGACAGCACGCTTGCGGACGAGTCGGTGATGGAGGCGCCCATGCCGTCCATGGTCTGGTACGTCTGGCGCTGGTCGACCACGATCGTCGGGTTGGCCGACGTGGCACCTGTCTTGAAGGGGACGGACGGACGCTGGTTGAGGCGCTCGACGCCGTCGACAGTCGTGACCCAGACGCTGGCCTGGGCCACGGGGCGGTCGGCGACGAGCGCCGGCCGGGGTCCGTCCGTTGCGTTCGCCGGTTGCAGAGCGGTGGCGAGCAGGGCTGCCGTCGTGCCGGCAACCGCCGCCCCAAGGGATCGACTTCTCATCGTGGCCTTCCGTTCAGTGGATGTAACATTTGGAACGTATGAAACGGCTCCGGGAGGAAATCAAGCAGTCCCCAACGCGTCTGTCAACGGCTGGTTGGAAACACTGTGGTAACGAGAAAACTCTGGCTATGCTGCCGATGTGAAACACGAAAACGTTACAGATACACAGCAGAGCGGTCGGGCTACGGTGCGTGACATTGCACTGGAGACCGGGGTGTCGATCGCGACCGTGTCCCGCGTGCTGAATGACCACCCGGCAGTTGCTCCCCAGACGCGCGAGCTGGTCCGCTCGGCGGTGCAGCGACGCGGGACGGCGGCGCCTGAGCCACGCAATGGCCGCCGGCCACGCACGTCGGGAGCGATCTACGTCCGCTGTCCCTATGTGTTGAGCGACTACTTCGGGATCATCGTGTCCGCGATCGCCGACACCGTCGAGATCCACGGCAGGCAGATCGTCCTCAACGCCGGCGAGCGCACCGAGCACGCCAGCGTGTTGAGCGGCCTCGGCGGCCAGTCCGGCATCAGCGGTGCGATCCTGATCCTCCCGCCCGAGTCGGACGACGAGCTGGTGGCGTTGCGCGCACGCCGGTTCCCGTTCGTCGTAGTCGACCCCCGAACGCGGCTGCCACGGGACATCGCCGCCGTGTCGGCTGCGCACTTCGCCGGCGCCCGCGCGGTGACCGAGCATCTGATCGGGCTCGGTCACCGCCGGATCGGCGTCATCGGCGGCCCGGACGAGTGGCTCGCCAGCGACGACCGGCTCGCCGGTCATGCTGCCGCCCTCGCCGACGTGGGCGTCCTGCCGTCCCGCGACCTCGTGCGCGCCGTTCATCCCACCAGTGACGACGGGTACGGGGCGGCCTGCGCCCTGCTGGACCTCGCCGACGCCCCGACGGCGCTCGTCGCGTTCAACGACAAGGCGGCGGTGGGTGCGATGCGCGCGGCGGCCGAGCGCGGTTTGCGCGTGCCGCACGACGTGTCGATCACGGGCTTCGACGACATCGATCTGAGCCGCGCGACCCTGCCGATGCTGACGACGGTGCGCCAACCGTTGCGGGAGATGGGCCGGATGGCGGTGTCGCTCTTGATGCGGGTGCTCGAGCGCCACGAGCACGAGGCGCTCCACATCGAGTTGGCGACGGAGCTCGTCATCCGTGGCTCGTCCGGCCCCGTCCGTGCGCGCTGAGACGAGTTGACCATTGGACGACCACGAGGCACGGGCTCGCCACGCAGGCTCGTTCGGAGCGGCCGCGGCGGCGTATGCGCGCTCCCGCCCGTCGTACCCGGTCGACGCTGTTGATTGGCTCGTCCCGCGGGCGGCCGGACGCGTGCTGGATCTCGGGGCCGGGACGGGCCTGTTCACCGCGCGGTTGGTGGAGCGCGGTCTCGATGTCGTCGCCGTCGAGCCGTCCGACGGGATGCGGGCCGAGCTGTCCGCCGCGCTGCCGGCGGTCGAGGCACTCCCCGGATCCGCAGAGCAGATCCCGTTGCCGGCCGCATCGGTGGACGCCGTCACCGTGGCCCAGGCCTGGCACTGGGTCGACGTCGTCCCTGCGGTCGCCGAGGTCGCCCGCGTGTTGCGACCGGGCGGCACGTTGGGACTCGTGTGGAACGTGCGAGATGTGAGCGTCGACTGGGTTGCTCAGCTGGGGCGCATCATGCACCCCGGGACCGAGCACGACATGTTCAGCGACGACCCGCCCGTTGGGCCGCCGTTCTCGCCCATCGAACGGCGCGATTTTCATTGGGAGCAACAGCTTTCGCGCGCGACGGTGCTCGACCTGGTGACGTCGCGCAGCTACTTCATCGTGTTGCCCGCTGAGGAGCGCGCGGCGATGCTCGCGAACGTCGCCACGCTCCTGCGCACCCACCCCGACCTCGCCGGCGGTGACGGTGTCGTTCTGCCGTACATCACCCGCTGCTCGCGCACGAGGGTGCCGTGACGACGCGCTAGTCGTCCTCGGCGTCGACGTCGTCGTCGCGGCGTGCCAGCCAGGTGGCGAACCGTTCGCTGCCCGCTTCGAACTCCGGGTGCAGGTCGACGAACGTGCGCAGCTGATCGGCCACCCACCCGAGCGTCACGGACTCGTCGCCGCGTCGCGCTTCGAGCTCCTCGATCCCTCTGTCCGTGAAATACATCAGCTGAGTGCGGCGTCGAGAAGCGCGTTCTGTTCGGCGGCGTGCACGTTGGCCGATCCCGTCGCCGGCGATGCTGACGCAGGGCGGGAGATGCGGCGCAGCAACCGGCCCGCCGGCAGGTGCTCCGGCAGGTTGAGAGCGATGAACGGCCAGGGCCCCATGTTGGCCGGCTCCTCCTGCACCCAGGCGATGTCGGCGGCGGGGTCGAACTGCTCTATCGCGGCGCGCACCTCCGCGCCCGGGATGGGGTAGAGCTGCTCGATGCGCAGGATCGCGACGTCGTTGACTGCCCGGTTGCGTCGGGCGGCGGCGAGCTCCCAGTAAAGCTTGCCGCTGCACAGCAGCACGCGGCGGCAGGCCGACGGCTCTGGGCCCTCGGGGTCGGCGATGACCGGCCGCCACGCGCCCGTGGTGAAGGATGTCACGGGGGAGGCCGCCGCCTTCAGGCGCAGGGGCGACTTCGGGGTGAAGACGATGAGGGGCCGGTGGAGGCCCCCCAGGGCCTGGCGGCGCAGGAGGTGGAAGTAGTTGGCCGGCTCCGTGGGCAGCGCCACGGTCATGTTGTCCTCGGCACATAGGGTGAGATAGCGCTCGACGCGGGCGGAGGAGTGGTCAGGGCCCTGCCCCTCGTATCCGTGCGGCAGCAGCAGGGTGACAGCGGAGCGCTGACCCCACTTGGCCTCGCCCGAGGCGATGAATTCGTCGACGATGGTCTGGGCGCCGTTGGCGAAGTCGCCGAACTGCGCCTCCCACAGCACGAGAGCCTCGGGCCGGGCGACGGAGTAGCCGTACTCGAAGCCCATCGCGGCGAATTCGCTGAGCAGAGAGTCGTAGACGTAGAACGGCGCCTCCGTGGCGCCGCCGCCTGGGCCGAGGTTCTGCAACGGCGTGTATTCGGCACCGGAATTGCGGTCGACAAGGACGGCGTGCCGGTGACCGAACGTCCCGCGGCGGCTGTCCTGCCCAGCCAGTCGCACGGGAACGCCCTGCATGAGCAGGGAGCCGAAGGCCGTCGCCTCTGCCATCGCCCAGTCGACGGCGTCGTCGTCGAGCATGGTGAGGCGTCTGGCAAGCTGTGGCAGCAGGCGCTGGTGCACGGTGAAGCCGGCCGGCACGGCGGTCTGCGCGCGGGCGACGGTCTGCATGACCTCGAGTGTCGTGGCGGTCGCCGAGACGGGCGTCGGAGCGGTCGGGGTGTCGTCGCCGGCGCCGTCGCCGGCGCCGTTGCTGGTGACCCGGCTCGCGCTGAAGACCTTCTCGAGCTCCTCCTGATAGTGCTTGAGCGCGTCTTCCGCCTCGTCGAGCGTGATGTCGCCGCGACCGATGAGCGCCTCGGTGTAGATCTTGCGGACGCTGCGCTTGCCGTCGATGAGGTCATACATCTGCGGCTGCGTGAAGCTCGGCTCGTCGACCTCTGAGTGACCTCGGCGCCGGTAGCAGACGAGGTCGATGACGACGTCCTTGTTGAACGCCTGGCGATAGGCGAAGGACAGCTTCGAGACGTAGACGACGGCCTCGGGGTCGTCGCCGTTCACGTGGAAGATCGGGGCCTGCACCATGCGGGCGACGTCCGTCGCGTAGACGCTGGAGCGGCTCGACGTCGGCGACGTGGTGAAGCCGACCTGGTTGTTGACGACGACGTGCACGGTGCCACCGGTGCGATAGCCGCGCAGCTGGGACAACTCGAGGGTCTCGGCCACGACGCCCTGGCCGGCGAAGGCCGCATCTCCGTGCAGAAGCACAGCCAGGACAGGGAATTCTTCGCGCCTGTTGAGCACATCCTGCTTTGCCCGGACGACGCCTTCGAGCACGGGGTTGACGGCCTCGAGGTGCGAGGGGTTGGACGCGAGGGAGACGGTGATCTCGTTGCCGTTGTGACCGGTGAAGCGACCTTCGGCTCCGAGGTGGTATTTGACGTCGCCGGAGCCGTGTGCGGTTTTCGGGTCGAGGTTGCCCTCGAATTCGGAGAAGATCTGCGCGTAGCTCTTGCCGACGATATTGGCCAGGACGTTGAGGCGGCCGCGGTGTGGCATGCCCAGACAGACCTCGTCGAGGGAGGCCCGCGCCGCCTCGCTCAACAGTTCGTCGAGCAGGGGGATGAGCGACTCGCTGCCCTCGAGGGAGAAGCGGCGCTGGCCGACGAACTTGGTCTGCAGAAACGTCTCGAAAGCCTCAGCCTCGTTGAGTTTTCCGAGGACCCGGAGCTGCTCGCGGCGGGATGGCTTCTGGTGCGGCACCTCGATGCGTTCCTGCAGCCAGGCACGTTGTTTCGGGTCCTGCAGGTGCATGTATTCGATGCCCGTGGTGCGGCAGTAGCTGTCGCGCAACACGCCGAGCACCTCGCGCAACGTGCTGCGGTCCTTGCCGGCGAAGCCGCCCGTCACATACTCGCGGTCGAGGTCCCACAACGTCAGGCCGTGGTTGACGATGTCGAGGTCGGGGTGGCGCCGCAGTTGAAACTCGAGCGGGTTGGTGTCGGCGATGCGGTGACCGCGCACGCGGTAAGCGTGGATCAGCTCGATGACACGCGCCTGCTTGCCGATCTCGTCCTCGTCGCTGGTCGCAATGTCGGAGACCCAGCGGATGGGTTCGTAGGGGATGCCGAGGCTGGCAAAGACGTCGTCGTAGAAGTTGCCCTCACCGAGCAGCAGCTGATGCATGCGGCGGAGCAACTCGCCCGACTGCGCACCCTGGATGATGCGGTGGTCGTACGTCGACGTGAGCGTCATGACCTTCGACACTGCGAGGCGGGCAAGCGTTTCGGGGGACGCGCCCTGGTATTCCGCCGGATAGTCCATGGCACCGACGCCGACGATGCAGCCCTGACCCTGCATGAGCCGCGGCACCGAACTGACGGTGCCGAGCGTGCCCGGGTTGGTGAGTGACAGCGTCGTGCCGGCGTAGTCGTCGATGGTCAGCCCGCCGGATCGCGCGCGCTTCACGACGTCTTCGTACGCGCGGAAGTAGGCGGCGAAGTCCATCGTGTCGGCCGCCTTGATCGACGGTACGACGAGCGAGCGGCTGCCGTCCTTGTTGGTGATGTCGATCGCCAGGCCGAGGTTGACGTGGACCGGGACGATCATGGCGGGCTTGCCGTCGACCTCGGTGAACCCGTTGTTCATCGCGGGGACATCCGCCACGGCGCGCACGAGGGCATAGCCGATGACGTGCGTGAAGCTGACCTTGCCACCACGACCGCGACGGAGGTGGTTGTTGATGACGGTGCGGTTGTCGATCAGCAGCTTCGCCGGGATCTGGCGGACGCTCGTCGCCGTCGGCACGCCGAGCGAGGCCTCCATGTTGGTGACGATGCGCGCGGCGACACCCTTGAGCGGCTTCGTCTCGGGGCCTTCGGCCGGCACCGTTGGCGTCGCCGCAGGGGGCGGAGTCCCAGGTGCGGCAGCGGGCGGCGAGGTCGGGGGAGCGGCAGCGGGCGGCGGAGTCCCAGGTGCGGCAGCGGGCGGCGAGGTCGGGGGAGCGGCAGCGGACGGCGGGGTCGGGGGAGCGGCAGCGGTAGCGGACGGCGGGATCACCGGCGGCGGGGTGTCCGTCTGTGCCGCGGGCGGTGCCTGCGCCTCGATCGGATCCGGCTCACGCGCGTCGGGCTCCGTCTCGACGGGCGTCGCGGGCGGCGAGTGAGTGGGAGCCGGCGCCCCGTTGGTGGCCTCTCCGTCGACCACCGGTGGCGTGTAATCGGCGAAGTAGTCCCACCAGGACCGGTCGACGGAATCGGGGTCGGCCAGGAACTGCTGGTAGATCTCGTAGACGAGCCATTCGTTCGGCCCGAATCCCGCGCGGGGATCTGACTGGGTGGTCACGGTGAGACGGCCGCCTTCTCCAGCGCTCGTGTCCGGATATCGAGTTGTGAGGCTACTCGTCGAGGCTGCGCGCGCCTGCAGCGCCCGCCGCGCGACAACCGCGGGGGCGCTGTCCACCGGTGGGCGCCCTCTTGACCGCCGGACCGTCACAGGCGCTATTTCTGCCCAACGGTCGCCGTGGCCAGGGGTCAGCGGGTCCGGTGGACTGAACGTCAGGGGGGAGCGGCGATGTGCCACAGCTTCTGCGCGAGCTCGGGGTCCGTCTTCTCCTCCCCCAAGCGGTAGAGGTGCGCTTCGACGCCCTCAGCGTTGACAACGTAGTAGATCGCGTCATCCTGGACCGCGATGTCGCTGATCGAGGCCCTTTTGAACGGCGTCGACGTGTCCTTACGCATCACCAGCGTGCCGTTCCTGTCCCAGCGCAGCACCGTCAACACGGGCGTCCCGTCGTTCTGGGCGCAGGTGACGCCCGCGGCCAGGTCCGTCCCGGCATACGCGAGGGCGGTGGGGGTGCATCCGTCGGGGAGGGTCGGCAGGACGTTGGCGGAGTTCGGGTCCATGCCGAACGCGCCGCGCACCATGAGGATGGACGTGACCTCCTTGCCCGCGGTGGTGGCCGGAGAGTCGGTCGACAGCGCCGGCGGGCCGGTGTAGATGTACGCCAGGTCGGCGCCATCAGCGGAGATCGTCAGCTGTCGCTCGTCGCCCTGGCCGATCATGGACGATTCCGTGGCGCTGGCCTTCCGATAGCTGAGCAGGCTGTGATCGCCGCCGCACGTGCCCTGCGCGGTCACGATCTCTGCATCCGGGGCGACCGCGGCAGCTTGGATCGGGCGGGCATTCAGCGCGGCCGGGGCCGCGACCGGGTTGCCAGTGATGAGGTCGATCCCGGACCAGTGCGTGGCGCAGCCGCGAGCATCGACAGTCGCGACGAAGTAGGCCTCCGTGCCGGAGCGCAGCACGTCGTACGACGAGTTGGTAATTCCCGTCGTGTACGTGTGCACGACCGCACCGGTCTTGGCGTCGACGGCGACGAGCGCGCCGTGCGTGCCGTTCCACTGGACGCCCGCCAGAACGCCGCCGAGCCCGTTCGGCAGTGCGGCCCGCCCGGTGGGCCGCACCAGCTCGGTGGTCGCAATGGCCGTTCCCGGGTTGGGGGAGGGCGGACCGCCCGAGGTCGCCAACTGGGTGAGGACAGGAACGGGTGTAGGCGCAGCCGGGGTCGATGACGCAGCCGTAGCAGCCGTAGCAGCCGTAGCAGCCGTAGCACCCGTAGCACCCGTGGCACCCGTGGCAGAGCCGGCGATCGGGCCGGGGGTGGTCCGGGCGGGGTTCGAGATGACCGTCACCGCCACGACCGCGGCAGCCGCGACGAGGGCCGCGCTGCCGGCGACGGCCGACCGCTGCAGCAGGCGCCGGCGGGCGATGGCACGTCGTACACCATCAGGAGGTCTCAGCTCTTTTCCCTGCGCGTAGATCTCGTCGTCGATCGCGCGGTGGATGTCATCGAGGTCGGTCATGGCCACTCATTCCTGGAGACTCGCGAGCAGGCCGGTCTGCGCGCGCAACGCTGCCAGCCCGCGGGACACCAGGGTCTTGGCGGTCCCGGGGCGGCACGCGAGCGCGTCGGCGGTCTGCTGTTCGGACATGTCGAGGTAGAAGCGGCAGACGATGGCCACTCGCTGCCGCTCCGGCAGGCGCCGCAGAGCGCCTGCCAGTGTGTGTTCCGCGTCGACGAGCCCAGCGGGGTCCGCCGGGTCGGGCGTGGAGGCGTCAGGACCGCGGGCCAGGAAGGACCTGGCGACCGTGGTACGACGGAAATGAGAGTTGGCGGCGTTGACCACCGCGCGCCTCAGGTAGGCGGAGAAAGCGTTCGGGTCGCGCAGTTGCCCGCGCTTCGCCACGACGGCGAGAAACGCGTCGTGGACCAGGTCCTCAGCGAGCGCCGCATTGTTGGTCAGGACGTAGGCGAGCCCGTACGCGGCCCGGGAATGCTCCCGGTAGAGCGCGTCGATCTCCCCGCCGTCCGTCATGACGCCTTGACGCCCGGGACGCCTCATCGGTTGCACCCCGCCGTGGTGCGATGCTGCAAGAGCACCAACCGGGCCGGCATGTCGAAGGGGGCACGTGTGATCGAAGTGAACGGGCTAGTGAAACAGTACGGGAGCAAGACGGCGGTGAACGCGCTGACGTTCACGGTCAAGCCGGGGATCGTCACCGGCTTTCTCGGACCCAACGGGTCGGGCAAGTCGACGACGATGCGACTCATCCTCGGCTTGGACGCTCCCACGTCCGGCACTGCGATCGTCAACGGGCGGCCGTACGCCGAGCACCGCGCCCCACTGGCGGAAGTGGGTGCGCTGCTCGAAGCGCGCAGCGTCCACACGGGCCGTTCGGCGTACCATCACCTGCTCGCCCTCGCCAACACCCACGGCATCCCGGCCGCACGCGTGAGGAAGGTGCTCGAGCTCGTCGGGCTGCAGGACGTTGCCCGCAAACGGGCCGGCCAGTTTTCGCTCGGCATGGGCCAGCGCCTCGGGATCGCTGCCGCCCTGCTCGGCGACCCGGCGACGGTGATGCTCGACGAGCCGGTCAACGGCCTCGACCCCGAAGGCATCCTGTGGGTCCGCAACCTGTTGCGCGCCCTGGCAGCGGAGGGGCGCACGGTCTTCGTCTCCTCCCATCTCATGAGCGAGATGGCACTCACCGCGGAGCACCTCATCGTCATCGGGCGCGGTCAGCTGATCGCGGACACCTCGGTGCAGGACTTCATCGACAGTGCCTCTCGCAACCTCGTCCATGTGCGGTCACCGCGCCTGGACGACCTCGTCGGCATCCTGCGGCTCGCCGGCGGCTCGATCACGCCCGTTGAGCACGGGATCGAGGTCGGCGTGCTGACCGCCGCGCAGATCGGCGACGCCGCAGCGGCGAACGGCATCCCCCTCCACGAACTGACCCCCCTCCAGGCGTCGCTCGAGGAGGCCTTCATGGACATGACCCGCGACTCCGTCGAGTTCCACGCGACGACGGATGCCGGCGCCCCGACCGGAGTGAGCGCATGACGACGACCGCTGCACCCCGCCGTTCCGCCGTCCCCCACGCGCGTCTGAGTGCCGTGGGGATCATGCGCTCGGAGTGGACGAAGATGCGCTCGCTGCGGTCGACAGTGTGGGCGTTCGTCGCCGCTGTCGTCCTGCTCGTCGGCTTCTCGGCGCTGATCTCGTTCGCGACGGCCACCCACTGGAAGGAGATGGACGCGGGCGAGCGCGCCGGCTTCGACGCCACGTCCGTCAGCATCGCCGGGTTCCTGCTCGCCCAGCTGGCGATCGGCGTTCTCGGCGTCCTGCTGATCAGCGGAGAATATTCGACCGGCATGATCCGCTCGACCATGGCGGCGGTGCCGCGCCGCCTGCCCGCCCTGTGGGCCAAAGCGGCCGTCTTCACGGTCGTCACGTTCGTCACGATGCTGGTGTCGGCCCTCCTCGCCTTCTCCGTGGGCCAGCAGATCCTGAAGTCCACGGGCGCCACTGTCGGTTTCGGGGACCGTGACGTGGCGCGGGCACTCGTCGGGTGCGCCCTCTACCTGACGGTCGTCGGGCTGCTCGGGATGGCGATCGGTGCACTCCTGCGGCACACCGCCGGCGCGATCTCGACACTGGTCGGGATCCTCCTTGTGTTGCCGATCATCACGGCGTTCCTGCCGGGGGACCTGCAGCGTCCGATTCGCAAGTTCCTGCCCGGCGAGGCGGGACAGCAGGTGTTATCCGTGGTGCGCAACCCGGAAGCACTGGCACCCTGGGCGGGTTTCGCCGTCTTCGTCGGTTACACGGCAGTGGTCATGGCCGTCGCCGCCGTTCTGCTCAAACGGCGCGACGTCTGAGGGTCGGCTGTCATGTCGCGCGTAATTGGCCGGTCCGGGCCGTTGAAAAGTGCCTGCGTGGGAATGCCCCGGAGATGACAGACATAGACCGCACGGGGTCGCCGGGGACAGAACTGGTCGTCCGCATCCCGCTGGCCCAGGACAGGCACGCACCGGCACAGGCACGGGCCGCGATCCGGGAGACGCTCGACAGGTGGCGCGTCGGGGCTCTCATCGATGCCGTCGTGTTGGCCGCGAGCGAGCTCGTCACGAACGCGTTGCGTTACGGTCGTCCGCCCGTCGAGCTGACGTTGCGGCGGCGCGAGCGGAGCGTGCGCCTCGACGTGCACGACGACGAACCGGTCGAGCCCGACCTGCATCCGGACGCGCGGGCGGGGGACGACGCCGAGTCCGGTCGGGGGATCGCGATCGTCCAGGCGGTCGCGGACGATGTCGGCTGCGAGCATGTCGTTGACGACGGAAAGATCGTCTACGCCACGTTCGACGTCAACCGGCAGGAATAGCCTCCCGAGGACGAGGAGCACGTCGTACGACGAAATGCGTGTCCGGGATACGAACGTGTCCCCCCGGCTGAATACGACTGCGTGCCCCCGGCAGGATTCGAACCTGCGCTTTCGCCTCCGGAGGGCGACGCTCTATCCCCTGAGCTACGGGGGCTCGGGACTGCCGGGAAAGGCTACCAGCGTCGACCCGCACCCGCCCGGCCAGTCGGCGAGGGCGCTCCGGAGCGAGGATCACCCGAACGCCACACGCTTTCCCGCCGAAAAGCCACGGCTGAGCCGTCAATGTGGGTAGCGTTCGCACCGTGCACTCCGCCCGCGTCCTCGTCGTCGATGACGACGACGTCATCCGCCAATTGATCATGGTCAATCTCGAGCTGGAGGGCTTCGAGGTCTTCACGGCCGTTGACGGGCAGGACGCGCTCGAGCAGGTGCCCGTCGTGCGGCCGCATCTGATCACGCTCGATGTCATGATGCCGCGCATGGACGGGTGGCAGGCCGCGGAACGCCTGCGCGGCGACCCGCTGACAGCGGCGATCAAGTTGGTGCTCTTGTCGGCCCGCGCGCAGGAAAGTGACATCCGCCGCGGGGAGCAGATCGGCGTCGACGCCTATGTGACCAAGCCGTTCGACCCGGACGAGCTGATCGAGACCATCACCCGGCTCCTCGCGCAAGCCTGATAACGCGTTCCTCGGCGGGAGGCGCCTCGCGGTAGCCTCCCCAGCGTGACTCCCGCCGATCTGTCCGCCGTCCTGACCGCCGTCTTGCGCGCCGCTGCCGCTGACGGCACGCTCGCCGTGGACGTCGCGGGGGAGGTGACCGTGGAGCGACCGAAAGCGGCGGGCCACGGCGACTATGCGACATCGATCGCGTTGCGCCTCGCCAAGCCCAACAACCGGCCCCCGCGCGAGATCGCCGAGCTGTTGGCCGGCCGGGTCGCCGGTGTCGACGGGGTCGCGAAGGTGGAGGTCGCCGGTCCGGGGTTCCTCAACATCTGGCTCGACGACGACGCGCAGGGCGCGATCGCCCGCACAGTGGTGGCGGCGGGGTCGTCATACGGGACGAATGACGTGGCCGCGGCAGAGCGCATCAACCTCGAGTTCGTGTCGGGCAACCCCACGGGCCCCGTCCACATCGGCGGCGCGCGGTGGGCCGCCGTGGGTGACGCGCTCGCGCGACTGCTCGAGGCGAGCGGGGCCTCCGTGGCGCGGGAGTATTACGTCAACGACGCCGGCGCTCAGATCGACCGCTTCGCCGCCTCGCTCGAGGCGGCCGCGCGCGGCGACGAGACGCCCGAGGGTGGCTACTACGGCGCCTACATCAGCGATATCGCCGCCGCCGTCGTCGCCCGCCACCCCGGCGTGCTGGGGCGGCCGGCTGCGCTCGACGTCTTCCGGGTCGAGGGCCTGGAGTTGATGCTCGCGGAGATCCAGTCGTCGCTCGACTCGTTCGGCGTGCACTTCGACGTCTACTTCAGCGAGCAGTCGCTGCACACCTCGGGTGCGGTGGCGCACGCGATCGACCGCTTGCGCGAAGGCGGGCACGTCTACGACGCGGAAGGCGCGGTGTGGCTGCGCACGACCGACTTCGGTGACGACAAGGACCGCGTGCTCGTCAAGAGCGACGGCGAGCTCACCTACTTCACGTCGGACGCTGCCTACTACCTGAACAAGCGCGAACGCGGCTTCGACTGCGTCATCATCATGTTGGGTGCCGACCACCACGGTTACCTCGGCCGCATGCGCGCGATGGTTGCGTGCTTCGGCGACGACCCCGCGAAGACTCTGGAGCTGCCGATCGGTCAGCTCGTCAACCTGGTCAAGGACGGCGAGCCGGTCCGGATGAGCAAGCGGGCCGGCAACGTCATCACCCTCGAGGACCTCGTGGACGCGGTCGGCGTCGACGCCGCCCGGTATTCGCTGGCCCGGTCGAGCACCGACTCGATGATCGACCTCGACCTCGACATGCTCGCCAAGCAGAGCAACGACAATCCGGTGTTCTACGTGCAGTACGTGCACGCCCGCATCTCGTCGATCCTGCGCAACGCGGGCGAGCTTGGCATCGCGCGGCTCGACCCCGCCGACGTCGACGTCTCCTTGCTGGCGCAGCCACAGGAACGGGCGTTGCTGAAGGCGCTGGCCGAGTTCCCGCAGATCGTCGCTTCCGCCGCGGAGTTGCGCGAGCCGCACCGGGTCGCGCGCTACCTCGAGGAGACGGTGGCCCCCTCCTACCACCGCTTCTACGACGCGTGTCAGGTGCTCCCGCGCGGCGACGAGGAGGTGACGCCGCTCACCCATGCGCGGCTGCTCCTGTGCGATGCGACGCGTGTCGTCGTCGCGAATGCCCTGGCCCTGCTCGGTGTTTCCGCCCCGGAGCGGATGTGACGGTGCTCGCTCCTGACCCCGTCCCCGAGCCGGCCACGGAGCCGCTCGTATGGCCTGTCACCGCGGCGCGCAACGCGGCGGGCGTCCTGACGATCGGCGGCGTCGACGTCCTGGCGCTGGCAAAGGAGTTCGGCACCCCGCTCTTTGTCCTGGACGAGGCCGACTTCCGACGCCGCGCCCGCGAGTGGCGTGACGCGATGGTCGGCGGGGACGTCTTCTACGCCACCAAGTCCTTCCTGTGCACGACGGTCGCCCGGTGGATGCACGAAGAAGGCATCGGGCTCGACGTGTCGACCAGCGGCGAGCTGGCGGTCGCGATGCGCGCCGGCGTGCCCGGTGACCGCCTCGTCTTCCACGGCAACAACAAGTCCTTGCGGGAAATCCGGCGCGGGGTCAACTACCGGGTCGGGCGCTTCGTGTGCGACTCCGTCCACGAGATCGAACGGGTGGCCGAGGTCGCCGGTGAGGCCGGTATCCGTCAGCGCGTGATGCTGCGCGTCACTCCGGGCGTCGAGGCGCACACGCATGAGTTCATCTCCACCGGTCAGGAGGACCAGAAGTTCGGTTTCTCGCTCGCGAGCGGTGCCGCGATGGACGCCGTTCGGCGCATCCTCGCCCAGGACAGCCTCGAGCTCGTCGGCGTGCACTGTCACATCGGCTCGCAGATCTTCGACACCCAAGGGTTTTCCCTGGCCAGCCACCGGATGGTCGGCCTGCTCGCGCAGATCCGCGCCGAGCACGGGCTCGAGCTGGGTGAGCTCGACCTCGGCGGTGGGCACGGCATCGCTTACACCCCCGCGGACGCGCCGATTCCGACGGCCCAGTTCGTCGAACGCCTGCGCTCGGGGGTCGCGAGCGAGTGCGCCGACGCGGGTTTCCCGTTGCCGCGGCTGTCCGTCGAGCCGGGCCGCTCGATCAGCGGGCCGACGACGGTCACCGTCTACGAGGTCGGCACCATCAAGGAGCTCGAGGGCGTCCGCACGTACGTCAGCGTCGACGGCGGCATGAGCGATAATCTCCGGACTTCCTTGTACGACGCGCACTACACCGCTCTGCTCGCCTCGCGGCACTCCCTCGCGGGCCCGCGCAACGTCACTGTGTGCGGCAAGCACTGCGAGTCCGGCGACATCGTCGTACGCAATGCTCCTCTCCCTGGTGATCTCGCCGTGGGTGACCTGATCGCCGTCCCCGCCACCGGCGCTTACCACCGCTCGATGGGCAACAACTACAACCACGTGCCGCGGCCGGCGGTCGTGGCGGTCCGTGACGGACAGGCCCGTGTGATCGTGCGCCGCGAGACCGAGGACGATCTGTTGCGACTCGACGTCGACGACCGCGGAACGGACGCTTCATGACGGCACACACCCTCAACGTCGCCCTGCTCGGGTGCGGCGTGGTGGGCTCCGACGTGGTGCGGCTGCTGCACGAGCACGCGGACGACATCGCGCAGCGCTCGGGCGCGCACCTGCGGATCGTCGGCATCGCCGTGCGTGATGCCGACAAACTGCGCGGCGCGTTGCCGGTCGATGCGTCCGTGTTCACCACCGACGCGCAGTCACTCGCGGCGCGGGAGGACGTCGATGTCGTCATCGAACTCATCGGCGGCATCGAGCCCGCCCGCACGTTGATCCTCACCGCGTTGCGGCGCGGCGCCTCGGTCGTCACCGGCAACAAGACGTTGCTCGCCGAGGACGGCGCGACGCTGCACGAGGCGGCCCGCCTGCACAACGCCGACCTGTTCTTCGAGGCGAGTGTCGGCGGGGCCATCCCGTTGCTGCGCCCGTTGCGCTATTCGCTCGCCGGCGACCGCGTGCGCCGCGTGATGGGCATCGTCAACGGCACCACCAACTACATCCTCTCGCGCATGGACGAGACCGGGGCGAGCATGGCGGAGGCCCTCGGCGAGGCGCAGGACCTCGGCTACGCCGAGAAGCCCGACCCGAGTGCGGACACGGAAGGTTTCGATTCCGCGGCGAAGGCGGCCATTCTCGCGAGCATCGCGTTCCACACGCGGGTCACGATCGGCGACGTCTATCGCGAGGGCATCACCGGCGTCCGCGCCGAGGACATCGCCGACGCCAAGGCGGTCGGTGCCGTCGTGAAGCTGCTCGCGATCGCCGAGCGCGAGGGTGACTCCGTCGGTGTGCGGGTGCACCCGGTGATGATTCCGCGCACCCACCCGCTCGCCAGCGTCCGCGAGGCCTACAACGCCGTGTTCGTCGAGGCGGAGGCGGCGGGTCAGCTGATGTTCTATGGCCGCGGTGCGGGCGGGGCGCCCACGGCGAGTGCGGTCCTCGGTGACCTCGTGGTCGCGGCGCGCAACCGCGTGACGGATGCCCGCGCGATGGGGGAGTCGGCCTACGCCGAGCTGCGGATCCGGCCCGTCGCCGAGTCCCGCACCCGCTATCACGTCAGCCTCGATGTCGCGGACAGGCCGGGCGTGCTCGCGGCCGTCGCAACTGCGTTCTCCAGGCAGGGCGTGTCGATCCAGACGGTCCGCCAGGAAGGCCGGGGCGACGACGCGAAGCTCGTCATCGTGACGCACCGCGGCACTGAGGCCGGTTTGGCCACGACCGTGGAAGAGTTGCGGCGGCTCGACGTCGTCCGAGCTGTTGCCGGTGTCATGCGAGTCGAAGGCGAGGAAACCCCGTGAGTCAGTGGCGTGGCGTGATCGAGGAATACCGGGACAGGTTGCCCGTCACGGCCGACACCCCGGTGGTGACGCTGCTCGAGGGCGGCACCCCGCTCGTGCCGGCGCCGCTGCTGTCCAAGCGCGTCGACGGTGAGGTGTGGCTGAAGGTCGAGGGCGCCAACCCCACGGGGTCGTTCAAGGACCGCGGCATGACGATGGCGATCTCGATGGCCAAGGGCGAGGGCGCCCAGGCGGTCATCTGCGCATCGACGGGCAACACGTCCGCGTCGGCCGCGGCATATGCGGTCCGCGCCGGCATGACCTGCGCCGTGCTGATCCCGGTCGGCAAGATCGCGATGGGCAAGCTCGCGCAAGCGCTCGTGCACGGCGCGAAACTGCTCGAAGTGGACGGCAACTTCGACGACTGCCTCACGTTGACGCGCGAGCTCGGCGACAACTATCCGGTCGCGATCGTCAACTCCATCAACCCGTATCGGATCGCCGGCCAGAAGAGCGCAGCGTGGGAGATCTGCGACGTTCTCGGCGACGCGCCGGACATCCACTGCCTGCCCGTGGGCAACGCCGGCAATATCACGGCCTACTGGGCCGGTTACGTCGAGTACGCCGCCGACGGCGCCACGACCAGGCGTCCCGTGATGCGCGGCTTCCAGGCTGCCGGCGCCGCGCCGATCGTCCTCGGTGAGGCCGTGGCCAAGCCGATGACGATCGCGACCGCGATCCGGATCGGCAACCCGGCTTCGTGGAAGCAGGCCGTCGCCGCCCGCGATGAGTCCGGCGGGGCCATCGATTCCGTGACCGACAAGCAGATCCTCGAGGCCTACCGGCTCCTCGCCCGCACCGAGGGTGTCTTCGTGGAGCCGTCGAGCGCGTCCTCCGTGGCCGGGTTGATCAAGGCGCACGCGCAGGGCCTCATCCCGGCCGGGTCGCGCATCGTCTGCACCGTCACCGGCAACGGCCTGAAAGACCCCGAGTGGGCGATCGCCGGCGCACCCAAGCCGGTGCAGATCCAGCCTAAGGTCGACCAGGCTGCTGAAGCACTGGGGCTTCTCTGATGGGTCGGGTCTAGCCGATGGCGGGACCGTCGTTCCGCGGGCAGGCGATCCGCGTCCAGGTGCCGGCCACGTCCGCCAATCTCGGGCCGGGCTTCGACGCGCTCGGATTGGCTCTGGGCCTGTACGACGAGATCGCCGTCCGAGTCGCCGAGTCGGGCCTGTCCGTCGACGTGTCCGGAGAAGCAGCTGATGAAGTGCGCCGCGACGAGCGTCACCTGGTGGTGTCCTCCATGCGCAAGGCGTTCGATGCGCTCGGTGCCCAGCCCCGCGGGCTCGAGGTGCGCTGCCTGAACCGCATCCCCCACGGCCGTGGCCTCGGATCGTCATCGGCGGCGATCGTCGCCGGCATCGTCGCGGCACGATCCCTGGTGCTGGGCGGCGAGGACTCGCTCGACGACGGTGCCGCACTGGAGCTCGCGACCCGCATCGAAGGTCACCCCGACAACGTCGCGGCCTGCCTCCTCGGTGGCGCAACGATCGCTTGGATGGACGGGGAACGCGCGCATGCGACCCGCTTCGACCCGTCACCGGAGCTCGCGCCCGTCGCCTTCGTTCCGCACACGTCGCTCAAGACCAAGAAGGCCCGCCGACTCCTGCCGGAGTCGGTCCCGCACGGTGACGCCTCGTTCAACGCCGGGCGGGCGGCCCTGCTGGTGGAGGCGCTGTCCCGTCGTACAGACCTCTTGTTGGCTGCGACGGAAGATCGGCTCCACCAATCCTATCGGGCTGAGGCAATGCCCCGGTCGGCCGCGCTCATCCAGGCGTTGCGCGCCGACGGCGTGCCTGCTGTCGTGTCGGGAGCGGGCCCCACCGTGCTCGCGCTGCCCCGCGCGGCCGACGTGGCGGCGCTGCTCGAACGTGCCCCGCGCGGCTGGCGCGTGTGGCGGTTGCCGGTCGACGCTGACGGCGCCCAGTGCGCACCGTTGCGCCTGTAGCGAGTCAGGCTCAAGGAATCTGCGGGCTGCGCCGACAAGTCCGCTAACACCCCCGCTGGAGTCGTGCGCGTTGGCGGCGCCGCGGGGCGACGAGTAGTATGACCGGGACACAGCCCTCTTCGCAGGGCGTTCGACGTTGCCCGGGTCTCGGAGCGGCGATCGGTTTCTCGTCTCCGTCCCCTTGCTGCCATCGGATCCTGATGCGCCGCGGAGATGGTTTCCGGTCTGCTGTCATCGGATATCAGCACCCGGCCGCGGTCGCGGAGCGAGAGTTCCACGTTGTTCCCCGCGGACGTTCCCCACATTCGTCCCACCATCTGGGTGGGCCTAGAGCGACGGTTCTCGTCGCTGCACGATCGACCGTTCAGTCGCTCCTGGCGGTCGTCACAGGAAGGACCTGCGTGAGCGAATCCACAGAAGTCCTGTCGGGCACTACGTCCGATCAGGCGAACGGCGCCGCGAAAACCCCCCGACGCCGGAGCGGAGGCCTGTCCTCCATGGTGCTCCCCGAGCTCCAGACGATGGCCGGCCAGCTCGGCATCACGGGAGCTTCCAAAATGCGCAAGGGCGACATCATCGCCGCTATCCAGCAACGTCAGACCGGGGCCCCGTCTGCCGGGTCGTCCGCGCCCTCGGCGTCGACACCCGCCGCGGCTGCAACCGCCGCGTCAGCTCCCGCCGCGTCAGCGCCGGCTGGGTCAGCTCCGGCTGGGTCAGCTCCGGCTGGGTCAGCTCCGGCTGGGTCAGCTCCGGCTGGGT
>CAXSDE010000019.1:40148-45718 GCA_964236265.1 uncultured bacterium
CAGCTCCGGCAACGACGGCCTCCACCCAGACCGGCGCGTCGCCTCGTCGCCGTACGACGAACGCCGCTGCGACAGAAGCCGCAACCGCCGCAGCCGCTTCACCGCACGTCGTCGCTGCCGACGCGGCGCCGGCTGGCCCCGAGGCACCTCCCACCGCCGGCACCGACGAGCGACCGCCGCCGCGCGACCGCCAACGGGGGCGCACCCGCGCTGAGCGCCTGGAACGCAGCGACCCCGACCGGTTCGACGGTGACACCGTCGACCGTGAGCAGCCGCGCACCGACGCTGACGGCAACCGAGACCGCGCCGCGCGCGGCGACAACGAGGGCACCCGCGACCGCGGCCTGCGCAATGACACGGGTCGTGACCGAGGCAACCGCGCTGATGGCAACCGCGCTGACGGCAACCGCGCTGACGGCAATCGCGCTGACGGCAACCGCGCTGATGGCAACCGCGCTGATGGCAACCGCGCTGATGGCAACCGCGCTGACGGCAACCGCGCTGACGGCAACCGCGCTGACGGCAATCGCGCTGACGGCAACCGCGCTGACGGCAACCGCGCTGACGGCAACCGCGCTGATGGCAACCGCGAGCGCGCACCGCGCCAGGACGCGGCCGAGGTCGGGCCGGCTCGCGACGACGAGTCCGGCCCGCGCCGCGGCCGACGCCGCGAGCGCGAATTCAGTGGCCGTAGCAACCGTGAACGCGGTCCCCGTGGCCAGCGGGACCGGTTCAGCCCTGGCAGCGGCAACGAGGCAGAGCCGATCATCAACGACGACGACATCCTGGTGCCCGTCGCGGGCATCCTCGACGTGCTCGACAGTTACGCGTTCGTGCGCACGTCCGGCTACCTCCCCGGTCCCAACGACGTGTACGTCTCGCTGGCGCAGGTCCGCCGTTACAACCTGCGCAAGGGTGACGCTGTCACCGGTGCGGTGAGGCAGCCGCGCGAGGGTGAGCGCAAGGACAAGTTCAACGCACTCGTCCGACTCGACACGGTCAACGGCATCCACGGCGACGACAACCGCGACCGGGTCGACTTCGCCAAGCTGACGCCGCTCTACCCGCAGGACCGGCTCCGCCTCGAGTCGGAGGGCAACCTCACCACGCGGATGATCGACCTGATCTCCCCGATCGGCAAGGGTCAGCGTGGGCTCATCGTGTCGCCGCCGAAGGCCGGCAAGACGATGGTGCTGCAGGCGATCGCCAACGCGATCACCCGCAACAACCCCGAGTGCCACCTGATGGTCGTGCTGGTCGACGAGCGACCCGAAGAGGTCACCGACATGACCCGCTCCGTGAAGGGCGAGGTCATCGCCTCGACCTTCGACCGGCCGGCGGAGGACCACACGATCGTCGCCGAACTCGCGATCGAGCGCGCGAAGCGTCTCGTTGAGCTGGGCCACGACGTCGTCATCCTGCTGGACTCGATCACGCGCCTTGGTCGCGCCTACAACCTCGCCGCACCCGCGTCCGGGCGCATCCTGTCCGGCGGTGTCGACTCGACCGCGCTCTATCCCCCGAAGCGCTTCTTCGGTGCCGCGCGCAACATTGAGGACGGCGGCTCGCTGACGATCCTGGCGACGGCGCTCGTCGAGACCGGCTCCAAGATGGACGAGGTCATCTTCGAAGAGTTCAAGGGCACCGGCAACATGGAGCTCAGGCTCGACAGGCGCTTCGCCGACAAGCGAATCTTCCCTGCGGTCGACATCGACGCCTCCGGCACGCGCAAGGAAGAGATCCTGATGGCCCCCGACGAGTTGCAACTCGTGTGGCGGCTGCGCCGGGTGCTGCACGCCCTCGACTCCTTCCAGGCCATCGAGTTGATGCTCGGGAAGCTGAAGGAGACGAAGAGCAACGCCGAGTTCCTGATGCAGATCCAGAAGACGACGTTCGGCGGCAAGGACGAATAGCACGTCGTACGACGAATGAAGGGCGTCGCTCCCCAACGGGAACGGCGCCCTTGTCGTTGTCTGCTGAGCCCGTTGCGTCAAGCGGCGGAAAGGCTCCGCGCGACGGAGCATTCCCGCCGCCGGCTGTGCCTCGGGTTGGCGTGCCGGCGGGCTGTGCCTTGGGTCAGCGTTCCGGCGGGGTGTGCCTTGGGTCAGCGTTCCGGCGGGGTGTGCCTGGGTTAGCGTTCCCCGCGTGACAACCCCTCAATTATGGCTGGTGGCGATCGCGATCGCCGTGGGTGTCGTCGGTGTCGTCGTTCCCGTCGTGCCCGGCATCCTGCTGGTGATCGCGGCTGTGCTCGCATGGGCCTTCGTCGAGTCCTCGCCGACGGCCTGGATCGTTTTCGGGATCGCGGCGGCCCTCACGGTGGGAAGTCAGGTCGGGAAGTACGCGCTACCCGGTCGGCGACTGCGCGAGAGCGGCATCCCAACCCGCACACTCCTCGTCGGGGGTGCCGTCGGGCTCGTCGCCTTCTTCGTCATCCCTGTCGTCGGCCTGCCGATCGGATTCGTCGCCGGTGTGTACGGGATGGAACGCCATCGGCTCGGCACCGGGGCGGGCGCCCGCGCCTCGACCGTTGCGGCGCTGAAGGCCGCCGGCCTGTCCATGGCCATCGAACTGGCCGCGGCCCTGCTCATCGCCCTGCTCTGGGTCGTGGGGGTCGTCCTCACCTGACAGGCGGCGCCAGTGGCGGTGCCAACTGGTGCCACGATTGGCTTGACGGGGTGCCAAAGTGGCACCATGGCGGTGCCATGGATCTCACCCGTACGTCGAACGACTGCGCCACGACCTGGCGGTCTTGGCACAGGCCGAGGGCGATGATGCTCTCGCCCTCGCCGAACTCCTGAGCGGGCCGCTCGAGTCAGCCACTTGCCTCGTGCTGCTGGAAGTCCTCTCCGTCGCCGCGGCCGACATCACCCGCGAGATCGCCGCGGGTGCTGCTGCGGGGCTGGACCCCGAGTTCTCGATCACGATGCCGGCCCCCGACGACGCCTATGCCGGCACGGCGCCGGCGCAGCCGGAGTCGATAGGCGACGCGGCGCTGCTGCCGACGGCGACGCGACGGCGCGCGTGAGCCTCCGGCTGCCCGAATCGCTCAAGACCCGGGTCGACGCGGCAGCAGCCGCCCAAGGCCTGTCCATCAACGCGCGTGGCTCATCCGGGCCGCCGCGAGCGCACTGTCCGCCGGCGACGCCGGCCGCGAGGCGGGCCGTCGGCGCCCGCCCGTCGCCGGCCAGCGATTCACCGGCTGGGTCAACTGAGGAGGCGTCATGCCCACGTTCGGCACCCCCGCTCCGATCGACATCCAGGTCGACGTCCAGATCGGCAACATCCGCATCGTCGCGTCCGACCGCGCGGATTCCACGGTCGAGGTCGTCGCGAGCAGTCCCCGTCGTGCCCTCGACGTGAAGGACGCCCAGGAGATGCGCGTCGAGTTCGACAACGGCGTCCTCGTGGTGAAGGCGCCCCAGCGATTTTCCCTGTTCACGAAAGGCGGCTCGGTGGACGTGCTCGTCTGTGTTCCGACGGCCAGCAGTGTCCGGGTCGGGGCTCAACTCGGCGCCGTTCGCACTACCGGGCAGCGGGGCAACTGTGCGATCACGGTGGCGATGGGCGACATCCACTGCGACGCGACTGGGCCCGCGCAGCTGGCCACCAGCGTCGGCGACGTGACCGCCGCCATGTCGCCGGCAACGTCACCGTCGGCACGAGTGGCGGCGCGGTGCGGATCGCGCGCATCGACGGCTCGGCCGGCATCAAGATCTCCAACGGGACGACCTGGCTCGGCACGGTGCATGGCGACGCCCACGTCAGCGCCTCCAACGGCGACGTCACCATCGTCGAAGCCGGGGCCGGCCTCGACGCCAAGTCGGCGTGCGGCGACATCCGTGTCGGTGATGTCAGCAGCGGCACTGTGACGCTGAAGACCGGCACCGGGACGGTCGACCTCGGGGTCCGCGAGGGCACCGCCGCGTGGCTCGACGTCGCCTCGCGCATCGGCACCGTCACGACCGCACTCGACGCGGTCGGCGCGGTCGACGCGCCGGCCGCCGCCGCGGCGATCGTCGAGGTGCACGCACGTGCGCTCGGCAACATCGCCGTACGGCGGTCCTGACCTCTTTGTCCTTCTGACGCTCAAGCCTCACCGAGCGGTGCTCGCGTGCCGGGTCACTGATCCCGACCAAGTGCCGGCGGCGCGGCGGCGAAGGCGCGCCGCGTAACAGCGTGACCGCTCCCTCGCGCCTGAGCCGTTCGGTTGGCGGCCGACGACGCTGCCGTCACGATCGTCCGCTATCGGTGCACAGGGTGCGGGCATGTGCGGCGCCAGGACATGAGCAAGGCCGCACACCCGCCACGGGGGAAGCTGTCGCGCGGCGGGTTGCGGTGGGCGTTGGAAGGGCTCGTCTGCCAGCACCTGACCGTCGCCCGGGTCGCGGACGGGTTGGGTGTCGCGAGGAACACCGCGAACGACGCGGTCTCGCCGACGGCCAACGAGTCCTGGTCAGTGACGCCCGCCGGCTCGGCGAGCTAGCGGAGCATGTGACGCCTTGCGAGGGGCGCGTTGGTCGGCCGACTCGGAGCGGCGACCACCGCATGCACCCCCAGAAGTCCGTGGCACGCATGCGCTCCAGTAGCAGGCACCGGTGCCGCCTGCCACAAGCCTGTGGACGACGCGGAACGCGGGGCAGCGGTTCCGGTAATATCCGCGCATGAAGCTCGGGGGATGGGTCTGCGCCGTCGCACTCGCAGGGTTGGTAGCCGGCTGCACGACCAAGGCCAGCGGGCCGTCGACACTCGCGCGGCTCACGCCGTCATCCGGTCCGGCAAGCGTGACCCCCACGCCGGCAAGTCCTTCGCCGACCACTGGCTCGCCGGCCCATGCGCGTGCCGACATTACAACGTCGCCGAGCGCCGTATCGCCGTCGACGACCCCCTCTCCCTCTATCACCCTCGCGACAGGTGATCGGAGCGAAGCCGCAGCAATCACTGCTGCCAGGAAAGCCGTCATCGCCATTTTCCGCGTCTCGCAAACGCTCGACGTATCTGAGTTCAATTCAATCAGCTACGAACATTGCAACTACCGGGCGCGCATGGTGAGCGTGGTCGCAGACCTGAAGGGTAAGCACGCTCACATAATCGGCAAGCTGCCCACCCGCATTCAGACGAGAGTGGTTTCACGGGCGCCGGGCGTCATAAGGGTGGGCGTGACCGCGACGGTTCCACCGAGCCATGTAGAAACTTCGTCAGGCAAGGTCTCCGACAAGCTCCCGATGTACAACATCGACTTCATCTTTCAGATGAACTACATAGGAGACCACTGGCTGTTGTACTTCGTCGAGGATATCGAATGATGCGTCGCATAGCGTGTTTGGTTTCGGCGTTGACGCTCATCTTGGCAGGAAGTATGACACCCGCGCACGCCAGTAAGAGGGAGTGCTACAAGTTCATACCCGCCGCTAATCGCCACGTGGACATCTGTAACCACCCCGGCGGAGCGCAGGTCGGGATCGGAACAAAGTCGCCCATCGAGAAACTGGGTCAAGGCACTGGGGGGCCAACCTCGGTCGTAGCTGCATGCAGCGCCAACTGTCTCCCCACGTACGTCAGTGTCAGCA
>CAXSDE010000020.1:0-30856 GCA_964236265.1 uncultured bacterium
ATGACGAAGCAGCGGTCGGCGTCGCCGTCGAACGCCAGGCCGATGTCGGCGCCGACCTCGACGACGCGAGCCTGCAGGTCGACGAGGTTCTTCGGGTCGAGCGGGTTGGCCTCGTGGTTGGGGAAGTTGCCGTCGAGCTCGAAATACATCTCGTCGACGTCGATCGGCAACCCCTTCAGCACGACGGGCACCGTGTAGCCACCCATGCCGTTGCCCGCATCGACGACGACTTTCAGCGGCCGGCTGCCGGCGAGCGGGACGAGCTGGTGGAGGTAGGCGGCGTACTCGGCGAGCACGTCGCGTTCGCTCGACGTGCCACGGGCTCCGTCGTACGACGGCACTCCCTGCTCGGCCATCGCACGGATCTGGGCGAGCCCACTGTCCTGACCGACGGGAGCGGCGCCGGCGTAGCACATCTTGATCCCGTTGTATTTCGCCGGATTGTGGCTGGCCGTGAACATCGCCCCGGGCATGTCGAGGTGGCCGCTCGCGAAATACAGCATGTCGGTGGAGCCGAGGCCCGCGAAGACGACGTCGACGCCCTGCGCCAGCACCCCCTCGGCGAAAGCCTGCGAGAGCTCGGGTGAGGAGGGCCGCATGTCGTACGCGATGACGATCGACGGCGCTCCGGCGACACGGGCGAACGCACCGCCGACGGCTCGCGCGATGTCGGCGTCGAAGTCGTCGGGAACGACGCCGCGGACGTCGTAGGCCTTGATGATTCCGGACAGGTCGCGCACGCTGGGGCCCCACAACGGTTGGCAATGTCGCGGGGTCAGCCTATCCAGCGCCCCCGGCGCCGGTCCGGGTCGGGGAGCGCCGGCCTTCCCCTGGGGCGGTTGGCGCTCCACCATGAGCCCGCCGGGCGAGGCGCGGGAGCGACAGCCTCCCCCTGGGGCGCTTGGCGCTCCACCGTCGGGGTCCGCCGGGCGGCGTGGCCGGGAGCGGGCGGGTGACGTCAGCCGCGCGAGCCGGGGATGCGGTTGCGCTGGGTCTTGGCGAGCACGCGGTCGATCGGGAGGGCCACACCGTTGTCCGTCCACGCGCGGTACTGGCAGGAGTGGCAGGACGTGAACTGGACCGGCGTGCCGTCGGTCAGCGTCATGGAGATCTGCGTGAGGCGGGTGCTCGTGCACTTCGGGCACGTCGTCTGCTGGGTGCGCGGGACCTGCGTCAGCGAGGCCGGCGTGGTCGAACGGCCGGTGGTGCGGGCGGTGCGGGCGGCGGGGGCGGCGATCGCCATGGGGAGTGCTCCTCGGTCGGGGTGGAGGCGGTTAATGCTGCTGGCAACCGTCTACTCGGCCGAATGGGTGAGAGACCTTGAGAATGCGGAGTGTCCGGACAAAACGGACACTTGGGACGGCGGGCGCCCGAGGTCCGCTGCGTCAGGCGTCAGTGGGCGCGCGGAGGACCCGCAGATGGCCACGGCGACCCTGGCCACCGGGGCCGGACGGCTCCGGCACATGCGGCCGCGCCGCCTCCCGGACCGCGTCGGCGAGCGCCTCGAGGTCGTCCGTGGTGGGGGCCAGCGCCTCGCCCTCATCCACCTCGAAACGGACGAGCTCCCAGCCGAGCGGCGCCGTGAGGCGACCGGCATGGGCGATGCAGAGGTCGTAGCTGTGCGGCTCGGCGGAGGTGGCGAGCGGGCCGACGACGGCGGTCGAGTCGGCGTAGACATACGTCAGCGTCGCGACGGCCGCGTTGCTGCACGCGATCCGCGAACAACGACGACGAAGGGTGCCCACGAGGCCGAAAGGTAGCGGGCGCGGGCCGGGAAGGCCAACACCTCGGCCCGTGTCGCGGTCGCCGGCCGGCGCTCTAGGGTGACCGCATGCCTGACTCGGACCTGCCCGGTGCCGCACCCGTCCGCCGGGACCGCCGCGGCCGCGGCATGCGCGGCATCCTGCTGCCACCTTCCGCGCCGGGCTGGCGGAGTCGCGCGGAGCGCTTCGACGACGCGATCCTCGACGCGGTCGAGACCCTCGAACGCCGCGCGGGCAAGCGTGTCTCGCGGATCGAGTTCGCCGTCGAGGAGGTGCCGCCGGAGACGATCGACCCGCTCAGCCGAACGTACGACGACGAGACCGGCGTCGCCCTCGCCAGCTCCTGGGCAGCCACGCGCACGGAGCCGGCGCGCGTCGTCCTCTACCGCCGCCCGATCGAGTCCCGCGCTCCCCGACCGGAGGACCTCGAAGACTTCGTCCGCGACCTCGTCGTCGAGCAGGTCGCCGATCTCCTCGGCATCGACCCCGACGAACTCGATCCACCGCCCGGCTGAGCGCCGACCGGCTGACAACGCTGACGGCTGAGGGGCCGAGCGGCTGACAAGGCTGACGGCGGGCCGCGGTTACCGCGACCCGAGCAAGATGTCCGGCCGCGCCGGCAGCAGCACGACCGTCCGTGGCGGCGCCGTGAGCATCGACGCGGTGATCGCGCCCCCGAGGTCGGGCGGAGTCGTCACGGCCGCCGCCCGGACAAGACCAGGAGTGGCCGGTACGACGAGCGCCCCGGCCGGGAACACGTCCGCCCCGACGGTGACGGCGGCGCCCGCGGGCACGTCGAGTTGCACCGTCAGCGCGCTCGAGACGGAGTCGGACCGCAGCGAGACGGAGGTGCTCGTCGCCGAGGTCAGGACGACCTGTGCGCCCGCGGGCGTGCGCACCGGGCCACTGAGCGGCGCCGCCGACGGCGACCACGCGAGATCCGGGCGCGGCGGCTTGGCCGCGTCCCCCCGGACCGAGACGGCGGACGCGAGCAACGGGACATCGCTCGTCACGTGCAGCGCCCCGGCTACCGCGAACGCGGACCGCGGCACGGTGAGCCGCACGATCGCTCCCGGTGCGAGCTCGATCGAGTCGAGCCCCGCCGGCGTGAACGCCCCGGTGGCATTGAGCGCCTGCACCGAGACCGTCCCCGCGTCGGTCGACTGGGAGGCGAGCACCAGGGTCACCGCGGCGCCCGCTCCCCCGACGCCGGGCACGACGACATCCGTGGCGGGCCCCGCACCGGCGGCGAGCCAGTCGATGCCGAGCGGGAGCGACCCGCTGAACCACCGGTCCCGAACCGCTGCGGTCACCCGGCCGGACCGCGTGAGCACATGGATGGCGAGTGCCGCCTGCTCGGCGGCGACGTCCACGAGCGGGATGGTCGTGGTCCCGTAACCGTCGAGGTGGATCCCGCGCGTGTTGTCCGGCGAGAAAGGCTTGGCGTCCTGCGCGATGGAGACGTCCACGTTGGCCGGTGTCGGGTCGGGGTTGACGAGGACGAGCCGCGGGTCACGGCCGAGCGTGGTGCCCGGGCCGACGAAGTAGGCCTCCGACGTGGGCGCCAGACACGCCAGCCCGGCAGTGCCTGCGGTCGCGCCGGCGTCGTACCGGCTCGTCATCGACGCGGTGAACCCCGTGGCCGCGGCTCCCGACGCGGTGAGCACCACGCCGACGAAGTTGTGCGTCTGCTCGGGCAGCGCCTGCGCCTGGTCGGACCCCGTCGCGGGGGTCTCGGGGGTCGCGGCCGTCAGCCAGTGGGCCGTCACGGCTCCGCCCGCCTGGTCGCCGGCGTAGGTGATCTGCGTGGAGCGGTCGCCGCCACCGGCCTCTGCGGCGTCCGGGCACACGAGCGTCGCGGCCGACAACGGCCGCTCCTCGCTGGGGCCGGCGGCCCCGGCGACGGCCGGCACTTCGGCGGGAAAGGCCCGATCGGCGCCGACGACGGCCGCGACGGCGGCAAGCAGGGCCACCGCGCCCAGTGCACTGCGCGAAACGGCCATCAGACGGCCCCGCTCACGAGCGAGCCCTCGGGGCTCGGGTCGCCAGAGGTGGCGTCGCCGCGGGCCTCGTCCGAGAAGTCGTCCGGCTCACCCGGCACGTCGTCGCGCAGGCGCACCGGTGGCGCGGCGAGCACCAACAGCACGGCCAGGGACGCGAGTGCCACCCACCGGCCGATGTCCGCCGCAAGGGCCTCGTAGCGGATCACCAGGGAGCCACCCGTGGGCGGCAGCACGAAGGCCTGTTGCGTGCCGAAGGCGATCGCCCGCGGCAGGGCAGCACCGTCGACGGTGGCGGTCCAGCCGCTCCCCGCGGTCTCGGCGAGCACGAGCAGCCGCCCCGCCGGTCCCGCGGCCAGCGGCTGCGGCCGGCCGTAGTCGGCGGACAGGGGCAGCGGCGTCAGCCGGCCGGGTTGCGGCGGGACCGGGGCCTGGGCGAGTGCCGCGTCCGCCGGCGTGAGCACGCTGACGCGGGCCGGCAACGGCAACACGGTCCACACCGTCACCGGGCCGTCCTGCGGCACGCGGCTGATCCCCGGCTGCGCGTCGAGCGCCGCCGCGACGCCCTTGTCGGGGGCGAGCAGGACGATGGAGCCGATCGCCTGCCCGGTGAGATAGCCGGCGGCATCGGACGGCCCGGACGCCAGCTCGCGGACCAGCGATGTCAGGAGCGCCTGGCGGGCTCCCGGGATCGGCACGTCCGTGTCCGCGAGGGTGCGCACCGGGCGTTCGAGCACGGTGTAGTCGAGGGAGCCGACGCGCGGACGCAGGAGCAGCGCGCGGGTGCCGGCGCTCCCGCCGAGCCCGTCGGCGACGTACGCCGGCAGGTCGGACACACCGACGCGCGACACGGCGAGTCCCGGCCGCGCGACCAGCAACCCGGCGGTCACGAGTGGCGCGGCGGCGGCCGCGAGCACCACGAGCCCGATCGCGGGCTGCCGCCAGCTGAACGACTCGCGCCGGAAGCGGCCGCGGGCCCCCTGCGCGGCCCGCGCGGCGGCCGCGACGAGCAGTCCGACGGTCAGCGCGACGGGCATCCCGGGCCACGCGTGCCACGGGGTGCCGTCCTCCGGAGCGGTCAGCGTCAGTCGGCTGACGACCACCGCGATCGCGAGCCCGGCGAGAGCTCCCGCCTCCAGCGACCCGACGAGAAGCCGGCGCCGGTGCGCGGCGAGCGCGGCAATTCCCGCGAGCAGGACCGGGAGGTAGACGAGGCTCGGCCAGCCTGGCGGCCCGCCGGGGCTGCCGAGCAGCAGGTCGAAGACGCGGGGGGCCCCGAGCGCGGGGTCGGCGACGACCGGCCCGGCGCCGCGGACCGCGAGCACCGGGTGCCGCAGCGCCGCCACCGACCACGGCGCGAGGACCAGCAACGGCACGGCGGCCAGCACGGCCGAGCGCGCGATCGCCCGCAGTGGCAGCGGCCACTGCCGCAGCACCGCACCGACGGACCCGCCGATGATGAGCCCCCCGAGAAGGAGCACGACCGCCGCGTACAGGATTGGCGTCGCGGCCGTCGCCGGCGTGATGGCGAGGGCGGCGACCCACGTGCGGCGCCACTCCGCTCCAGGGCGCAGCGCGCGCACGACGGAGCCCGCGGCCACGGGCAGCAGGACCAGGCCGAGGATCGCGTCGACGCGACCGTCGGCCACCGCACCGGCGACCGGTGGACTGAGGGCATACGCGACGGCCGCCCAGATACGCAAGGGGCGCGAGGTGGTGAGGCGCTTCGCCGCCCGGTGCGCGGTCGCGCCCGCCAGCGGCAGCGCCCCGAGGAGCAGCACGTCGACCGCCAGCCACGGCTTGCCCAGGGTCACGGAGCTCAGCGCGGCGAGCAGCGCCACGTACGGCGGCGATGCGCCGGAGACCCCCACACCGATGGAGTGCCAGTCCGTGACGAAGGCTTCCCACACCGCGTCGGCCGACCCCGGAGCCGGGAGCAGCCGTCCCCCGACGAGCGTGCCGTGCATGCCCAACAGGTGCCGGAAGGTCACCAGTGACAGAGCCGATAGAGCCACGAAGAGGAGGAAGCCGGGAGCGGTGAGGGCGCGCCGCACCACCCGCGAGGTGACCGAGTCGGGCGCCTCGTCCTGGCCCGCGTTCGCCAGCTCGGGTCGCCCGAGCGCGGCCCCCGGGTCGTCGAGATGCGTCTGACCGCCGAGCCACTCGATGATGTGCTCGATGTAGCTGCGCAGTCGGCTGCCCCGGCGCGGCAGCAGATGTCGGATCGCCCGGCGCCCGACCGTGCGGCTGCGGCGCCTGCGGTGGCGCGCCTTGGCGAGGGCCACGGGGTGGGCGAGCAGGGCGCCGTACGCGAGAATCTCGTCCCTGGCAGCAGCCGGCCGGCGCGTGCCGAGAAAAAGGAGAGCGCGCAGCGCGGTGACGACAGCCAGCCGGGGGATGCCGAGCAGCAGGCCGAGCGGGCCCGCGTTGGCGAGCACCGTGAACATCGCGTGCGTGCGGTCGAGGCGCCGCGGCGGCACTGTCGTGACCGCGAGTGGCCGGCGACCGGTCGCGCCCGCCTGCGCGTGGTAGACGACGGCGCGCGGCGCAACCACGACCCGCCGCCCCGACAGGTTGGCCCGCCACCCGAAGTCGACGTCGTCGCGAAACATCGGCAGGGCTCGATCGAACCCGCCGAGCGCTTCCCAGGCGTCGCGGCGGACGAGCGCTCCGGCGCTCCCGACGGCCAGCACGTCGACCGCGCCGTCGTGTTGGCCCTGGTCGAGCTCGTGGCGGTCGAGACCCGTGTGCCGGTGACCGGCGCCGTCGATGGTGACGCCCACCTCGAGGAGGTAGGCGGGGTGGTCCCAGTCACGGACCTTCGGGCCGATGATCACGGCCTCCCGCGCCGTGTCGGCCCGCTCCAGCAGGCGCGCGAGCGCGTCGGGAGCGGGGGCGCAGTCATCGTGCAGGAGCCAGAGCCACTCGGCGGCCTGCCCCTCGTCGGTCCCGTGCGGCGCCGCGTCGAGCGTGCGGGTCGCGAGCCCGATGGCCGCACCGAAGGTGGTGCGCCGCTCCGCGCGGATCACGCGCGAGTTGCCCAGGGACTCGGCCAGCAGCGTGTACGTCGCGTCCTCACTGCCCGTGTCGACCGCTATGACGTCGTCCGGCTGATGGGTCTGCGCGGCCAGCGCGGCCAATGTGCGCGGCAACCACGTCTGCCCGTCGTGCGCGACGAGCACGGCAGTGACGTGGGAACGCTGCGGCTGGCGGCTGGAAGAAGGCATCCGTCGATTCGTGTCGTCGATGTCGTCGAGCCGGGGGGCCGGCGCGACCGCCGAAACACTACGTGGCGCGCCTGGAAGGCACGCCCCGCCGGCTGATCAGCTGGCGACGCGCTTCTTCAGGCGGCGGCGCTCCCGCTCGGACAGACCGCCCCAGATGCCGAAGCGCTCGTCCTTCTGCAGCGCGAATTCGAGACATTCGACGCGCACCTCGCACTCGACGCAGATGCGCTTGGCCTCGCGGGTCGAGCCACCCTTCTCCGGAAAGAACGACTCCGGATCGGTCTGGGCGCACAGCGCCTTCTCCTGCCAGAGTTCGTCGGGCTCTTCCTCGACCCCCAGCAATGAGCGCAGGTCCATGGTTTCTCCTTGCGTCGTCCGCGGCCCGGGGCGCCGGGCTGGTGCGGTGCGTGGTGTCTGCCGAAGGAGCGTGCACTCGGTCCGGGCGGAATGACACTGGTGAAATTACATGCGCGTCGGTCCCCGCGGTCAAGGGGTTCGCTGGTATTGGTGTCGGTGGTTGCTGATATGGCGACCGCGCGACGGTCGCTCAGGACAGCCCGGCGGACGTGTCGAGCGCCTCCTCGCGCACCTCGACATGCCTGGCGTCGAGCTCGTCGAGCTCTGCCTGCGAGGCTGTCTCGACGTGGACGAGCCGGCTGTCGGCCGCCGGCAGGGCCGACAGGATCTCGTCGAGCTTGCGTTGCATGGCCGACTGCGTGCGCATCTGCGTGTGCTGGAGCGCGAAGACCATCACGAGCGTGATCGCGGCCGCCAGGGACTGGAAGATCGTCAGCCAGTGGGACTCGCGGTGACCCGTGAACGCCGCCGTCAGGAAGCCGGCGCTGAGGATCGCGACCACCGCCGTCGCGGCGCTGGAGGCCGACCAGTCGTTGAGGCGGTGGAGCTGCCGTGAGGACCAGGCCCGCTCGTCCCCCGGCGCGGGGTTGGACAGGCGGATGGCGGCCATGCGGCGCGGGATCAACATGCGGACGTCCTACCCAACCTCGGCGGCCGCCGACGCGAGGCCGACCGATCTTCGGCGTCTGGAGCCGATCTTCGGCGTCTGGAGCCGATCTTCGGCGTCTGGACAGGATGAGGTCCGTCAGAACGGGTTCACAAAGATGCGAAGCGACTTCACACAAACGTGAAGGGACGTTCCGGCAACCCCCGCTCCCGCGCGCTTCGTGCGGGACATCAGCCCGCCGGCACGCCGTACAGGGTCGTGCGTTCCCGCACCGGGCGACCGGCCCGCAGCGCGATCTGCGAGAGCTCCGCGGGCGTCTTGCGGCTGCCGTGCTCCGACCCGGCCATCCGGCTGATCGTCTCCTCCATCAGCGTGCCGCCGAGGTCGTTGACGCCGGCGGCGAGCATGTGGACGCAACCGTCGACGCCGAGCTTCACCCACGACGACTGGATGTTGCGGATACGGCCATGCAGGAGGATGCGCGCCACGGCGTGCACGGCGCGATTGTCGTCGTACGACGGGCCCGGCCGCGCGATCCCGGCGAGGTAGATCGGCGCGTTGGTGTGCACGAACGGCAACGGGACGAACTCGGTGAAGCCCCCGGTGGAGTCCTGGATGTGCGCCAGTGTGCGCAGGTGCGCAACCCAGTGGCGAGGGTTGTCGACGTGGCCATACATCATCGTCGACGTCGTCGGGATGCCGAGCGAGTGCGCGGTCGTGACGACCTCGATCCACGTGCTGGCAGGAAGTTTTCCCTTCGTCAGCACCCAGCGGATGTCGTCGTCGAGGATCTCCGCCGCGGTGCCGGGAAGCGAGTCGACGCCGGCCTCGTGGACGGCGATCAGGAAGTCGCGGATCGACAGATTGGTGCGCGTGGCACCGTTGACGACCTCCATCGGCGAGAAGGCATGCAGGTGGATGCCCGGGGCGCGGCGCTTCACCTCGCGCGCCAGGTCGAGGTAGGCCGTGCCCGGAAGGTCCGGGTGGATCCCGCCCTGCATGCACACCTCCGTCGCCCCGACACGCTGCGCCTCCGCGGCCCGCTCCCCCACCTCGTGCAGGGACAGCGTGAAGGCGTCGGCGTCGGTCTTGCGTTGCGCGAACGCGCAGAAGCGACAGCCGGTGTAGCAGACGTTGGTGAAGTTGAGATTGCGGTTGACGACGTAGGTCACGTCGTCGCCGACGGCGTCCCTTCGGAGCCCATCCGCCAACGCGGCAACGGCATCCAGGGCCGGGCCGCGGGCGGTGATGAGGGCCAGCGCCTCGTCGTCGGTCAGCCGCGCCGGGTCGCGCTCACCCGTTCGCAGTGCCGCCGCGACGTCGCCGTCCAGCTGTGGCACGAACGCAGCCGAGGACCGCACGGCGACGTCGTCGCGCAGCTCGTCCCAGTCGCCGTACGCCGCGTCGAAGTCCGACCGGCGGTCACCGGTGCGGCCGGCGGTGTCGATGCTCGCATGCAGGTCCGTGCGTCCGGTGCCTGTCACGTCCGTCGCCCACGAGTCCTCCGGCTCCTGCCACGGCCGGCCGTGGATGGCGGCGTCGGGCCGCGCGAGACCGTCGTCACCGGCGAGCGCGAACACGTGTGCGCGGATGCGCGGATCGAGCCACGGCTCGGGCTGCGCAACGTACGACGGATAGACGGTGAGCCGTTCGCGCAACGCGAAACCGGCCTCGGCGGTGCGCGCGCCGAGGTCGTCGATCTGCGGCCACGGCCGTTCCGGGTTGACGTGGTCCGGCGTCAGCGGCGACACCCCGCCCCAGTCGTCGATCCCGGCCCGGATCACCAAGCCCCATTGGTCGTCCACGAGGTTGGGTGGTGCTTGCAGACGCACGCGGGGACCGAGGACGAGCCGCGCGACGGCGATGGTCGCGATGAGGTCGGTGATGCTGGCGTCGGGGTCGTTGCGCATCGCCGTGTCGGGCTTGGCTCGGAAGTTTTGGATGATGGCTTCCTGGATGCCGTGATAGCGGCGCTCCACCGCGCGGATCGCGAAGATGCCGTCGACGCGTTCCGCGAGGGTCTCGCCGATGCCGATCAGCAGCCCCGTCGTGAAGGGCACGTTGAGCCGGCCGGCGTCCTCGAGCACCCGCAACCGCACCGCGGGATCCTTGTCGGGACTGCCGAAGTGGGGCTGGCCCGGGTCGTCGTACAGTCTCCTGCTCGTCGTCTCGAGCATCATCCCCATGCTCGGCGCAACGGGCTTGAGCCGCGTCAGCTCCTGCCAGGACAGGACACCGGGATTGAGGTGCGGCAGCAGGCCGGTCTGTTCGAGCACCGCGATGGCGGCGGCGCGGACGTAGTCGAGGGTGCTCGCATAGCCGCGAGCGTCGAGCCATTCGGCCGCCTGCGGCCAGCGATCCTCCGGCCGGTCGCCGAGGGTGAACAGTGCTTCCTTGCAGCCGAGGTGCGCGCCGCGCCGGGCGATGTCGAGGACCTCGTCGAGCTCGAGGTAAGCCGCCGGCACGCGGTGCGGCACGGTGGCGAACGTGCAGTAGTGGCAGCGGTCGCGGCACAACCGCGTGAGCGGGATGAAGACCTTGCGAGAGTAGGTCAGGACGCCCGGTCGACCCGCGGCCAGGAGACCCCGGTCGCGGACGGCAGCCGCCGTGGCCAACAGCCGGTCGAGGTGCCCCTCCCGCGCGTGCAGCAGGACCTCCGCCTCGCCGGCATCGAGGGTGACCCCCGACTCCGCCCGCCGCAGCGCACGGCGCAGCGCGCTCTCACTCGGCTGACGCGTCACTCCGCGACCCTACCCAGGAGTCGGCCGAGCAGGCCGGCCGCGCGAGGATGCCGCCATGCGGATCACAGTCCTGGCCGGCGGGATTGGCGGAGCGCGCTTCCTGCTCGGCCTGCGGGCGCTCGGGCACTGGGTCACGGTCGTGGGCAATGTCGGCGACGACATCTGGCTGCACGGCCTGCGGGTGTGTCCCGACCTCGACACCGTCATGTACACCCTCGGCGGCGGCATCCACGCCGAGCAGGGCTGGGGCCGGGCGGCGGAGACGTTCACGCTGCGGGACGAGTTCACGGCCTACGGGGAGGCGGACAGCGAGTGGTTCACCCTCGGCGACCGCGACATCGCGACCCACGTCGTGCGCACGAGCCTTCTGCACGCGGGGCACACGCTCACCGCGGCGACCGCCCACCTGTGCCGGCGCTGGCAACCCGCAGTCACGCTGCTGCCCAGCACGGACGACGACGCGGAGACGCTCGTGCACCTGTCGACCGGCGATGTCGTGCACTTCCAGGACTGGTGGATCCGGCTCCGGACGGCCGTGCCCGCGACCGGGTTCACGTTCGGGGGCAACGCCGCGGCCGCGAGCCCGCACGCCGTCGCGGCGATCCTCAGCGCCGACGTCGTCCTGTTCCCACCGTCCAACCCGGTCGTGAGCATCGGCGCGATCCTGGCGATCCCCGGCATCCTTGCGGCGGTGCAGCGCACGGCGGCGCCGGTCGTCGGCCTGTCGCCCATCGTCGGCGGGGCACCGGTCCGCGGGTACGCCGACGCGTGCCTGGCGGCGGTCGGCATCGAGACGT
Organism: uncultured bacterium; assembly: GCA_964236265.1. Classification (GTDB taxonomy): domain Bacteria; phylum Actinomycetota; class Actinomycetes; order JAVEEB01; family JAVEEB01; genus JAVEEB01. The sequence continues at coordinate 11,493 of CAXSDE010000020.1, forward strand.
CCGCGGAGGCCGTCGCCCGTGGCTACGGAGCCCGCACCGCCGGCGGCGTCCTCGACGGCTGGCTGGTCGACACGTCGGATGCGGCGGCCGTGGAGCCGCTGACCGCCGACGGTCTCCCGACGCGGGCGGTGCCGCTGCTCATGACCGACGTCGCCGCGACGACGGGAATGGCCGCGGCGGCCCTCGACCTCGCCGCCGAGCTGCGCGGATGACGCTGACACTGTGGGGCGTCCCGCTCGACGGCGAGATCCGGCCCGGCGCCGACCTCGCCGCGCTGCTCACGGCGGCGGAGCCCGGCCTCGCCGACGGTGACATCGTCGTCGTCACCAGCAAGGCCGTGAGCAAGGCGGAGGGCCGGCTCGTGCCGGGCACCGACCGCGCCGACGCGATCACGGCCGAAACGGTGCGTGTCGTCGCCACCCGCGGCGAAACCCGCATCGTCGAAACGCGCCACGGCCTGGTCCTCGCGGCCGCCGGCGTGGATGCCTCCAACGTCCCGGCGGGCCAGATCGCCCTGCTGCCGCTCGACCCGGACGCCTCCGCGCGCGGCATCCGCGACCGCATCCGCGAGCTGACGGGCCGCACCGTCGCGGTCATCGTCACGGACACCGCGGGCCGCCCGTGGCGCACCGGGCTCGTCGACATCGCCATCGGGATCGCCGGCCTGGCGCCGATCCGCGACGAGCGCGGCAAGACCGACTCCTACGGTCATCCGCTCGTCGCGACCGAGCTCGCCGACGCCGACGCGGTGGCCGCCGCCGCGGAGCTGGTGAAGGGCAAGCTCGCGGGCGTTCCGGTCGCGGTGCTGCGTGGCCTGTCGTACGACGCGAGCGACGCCGGGGCCCGCGTGCTCGTCCGGCCCGCGGCCGAGGACCTGTTCCGGTGGGGCTCGCGCGAGGTTGTGCCGGCCCGTCGTACCGTGCGGTCCTTCTCCCCCGCCCCGGTCGACCTCGCCGCCGTCCACCGCGCCGTCGCCGTCGCGGCGACCGCTCCCGCGCCGCACCACACCATCCCGTGGCGCTTCGTGCTCGTGGTGGAGCGCCGCGAGCGGCTGCTCGACGCGATGCGCCAGCAGTGGCGCGCCGACCTGACCGCAGACGGCTTCGACGAGGCACGGATCACGCGCCGGCTCGCCCGCGGCGATGTGCTGCGCGCCGCACCGGTGATCGTCGTCGCCGGCGTCGTCCTCGACGGGGCGCACGCCTATCCCGACGAGCGGCGGCAGCAGGCGGAGCGGGAGATGTTCGTCGCTTCGGCCGGTGCCGGCATCGAGAACCTGCTCGTCGCGCTCACTGCCGAGGGGCTGGCGGGCGCATGGGTGTCGAGCACGATGTTCTGCCGCGACGTGGTGCGCACGGTGCTCGAGCTCGACGACAGCGTCGACCCGATGGGCGCGATCGCGATCGGGCATGCCGCCGCGGACCCCCCGCCGCAGCCGCAGCTCGACCTCGCGCAGATCCTTCTCGAACGCTGATCAGCTGTGAGATGCCTGGGCCGCGCGACCCGACCGCCCCGCGCCCCCTAGACTTCGCGCGCTGGACTCCTCGCCCGACCAGGACGGATCACGTGCCCAACAACGACCGCGCGCAGCGCCGACTCGACGCAAAGCGCACCGCCAAGCAGAACCGACACAAGCTCGAGGCGCTGCGGCGCGAGCAGGCCCGGCGCGAGCGGCGCCGGTTCCTTCTCGTGACGGGCATCGTGGTGCTCGTCGGCCTGATCCTCGTGGCCGCGGTGCTGGTGCCGGCCTACCTGAAAAACCTCAACTCGCCGAGCCACAAGTCGCTCGCCTCCTACGGCGCCTCCGCGGCGGCGGCCGGGTGCGACCCTGAGGTCACCGTCGCGCCCGAGCCTGGGCCGGCCGACCCGAAGATCAAGACGAGCGACGACGCGGACCGCTTCCACCTCGCCGACACCGGCACCTGGACCTACAAGAACAACCCGCCCGCCTCCGGCCCGCACAACGCGACACCCATGCCGACGGACGTGCACTACTACGCGCCGGACGCGCAGACGCAGGATCAGTTCGTCGAGCACCTCGTGCACAATCTCGAGCATGGCTTCGTGATCGCCTGGTACGACGACACGATCGCCAAGGACAAGGGCAAGCTGCAGGCGCTGCAGGACATGGGCACCAACCTCGAGCTGAAGTCGCTCGACCCCTACTTCATCGCCGCACCATGGCCGACGAGCCGTCCGCCGATGCCGGCAGGCAAGCACGTCACGCTGACCTCATGGCACAAGCAGACGCTGTGCGCGGACATCTCGGGCGCGGCGTTGCAGAAGGTCGTCAACGACCACCCGGCCCTGTGCGCCCCGGAAGACCCCACGGGTGCGACACCTGAGGCGATCAAGGCGAAGTGCGGCACGCTGCCGACGCCGACGACGACGACGACCGCCGTGGCCACCTCGAGTGGGTCGGGATCGGCAAGCCCGTCGGCCTCACCGTCGGCCAGCTGACCACCACCTGACGTGTAAGCATTCCGCGGCGCAGAGGCCGCGGAATGCTTACACGTTTCGGGTTTCTGGGTCAGCCGACGGTCGACCGGATGGCACCGTCCGGCACCACAGCGCCCGTCCACACCCGCGCGGGCTCCTCGAGCTCGACGCCCGAGCCGACATGAGCGCCGTCACCGACCACGACGCCACGCAGGACGACGCCGGCACCGATGACGGCGTCCCGCCCGACGACGCAATCCACAAGTCGGGCACCTGCACCGACGTGCACCCCGTCGAACACGACACTGCGGTCGAGCACCGCGGCGGCACCGACCGACACGTCGGCACCGACGGCCGTGCCTCCCGTCAGGACCACGCCGTCGGCCATTGCGGATCCGTCGAGGGTCAGCGACTCGCCGGTGACCGGGACGGCCGGCGATGACACCACGCCGCGTACGAGGTCGCACGAGCCCTGCAGGAAGCTCCCCGGTGTGCCGAGGTCGAGCCAGTAGGCCGACTCGACCCACGCCCGGACGAGCGCGTCGCTGTCGAGCAACGCCGGAAACGTCTCCCGCTCCACCGACACGGGGCGCCCGGCGGGGATGAGGTCGATGATGTCGCGGCGGAAGACGTAGCAACCCGCGTTGATGCGGTTGGTCACGGGGTTGTCGCTCTTCTCGAGGAACGCGGTCACCCGCCCGTCCGCATCCGTCGGCACGATCCCGAAGCGGCGCGGGTCGTCGACCTCCGTGAGGTAGAGCGTGACGGCCGCCTGCGAGGCGACGTGCGCGGCGATCTGGCCGGCGATGTCGTGCCCGGACAGGACATCCCCGTTGAAGATGACGACCGGGTCGGCGGGTCCGGCGCGCAGCGATGACACGACGTTGCGGATGCCGCCGCCGGTGCCGAGTGGGTCGGTCTCCTGGACGTACTCGAGCTCGATCCCGAGGGACGACCCGTCGCCGAAGTGGTCCTCGAAGACTTCCGCCTTGTACGACGTCGACAGCACGATGTGATCGATGCCCGCGTCGCGTGCCCGCAGCAGCAGGTGGGTCAGGAACGGCACCCCCGCGACCGGCAACATCGGCTTGGGTGTTGTCTCGGTCAGGGGCCGCAATCGGCTGCCCTGTCCACCTACGAGCACGATCGCGTCCACTGGGAACTCCTTCTCCATCCGGCGGCTGTGCCGGGTCAGGCTAGCGTGCGAACCGCAGCGGCAACGGGTGCAACGGGCTCCGCGCTGCGGCACCGACGCACTCCGGGGTGGACGGCTGATCAGCCGTCGATGTCGACCGCCGGCGCGTCGGGACGCGGCTGCGGGTTGCTCGACGGACGGGTCGGCATCGGTCAGGACACTGCTGACGATGACACGCCGCCGCTCCCCCGCAGCGTTCCGCGGCCGCGACTGCGGTGCAACGACCCGCCCCACATCCTTGAGCAGCGTGCCCAGCTCGTCGGCCGTACGTAGAGCGCCGCCTGCCAGAACTCGATCAGATCGTTGGCGAAGTCGATGCCGTCCGCGGCGAAGTCGATGCGGTCCGCGGCGACCACGAGAACTCGCGGTGGCGTTGCGACCCGGACATCCGCCAGCTCCGGCAGGAGGTCGTTCGTCATCAGCTCCCAGATTCTCCGCCAGCAGCGTAGCCGTGTGGGCTCAGCCGTCCGGCGACGACCGGAATGGTGCGGCCGAGCCGCTTGAGGTCGTCATCTCGGCGGTGCATGCAACATGAGCCGGATCGAGTGTCAGGCTTCGAACGCCGCTAGCTAGGACCTTGGAGCGGCGACGATCCGCTGCAGCGTTCGCCGTCCCATCTCGCTGACAGCGGGATGGCTTTTCTTGTAGTACCAGACAAGGCCGATGGACTGCTCGAACGCCCACGCTTTGCTGCGCTCCCATTCCAGGTCGTCACAGTGCAACTCGGCGCGAAAGGTTGCGCGGCGAGCGTCGTCGAGGAGATGCCAGCCGACGATCACATCGAGGGCCGGGTCGGCCGGAGCGAAGCCGCCGGTGTCGAGGACGCCTCCCAACCGGCCGTTACTGACGAGGACGTTCCCCGCGATCAGGTCGGAGTGCGTCATGACGTCCGGACTCTCACGAGGCAATGCCACGAACTCACGCCACAGCTCGCGAAGGGTCGGTACGTGGACGAGTCCCTCACAGTGAGCGAAGCACGTCTGCACCCACTCGTCATGCCGGCTGATGTCGCCGCCGCGGCCGCCTCCTTGGAAGCACCCCCCGCCGGTGTCCACTGCGCGGAGCCGCGCGAGAAGAGCGGCGAGGTCGCGGGCGAAGTCGTACGACGTGCTCACGTCTTCGTCCATCGCCGTGGTCCCGTCCACCCAACTCTGCGCCGACCACGGCAGCGGGTAGCCGAGCCCGGGGTCGCCGACGACAATCGGCCACGGCGCGGCGACGGGACAGTGTTCGGCGAACTGTCTGGCAGCCACTGCTTCACGGTGCAGCACACCGCGCATCACAGTGGGATCAGCGTTACGGAGTGGAAACCGGGCGGTCACGTCATCGCCGATGCGGAAGATGGCGTTGACGGTCCCACGGGAAACAAGCCGCCGCACTGGGACATGGGCCCAGCGCGGGAACTGTGCGGCGATCAACCGCACGACGACGTCGTCCGAGACGTTGATCTCGTCGTCATGCATCGTCGCGGACATCGCCACATTCTGGCAGTCCCGGTGCGTCTGACCGAGACGCGCGCCGACGCGGCCCCGTGCCCGCCACCGACGGATAGTGACCGCCCGTGCGGGCGTGGACCTTCAGATCGGTCGGAGAAGTGTCGAACTAGTTGACAACAAGACAGACTCGCAGGGGCGACTGAGGTGCGACGATGACGGTCTGCTACATCTGGGAATGGCTCGAGGACGTGGCCGTGCTCACGATGATGCGCCGATTGACGGTAGCCGACGCGCAGGGCCTCGAGGCGAAGATGTCCGTGCACTACGCGAGCCGCCGGGCACCGGAAGGGTCCTGGGGCCTCGTCGTTGATGTGCGCCAGAGTGGCGTCCTGGACGCTGGTGTGCAGGAAATCGTCAAGCGGCTCATGATTTCCAACGTCCGTGCGGGATGCACAGCCAAGGCCTTGGTCGTGGACACAGCTGTGGGAGCACTTCAATCCAGGCGGCTCGGTCAGGAGGCAGAGCAGGTGGCCGGCACGTTCGAATCGTTACCGGACGCGCTCGCCTCCGTGCGCCAACAGCTCAGCGCGCAGCACCAGACGGCCGCACCGAGGAGCCCGACCGCTATTGCAGGGCGCCTCCGCTGACCAGGAGTTGCTGTCCGCTGACCCAGCCAGCGAGGTCGCTGGCGACTACTCGGCCGCGTCAGCTACGTCGTCGGGGCGCCCCATCCGTCCTTCGATGGGGCGGAGGGTGGTCATGAGCTGGCGGAAAGGTCATCCTCCGCCATGTCGGTGTAGAACCCTGCTCCGTCGATGGAGGTGGGGAGAATGGTGTTGGCCGAACGGTTCCACCTCAGCATCGACGCGTCGTCGGTGCCCGACCTCGAGCGCGAGACGATCACGGTGTGCCCCGCTCGTGGAGCCGCAGGGCGAGGCCAATGCCGGAGGTCGCGCCCGGGATGAAGGTGGTGTTGCCGGTCAATTCCACAGCTGCGTCCTCGTGGCGGCCTTACCGACGGCCGGGTAGCCGCGCATCCCCGCCAGGGCGCACCCCCGGCACGGAGAGCCACCAACCCCTACAGCTTCTCCGCGTCCTTGGCACCCAACGCGTCGGGCCCGCCGCCGACTGATTCAGTTCCACCCGCGCGCGACGGACGTGCCCCCCGTCGAGGAGGCCGGCGACGCACGATCACTCCGCGTTGGCTGTGACTCTGCCGCGATCGCCGACGCGCTGGTGACCGGACCGAATGCCCTGGCGGCAGTCCACGTAGGCGCCGTCCATCGTGAGGGTCCCCGGCTTGTGGGGAGTGACCGCGACCATGAGCATGTCCGCGGTCGGGTTGAGGTCCGGTTTGCCGGGCGTGAATGGAGCGATGCCGGTGCTGGTGTCCGGGCTGACCGCACCCCCCGGCATGACCTGCTGCTGCTCAACGCCGGCGATGTGTACGTAGCTGGTGATCCCGACGTGGCCAGTCGTCCCCTGGGCAACGAGCGGCTCAGAAGGCGAGGGCCCACGGCTGCCATGCCGACCCTACGAGGCGACGGACATGCACCCGGCCGTCCGACCAGCGCGCGAAGACCTGCACGTTGGCCCGGCCGAGCGCGACCGCCGCCGGCCCCGAGGTGGTGGCGCCGCCGAGGTTGGACGACGTGCCCCAGACGCCCGTGGCGGACCGCGTCCAGCCGCGGACCGAACCGCCGGTGCCTCGTGCGAACAGCCGCACGAGCGAGCTGCCGGGAACGGCGGTGAGCGTGGGCGCCGCGTCACTCAGGCCGCGCCCGAGAACGGTCCAGCCGGTCCACCGGCCGGCTGTGAAGCGATTGACGTTGAGCGAGCCGTCCGCGGCGACCGCCGCGACGACGACCCCAGCCGGCGAGTTCGCCACCGCCAAGCCGGACGCGAAGTGCGCCGCACTGACCCGGCTCCATGCACCGACACCACCGGTCGGGGACCACACGGCCGTCCAGACCGTGCCGTCCGACCGGCGGGCTGTCAACTCGACCCGCCCTCCGGTCAACGCCGCGGCGGACGGCTCGTCGAGGACAGCGAACGCCGTCGGCGTCCATGTCGTGCTCGGCGCCGCCCGCAGCCACAGTCGTCCGTCGAGCCCGCGGGCGACGACGACGATGTGGCCCGCCGACGTGCGCACCGCGGTGGGGCGGCCGAGGACGGGGCCACTGAAGCTGAACGCGGCGCCCCACCCGGCCGCCGATTGGATCCGTCGTTCCACGCGCGCATCGAGACCGGAGGAGACGACGGCGATGTGCCGCGCGCCGTCGACGTATGCGGACAAGCCGGCCGGCAACCGGCCGAGCCCGACGGCCGGATCGGCCCGTAGGACACCCAGCCTCACGCCGCCGCCGGCAATGTCACCGACGCCGTTCCACGTCAGCCGGAACGCTTCAGTCGCCCTCCCGTACGCGACCCCGTTGCCCGACAACGTCAGCGACACGACGGCACTGCGACCCGGCGCGACGGCAGTGCGCCTGGGTGCCGCAACGGCTGCCACGGTGTCCGGTGCGAGCCAGCGCGGTCCCGCAGAAGCACTCACCCGCCCGGCCGGACTCGTCGCCACGACGACGGACCCGTCGAGCGGCCAGCTGACATTGCCGGTGTTGCGCACCGTCACCACGACGGTCCGCGACGCGTTCTCCCGCAGGACGACGGTGTGCCCGCGCAGCAGCGGCGGCGCACCGGGGGTCACAGCACTGACGACGGCCGCGGTGACGGCGGCGGCGCGCACGGACACGCGCCACGTGACCGGGTCACCGATGGCGGCACTGCCGTTCCACAGGCGGTAGCGGAGGGAATACCTGCCCGCCGGCTTCGCAGCCGCATCGACATCGAGCGCCATCTCGATCGTGTCGCCCGGCACAACGGTGGCCGAGCCCGGCGCGGTCACGTTGCGGCGGAACCGGCCGGTGGGCGCGGCGAGGCCCGCCGGAGCCACGGCATCCGGCACCAGTGTGAGCGTGTTGCCCGCGAAGGTTTCCGTGCCCTGTAAGCGAAAGCGTGCCGTGAGCGTCGCGCGACCCTCGACCGCAGTGGTCGCGACCAGCACGGGCGCCGGGTCGACGGCGACGACCTGCGCGTCGACGTTGGTGATGTGCCACCAGGTGCTGCGCAGCCCGTTGGGCGAGCGGTACGTCGGCCACGCCCGCGCCACAAACACGTTCCGTCCGGTCACGTTGACGGCCGTCGCCGCGCCGCCGGGTCCGACGCCGATCAGCTGTGCGGTCAGCACGCGCCCGCCCCACTCGCCGTTGCCGTCACGGGTCAGCACGCTGATCGCCGTGAGGTGACCGACCGCCGGGTACGCGGCCTCCAGCTGCGCGGCCGTGATCTGGCCGGTCCACGTGTGCACGGTGTTGGGCGCCGCACCGTCCCACGGGTCGGCCTGCGCGATCAGATAGGGCTGGCCACCGTCGGTCGACCAGCCGCCGTTCGACGAGCTGAACTCGGTGAAGGCCGGCTTGCCGCCGTACATGATGGTCCGTCCTGTCGTCGCGTCGACCGCGGCGTTCGTCGACGCCGCCTCGCCGGTCAGGCCGCCGTACACCTGACAGTTCGTGGAATCGCAGATGTCGTAGAACTTCTTGGCATTGGCGAGCCGGTCATAGGCCGCGTAGGTGCGCGCCGCGACAGCTTGGGCCTTGAGCGCCTCCGGCTTGAAACTCGCCGGGGACTCATGCGGCACGACGCCTTTGAGATAGTCGTCCATCGACAGCACGTTGACCGTGTCCATCGTCGACGGCGAGGTGCGCACCGCCCGGACGACACCGCGATAGCGATGCGGCACGTCCCCGGGAAACGCGACGGTGACCCAGCCGGTCGACGGTCGCGAGAACTGCACCGGACCCGCGACATCGACATGACCATTGAGCGGGTACGACGTCCACACGCCGTTGAGCCGCTGTTCGAGATGCTGCGCATCGACCGTCTGCGACACGCGCCACATGTCCACACCTGCGGTGACCGGAAGGGCAGCCGTCGTCCCGGTCGCCGCGTCCGTGACAGTCAGATCGACGGCCGGCGCCACCCGCAGATCCCTCTCGTCGTCACCGGACAGCCACACGCGCACCGTATCGACGGCCGCGGGCACCCGCACGACCGTGGTGGCGGGGTAGTAGAAGGCGACGATCTGCCGCCATGTCTTCCCGAGGGTGGCCGCTCCCTGAGCTCCTTCCTGGGACATGCCGTGGCCGTGGCCCCAGCCGTGTCCCTCGAACTGGAACACCCCGTTGGCCGGGCGCCGGTAGGTCTCGGTGCCCGCGGTGGCCGGCGCCGCACCGACCGTCGGCACGAGCATCGTCGCCAGCAGCGCAACGACGAGGGCTCTGCTGACACGGGGGTTTCGCACGCGGCGATTCTAGGTCCCGGACGGCCCCGGACCGGGCACATCTCACCGATCAGGCAACGGTGGTTGGATCGCCCGCATGACACAGCCCACGGTGCTCGACGTTTTCGGCCAGGAGTTCGCCCGCGACGGGTCGCGTCCATTTATCACCTGGTACGGCGCGGACGCGGCCCGCGTCGAACTGTCCGTCGCGACCGTCGAACGCTGGATCGCGAAGACCGCCAACTTCCTCCAGGACGGTCTCGCCGCCCAACCGGGCGATGTCGCGGTGGTCGCCCTGCCCGACCACTGGCTCACACCGGCGGTCTGGTGGGCGTGCTGGTACAACGGGGTCGTCGTCGTCCCGCTGGCGCCCGAGGGCGACCTGCCCGTCGACGCCGACATCCTGTTCGTGACGGCCGAGCGGGCCGGCGAGGCGGCCGCGCTGGCCCGCGACGTCATCGCGGTCTCGACGGCCCCGCTCGGCGGCCGCATTCATGGCGAGCTCGCGGGCGGGGTGGCCGACTTCGGGGCCGACGTCCCCGGTTACGACGACCGGTTCAGCGCCTACACCCCCGCCGACGCGGACGCCCTCGCGCTGCGGGTGGAGTCGGGAGACCTCACGTTGTCCGGCGTCCTGGCGGCGGCGCAGGCGGCGTGGCCGCTGACGCCCGGCGCCCGCGTGCTGACCTGCCTGCCGTGGCACACGCTCCCCGGCCTGCTCGTCGTCGTGGCCGCGCTGGCCGCAGGGGGCGGGCTCGTCACCGGCACGGCCGACTCGCACGCCGTCGCTGCGGAACGCGTCACGGCCACAGTCGGCACCGACGCCGACGGGGTGCCCCGGCTGGATGTCGCACACGACTGACCGCACCCCATGGGGGCACAGACCCATCCCGCGGGCGACGTACCGTCGAAGAAGAAGTGGGAGGTCCGGGTGACGATGACCGACCCGGGGCTGTTCGGCCCCGACAGCATGACGTGGCGCATCCACGGTGACCCGATCTCGTTCGTCGGTGGCCTGCGCGCGCTGCTGCTGCAGGCGCTGCACCCCCTCGCGATGGCCGGCGTCGACCAGCACTCCGATTACCGCGCCGACCCGTGGGGCCGCTTGTCGCGCACCGCGAAGTACGTGTCGACGGCGACCTTCGGCACCACCGACGAGGCGGAAGCGGCCGGCGCGCGGGTGCGGGCCGTCCACCGCCATATCCGCGGCATCGACACGCAGACCGGCATGCCCTACACGGCGGACGACCCGCGCCTGTTGGCCTGGGTCCACAACGCGACGGTCGACTCGATGCTCGACGCCTACCGCCGGTCGGGCGCCCGCCTGTCCCCCGGCGAGGCTGATGAGTACGTCGACGAGCAGGTCGCGATGGCCGGCCTCGTGGGGCTGCGGCCCGTGGACGTGCCACGCTCCGTGGCCGACCTGTCCGCCTACTTCGCGACAGTCCGCCCGCAGCTGCGCATCACTCCCGCGGCCCGGGGCGTCGCCAGGTTCGGCGTCGCCCCACCGATGCCCGTCTGGGTGCAGGTGGCGACGCCGGCGCGCCTCGCGTGGGCAGGCGTCAGCACACTCGCCTTCGGGATGCTGCCGCCGTGGGCGCGGCGGCTCTACGGGCTGCCGGTGCTCCCCGGCGCCGACCGGGCCACCGACCTGGCCACGCGAGGCCTGCGCAGCGCGCTAAAGGCTATTCCCGAGTCACTACGGCGCAGCCCGGAGCAACGGGCCGCGTACGCCCGGTGCGCCGACTCGGCCTGAGGGTCAGCGGGCTTGGCGGTCGCGGGCCTGGCCCTGCGCGGCACTCTGCGAGAAGCGGGCGAGCAGCTCACGCACGATCCGCGTCACGAAGCGCGCCATCACTAGCCGAATGAGCCACCGCATGAAGGTCTCCTGACGCCGAGCCGGACAGTGCACTGATCGCGAGCCTGCCCCGGAGGCGCGCAATCACTCGCCGCCACGGCATCGACGTGCGCGCGCGGCGGCCGGCCCGGCGTACGATCGGCGCGGGTCCCCGCCCCCGACGGCGCCTGATCCGCCGCCACCCGACGCCGAGGAGACACGTGGTCCGCGCTCTCGCCTGCCGAGTCGCGGCCGGATCGCCCGCCAACGCACGACCTCGCACGACGACGGACCTCGCACGACGACGGACCTCGCACGACGACGGACCTCGCATGACGACGGACCTCGCATGACGACGGACCTCGCATGACGACGGACGCCGCATGACGGCGGACGCCCACAGGACGACGGACCTCGACAACTTCGGCGCGCACCGCAGCACCGCGGCAGTCGCCGACGCACACGGGCTGCTCAGGGTCGGCCGCCGTGACCCCCTGCCGCTCTACGTGTCCAAGCTGTGGCGGCGTCGTTCCTTCGCCTGGCAGTTGTCGCGGGCGCGCGTCGGTGCCCGCAACCAGGAGGACGCCCTCGGGTCCCTCTGGACGATCCTGCGCCCGCTGCTGCTCGTCGGCGTCTATTTCCTCGTCTTCGGCCTCATCCTCGGGGCGCGCAAAGGCATGGAGCCCTACATCTCGATGCTCGCGTGCGGCGTGCTCATGTTCCAGTACACCAACCAGTCGATCACCAACGGGGCAAAGGCCGTCACCGGCAACATGCCGCTCGTGCGGGCGATCCGTTTCCCGCGCGCGGTCCTGCCACTGTCGACAGTGCTGACCGAGTCGATCCAGGCTATCCCCCTCTACGGCGTGATGGTCGCCACCTGCGTCCTGCAGATCCACCGCCTGTCGTGGGAGGTGTTCCTTCTCGTGCCCATCTTCGTGCTGCAGACCATGTTCAACGTCGGTGGGGCGATGGTCGTCGCGCGGCTGACATCCCGCGTCAACGACGTCGCGCAGATCGTGCCGTTCTTCGTCCGGCTGTGGATGTATCTGTCCGGGGTGTTCTTCACGATCGGCACGTTCCACGACCAGCAATACGCCCGCTGGCTGACGGTCAACCCGCTGTTCGACTTCATCTCCATGGCGCGCGGCGCCGTCGTCTACAGCGCCGAACCGGTGATCAGGACCACGGTCGACGGCGCCCTGACGCCCGTGCACCGCGTGCCGTTCGAGTGGCAATACTGGGGACCCGGCCTGGCGTGGGCTGTTGTCGCTCTCGTTGCCGGCTTCATCTTCTTCTACCGGGCGGAGGAGACCTATGTCGAAGGCTGACGACACCCCCGTCCTGGAGCACGCCAGTGTCGGCGCCGCCGCGGTCGGCTCCGATGTCGCCGCCGCCGCGCCCATGGTCGACCCGTTGCGGCGCCCCACGGTCCTCGTCGACAACCTGCATGTCACCTACCGCGTGCTCACCACCGGCAAGTCCGCGCAGGGTGGCCGGCTGCGCCCGTGGTCCCACAGCCTCAAGCGGGTCAAGGAAGTGCACGCGGTGCGTGGCGTCAGCTTCGCGACGTACCAGGGTGAGATCGTCGGCGTCATCGGCCACAACGGCTCCGGCAAGTCGACGCTGATGCGCACCATCGCCGGTCTCCAGAAACCGAGCAAGGGCATGGTGTACGCCGACGGCGAGCCGGCACTGCTCGGCGTCAACGCCGCGCTCATCCCGCAGCTGTCCGGCGAGCGCAACGTGCACCTCGGCGGTCTCGCCATCGGCCTGACCGCCGCCGAGATCGAGGCGAAGCGAGACGAGATCGTCGAGTTCTCCGGCCTCGGCGAGTTCATCGACCTGCCGATGAAGACCTACTCCAGCGGCATGCAGCAGCGCCTGAAATTTGCGATCTCCACGGCCGTGGTCCCGCACGTGCTGCTCATCGACGAGGCGCTCAGCACCGGGGACAAGGACTTCCGCAAACGCAGTGAGGCGCGGATCCGCGGCATGCAGGAACACGCCGGCACGGTGTTTCTCGTCAGCCACTCGATGGTGTCGATCCGCACCAACTGCACGCGCGTCCTGTGGATCGACCGGGGCCAGTTGCGCGCCGACGGCGACCCGCTCGAGGTGATCGCGGCCTACGAGGCCGGCGACAGTGACGGCGAGTGACGCGCTCTCCCGTGGCTAGCGGCGTTTGATGCGGGTCCTCGTCGCTACCGTCGTCCACCACCCGGAGGACGCGCGGGTGTTGCACCGCGAGATCCGCGCACTCCTCGACGCGGGCCACGAAGTGCTCTATCTCGCTCCCTTTTCCGCGACCGGTGTGGTGCCGTGGGCGGAGGTCGTGCCGATCGACGTCCCGCGCGCGGCGGGGCTGCATCGGGTGAAGGCCTACCGCGCTGCCCGCCGGCTCCTGCGGTCGCACGCGCCGCACGTCGACGTGATCGTCGTCCACAACCCTGAGCTCGTTCCCGCTTTGCGCGGCATCCACGGCCCGGCCCTCGTCTGGGACGTGCACGAGGACACCGCCGCCGCGATGACCCTCAAGCCGTGGCTGCCCAAACCCCTGCGTCCGCTGGGGGCCCGCGCCGCGCGCGCGGCCGAACACTGGGCCGAGACCAACCTGCACCTGCTGCTCGCGGAGCGCGGCTATCAGGCGCGGTTCGACAGGCAACACCCGCTCGTCCTCAACAGCACCTGGGTGCCGGAGCACGTCCCGTCGCCGGACAGCAACCGGGTCGTCTACGTCGGCAGCCTCAGTCGCGCCCGCGGTGCTGCGGAGCTCGTGGAGCTCGGGGCGCTGCTGACGGGCGTCGCGACGGTCGAGCTCGTGGGACCCGCCGACAGCGAAGTGCGCCCGTCGCTCGAACGCGCGCACGCCGCGGGCTCGGTCGTCTGGCACGGCCTCTTGCCCAACGACCAGGCCCTCGCGCTGGTCGAAGGGGCGGCCGCCGGCCTGTCGCTGCTCCATGACGAGCCCAACTACCGGCACTCGCAGCCGACCAAGGTGATCGAATACATGGCCCACGGGGTCCCCGTCATCACCACTCCGCTGCCGGAGGCGGTCGCCCTCGTCGAGGCGCACGGGTGCGGCGTGGTCGTCCCGTTCGACGACTCCGCCGCCGCCGCTGCGGCCGTGCGCGCGTTGCTCGCGGACCCGCTGCGCCGGCGGGCCATGGCAGCAGCGGGTCACGCGGCCGCTCGCGCCGAGCTCAACTGGGGCGCCCAATCTGTCGCGTTCGTCCGGCAGTTGGAGACCTGGGCGGCCGCCCGTTAGCTGTATTGCCGTTAGCTGCCGTTAGCTGCCGTTAGCTGGGCTCGCTGCGCCCGTTCGTGGCGGCCTCGATCAGCATCGGCGCTGTCGTTCGCGTAGATCGCCCGCTCCGACGGTCGTCGGCGGTGTGGCCTATGCCGAGGGCATCGCGAGGCCGGCCGCGGCTTCGGCCGCCGAGCCGCGGTCGGCCGGGCGCACCACGGACAGCAGAAACCCGCTCCCCCAGGCCAGGTGCATCGTCGCCAGTGCGAGGGGCAGCCGCAGCGCCGCCGCCGGCGGCAGCGACCGGCCGACGACGGCCGAGCCGCCGAGCAGCAGCGCCACATAGCCGGCCGGCGCCGCCCAGCCCAGCCGCCGGCCGGCCGCTCCCGACGCCGTCCCCGCGACGATGGCGAGCACGGCAACGGGCGCGGCGAGATAGCGGGGCCGCAGCGACCGCGGGTGCTGGCGCGTGAGGATCCACCGCCAGCGTCCGTAGTCGAAATACTGCCGGGACAGGCCTCGCACCGACGACCGCGGCCGGTAGGTCACCTGCAGGTCCGGCGTGAACCACACGAGCCCGCCGGCCTCGCGGATGCGCACGTTCATCTCGTAGTCCTGCGCCCGCGTGAACCGCTCGTCGTAGCCCCCCACGGCCTCCAGCGCGGGCCGCCGGAACACCCCGAGATACACGGTGTCGACCGGCCCCGGGTCACCGCCGTTGTGAAAGCGCGCGTTGCCGACGCCGAGCGGCGATGTCATCGCCCGCGCCACCGCGCTCTCGAACGGCGTCTCCCCCTCCGCAGCCATGATGCCGCCGACGTTGGCCGCGCCGGTCTCGTGCAGCACCTCCACGGCCCGCCGCAGATAGCCGTCCTGCAGGAGCGCGTGCCCGTCGACGCGCACCACGACGGGGTACGACGAGCAGGCCGCGATCGCTGCGTTGAGCCCGGCGGCGGTCCGCCCTGTCGGGTTGGCGACCACGGTGACCCGCGGGTCGCCCGCCACCAGCGCCGCGGCGACGTGGTCCGTGCGGTCCGTGGAGGGCCCCACCGCGATGACGCACTCGACGGCCCCCGCATAGTCCTGGGTCAGCACGCGCTCGACCGAGGCGCGCAGGTGCCGCTCCTCGTTGCGGACGACCATGATCACGGACACCGCTGGCCACGGCTCGAGGTCGCCCAGGCGGATCGTCACAAACGGATGGTAGGGCCGCGACGCGCCGGTGCGGCGGCAACCTCCCAACAGCCCCGCGCGTTTAGTATCGCGAAGGCATTCAACGCGCTCCGGCTGTCGGCGCGTGCCTGCAGAGAGGCTTGACCCACCGTGCACCCTGCTCCGAGCGACGCCGACATCCGTCCCGCGCCGCCTCGCCGCAGGCGCCGCAACCCGTGGCCCGGCCGCACGTTCCAGGCGCTCGTCGCGGTGGCGTCGGCGTACGTCCTCTTCCTGTCCGGCCAGACCTACAACATCGGCCGTAACGTCACCAATCACACCCACGTGACGATCAAGCCGGTGGCCGGCGCGCCCCGGCCGGCGCCCACGAAGTTCGGCGCCATGAACGTGCTGCTCCTGGGCATCGACTCCCGCGAAGGCCTGACGCCCAAGGAGATCCGCGAATACCACCTCGGCTCCCAGGGCCTCGGTGGCTCGGACACCATCATGTTGGTGCACCTGTCGTCCAACCGCGACCACGCGACGATCCTGAGCTTCCCCCGCGACCTGTACGTGACGATCCCCGCGATGACACTCACGGACGGCACTACGCAAAAAGAAGTGAAGATGAAGCTCAACGCGGCGTTCGCGCGCGGCCACGCCGACGGTCCGTCGCTGACGACCGCGACGATCGAGAAGCTGACCAACCTGCACATCGACCACTACATGTCCATCGACGTGCCCCACCTGGGCCGCATGGTCGATGCCCTCGGCGGCGTCGAGGTCTGCCTGCCCAAGGCCGTCAACGACACGATGTATCAGGGCAAGCCGGGCGGCTCCGGTCTTGTCCTGTCCTCGGGCAAGCACGTGCTCCAGGGCGCGCAGGCCGTCGCCTACGTCCGCATGCGCCACGTCGACACCGGTGAGGGCGTCTCCGACTTCGGCCGCATCCGCCGTCAGCAGAAGTTCCTCTCGGCGATGCTCCGCAAGATCACCAGCAGCGGCACGCTCTTCCACATGAACAAGCTGACCAGCTTCCTCGACAACCTCACCGACGCCGTGACGATGGACACGCAGATGACGGCCGACAACTTGTTCACCGTCGCGCAGCAGCTTCAGAACCTCGACCCGAAGCACGTCACGTTCGTCACCGTGCCGGTCGCCAACGACAACTACCCGGTCAAGGGCGTCGGGTCGACCGTCCTTCCCGACGCCGCGGCCGCGACTGGGTTGTACGACGCGCTCCGCGAGGACAAGGCCATCGGCGCGACCGACTTCTCGAGCCGGCCGAAGACCCTGAAGCCGTCCGAGGTCGCCGTGCAGGTGCTCAACGGCGGCGCGGCCTCGGGCAGTGCGGGCAAGGCCGCCGCCCAGCTCGCGGCCATGGGCTTCACGTCCGCCGGCCCGAGCCGCAACGCCGACCGCCGCGACTACGCCACCACGACCATTCGCTACGCCGGCACCCAGATCGCCGAGGCGCGCACGGTGCAGCTCGCCTTCCCCGGCGCCACGCTCGAGCTTGATGACACCTTGGCCAACGTGCAGGTCATCCTGGGCAAGGACTTCACCGGCACCACGCCGATCTCGACGGCGACCGCCCCGCCCAAGCCGGTCGCGACACACAGCGCCGCCGATGACATCTGCACGAAGAACTAGGCCGGAGCCACGACATGACGACTCACCGACTGACTGTCATCGGCACCGGCTATCTCGGGGCCACCCACGCCGTGTGCATGGCCGAGCTCGGCTACGAGGTCCTCGGAATGGATGTCGACGTCGACAAGATCAAGCGGCTCAGCGCCGGCGAGATCCCGTTCTTCGAGCCGGGCCTCGAGCCGCTGCTGCAGCGGCAGCTGGCGATGGGCAGGCTGCGCTTCACGACGTCGTTCGAGGAGGTCGCCGCGTTCGGCAACGTCCACTTCGTGTGTGTCGGCACGCCGCAGAAACTCGGTGAGTACGCCGCCGACATGACCTACGTCGATGCCGCCATCGACGGCCTCGCGCCGCACCTGACGCAGGACTGCCTCGTCGTCGGCAAGTCGACGGTGCCCGTCCGCACCGCCGAGCGGCTCGCCGCTCGACTCGTGGAATCGGCTCCGGCCGGGGCCGGCGTCGAGCTCGCGTGGAATCCCGAATTTCTCCGCGAAGGCTTCGCCGTCAAGGACACCCTCGAGCCCGACCGGCTCGTCTTCGGGATCACCGAGGGCGGCCACGCCGAACATATCCTGCGCGAGGTCTACCAGCCCATTCTCAGCAAGGGCACCCCCGTCGTCGTCGCTGACCTGCAGACCGCCGAGCTGGTGAAGGTCGCGGCAAATGCCTTCCTGGCAACAAAAATTTCCTTCATCAATGCGATGGCCGAGGTCTGCGAGGCGGTCGGCGCCGACGTCACCGCGCTGTCCAAGGCGCTCTCGTACGACGACCGCATCGGCGGCAAGTTCCTCGGCGCCGGCCTCGGCTTCGGCGGCGGGTGTCTGCCGAAGGACATCCGCGCGTTCATGGCCCGCGCCGGCGAGCTCGGCGTCGACCAGGCGCTGTCCTTCCTCCGCGAGATCGACGCGATCAACATCCGGCGCCGGGTGCGCATGGTCGACATGGCGCGCGAGCAGGTCGGCGGCACCTTTACTAATCAGCGCATTGCCATATTCGGTGCGGCGTTCAAGCCCAACAGCGACGACATTCGCGACTCGCCCGCTCTCGATGTCGCCGACATCATCCGGCGCCAGGGCGCGACCGTCACCGTCTACGACCCGCAGGCCATGGACAACGCCCGCCGCAAGTATCCGGAGCTGCGCTACGCGGACAGCGCGTTCAGCGCAGCAGCGGGAGCTGACCTGGTGCTGCACCTGACGGAGTGGCAGGAGTTTCGGGACATGGACCCGGACGCGTTGAAGGCGGTGGTGCGGGTGCCGCACATCGTGGACGGGCGCAACATCCTGGATGCCGTTGCGTGGCGCGCGAAGGGCTGGACCTACCGGGCGCTCGGCCGGCCGTAGGTAAGTAGGTCGTACCGGATCGCCAAGGAACGTCGTCCGGCCACCGGCCGCTCCCACCACGCGTGCAGGCCGTCGCCCAGGTGCTCGTCGACTGGTTCGCCGTGAAGTGCCATGGAGGGCGACCAAATAGGGAGGTAGGTTCAGGCGGCTGGTTCAGGCGGCACAAGATCGAAGTGGTTGCGGGCGACAGCGGCGTACTCGCCAGTCTCGTACTCACGCTTGTTGAGTACATCGACGCTGCCGCCGGCACTGCTCCCGCCGCGACGATCAGCGCATCCGCCGGGAAGCTGTCCTGGCTGCGCACCGGGAGCACGTCATGAGCAACGGCCCTATCCACCCGCACCCTCTGCCCTGGCACCACGGCTGCCCCTACTGCGGCTCGCCGGTCCCCTTCGGCACCGTCGCGTGCGTCGCATGCGGCCTGCCGCTGCAGGACGAGCGCGCCACCTGGATCGCACAGCTCGACGCGGCGATCGTCGCGGGCGCGCCCAACCGCACCTACCTGCTCGCGCAGCGCAACGCCGCGCTCGCCGCGCACCAGCCCCGCTGGTCGCCCCCCGCTCCGCCCACCTTTCCGACCCCGCCTCCGAGCCCGCGCACGGCCCCCACGGCCCCCACTGCCCCCACGGCCCCCGCTGCCGCCACGGCCCCCGCTGCCGCCGCGACGCCGCTGACCACTTATCCCGCCGCGCGGGCCCGCCGGGCCCGGAGGCTTCCCGA
>CAXSDE010000020.1:30956-44886 GCA_964236265.1 uncultured bacterium
CGCCGCTGACCACTTATCCCGCCGCGCGGGCCCGCCGGGCCCGGAGGCTTCCCGAGCTGCTGATGCGGGACGCGCAGACCACACTGCTCGTCCTCGGCGGCATCCTCGTCACGCTCGCCGCGCTGATCTTCGCGGTCGTCACCTGGCGCCACAGCAGCCCGGGAGTACGCGCCGGCGTGCTCGTCGGCATCACCGCCCTCGCGGCCATCGCCCCCACCTACCTGGCGCGCCGCCGTCTGCACGACACCGCCCAGACGTTCGCCGCTCTCGCGTGTGCCCTCGTCGCCGTCGACGCCCTGTTGACGCGCCACCTCATCGCTCCGGCCCTCGACGGCCGGTCGTTCTGGGCAGCCACGACCGCGGTGCTCGCCGCCGCCTACTTCGTGTACGGCCGGGTCACCAAGCTCGTGTCGCCGTCCGTCTGCGGCATCCTCGCAGCCCAGCCGTCACTGCTGCTGGCGTCCTACCGGGTCTCCCACACGTACGGCACCGCGGCGCGCTTTCTCCTCGCCGTCGTCGTGCTCGACGGCCTCCTCGTGTGGCAGCTCTCCCGCACGGCCACTCCCGGCCGCGCGGCTCAGATAGTGCGGCGCGTCGCGGCCGGGTGCGGGGCGGCGCTGTGGGTCATCGGCCTCGGCTACCTGGCCACGGACATCCGCGTGCTCTGGCAGTCGCCGGCCGACGTGGTGGCCGACGCCGCCTGCCTGCTCGCCTTCACGGGGGTGGCCGTCGCCTACGGCGTCCTGCGCCCGGTGCACCGCGGCGCCGCGGCGGTCATCGCGGCCATGCTCGGTTACGTCGCCATCGTCGTCGCCGGCCTCAGCGCGACGCACGCAACAGCGCCCGTGTCCGTCGCCGGCGTCCTCGCGGTCACCGGCATCCTCGCCCTCGCCGTGGCGGCCGCCGTGCGCACCGAATGGCGCAGCGGGCTCGTCGCGACGGCTGGCCTCGGTGTCGCCGCTGCTGCAGCGACCATCGTGGCGCAACTCCTGCGTGCCACCGGCTTCGTTCTCGACGGCCGCGCGGTGACCGCGCTCGCGGTGCCGCAAGCCGCGTCGCTGCTCGCGGTGATCCTGTCCGTCGTCACCGCAGTCGTCCTGATTCCCGCGCTCGTCTCCCGCGTGCCGCAGTGGTGGCCGATCGTGGGCGCCGGCGGCGTCGTCGCCCTCGTCGCTGCCGCTCCCCTCGTCGCGGCGACCACGGTCTTCACCGTCGGCGTCGTCGCCCTGATGGCTGCGGCTGCCCTGGTGGCGGCCACGCTGTCCTCGACCGAGCAGACGACCCGCCGGCTGGTGGCCTGGGCGCTGGGCATGGGACTGGCGGGCTACGGGCTCGTCGTTCTGCGCTTCGACGTTCGCGGTCTGGCGATGGCTTTGGCCGCCATCGCGGTGCTGAGCGCCGCTTCGGCATTCCGCAACATGGCCAAGCCGCTGATGACCGGCACGGTGGTCGGCTCGACGTACGGCGCCATCTTCGCCGGCTGGTCGACACTGACCTCGCTGTCACTGCCCGCCACGCTCGCCGCGCTCGTCGTTCCCGTCGTCGTGTCCGGTGCGCTCGTCGTCGCCGAACGGACCGGCAAGGACGTGCGCACGGCCAGCGGTCAGGCGGCCGAGGCAGCAGCCATCGGCGTCGGCGCGGTCAGCGCCATGTCCGCAGCGATCAATGACGGCATCGGCTGGTTCGCGTGGTCGCTGACGGTGCTCGGGATCGCTGCGCTCGCTCAGGCAGTGCGCCGCGGGCGGGGCGAGGCGGCCTACAGCGGCCTCGCGCTGCTCACCCTGTCGAGCTGGATCCAGCTGTCCCTGCAGGACGTGCACACCGTCGAGGCCTACACGGTCCCGGCCGCGTTCATCCTGCTGGGGATCGGGCTCGTGCGCCGGCGGTCCGACGAGACGCTCTCGTCCAGCAGCGCCTACGCGCCCGGTCTGCTGCTCGGCCTCGTGCCGTCCCTCCTGTACGGCTTGCACGAAGGCCCCTCCACGCGCGCCGGCCTCGTCCTCGTCGCGGCTGCTCTCACGGCCGTGCTCGGTGCGCGGGCCCGGTTGTCCGCCCCGCTGGTCATCGGCTCGTGTGTCGCTCTGCTGGACGCGGTCTGGCTCGGTGCGCCGACCCTCGCGTCCCTGCCACGCTGGGCGACGCTCGGCATGGTCGGCGCGGCGCTCCTGTTCGTCGGCGCGACGTACGAGAAGCGGCGCACGCAGGCCGAGTCCGTCGCTCGCCACGTCCGCGACCTGGTCTGAACCGAGCTTGCCCAGGGAGGCCGATTCGCCGGAGCGGGGGCCGGCGAATCGGCCCGGCACCATTCCTGGGCAGACTCGCAGCGCACCGCATCGGTGCACCCGGAACGGAGGCACCATGACCGAGACGCCGCCCGCAGGAGCGCCCGACTGGGAGCACCTCGACGAGGCGTGGGAGCGGGCGCTCGTCGTCGTGGCCCACCCGGACGACATGGAGTACGGCGGAGCGGCCGCGGTCGCACGCTGGACGCAGCAGGGCAAGCACATCGCGTACGCCCTCGTCACCAGCGGCGAGGCCGGCATCGACGGGCTCGACCCCGACGAGGCGCGGCCGTTGCGGGAGGCCGAGCAGCGGGCGTCGTGCGCCGTCGTCGGCGTCACGGACGTCGAGTTCCTGGGCTTCCCCGACGGGACGGTCGAGTACGGGCTGCCGCTGCGGCGGGCAGTCGCAGCGGCGGTCCGCCGCCATCGCCCCAACGTGGTCATCACCGCCAACTTCCGCGAGACGTACGGCGGCGTTGCCCTCAATCAGGCCGACCACATCGCCGTCGGCCGGGCCGTCCTCGACGGGGCGCGCGACGCCGGCAACCGCTGGGTCTTCCGCGACCTCATCGACGAGGGTCTGGAGCCGTGGAACCAGGTCCGCCAGATCTGGGCCGTCGCATCGCCCGACGCGCGGCACGGCGTCGATGCCACGGACACCTTCTCCCTCGGCGTCGACTCGCTGCGCGAGCACCGGGCCTATCTCGCGGGCCTCGGCGACGGGGCCGACGACCCGGCGGAATTCCTCGAGTCGTTCGCGCGGATGGGCGGCAGCCGGCTCGGCGTGCCCCTCGCCGTCGGCTTCGAGGTCTTCCCGCTACAGCTGCTCTGAGCCGCCGCGCAGGCGGGCCTGCAGGTCTGCGTTCTTCTGCCGTGCGAGGTCGCCGAGGGACGCCTGGAACGCCAGCATCCGCTCGCGCAGCGACTCGTCCGCGACGGACAGGATGCGCACCGCGAGCAGCCCCGCGTTGCGCGCCCCGCCGATCGAGACGGTCGCCACCGGCACACCCGCGGGCATCTGCACGATGGACAGCAGCGAGTCCATGCCGTCGAGGTGCTGCAGCGGGACCGGCACGCCGATCACCGGCAGCGGCGTCGTCGCCGCGAGCATGCCCGGCAGGTGCGCGGCACCCCCGGCGCCGGCGATGACGACGCGCAGCCCGCGGCCGGCCGCGGACCGGCCGTAGTCGACCATGTCGAACGGCATCCGATGCGCCGACACGACGCCCACCTCGAACGCGACCCCGAACTCCGCCAGCGCCTCCGTCGCCGCCGACATCACCGGCCAGTCCGAGTCACTGCCCATCACGACGCCGACCAGGGGTGCACTCATGGCGTCATCCTGTCAGCGCGTCGCCGCGCAGCCGCCCGACGGCGCGCCAGGCCCTGGCCCGCGCGTCGGCGAGGTCGTCACCGGTCACGGTCACATGCCCGAGCTTGCGGCCGGGCCGCTCCCCCTTGCCATACAGGTGCACGCGCACGCGGGGGTCCGCCAGGGCCGCGGCCAGGCGGTCGGCCGGGGTGCCGACGGCGGTGTCGGCACCGAGCAGGTTGACCATCACCGTGTACGGCGCTGTCGCCGTCCCCGCACCGAGCGGCAGGTCGAGGACCGCCCGCGCATGCTGTTCGAACTGGCTCGTGACGGCACCGTCGATCGTCCAGTGCCCGCTGTTGTGCGGGCGCATGGCCAGCTCGTTGACGAGCAACCCGTCCGCCGTCTCGAACAGCTCCACCGCGAGCACCCCGACGACATCCAGGGCGTCGGCGACCCGCGCGGCGATGGCGAGCGCCTCCGCGGCGCGAGCTGCCGGCAGGGCCTCCGCCGGCGCGACGACCTCGACGCAGATGCCGTCCCGCTGCACCGTCTCGACGACGGGCCAGGCGACCAGCTCCCCGCCCGGGCGCCGCGCGACCACCGCGGCCAGCTCGCGGACGATCGCGACCGCCTCCTCGACGTACAGACCGAGGTCGCCGGTGGCTCCGAGGCGACGCGCGGACGCTGCGTCAGCGAGCATCCAGACGCCGCGCCCGTCGTACCCCCCGCTGCGCGCCTTTGCGACGATCGGCCACCCGTGCTCCTCGCCGAACGCGCACAGGTCGGCGGCGCCGCTCACCGGTCGCCAGGCGGGGACCGGCAGCCCGAGCGCCTCGAGGTGCTGACGCATGAGCTGTTTGTCCTGCGTGTAGGCCAGTGCAGCCGGGCTGGGCCGCACCGTCACACCCGCGGCGAGCTCGCGCAGCGCGGCGCCCGGGACGTGCTCATGGTCGAAGGTGATGACGTCGCACCTGCGCGCGAACGCGCGCAGATCATCGAGCGAACGGTAGTCGCCGACGGTCACGAGGCCGGTCACCTGAGCGGCGGAGTCGGCGGGATCGTCCGCCAGGACACGCACGGACAGGCCGAGCGCGATCGCCGCCTGGTGCGTCATCCGGGCCAGCTGGCCACCCCCGACGATGCCGAGAACGGGCAGTCCGGTCAGGGGGTCGGGCACCCGGGCAGCTTAGCTGACGGCAACCTGGCAGTTTCCGCGTGATTTCGGCGACGGCCGCACCGCTGGGTAAAGTGAGCCAGTGCCTGTTTCCCTCACCCAGCGATTGCGCGACGCGCTCGGCGCCGTTCTCCACGAGGTCGCGAAGTTCGGCGTGGTCGGCGGAGTCAACTTCGTCCTCGACGTCGGCATCTTCAACCTGCTGATCCTCGGCCCGCTGGAGCACAAGGTCACGACGGCGAAGGTGATCTCCACGTCGATCGCGATCGTCTCGTCGTACTTCATGAATCGGCACTGGACCTGGCGCCACATGCAGCGCTCGCATCCGGGCCGGGAGCTGCCGCTGTTCATGGCCATCAGCGTCGTCGGCCTCCTGATCGCGATCGGCTGCCTCGATTTCTCCCACTACGTCTTGGGTTATACGGGCAAACTGGCCGACAACGTCGCAGCCAACGGCTTCGGTCTCGTGATCGGGATGGCCTGGCGCTTCTGGGCGTTCAAGCGGTGGATCTTCCTGCCCGTCGAGGCCGAGGGGACCGCGGACACCGATGCGGCCGACCTGACGGTGCGCACGACCATCTGAGGCCGCCGGCACGCTCTCGTCGTCGTCGAGCGCGCTGCTACCGCGTCGTCGGCGCCGGCGACGCGGGCGAGTCGGGAAGGTGCGGACCTGACGCGAAGAAGGCCGCGACCGTCCGGCCACCGAAGACGCTCACGTCGACCTCCAGGCGCCAGGCAGCGGAGAGCGAGTCGGTGACAGAGCACGCGGCCGGGGCACGCACGCACGCCGGGCCCGTCGACCGCGTCCCGCGGGCTGACAGGCGACAGGCGACAGGCGACAGGCGACAGGCGACAGGGGCACGCTTCCCCCATCGGCGTGTCGTGCGACGCGATGAAGGTCATGCGCCGGCCGTCAGAAGAGGCCGGCGTCGTGGGCCTTCGTCTTGGCCCGGTTGAACTCCGCGTAGTCCGCGGTGAACAGCTGGGTGCCGTCCTTGTCGACGAGGACGAAATAGAGCCATGGGCCGGCCGGCGGGTTGGCCGCCGCCCGCAACGCGCGCTCGTCCGGGTTGCCGATCGGCGTGGGCGGCAGCCCTTTCTTGATGTACGAGTTGTAGGCCGACTTGTCGGTCAGCTGCGCCGCGGAGTGCGCCAGGACGTGCGTGCCGTTGGCGTAGTTGAGCGTCGCGTCCATCTGCAACGCCATGCCGGCACCCAGCCGGTTGGTCACGACCCGGGCCACATTGCCGTACTGCGACGGGATCGCCTCGGCCTGCGCCACCGAGGCGATCGTGACGAGGTCCGCGACGGTGCGGTGCTGCTTCGTCGCGGCGGCGGCGAGACCGAGGGCGACCACCTGCGCGCGCTGTTCGGACACCATGCGCGCGACGACGGTTGCGGGGGTGTCCGTGGGTGCGACGGGATATGTGCCCGGCGCCAGCCAGCCTTCGATCGACGTCGCGCCGGAGGGGACGCCCGCCGCGGCCGGATCCCCGAATGCGGCCGCCACCGTCTCCTGGTCCCAGCCGGTGACCGCGATCATCTTCGTCGCCACCGCGTCGGCCGTCTGGCCGGCGCGCACCTCGACGACCATCGCCGCGGGAACGACGGACCGCGCTCCGCCACCCCGCAGCGCCACCGCCGCGACCACCGCGACCGCGATCAGGACAGCGAACGCCACGGCGGTCCTCGTCAGCCGGGCGCGTCGGCTCAGCGGGCGGCCGCCGGCGGCAGGGCGCGCGCTCACGCCCGCGCCGCCGGAGCGTTGCCGCTGGTCCTGTCCGTCTACCGCACCTGATCGCTGCGCGCGGGGTCGTCCGGTCCCTCGTGGTCGAGGAGGCCGTGCAGGGTGCGCTGCACCTCGGCGATGCGCGGGATGTCCCGCAGCAGGATCTGCCCGCGTTCGCCACCGGACTCGACGATGAGGTTGCCGCTGCGCAGCATCCGGTCGGCGACGCTCTGCTCGAAGGAGACGTCGTTGACCCGATACAGCGGGATGTCGCGGCCCACCCGGCGCAGGACGCCCTCGCGCGTCACGAGCCGCTCGTTGGTCAGGATGATGTGCGTCGACAACCAGCGGAGCCACGGCACGACGGTCCAGACGACGACCGCGATGACGGCGGCAGCCACGACGGCCCAGCGCACCCAGGTCGCCCACGACTTGCCGTCCGGCAGCAGGGCGAGCGCAAAGCCGACCACGCCCGCCGCCACGATCAGGACGACGGCCGGCCAGACGAGCGCTTTCCAGTGCGGGCGCGTCGTGAGGACGACATCCTCGCCGTCCGTGAGATCCATCTTCATGCGGCGATGGTGCCACGCTCAGTCGCGGCGCACGTGGATCACGTCGCCGGCGGCGATGTGTCGGACCTCGCCGCCCGACTCGACCATCAGGTGACCGTGCTCGTCGACATCCACGGCCCGGCCCCGCAGCGTCTCGCCGTCGAGCTCGACCAGCACCTGCCTGCCGAGGGTCGCACAGTGCAGCCGGTACGACGCCAGCAGCTCCGCCGGACCGCTGTCCGCGTCGAGGAGGCCGGCATACCGGGACTCGAAGGCACGCAGCACGGCGAGCAGCACGATCGAGCGGTCCACCGGCTCGGTCGTCAGTGCGTTCAGTGCGACGGCGGTGTCGACCGGCAACTCGCCGATGCACTGCAGCACGTTGAGTCCGATGCCGATGACGACCGCGTCGCCGGCGGTCTCGGCCAGCACGCCCGCGAGCTTGCGCTCGCGCGCCAGCACGTCGTTCGGCCACTTGAGAACCGCCGCGACGCCGTAACGCGCGGCGAGCGCGTCGATGATGGACAACCCCGCGAGCAACGGCAGCAACGGCCGGGCGGACGGGGGCAGCGGCGGGCGCAGCAACACGCTGAACGTCAGTGCGCTGCGCGGCGGGGCGGTCCACGCCCGGTCGAGCCGGCCGCGGCCGGCGTCCTGTTCCTCGGCGGCGAGGACGAGGCCTTCGCCTTCACCGGCGACGGCCCGCGCCACGAGGTCGGTGTTGGTCGACCCGGTCCGCGCGACGACGTGCACCTCGCGCCACAACTCGCTCGTGCGCTGCAGCGCCCGGGTGATGCGCCGGCCGTCGAGCGGCGGGCGTCCCAGGTCCGCGTACGAGGAAGAGGACGAGGAAGAGGAAGAGGACACGCGTCAGCCGGTGTTCTGCAGACCGGCGGCGACGCCGTTGACCGTCAGGAGCACCAGCCGTTGCAGCCGGGCCCGTTCGGCGGCGTCCGCATCGCCCGACCGGAGCGCGCGCAACGCCCGCAACTGCAACTGGGACAGGGCATCGACGTAGGGGTTGCGCAACTCCACGGCCCACGACAGGACATTCTTGTCCTGCAGGAGACGCTCGTGTTGCGTGACATCGAGGACGAGACGCGTGGTGAGGTCGAGCTCGTCGAGGATGCGGGCGGCGAGGTCGGGACGGTCACCGAGAGCCAGGTATTCGCAGGCGATGATGCGGTCGGTCTTGGCCAGGCTCATCTCGGCGTTGTCGAGCATGGCGCCGAACAGCGGCCACTGTCGGTAGGCGTCCTGCAGCTGCGCGAGCCCGTTGTCGGTGTCGGCGACGGCGAGCAGCCCGCTCCCGAGGCCGAACCAGCCCGGCAGGTTGCACCGCGTCTGCGCCCACGCGAAGACCCACGGGATCGCCCGCAGGTCCTCGATGCGCTTACTGGCCGTCCGCCGCGCGGGCCGCGACCCGATCTGCAGCGCGGACAGCTCCTCGATGGGGCTCACCCGCTCGAAGTAGGCGGCGAAGCCCTCCGTGTCGACGAGGTCCCGGTAGGAGACACGCGCCGCCTCTGCGAGCGATTTCGCGAGCCCCGCATACGTATCGGCGGCCGCGGACGCACGCCGCATCACGGCCGGCGTCGAGGCGAGCAGCACCGCTGAGGTGACCTGCTCGAGGTGGCGCTGCGCGATCGGCAGGTTGCCGTAGCGGGCGAAGATGACCTCGCCCTGCTCGGTCACCTTGAAGCGGCCGGCCACCGATCCGGGGGCCTGCGAGAGCACCGCGCGGTTGGCCGGGCCGCCGCCGCGCCCGAGCGCGCCGCCGCGGCCGTGGAAGAGGGTGAGCGCGATGTCGTTGCGCGTCGCCCAGTCGGCGAGGCGCGCTTGCGTGTCGTACAACGCGAGTGTGGCACTGACCGGCCCGACATCCTTCGCGGAGTCGGAGTAGCCGATCATCACCTCGAGCCGGCGGTCGGCGGCCTCGAGCTGCGTGGCGATGGACCGCAGCGCGAGCGCATCATCGAGGATGTCGACGGAGTTGTGCAGGTCCTCGCCGGTCTCGAAGAGCGGAACGGCGTCGATCCGCAGGCCCTCGGGCACCGCGAACCGCGCGAGCGCGTGCACCGTCGCCAGGTCGGTCGCGGACTGCGTGAAGCTGACGATGTAGCGGTTGCACGGGCGCGGCCCATACTGCGACTGCACTGTCGCGATGGCCCGGAACGTCTGCAGCACCTCGACCGTCGGCTCGCTCAGCCCCGCCCAGTCGTCGGTGCCGGACCACTCGATCGCGTCGATCGCCGCCGCGCGGTCGATCGCTACTGCGCCGTCGGCGTGCAGCGCCGCCACCATGTCCTCGCCGGGGGCGCGGCGCAGGAGCTCTTCCAGGGCGGCGCGGTGGATGGCGCTGTGCTGGCGGATCTCCAACTCGGCCAAGTGGAAACCGAACGTCTCGACCTGCCAGATGAGTTGCTGCAACTCCCCGTACGCGACGCGCTTCGCGCCGCCGGCCGCGAGCGACGTCTGCACCAGCCGCAGGTCGGCCAGCAGTTGCACCGGATCGGTGTAGGCGTGCTCCACGTCGGCCAGTCGGGTGGCGAGGATGCGCGCGACGATGAGCAGCATCTTCTGCCGGTGCGGCTCCCCGGCGGCGGTGCGGGCCAGGGTGCCGAACAACGACGGGAAGTCCTGCCCGTCCTTCGCCAGCGACGCGATCAGCTCGGGATCGGCCGGCGTCGTGTCGTCGTCGAGGGTCAGCGACCGACCGATGCGGGTCGCGGCGTTCTCGAGCGCCCGCAGCACGTGGTCGGCCTGGATCGCCATGGCCTGCAACGTGATCTCGGCGGTCACGTGCGGGTTGCCGTCGCGGTCGCCACCGACCCAACTGCCGAAGCGCAGGAACGCGGGCAAGGTCGGCGCGGCACGGCCGACGGCGGACCGGTCGGCGGTCACCGCCGATTCGACCGCGCGGTAGACGCGCGGCACGACGCGAAAGAGCGTCTCGTCGAAGACGGCCATCGTGGCGCGCACCTCGTCCAGTGGGCCCGGTCGCGTCGGGCGCAGGGGCGCCGTCCGCCACAGGATCGAGATCTCCTCCGCGAGTCGCCGATAGGCGTCGTCCTTCTGGATGGTGCCGGCATGCGGCTCGCCGTAGCGGTCGAGTTGCTCGGTGATGCGCGCGAGCGCGGTGACGACGGCGCGGCGGCGGGCCTCCGTCGGGTGCGCGGTGAGCACCGGGTGGACGACGAGCCCGGCGAGGTCTTCCGCGAGCTTGTCCGCACCCTCTTCGGCGGTGATCGTGTCGACCGCGTGCCGCAGCGAGCCGGCGCTGGCCACCGCCGAGTCGTACTCGCGGAGCTTGCGCACCCGCTGCTGCTCCTCGGCCAGATTGGCCAGGTGGAAGTAGACGGTGAACGCCCGCGCGACGAGCTCCGCGCGGTCGAGGTCGAAAGACTCGACGACGTCGCTGACCAGCTGCTCCGCGTCCGGTGACGGGTTGTAGCGGGCGGCGATCACGGCCTGGCGCAGGCGTTCGACGTCGGCCAGGAGGTCCTCGCCGCCGTACTCGACGAGGATCCGGCCGAGCAGCTCTCCCAGCAGCCGCACGTCGGCCCGCAGGCCCGGCGGTGTCTGGTCACGTGCACTGCGGCGGCCGGCCGAGACGACGGCCAGGTCGGTGAGTGTCGGTTCGGGATGCGCGGCCACGACTGCGACCCTATCGACCGCCGGCGCAAGCAGGTCCGTGCAGTATCTGCAGCCATGACGCCGGAGCAGGTCGACGCGCTGCTGGCGACTCCCGCGCTGCTCGCGGAAGCGCTCGCCACGCCGCCGGGCGCCGAGCTCGCGGCGGGCACCCGGTTGCGCGCGTCGTACGACCCCTCGCTCGTCGCCCTTGCCTTTTCCCAGGCCGAGCTGCGCCGCCGGGCCCGCGCCAAGTTCACCCGGGCCGACGACATGCTGTTGACGCGCGACGGCCTCGAACAGGCCTCGATGGAAGTCGTCGCTCGGCACCGCGTGGCGCGGCTGGCCGGCATCGGCCGGATCGCCGATCTATGTTGCGGAATCGGCGGCGACCTCGTCGCGCTCGCCGGGGGCCGGGAGGTGGTCGCCGTCGACCGGGACGCGACGCACCTGCTGCTCGCGAAACACAACGCGCAGGTGTACGACGTGAGCGCCGGCGTCACCTTCGTCGACGCTGATGTGCGCGACGTGCCCCTGTCCGTGGACGCGGTCTTCCTCGATCCCGCGCGGCGCTCGGGCGGTGCGCGACTCGGTGCCACCGCGACCGAGCCGCCGCTCGACTGGGCGCTCGGGCTGGCCGCGACCGTGCCGACCGTCGTGAAGGCGGCGCCTGGCGTGCCGCACTCCGCTGTGCCGCGCGGCTGGGAGATCGAGTTCGTCTCCGTCGGCGGCGACCTCAAAGAGGCATGCCTGTGGTCGCCGCAGCTCGCGTCGACCACCACCCGCGCGACGCTGCTCCCGGGCGGCCACACGCTGCTGCCTATGGGCGGCGACCCCCTGGCGGTGGCCGACCCGGGCGCCTGGCTGTTAGACCCCGACCCCGCCGTGACCCGTGCCGGGCTGGTGCAGGAGCTCGGCCGCGCGCTGGGCGCCTGGCAGATCGACCCGCGGATCGCGTTCCTGTCGGCGGATGCGGCACTCCGGACACCGTTCGGGCGTTCCCACCGTGTGCTCGCGTCGCTGCCGTTCCGCCTCAAGGACATCGGAGTGCACATCCGCGAGCATGGGATCGGAGCACTCGACGTCCGCCGGCGCGGCCTGGCCGGCGACGTCGAGGACATCCGTCGCCGTCTCCCCCTCGACGGGCCGGTGCGCGCCACGCTGATGCTGACGCGAGTGCGCGACCGCCCGTGGGCGATGCTGTGTGTCGACGACGACCAGGTGCCGACACCCGACCCGAAGGCCGATGCCGAATGAAGCGTGCCGCCGCCGTGCCGGCCCTGGCTGTTGCGTTTGCGGTGTCGATCGTCCCGGCGGCCGCCGAGGCGGGTGTCGCCGCGTCCGCCGACGTGGCCGCGGCAGCGAAAGCGCTCATCGGCGGCCAACACGTCTACGTCGCCCCCGGCGGCCCGGAGCTCCACTCGGCGGCCCTGACCTCGCTGATCGGCACGAGGAGCGTCTTCGTCGTGGCCGTGTCCGCACCTGACCACGCGACGGACTGGCTCGCCCTGCTGAGCACGGCGACGCGCATCAGCGGCACCTACCTCCTGCTCAACGACACGACGCTCACGGCGAGCAGCAACACCTTCCCCGCCGCCGGCGTCGACGCGGCCCGGGCGGCCGCGACGAAGGCGCACCCGACAGACCCCGCCGCGGCCGTCGACGACCTCGTCAACCGCTTGCTCGACGGCGACGCGGCCCTTCCGGCCACCGACAGCCCGAAGGCCGCCGCGGGCGACGCGACGAGCGCCACGACCGCCGGCCCGGGTTCCGCCGCCGGCCTGGGCACCGCCGCCGGCCGTCCTCGTGCCGCCACCAGTGCCGGCGCCTCTCCGCTCCTGCTACTCCTGCTGCTGCCGATCCTGGGCGGCGTCGCGTACGCCGTCACCCGCGCCCGCCGCAGAACGGGGTAGGACCGTTGTCGACCCTGCGCTCCACGCCTGTCCGCCGTACCGAGGAGATCTGATGCGCCCGCTTCGCCTGACAGCCGCACTGGCCGTCGCCGCCGCCGCGACCGCCCTCGGCGGAGGCACAGCCTCGGCCGTCGACGCTGCAGACATCACCGCCGCCGTCAACGCCTTCAAGAGCGGACAGCACGTGTACGTCGGCCCTGGGGCGAACGCCGACGCCGCTCAGATCAACAACGCCATCGCCAACAAGACCGTCTATGTCGCCGTCTTCCACTCGAACGAATACACGACGGTCACGCAGCTCAAGTCCGCGGGCAAAGCCGGCATCTACATCGCCATCACCGAGAACGACCAAGGTGCGCAGAAGGCGACCTTCGGTGGCGGCGGCACCGGCGTCTTTCCCATCAACCTCGACCCGTTCATCACGCAGCAGCAGCCGCTCCATACGAACGACAGCACGGGTCTCGCCACCGCCCTCGTGGGACAAGCTCGCGCGCTGGAGCAGCAGGCGAAGGCCGGCTCGAATGCGGGGACAGGCACGGGAACGACGGTCCCGCGCACCGTGCCGCCCGCGCAGGACAGCAGCGCGGGGAGCGTGTTCCTTCTGGTCCTGCTCGCAGCCGCCGCCGTGCTCGGCGGTCTGGCCTTCCGCCGCAAGCGCAAGCGCGACGCGATCGCGGCGCAGGAGTTTGCGCAGGTGCGCACCGCCGCGGACGAGGATGTCACGTCGCTCGGCGAGGCGGTCACCAACCTCCCGTTCGACATCAACTCGGCCCAGCCCGATGCGCGCCAGTACTACCAGCAGTCGCTCACGGCGTACGACCGTTCGAAGCAGGTGCTGGCCGCCGCCCGGCGGCCGGAGGACCTGCGCAACGTGAGCAGCGCACTCGAGGAGGGTCGCTGGGCGCTCGCCGCCACGACCGCAGCCGCGAGCGGCAAGCCGATTCCGGAGCGCAGGCCGCCGTGCTTCTTCAACCCCCAGCACGGCCCGTCCGTCGCCGACGTCGAGTACGCCCCGGACGGCGGCGCGCCGCGGCAGGTGCCCGTGTGCG
Organism: uncultured bacterium; assembly: GCA_964236265.1. GTDB lineage: Bacteria > Actinomycetota > Actinomycetes > JAVEEB01 > JAVEEB01 > JAVEEB01. The sequence continues at coordinate 44,603 of CAXSDE010000020.1, forward strand.
CCGCCGACCTCGACCGCGTGCAGCGTGGACTCAACCCGGCTGTGCGGCAATTGCAGGTCGGCGGTCAGATGGTGCCGTACTACAACGCCGGCCCCATGTATTCACCCTGGGCCGGCGGCTACTACGGCGGCTACGGCAGCATGATGCCGGGCGTCTTCGGTGGCCTGTTACTCGCCGACCTCATGATGCCGCACTACGGCTGGGGCGGCGGGTTCGGCGGTGGGTTCGGCGGCGGCTACGGCGGCTACGACCAGGGCTACTCGCAGGGTTACGACCAGGGCTTC
>CAXSDE010000021.1:0-22724 GCA_964236265.1 uncultured bacterium
TCACCTACGGCACCAACAACGAGTTCGGCTTCGACTACCTGCGCGACAACATGGCCTGGTCGCCCGACGAGCTCGTGCAACGCGGTCACTTCTTCGCGGTGGTCGACGAGGTCGACTCGATCCTCATCGACGAGGCTCGCACGCCGCTCATCATCAGTGGCCCGGCCGACGCCGCCGGGAAGTGGTACGTCGAGTTCGCCCGCGTCGCCAAGCGGCTCGTCGCGGACGTCGACTACGACGTCGAAGAAGGCAAGCGCACGGTGGCCATCACCGAGTCCGGCGTCGGCAAGGTCGAGGACTGGCTCGGCATCGACAACCTCTACGAGTCGGTCAACACGCCGCTCGTGGGTTACCTCAACAACGCGCTCAAGGCCGTCGAGCTCTACAAGCGCGACAAGGACTACATCGTCACCGACGGCGAGGTGCTCATCGTCGACGAGTTCACCGGCCGCGTGCTGCACGGCCGCCGCTACAACGAGGGCATGCACCAGGCGATCGAAGCCAAAGAGGGCGTCGACATCAAGAACGAGAACCAGACGCTCGCCACGATCACGCTGCAAAACTACTTCCGCTTGTACAAGAAGCTCGGCGGCATGACCGGCACGGCCTCGACCGAAGCGGCCGAGTTCTCCCAGATCTACAAGCTGGGCGTCATCCCGATCCCGACCAACCGCCCGATGGTGCGTCAGGACGAGCAGGACGTCGTCTACAAGACGGAAGAGGCGAAGTACGCCGCGGTCGTCGACGACATCGAGCAGCGCTACCAGCACGGCCAGCCCGTGCTGGTCGGCACGGTCAGTGTCGAGAAGTCCGAATACCTGTCCGGCCTGCTCGCGCGTCGCGGCATCAAGCACGAGGTGCTCAACGCGAAGAACCACGCGCGGGAAGCGGCCATCGTCGCCGAGGCCGGCCACAAGGGCGCGGTCACCGTGGCGACCAACATGGCCGGCCGAGGCACCGACATCATGCTGGGCGGCAGCCCGGAGCACATCGCCACCGAAGAGTTGCGTGAGCGCGGCCTGACGACCGCTGACACGCCCGAAGAGTTCGAAGCGGCGTGGGCCGAGGCGCTCGACAAGGCGAAGGCGACCGTCAAGGCCGAGCACGAGGAGGTCACCGAGATCGGTGGTCTTTATGTGCTGGGCACCGAGCGTCACGAGTCGCGCCGCATCGACAACCAGCTGCGTGGCCGCTCCGGCCGGCAGGGCGATCCCGGCGAGTCGCGCTTCTACCTCTCGCTCGGCGACGACCTCATGCGGCTGTTCAACGCCGCGGCGGTCGAACGCATCATGACGACGCTGCAGCTGCCGGAAGACGTGCCGATCGAGTCGAAGATGGTCTCGCGCGCGATCCGCAGCGCGCAGACCCAGGTCGAGCAGCAAAACTTCGAGATCCGCAAGAACGTCCTCAAATACGACGAGGTCATGAACAAGCAGCGCCACGTCATCTACGACGAGCGCCGCAAGATCCTCGAGGGCGAGGACGTCCACGAGCAGGTCAACCACATGATCAACGACGCGGTCGCCGGCTATGTCACCGCGGAGACGGCGACGGGGTTCGTCGAGGAATGGAACCTCGAGCGGCTCTGGACCGCCCTGCGCACCCTCTATCCCATCTCGCTTCCCCTCGCGGACTACGAGGCGCGCCGCGAGTCGCTGACGGCCGACCAGTTGCTCGAGGACGTGGCGGCGGACGCCACCGCCGCTTACGAGAAACGCGAGGCGGGAATCGGTTCCGAGCTCATGCGCGAGGTCGAGCGCCGGGTGATCCTGTCGGTCGTCGACCGCAAATGGCGCGAGCACCTGTATGAGATGGACTATCTCCAGGAGGGCATCGGCCTGCGCGCGATGGGGTCGCGCGACCCACTGGTCGAATACCAGCGCGAGGGCTTCTCCATGTTCAACGCGATGCTCGAGGCCATCAAGGAGGAGTCGGTCGGCTTCGTCTTCCACGTCGATGTGACACCCGAGGAGCCGGCGGCGCCAGCGGTCGAGATCGATCCGGACGACGGCCTGGCGGCGGTCGGTGCGCGCGCCGAGACAACCCCGCCGGCGGCGCCGATGCTGGTGACTCCCCGTGACGCGCTGCCCAAGGGCCTCGTCGCGCCGCCGCGCCCGGCCAACCTCCAGTATTCGGCGCCCTCGCTCGACGGTGGTGCGCACGTGGAGCGCACGGAGGCCTCGACCGACGACGTGCACAAGGTCGGCCGCAACGAGCCGTGTCCCTGTGGCAGTGGCAAGAAATACAAGGTGTGCCACGGCGCGCCCGGCGCGCGCGCCGGCTGACAACACCAGCTGCGTCACGAGAAAGGGAGCACCGGCCGCCCAGCCGGTGCTCCCTTTCTCGTCGTACGACGTTGCAGTCGTACGACACCTCACATCTGCAGGGCCGTGCACACCCAACGGCCGTCGATGCCTTCGAGGCGAAGGGCGACCGCCAGCGTGCGCGCACCGCGACGGACGACCGCTGACACCTCTGCCACACCGTCCTCGATCTCGCACACATGGACGCTGCGCACCAGCACGGCCTGACCCGCGGAGCGGGCCGCCGCCATGCGTGCGCGCACTTTGGACGTGCGCTCGATGTCCGCTGCGAGGCCCGGCGACACGAACCTTGCGACCTGGGCGAAGCCCCGGCGGCCCTCGACCGTCTCGAGCATCGCCGTCACGAAGCGGTGCGACCAGGCCTTGACCTCGGGCAGCGCCGCGGTCGTGGTCCGCTGCGGGCCGAAGAACGTCTCGTCGTCCACGGCCGCGGCCGGGCTCGACGTGGGCAGCGGTGGGACGAGCTGGAGCCGGCGCAGCCCGAACGGCAGCGGGGTCGCACCGGAGGCGCCGGCGTCGTCGCCGAGCTCGTCGTCGTACGGCGGCTCGAAGGCCGGCACGTTCGCGAGGTGGAGGTCGTAGTGCGGCTCGAGTGCGAGGACGGACATGGTGGCTCCTGGAGGTGGGCGGTGGCGTGCGCGGGGACGGTCAGGAACGGGTGGGTGCGTCGTGCGGCGGCTCGAGGTGCTGGCCGGGCTGGATCAGGTTGGGGTTGGCACCGATCACGTCGCGGTTGGCGTCGTACCAGCGCGGCCACTCGGCGGCGATCTGCGCGTCGGAGGGGTGGCCGCCGAGGCCGCGAGAGGCGATGAGCCACAACGAGTCGCCGCGGTGGACGGTGACGGGGCGCTGCGGCTGGGTGGGCCGGTCGAGCAGGGGGACGGCGGCGGCGGCGGGCTGCCGGAGTGGGCGGTCGAGCGACGGGATCGCCGTCATCGGCCGGTCCAGGCTCGGAACGCTCAGCACGGCGTTGTGAGGGGCCGCCGGGGGGGCCGCGGCGTTCGCCACGCCGCCGAGGAGCGGCCCCGCGGCGAGCGACAGGCCGAGGGCCACCTCGAGGGCGCGGCGGACGGCGCGCGGGGCGACCAGGCCCAACAGGCGGCGGGCGAGCCCGCCGGTCACCCCCGGCACGGCAGCGGCTGCGGCGAGGACGGCCACCGCCGTGAGCCACGCGACGGCGGCCCAGCCGAGTGACCAGGCGAGCGTCAGCACCGCCGTCTCCGCGGGGGTCTCGGTCAGCCAGGCGCTCAGGCCGGACAGCTCCGGCAGGCGACCCGCCGGCCGGGCGACCACGAGCAGGGCGGCACCGGCCATGCCGAGCGCCAGCGCGGTGAGCGCTCGCTTGCCCTGAGTTGACATCACCTGGGTGCCTGATCCTTCATTTGCGTGCGTTTGCTTGTGATGAAGTTCTATTGCCCCCGAGACAACGTGTCAACCTGCGGCTGCGACTTGACTCCGCGCAGGCGGTGACGCAGGCTGCGGAAGCCGCGACAGAGGAGGACCTCATGCGCTGGGACGCGCTCTTTTCCGACCTGGAAGGTCAGTGGGCAGCGGCCGAGGCGGCAGAGCTGGCCGCCGAGGTGGCCGACAGGTCTCGCCTCGAGGCGGCGCGGCTGCGATTGGTCGACCGCCTGGCCGCGAACGTCGGCACTCCGTCGACGGTGCGACTGGTCAGCGGCGACGTGGTCACGGGCCCGATCACGTCGTACGGACCGGACTGGGCACTGGTGCTGGACGAGACGGGGCGCTCCGTCCTCGTCCCCGCGGCGGCGGTCCTATGGGTGACCGGCCTGGGCCGCATGTCGGCTGACCCGTCCCGGCCGGCGAAGGTCGAGTCGAAGCTCGACCTGCGCTATGCGCTGCGCCGGTTGGTGCGGGATCGCGGTGAGGTGCTGATCTGCTTCGTCGACGGCAGCCGGGTGACCGGCGCGCTCGTGCGTGCGGGGGCGGACTTCGTGGAGGTGTCAGAGCCGGGCTCGCGGACCGAGGCCTCGCGGCGCGTCGTGCGGACGGTCCCGATTGCGGCGCTGGCGTTCGTGCGGCCGGCATAGTTGCGGCCGCCGCGGCGGGGCCTAAGAGAATTCAGCCTCGTCGGCGCCGCCGAGCGGATGAGCGGAGACGAACGTGCGCGTCTCCTCGTAGCACCGGCTGATATAGGCCTCGAGCTCCGCCGACTCGACGCGCCACTGCCCCCGGCCACCGATCTTGATGGCCGGCAGGTCGCCGTTGCGCACCAGCGCATAGGCCTGGGACGCCGAGATATTGAGGACTTCGGCCACGTCGGACAACTGCAGGAATCGCTTGTCCATCGAAAAACCTCCTCCCGCTCGCACCGTCGGGGATCACTCTGGCACGGCGGTGGCCGGCGCCGCCGGACTTGTCCACAGCGCCTGCCGCCAGTGATCAATTTGATCAAATTCGTCCACTTCTGGCACGATCCACCGGTGACAACACTGGGGGTAGAGCGCGGGAACACGGTTGATCTGCAGGGCATCGCCGATTCGCCGGGGGCAGCGCGGCCCAAGAAACCGAAATGGACGCAGTTCCGGTTCGTGGGCGGCGTGCTGCTCGTGATCGGGTCGGTCCTCCTCGGAGCGAAGATCATCGCCGGCGCCGACCAGTCGTCCTTCGCGCTGGTCGCGACCCGGCCGATGACCGTCGGGATGACCATTACGAGTGCCGACGTCACGCCCGTGAAGGTGCGGCTCTTCACCGACCAGCAACAGCACGCCTATCTGACCGGGTCGATCCCGCCCGGATATGTCGTGCTGCGTCCCGTCGCGGCCGGCGAGCTCCTGCCGGCAGCGGCCATCGGCGGCCCCGCGCAGCTGGCGCCTGTCGGAACGCAACCTTTCCGCTGGGTCACGGTGCCTGTGCGGGGAGGGCACTACCCGCCCGGACTCCGTAGCGGGAGTCTCGTCGACATCTACACCACGGCCAACAGCATCACCTCGCTCCTCATGGCGAACGTGACAGTTGATGCAGGCGTCGGAGTCACACCGGGCGGTCTGGGTGGCGGCGGCGGTGGCTCGAGTGTCGTCCTCGTGATCCCGACGGAGCGGGTCGACGACATCCTCACAGCGATGCAGTCGGATGCAATGGATCTGGTTGACGTGCACATCACCAAGGTTCCCTGAGTGGCCATCCCCGTCCTGACGGCCATCGGTGACCCGGCCGTCGAAGGTGCCCTCGTGGCGGCCTTCGACCGGCCCTCGCACGGCATCACGGTCGTGCGGCGGTGCGTCGACGTCGCGGACCTCATCGCCGCGGCCACCGTGGGCACGACACGCTGCGCGATCATCTCCTCGGACCTGCGCCGACTCGACCGTGACGTGCTCGCCCGATTGGGCGCAGCCGGTGTCTCGGTCGTGGCGCTCGTGCCCGGGGGCGACGAGGGTGCCGAACGGTGGCTCCGGCAGATCGGCGCAGAGCACGTGCTCGCCGCCGGCGCGACCCCTGCAGAGGTCGCCCTCGCCGTCACCGCCGCGACCGCAGCGGCTGACGGGCGTGGCAGTGGCCTCGACTACGCCGACCCGCTCTCCGCTCTGCCGCCGGGCTTCGGGAGTGTCCCGGACGATGACGCCGACTTCGATGTCGCCACCGCCAACGGCCGCCTCGTGGCCGTGTGGGGGCCGACGGGGGCGCCGGGCCGCACGACGGTCGCCCTGACCCTGGCCGACGAGCTCGCGCGCCTCGACGTCGCCACGCTCCTGATCGACGCGGACGCCTACGGCGGCGCGCTCGCCCAGGCCCTCGGCATGCTCGAGGAGTCCCCCGGGATCGCCGCCGCGTGCCGGATGGCCAACACGGGCTCGCTCGACGTGCCGGCGCTGGCCCGCCTCGCGCGGGCACTCACGCCGCGGCTGCGTGTCCTGACGGGCATCACGCGGCCGGACCGGTGGCCCGAACTCCGCCCCAGCGCCGTCGAGCACGTATTGCAGATGTCCCGGCGGCTCGCCGCGTGCAGCATCGTCGACTGCGGCTTCTCGCTCGAACAGGACGAGGAGCTGGCGTACGACACGATGGCGCCGCGGCGCAACGGCGCGACCCTGACCGCGCTCGGCGAGGCGGACCTGGTCCTCGCCGTCGTCGCCGCGGACCCGATCGGCATCCAGCGGTTCATCCGGGCGCTGCCCGAATTGCGCGCGGCCACCGAGGCGGACATCGCGGTTGTCGTCAACAAGATGCGGGGCGTGGTCGTCCCGGGGGACGTGCAGTCCGAGATCGCGGGCGCGCTGCACCGGTATGCCGGGATCACGCCCGTCGAATACGTGCCGTACGACCGGGTCGCCTGTGACCGCGCGCTCGCCGGCGGCCAGCCGCTCGCCGCCGCCGCGTCCTCGTCGGGCGCCCGGGTGGCCCTCGCCCGGCTCGCGAAGTCCTTCCTCGCTCAGGACGCCGCGCAGCCTGCCGCGCGGGGCCGCCGCCGGACCGGGACGGTGCCGGCGACGAAGGGCACCCTGCGCCGCGCTCGTTCCAAGACCTGAGGACCCGACGACCCGACGACCCGACGACCCGGCAACGGACGGCCCTTTTCTCGCAACTCGTGCACACGCGTCACCCGTTCGCACTAACGTCGCGGGCACACGGCACAAGGGGGACGGCGTGACCGGCGCGGACGCAGGGCGCGTGACGATCGGCTCCGTGCTGCGCCACAACCGCGAATTCCGGGCGCTGGCGATCGCCAATACGTTGTCGCTCGCCGGGGACGATCTGGCGCGCGTGGCGCTGGCGATCGTCTTCCTGGAGCGGACGCACTCGCCGTTCATTGCAGCTTTCACCTTTGCGTTGTCCTACCTGCCGGCGCTGTTCGGCGGCCCGCTCCTCGGCAGCCTCGGTGACAGATTCCCGCGCCGGCACGTCATGGTCGTGTGCGATGTCGCACGGACCTGCCTCGTCGGGTTGGGCGCCGTCGGTCTCGCTGCCGGCTGGTCCCCGGTCGCCCCGCTCGGCCTGCTCCTCCTCGCCGCCTTCTTCGCGCCGCCGTTCGAAGCGAGCCGGGCCGCGCTGATGCCGCACGTCGTGCAGGGTCGCGACTACATGGCGGCCAGCACGGCGACCGCCATCGCCGCCCAGGTCTCGCAGATCCTCAGTTACGTCATCGGGGCGGCCGCCGTCGCCACCATCGGGGGCGACGGGGCCCTGCTGATCGACGCGTCCACCTTCGCCGTCTCCGCCTTGGTGCTCATGACCTTCGTCCGCACCGGCTCCGACGCGAGCCCGGTCGCACTCGGGGCCGAGGAAGGTCTGGTCGCGATGATGATCAGCGGCGCGCGCGACGTGTTCTCCCGCCCGATGCTGCGCGCATTGATCACCGTCGGCGGCGTCACGCTCGCCGCGTGCGCGGTCGCCGAGGGCCTCGCCGTCGTGTACGCCCAGCAGCACGGCGTCACGGGCGTCGAGCAAGGCCTGATCGTCGCGGCCATCCCCATCGGGGCGGCCATCGGCGGCTTCGCCCTGACGCGCCTGGTCCCGGCGGCGAGCCAGCCACGACTCATCCGGCCGCTCGCGATCGGCGTCTGCGTCCCCTTGATCGCCACCGCGCTCCCGGTGGGGCCCACGATCGTGTTCGTGCTCTGGGTCCTGGTCGGGGTGCTGTTGTGCTTCCAGTACGTGGCCAACGCGGCCTTCGTGCTCCAGACCCCCGACCACCTGCGTGCGCGGGCAATGGGCCTGGCTCAAGGGCTGCTCACCTTCGTGCAGGCTGCGGCGATGCTGGTGGGAGGGGCGGTGGCGACCCGGGTGGATCCGCGCTATGTCGTCGCCGGCGCCGGAGCTCTCGCGCTCCTCGTTCTGGCACGACCATTGCTGCGGTGGCCGTCGGGCATCTCCGTGGTGCACGACGACGCGTTGCCGGCGACCGGTCAGCCGTCCTGAGGACGTCGGGGCGGGGCGGGGCGCGGCGGGCCGTCCGCCGGCTTGCGTGGCGTACGACGTGACGGGGACTGATCGCCTATGGTGGCCTCCACAGGGGGCACGGCCACACGGGACTCGTGCGGCGGACGGCCGCACTCGAGGTGGATGGAGCAGACGTGCGTGTCTACCTGCCGGCGACGTTCACCGTGCTGGACAAGCTCGCCGATGAGCGTGTCGTGCCGACGACGCCTGGCCGCGCCTTCGCGGTGACCCCGGCGCTGCGTGAGTGGTACGCCGACGGCGACGACGAGGAGCTCGAATTCGCAGCAACGACCGCCGCTGCCCACGATGCCATCCGCCTGCTCGCCGTTGACCCGATCGCCGAACGGCGCCGCGTCGTGATCGCCGCCGACGTGCCGGACGAGTGGCTCGCGCCGACGCCGGATGTCCATCCCGCCGCGGTGGCGATCTCGCACCCTGTGCCGTACGACCTGCTCGAGTCACTGCTCGTCGACGATGCGTCGGCCGGTGAGACCGTGCGCCGGGCGGGAGCGGTCATCCTGCGGGCCGACGCCGGCGACCCGGAAGCGCAGTTCGAGGTCGATGCCACGGACGACGAATCGCTGGAGTGGTATGCGCTGAGCGAGCTCGAGGAGCTCATCGGACGCGTCTGAGGCCGCTGGAGGTTTGCGGCAATCGGGTGAACTTTCCTGTCGAGGCCTGCGCTGCGCCGGACGCGCTTCGTGCCTGCGGCGGTGCTCGATCCGGCGTAAAGTGAACCAACGGTCACCGTGCGTCGACATGTCCGCTCGTGTTCTGTGAATGACGTGTTGAGTCGATCTGCCCCTTTTCGCTACCCTCCCAGTCCGCGGCAACGGCAACGGGAAGGGGGACCGTGGACAGCGCTCTGCAACTGGTCGAGGACGAAGTCCGCGAGCTCGTCCGTCGCCGCGGCATCGATCCCATGGCTGCGCCCGCCGAGATGCGCGCACTGGTGGCCGATGTCATTGCCGAGTACGACGAGCGGTCGATGGCCGGTCAATTGCCGCCGCTGGCCGACCCCGAGGACACGGCGCGGTCCGTGTTCGACTCGGTGGCGGGCTTCGGGCCGCTGCAGGGGCTCCTCGACGACCGCGACGTCGAGGAGATCTGGGTCAACGAGCCCGGTCGGGTCTTCGCCGCCCGCAAGGGTGTCAGCGAGCTCACCAACATCGTCCTGACTCCGACGTCCGTGCGCGACATCGTCGAACGGATGCTCAAGTCGTCCGGCCGTCGGATCGACCTCTCGACCCCGTTCGTGGACGCGATGCTCCCCGACGGGAGCCGCCTGCACGTCACCATCCCCGACATCACACGCAAGCACTGGGCCGTCAACATCCGCAAGTTCGTGGTGAAGGCCACCCATGTCGACGAACTCGTTCGGCTCAAGTCGCTCACGCCGCAAGCGGGGGCGTTCCTCGAGGCCTCGGTCGCTGCCGGGCTCAACATCATCGTCGCCGGCGGCACGCAGGCAGGGAAGACAACGCTGCTCAACTGCCTCGCCTCCTGCATTCCACCCCGCCAGCGGGTCGTGACGTGCGAGGAAGTCTTCGAGCTGCAGATCCCGCTGCCCGACGTGGTCGCCATGCAGTGCCGCCAGCCCAACCTCGAAGGCACCGGCGAGGTGCCGCTGCGCCGGCTGGTGAAGGAAGCCCTGCGTATGCGGCCCGAGAGGCTGCTCGTCGGGGAGGTGCGCCAGGAGGAGGCCCTCGACCTCCTCATCGCGCTCAACTCGGGGTTGCCGGGCATGTGCTCCATCCACGCCAACTCAGCACGCGAGGCCGTCACCAAGCTGTGCACGCTGCCGCTGCTCGCGGGCGAGAACGTGGGACACGCGTTCGTCGTGCCGACCGTGGCGTCGTCCGTCGACCTCGTGGTGCACGTGCGGCGGGAGGCCACGGGTCACCGGCACGTCGGTGAGATCGTGGCCGTTCCCGGTCGCGTCGAGGGCAGCGTGATCGAGACCGCGGACATCTTCACGATGCGCGGCGGTCAACTTGTGCGCGCGGACGGCTATCCGCCCCACCAGGAGCGGTACGCGATCGCCGGCTACGACCTGCAGCAGTTGCTGTCCCACGATTGGGCGCGGCCGACGGAAGCCGCCGCGTACGCGGCGGCCGACCGATGAACGGCATTCTCGTCGGGCTCTTGTTCGGCATCGGGGTGCTGCTGATCATCCAGTCCTTCATCGTGGAGCCCCAGCCGGCGGGCAGAGAAAAGACTGACCGCCAAGAGGTTCTGCAGGATCGGCTGATTCAAGCGGGCATGCCCGCGGTGACGCCCCTGCAGTTCTACGGCGCAACGGCCGTCGCATCCGTGGTGACACTGCTCGTCATGTTCGGCATCTCTCAGTCGTTCACGATTGCCATTGCCTTTGCGGTGTTCGCCGCCATTGCGCCGCGGAGCTTCATCAACTGGCGTCGGTTGCGCAATCTCAAGGAGGTCCGCGACCTTTGGCCGGATGTCGTCGACAACCTCGCATCCGGGGTGCGCGCAGGGCTTTCCCTGCCCGAGGCGCTCGCGTCGCTGGCGGTCCGCGGTCCCGAACGCCTTCGGCCGGCGTTCAACCGGTTTGCCGAGGACTACCGGGCGACCGGGCACCTCGGTCCGTCGCTGGACCGTCTCAAGGCCGAATTGGCCGACCCGGTGGCCGACCGAGTCATCGAAGCCGTCCGGATGGCCCGCGAGGTGGGTGGCAACGACCTCGGTCGCCTGCTGCGCACACTGTCGACGTTTCTCCGCGAAGACTCACGCACGCGCGGCGAACTCGAGACCCGGCAGGGCTGGACGGTCAACGCCGCCCGACTCTCGCTGGCGTCTCCGTGGATCGTGCTGGCCATCATCGCGTCGCAGCCCGCCTCTGCCCACGCCTACAACACGAAGCTCGGAGCGATCGTCCTCGCCGTCGGCGGTGGCGTGTCGTTCGTCGCGTACCGCGTCATGATGCGCATCGCGCGGCTTCCGGAAGACGCGCGGGTGCTGCGATGAACTCGGTGTTCACCGGCGTCGCGCTGGGCGCCATGGCCGCCGGCGGCGTGATGCTCGCGTTCGTGTCGAGTCCGCCGCGCCGGATGATTCGCCTCGACGACCGTCTCAGTCCTTACCTGCGTGACACCGCGCTGCCGTCGCGTCTGCTCGCCCGGCGAAGTGTGGAGCGCGGCGGCCGTTTCGAACGCGTGCTGCGCGACACGGCCAAGGACGTCGGTGCACGTATCGACAAGATCCTCGGCGGCACGGCAGATGTGCGCCGGCGGCTGGATCGGCTGGGCAACACGATCACCGTCAATGAGTTCCGGACGCAACAAGCCATGTGGGCGTTAGGCGGGATTCTGGCAGCCGTTCTGTTGATGGTCATGCTGTCGTTGAAGGCGCATCGCGTCCTGGCGGTGCAAGGCCTCGGTCTCGTGGTCCTCGGGGCGTTGGCGGGCGTGTTCGGCCGCGACCGGCATCTGAGTGGACAGGTCAAGAAGCGCGAGGCGCGCATGCTCGCCGAGTTCCCGACGGTTGCCGAACTCATCGCACTCGCCGTGAGCGCGGGTGAGAGCCCGGTGGGCGCCCTGGAACGCGTCGTCCGGCTCACCCGCGGCGAACTGTCGGTTGAGCTCGAGCGCACGCTGTCCGACATCCGGGCCGGCGCCTCCATCACGGTGGCGTTGGAGACCCTGGGAGCGCGCACCGGCCTGCTGCCGCTCTCGCGATTCGCCGACGGCGTCGCGGTCGCCGTCGAGCGCGGCACCCCGCTCGCCGACGTCCTCCGCGCGCAGGCGATCGATGCGCGCGAGGCCGGCAAGCGCGACCTGATGGAGTCGGCCGGCCGCAAGGAGATCGGGATGATGGTGCCCGTCGTCTTCTTCGTGCTGCCGATCACCATTCTCTTCATGATTTTTCCGGGCGCCTACAACCTCACGGTCACGGTGCCGTAGTCGTGCGCGCGAGCAGTCAGTGGTCACACATCCTAGGGAGCGGCAATGAACAACGCAGAACTGATGGTCCGGTACGTCGAGGCACGCGTCCGGCAGGGGATCGGCGACGAGCGCGGCGACGTCCCGGGCTGGGTCATGATCACGATCATGACCTGTGCGATCGCGGCGATCATCTGGGGACTCGCCGGCCCGTGGCTCCGCGGCCTGTTCGACAACGCGCGCACCACGGTCACCAACTGCGCGTCCGCCAACCCGGGCGCCGCCGCCGGTGGTGCCGCCGCCCCCTGTCCCTGATTTCTCAGGCTGACGTGCACCGTGCTCGGAACGAACGCGGTGCGGCGGTCGTCGACTTTGTCCTGGTGGGGGTGCTGCTGACGGCGCTGTTCCTCGCGCTCGTGCAACTGTGCATCATCCTCTACGTCCGCAACGTGCTCGTGTCGTCGGCGGCCGAGGGCGCTCGGTACGGCGCCAACGCCAACCGCACGGCGGCGGACGCGAAGGCGAAGACCGAGGCAATCATCGCCGGCGAGATCACCGGCAGCATGACGACGGTCGTGACCTCGAAGGAGGCGGGCGGGCTGGTGCAGGTCGACGTGTCCGCGCCCATCCCGATGTTCGGGTTCATCACGGCGTCGCAGACGCTGACTCTTCACGTCACCGGGCACGCGGTCGCGGAGGGCCGATGACCGGCTGGGTGCGGCGCCGGCTGCGCGGTGCCTCGGCCGACAGCGGGTCGGCGCTCATCGAGTTCTTCTGGCTCGGCATCTTGTTGCTGGTGCCGATCACGTACGCGATCCTGTTCGCCTTCCAGGTGCAGCGGGCGGTGTTCGCCGTGACAGAGGCGACCCGCTCGGCGGGCCGCGCGTACGTGTCGACGCCCAACGGTGACGTGCCCACGGCGGACAAGCGCGCGACGACGGCCGCGTCGCTGACGATGACCGACCACGGCCTGCCGTTTGTGCCGGCCACCTTCAGTGACAGCTGCATGAGCCGCGCCGGCCAGGCGGCCCCGCAGCAGGACACGTGCTTCACTGCCGACCACTGGGTGCGCGTGACGGTGACGGTGCCCGTGCAGCTCCCGCTGCTGGGAGCCCTGGGGATCAACGGCGGCACCATCTCGGTGCACGGGCAGCACGACGAAGTGTTCGACAAGTTCGCGGACTACACCAACACCGGCCCATGACGGGCCGCGCGACGCGCACCACCGACGACAGTGGCACGGTCGTGCCGCTGATCGTGATCTTCAGCATGGTCGCGTCGCTGCTCCTCCTGGCCGTGATCGACGTGACGGAGTTGTTCATGAAGTCGCGCGGCGTCGCCACCGTCGCCGACGGCGCGGCCCTGGCTGCCGCCCAGGAGATCGACAAGAACACGCTCTACCATTCCGGCGGGATCCAGGGCGCCGACCTGCCGATTCTCACCGCCCTGGCGCAGCAGGCTGTCGACACCTATGTGGCCGACAACGATGTGCCCGGCCGCTTTCCCGGCTTCCAGTCCGCAACCGCCGCCGTCGGCCAGGCCAACACGGTCACGGTGACCGTGCACGCGACGGTCTCGCTGCCGTTCGTCAGTTGGTTTACCACGGACAACAACCGGGCCGTTGCCACCCATGGGATCGGCATCACGCAGGCTGCCTCGGCGGTCCTGCGCTGCGGTGACCAGCCGGTCGCAACCTGCGGCTGAGGCTCCGGCCGCTGCTGGCCGCTGCTGGCCGCTGCTGGCCGAGCTGCCCGCGCGCCACGCTCGACTAGGCTGGCGCCCGTGCCCAGCGACGACATCACCGATCAGCTCAAACGCCTCGACGTGACCCTGCTCAACATCGAGGCGGTGCTCGATGTCCCCGCCATGCGCACCGAACTCGCCGACCTCAACGATCAGGCCGCGTCACCGGACCTGTGGGACGACCAGGAGCGTGCGCAGAAGGTCACGAGCCGCCTGAGCTTCGTCCAGGGAGAACTCAACCGGGTCGAGTCGCTCCGGCGCCGGCTCGACGACGTCCAGCTGATGCTGCAGATGGCCGAGGAGGAGGGCGACGCGGACACCACCGCCGAGGCGACGGAGGAGGTCGCGTCGATCGCCGCGGCCATCGACACGCTCGAGGTGCGCACGCTGCTCGCGGGGGAATACGACGCCCGAGAAGCGCTCGTCACCATCAACTCCCAGGCCGGCGGCGTCGACGCCGCCGACTGGGCGCAGATGCTCCTGCGCATGTACACGCGGTGGGCCGAGCGCCACAACTACGCCCTCGATGTCTACGAGACGTCGTACGCAGAAGAAGCCGGCATCAAGTCGGTGACGTTCCAGGTCAAGGTCCCGTACGCGTACGGCATCCTGCAGGGCGAGCACGGGGTGCACCGCCTCGTGCGCATCTCGCCGTTCGACAATCAGGCGCGCCGGCAGACGAGCTTCGCCGGGGTCGACGTGACACCGGTCGTCGAGGTGACCGACCACGTCGAGATCGCCGACGACGAGCTGCGCGTCGACGTCTACCGGTCGTCCGGCCCGGGTGGTCAGGGCGTCAACACGACCGACTCGGCCGTGCGCCTCACGCACCTGCCGACCGGAATCGTCGTGTCCTGCCAGAACGAACGCTCGCAGATCCAGAACAAGGCCACCGCGATGACCGTGCTTGCGGCGAAGCTGCTCGAACGACGCCGGCAGGAGGACCTCGCGAAGATGAACGACATCCGCGGCGACGTCACCACGAGCTGGGGCAATCAGATCCGCAACTACGTGCTGCACCCCTACCAGATGGCGAAGGACCTACGCACCGACGTCGAGACGGGCGCGGTCAACGCGGTCCTCGACGGCGAGATCGACGAGTTCATCGAGGGCGGCATCCGCTGGCGCGCCGGCGGCGGCAAGAGCTAGTCGTTCGCGAGGGCGCCGAAGCTGGCTGAGCGCCGGGCGTAGCCGGGCCGGCCGTTGTAGAGAAGGCCCGCGGCTGCCGATCATCGGCAGGTGCGACCCTTCTTCCTTCTCGCGATGGTCGCTGGGATGGCGTGGCTCGGCTACCGCCAGCACACCAGCGGGCGCAGCCATGTCCGCGTCATCGCCGCCCTGGCCGTCGTGTTTCTCGTCACGGGCGTCTTCGAGATTCAGTGGCGACAGACGGACGCCCGCTACGGTGCCGTGGCCGAGCAGTTGCTGCACAACAAACACCCGGTGGCCGTTCACTGCGAGCGGCTAGGCGCTGCACTGGTGAGCGTGTCGCAACTCGAGGGATATGTGCCCTACGAGCAGGACGGGAGCCTGCCGAAGAAGGCGCAGCTGATGCGCGACGTCTGTCACGACCTCGGCGCCTGGATCCGGTCGGACAAGAAGCACACCACACACAAGCAACTCGTCGCGCTGCACGTGTTCGTGCACGAGGCCATGCATCTCGACGGGATCTACAGCGAGGCCCAGGCGGAGTGCGAGTCGATGCAGCGCACCGAGAAGGCGGCAGAACTGTTCGGCGCGCCCGCCGGCGAGGGCCAGCGCATGGCGAGGGCCTACTGGCTGACCGTCTATCCGGACATGCCGGACCCCTACCGCGGCAACTGCCAGCAGGACGGGGTTGGCGACGACACCCCGGGCGACGGGGTCTGGCCGTAAGGGCTCAGCGCACGAGGTGGGACAGGACGACCGAGAGGATGGCGACCAGGCCGATGAGGAGCACGAGGAGCTCGGGCGTCAGCCACGCGTCCGGGCCGGACTGCTGGCGGCTGGCCCGGCTGGCCCGGCAGGTCGGGCACCGGCCCTCGGCGACCGGGCGGGAGCAGGCGGCGCAGACGAGGTGCTCCGTCACGTCGCCTCCACTCGTCGGGGTCGGAGAACACTATCCGGCCCAGCGTGCCCACTGCCACTTCGAACGTTCTCGGCAGCTCGGATGTTTCCCCTGAGCCCCGGCCGAATCGCCCCGCGTTCGGGCGTGCTCCTGCGGGGTCCGTGCAGCCGGGGGAGTTAGCCTAGGCAGGCCAACCGGCCCCAGGCCGCCGCCGACCTCCGGGACGCACCGACAGTGATCAAGTTCGAACGTGTGAGCAAGACCTACCCCACGGGTCACCGTGCCGCTCTCAACGATGTCTCGGTCAATATCGAAAAAGGTGAATTCGTCTTCCTGGTCGGCGCATCGGGCTCCGGTAAGTCGACGTTCCTGCGGCTGGTCATGCGCGAGGAGAAGCCGGACGACGGGATCATCCATGTCGCGGGCAAGGACCTCAAGCGCCTCCACAGCTGGAAGATCCCGACGCTGCGCCGCTCGATCGGCACCGTCTTCCAGGACTTTCGCCTCCTGCCGAGCAAGACGGTCCACCAGAACGTCGCCTTCGCGCTCGAGGTGATCGGCAAGCCCCGCGCGACCATCAACCGGGTGGTGCCGGAGGTGCTCGACCTGGTCGGACTGGCCGGCAAGGAAGGCCGCATGCCGACGGAGTTGTCCGGTGGTGAGCAGCAACGCGTCGCGATCGCCCGCGCGTTCGTCAACCGGCCGATGATCCTGCTGGCGGACGAGCCGACCGGCAACCTCGACCCCAACACGTCGATCGGCATCATGCGGCTGCTCGACCGCATCAACCGCACCGGCACCACGGTGGTGATGGCCACGCACGACGCCGCCATCGTCGACTCGATGCGTCGCCGCGTGGTGGAGCTCGACCGGGGGGTCGTCGTCCGCGACCAGGAACGCGGTGTCTACGGCTACTCGCGGTGACCGGCCGTTCCTTTCGTCGTACGACGAGATGCTTGTCCGCACGAACGCACGCTGCCCGACGAACGCACGCTGACCTCCGAAGGACCACATGCGCCCGCAGTTCTTCCTCGCCGAGATCTGGACCGGATTCCGGCGCAACGCGACCCTGACCATCGCCATGGTGGTCAACGTGGCGATCGCCCTGAGTCTGATCGGCAACGCCATGCTCGTGCGCAAGCAGACCGAGTTCATCGGCGACTATTTCTACGGGCAGCTGCAGGTCACCATCTTTCTGTGCGGCGAGTCCAAGACCCCGTCGTGCCCCGTCGCGACGACGGACGCCCAGCGCCAAGAGGTGTTCGACCAGCTGCACACCATGCCCCAGGTCGCGGACGTGCAGTACGAGACGCAGGAGCAGGCGTACGAACGCTTCAAGCGCTACTACGCAAACCAGCCCACGTTGCTCGCGCTGACCGGACCCAACACGCTGCCGCCGAGCTTCCGGGTGAAGCTGAAGGACCCGCGGGACTTCGACGTCCTGACAAGCGCTTTCACCCATCGCCCGGGCGTCGACACCGTCACCGACTTCGGCAAGTTGCTGTCCGGGCTCACCGGATTCCTCAGCAAGTTGCAACTGCTTGCCCTGGGGGCCGGCGTCGCCGGCCTGCTCGCCGCGATCCTGCTCGTCCTCAACTCCACGCTCGTCGCGGCGCACAGCCGACGGCGGGAGCTCGGCATCATGCGGCTGGTCGGCGCACCCAATTACTACATCCGGTTGCCGTTCCTCGTGCAGTCGGCGATCGCGGCCGTCATCGGCTGCGGTCTCGCGATCGCGGCACTGTTCATCGAGAAACGCGTGGTGCTCACCTCGAAGGGGACGCCGCTGAGCAACCTGCCACTCGTCGGCTCCCACGAGATCCTCGGCACGGTCGGGTGGCTGCTCGCACTCGCGGTCGTCCTGTCGGTGCTCACGTCGTGGATCAGCCTGATCCGTTATCTGCGCGTCTGACACGGCGCGGCCATTCGGCGGAGGCGGGCGGGGCGTTCTTTCCGTATCCTTGCCCCGTGCCTGTCCTGACTCCCTCCCGTCGCCGCACGGTCGCGCTCCTCGCGGTCGTGACCGGCGCCTACGGCGCAGGCATGCTCGGCGGATCGGCAGGCAGCGCCGCGCCCGCGGTGCGTGCGGCCCCGCCGGTGCGCGAATCGGCCGCCGAGGAGCTCGCCACGGCCGGTCCCGGGGATGCGAAGCTCGATCGCCGCAGCGCCCAGGCCCTGCTCGACAGCCTCGACGACCGGTGGGCCGCCTATCTCGACCCGGCACAATACGCGCGCTTCGAGCAGGCGATCGACGGCCACTACACGGGCGTCGGCGTCACCGTGCGTCGCGACCCGGCGGGCCACATCTCGGTGTCCTCCGTCCAGCCGGGGAGCCCCGCCGACCGCGCCGGACTGACCGTGGGCGATGTCCTCCTCACGGTGGCGGGCCGTCCGCTGGTCGACATGTCCGTCCCCGACATCTCCTCGACCCTGCGCGGTGACGTCGGCACGGACGTGACCGTCGACGTCCTGCATGGCGGGGTGACGCGGCCGGCCACCATGACCCGTGTCGTCATGGCGGACGCCGACGAGACCATGACCCGCCTGCACGACGGGGTCGTGAAGATCACGTTGACCTCTTTCACCCGCGGGGTCGGGAAGAAGGTGCGCGCCGATGTCGCGGCCGCGCACGCGACCGGCGTCGTGCTGGACCTGCGCGGCAACCCCGGTGGCCTGTTGCATGAGGCGGTCGAGGTCGCGTCCGCCTTCCTGGACAGCGGCCCGGTCGTCACCTTCGTCCGCAACGGCGGGCCGCCGGAGCAGCTCGACGCGGTCGGCGACGCCGACACCGCGGTGCCGGTCGTCGTCCTCGTCGACGGCGGCACCGCCAGTGCCGCCGAGGTCGTCACGGCCGCCCTGCAGGACCGGGGGAGGGCTGCCGTCATCGGCTCGCAGACGTTCGGGAAGGGCGCCGTGCAGCAGCCGTTCCGTCTCGGCGACGGGGCGGGCGTCGAGTTCACTGTCGGCACCTACCTGACGCCGGCCGGCCGCTCCGTCGACGGGGTCGGGATCACGCCGGACATCGAGGTCGCCGTCGGCTCCTCGCCGTCGGTCGCGCTGACGCGGGCCGTCGCCGTGCTCACGGGGCTGATCGCCGACGCGCACACGGCTGGGCGGGGCTGACGGCGTGGTCAAGGAGGTCGGGCGCAAGCTCATCGCGCAGAACCGCAAGGCGCGGCACGACTACACGATCCTGGACACCTACGAGGCGGGCGTCGTGCTCAGCGGCACGGAGGTGAAGTCGCTGCGCGCCGGTCACGCCTCACTCGTCGACGCCTTCGCCGAGATCAAGAACGGGGAGCTGTGGCTCCAGGGCGTGCACATCCCCGAATACACGCAGGGGACGTGGAACAACCACGCCCCGCGCCGCCAACGCAAGCTGCTGCTGCACCGCGACGAGATCGCGCGGCTCGTCGGAAAGACGCGCGAGTCGGGGCTGACCATCGTGCCGCTGCAGATGTATTTCAAGGACGGCTACGCCAAGGTGGAGATCGCGCTCGCCAAGGGCAAGAAGGCGCACGACAAGCGGCAGGCGATGTCGGAGCGCGACGCCGCGCGGGAGATCGCGCGTTCCGTCGGGCGCCGCAACA
Organism: uncultured bacterium; assembly: GCA_964236265.1. Lineage (GTDB taxonomy): Bacteria > Actinomycetota > Actinomycetes > JAVEEB01 > JAVEEB01 > JAVEEB01. Next base: position 19,502 of record CAXSDE010000021.1, read on the forward strand.
AGGGCCGCGACGACTGACGGCCGTTGCGGAACTATGTGGCGCTCACCGTCACGACACTCCAGTGCTTGACGGTCGACCCACGGAACGGAAGAGGTCGACCCATGAGGTTGTGGACCAGGGCTCGCACGTCACGGAGGTCGCTGCCGGCGTCAGGATCTACCGCCGTCCTCACCGCCGTCGTGCTCGTGGGGACGCAGGGCACGTCGCAGGCTGCCGCGGCGCTGCCGTGCGACATCTACGCGTCCGCCGGCGCGGCCTGCGTCTAGCCCCGTCGGAGCGACGCCCAGCGGCACAACGGACGACGAGGGTGCGGGAGATCTTGCCGCACGTTCGCGTGTCGCGTGTCGCGTGTCGCGTGGAGCGCTCAGCCGACGACGATGTGGGTCGGGGCCCCGAACGTCTCCGGATCGAGCCGCCGGATCGAGTCGGCCAGTGCTGTTGCGAGGTCGGCCGGGACGGGCGACGCGACCCCGGGCGCCAGATCGGTCGTGAGGCGCCGCAGCGCCTCGCCGCGGGGCATGAGCTCGAGGCTGTCGAGCAGGCTCGCCTCGCGGTCGTCCGCCTGCGACCGGCCCTCGCGGACGAGCGACTGGTAGAGGGCTTCCGCGTGGTCCCGCCGGGCCTCATCGACGTACAGCTGCCACTGGCCTGTTTCTGCTGCGGTCATATCCTCACCTCCGGCTGGGGAACGGGCCGCGCTTCGCAGGCCCATGGAACGGCGATTCTACCGGCCGTCACGACGGGTGACGCCTGGTTGCCGACCGCCGCCTCGGTGATCGTCGTGCGGCGGGCGAGCCAGCAGTGCGCGCGCCGGGCGCCCGGCACGCAACGGTTGGGCCGGCTGGGCGAAGCAACGGGGGTGCGGCATAGCCCGAATGTGTCATACGTCTGCCAAGGGCGCGCGTCGATGAACGCCGTACCCATTCGTGGAGCGCTGTCCTTGGAAGTGAGCTGGAAATGTTCGACGTCGCCACAGCGGACGCTGACTCGTTGCGCTACCTGCCGCCCGTGTGCGGCACCGTGGCCACCGGCCTGAGCTGTTACTTGAGCCTCTACCACCACGGCGCGCACCTGGCGCCGGATCCGAGCGCTCCGGTCGACAGCGGCCGGCTGGTCAGGTGGGCCCGGGCACTCGAGGCGTGCTGAGTCGCGGACTCCGGCTTTTCCACAGGTTCTAGGCCGGCTGGGTCAACGGAACGGCTCTTGTCGGGCCGATGTGGGAAGGTGGGCCTCGTCCGGCCGACACTCGGTCACGCTCCTGCAGGGGGATGAATGTCAAACGACGACGGCTTGAACGGCAGCGAGTGGCAGGCGGCCGGGGACGGCGCCGCCACGCCCCCGCCCGCGCCCGCGCCCGCGCCCGCCTTCGGTGCGTCGCAACAGCCTTATGGCCAGCCATACCAGTCGCCCCCCGCTCAGCAGGGCGGGGGATTCTTCGCCGCCGCGCCGCAGCAGCCGGGAAACGGCGGAGACGGGGGCGCGCCGCTCGCGGGTTCCCACGGCACGCTGGCCATCGGCAACGACGCCCCCGCCGTCGCTGGGTGGCGCCGCTGCTCATCGGGCTCGTCGTCGCGGTCATCATCGCCTCCGCCGGTGGCTTCTTCATCTGGCAGAAGTTGGCCGCCCACGGCGGCCAGCCGGAGTCGGCGGTGCCTGCCACCGCGGTGGCCTATGCGGAGGTCGACCTCGACCCGTCCGCCGATCAGAAGCTCAAGCTGCGCGACCAGCTCCGCAAGATCCCCGGCGTCAAGGCCAAGGTCTCGGCCACCGGCACCGACCTCAAGGAAGAGCTCCTCAAGAGCGCCCTGGGCAACGTGCCGATCGTCGACTACGACAGCGACGTCAAGCCGTGGCTGGGGGACCGCATCGCCGTCGCCGTGATCCCCGGCACGACCAACGAGCCCGAGCCGATCATCCTGCTCCAGCACAAGGACAAGGCGAAGGCCGAGACGGCGATGCGCAAGCTCTTCGGTGCGCTGTCCATGGACAAGCGGTCAGGCCCCGGCTCGACCTCGTCCGACGACAGCATGGACCTGTCCATCGACTCCGGATCGAGCTCGCCGAAGGCCTACGCCGTCGGGAACGAATACATCGTGATGGGCTCGAGTCAGAGCGTCGTCGATGCCGCCGTCGCCGCCGCCGCCGCCGTCAACCTCAGCAGTGCCAAAAACTACACGGCCGACGTTGCCACGCTCGGCGCCGGACAGGTCGTCACCGGCTGGGCCGACCTCGGCGCTCTCTACGCGCTCGCCGGCGCCCAGGCTGCAGCCATGAGCCCGATGTTCGGTGGCCTCCAGGGCGCCGAGAACTCGGGCCGCTACGTCGTCGGCGTCCACGCCTTCGACGACGGTTTCGAGATGACCGGGCGTGTCATCGGCAACAACGTCATGTCCGGTGACATTGCCGGTCGTCCTGCCTCGCCGCTGACATCGCTGCCGAGCAACACCGCCGCGGCGCTCTACCTCGGCAACCCCGGTCGCCTCGTCACTGCCGCGTTCAACGCGCTCAAGACATCGATCCCTGCGGCAGACCTCAAGGTGGCGACGGACAAGGCCGCCGAGATGGGCATCACGATCCCGGGCGACGTCGGGGACCTGCTCGGCACGGATGCGGTCGCCGGCTTGGCCCCGGTCGACACGTCGCAGGACGGCTCGCCGCAGGGTGGTGTGCGACTCACTCCGAAGGACGCGCAGCACTCGCTGGACCTGCTCCGCAAGGTGGCTGGCCAGACCCCCGATCAGTCCGACCTCCTCGACGCCGTCAAGGTCGAGGGGAAGGATCTCGTCTGGACGACCCCGGTGCCTACGGCGACGCGTTCGCCGCGGGCAAGGGCGGCCTCGGTGACACGGACCACTTCAAGAAGGCGATGATTCTCAAGGGCGACGTGCTCTTCGCTCTGTACATCGACTCGTCCATCACGCCGGCCGTGTCCTCGAGCGCTCACCTGACGGGCGCTCTCGGCATGACCGTGGCCAAGGACGGCAACGACTCCACGTTCACGTTGCGCGTGGTCCTCGACTGACCTCCGGCGCCGGCCCGCGTTCCCACACCGGGGCGCGGGGCCGTCGCTTGTGGACACCCGCGTGCCGCTTGGGGTTGTCCTTCGGGTGGCCGGGACCGGTAGCATGGAGATCGCACCACATGGCACCGAACGCGTCACATGGCACGGAACGCACCACATGGCACCGAACGCACCACATGGCACCGAACGCACCACATGGCA
>CAXSDE010000021.1:22824-31051 GCA_964236265.1 uncultured bacterium
GGCACCGAACGCACCACATGGCACCGAACGCACCACATGGCACCGAACGCACCACATGGCACCGAACGCACCACGGTTGACAACTGCACAGCACGGCCTGCACCACACCCAGGGGGTGAACGGTTTCGACTCTGGACGTTGATGCAGGGGAAGCGGGTCGAGAAGCGATGTGATCTCGTAAACCTCGTCGAAAATGATAACTGCCAACACGCAGAACACGCTCGCCCTCGCTGCCTAAGCGAGACTGAACGAGCCGTGAGCCTGGGTTTGCCTTCGGCCCAGGTCCTCACGTCATACAGAAGGCTTGGTAGCTGACTTTCGCCAGTGGGGTCAGCATCGACAGGCTCAGTGGCTGGGTCCCCGAACAACTGCTAGCGAGGGTTGGGGACTGAGACTTTCTCGCAAGCTGCACCCGGAGAAGCCCTGTTGAACCGCCGGAGGACCCGGGTTCGATTCCCGGCACCTCCACCCTGATGCACCGCACGCGAAGGCGTGAAGCGTAAGTGACGTCCTGACGGCACCCTGCGCTTCACGCCTCTCGTCGTTTGTCGGGCGACGGCACACGTGACTGCGGCCGCCCTTGAAGCGTGAAAGGTGCGGCGCGCCAGGACGCACCGAACCTTTCACGCTGCGTCAGACACACCCGCTGCGGGAGGAGTTCCAGGCGCAGGTGCGTCGGCGGACTGTGTCCGTGGACCGCAGCGCGACGGCCACCACCAGCAGGCCGGCTCGGCCGTCACGCCTGCGCCCGCAAGCGGACCGTGCGTTTCGTCATGAGCGACATCATGGACGCCGGTGGGCACCTGTGCCGTGACGTGCCACGATCGGGAGAATGCGCCAAGGCACCTATTCGATCGTCACTCGCGACCCGGCGACGGGGGAGTTCGGTGCCGCCGTGCAGTCGCACTGGTTCGCCGTCGGTTCGCTCTGCATCTCGGCGCGGCCGGGGGTGGGTGCGGTCGCCACGCAGTCGATCGTCGAGCCCGCCCACGGGCCGTATTAGCTCGACCGGCTCGAGGTGGGTGACAACGCGGCGACCGGCTTGTCCGTCGTCCTCGCCGCCGACGACGCGTCGGAGCTGCGCCAGGTCGCCGTCATCGGGGTGCACGGTGCGCCCGCGGTGCATACCGGCCGCGATTGCATCCAACACGCGGGCCACGTCACAGGCGACACTTGGTCGTGGCAGGCCAACATGATGCTGCGCGACACCGTGCCCGCGCCGAAGTCAGCCGTTTTCGCCGCTGCGGAAGCCTCGCTCGCCGAGCGAATGCCGACGGCGCTGGAGGCGGCGGAGGCCGCCGCCGGCGACGTACGGGGCAGTCCGCGGCCATGCTCGTCGTCCCCGCAGCCGCCGAGCCGCGGCGCAGGCGGGCGATTGCGGTGCGCTCAACTGGCTCGAGTAGCTTCGCCGCCTGTCGCCGCAGATGGCACCCGCCGGCACCGAAGTGCTGCGCGCGGTCGAGTAACGCTCAGTCGTCGTCCGCGCCGCCGCCGCCCACCGGCTCGAGCAGCGCCGGCTCGTTGTTGCGCACGTCGCCCACGAGCGGGCCCACCCGCGCCGACGCCAGCGGTCGCTGGCGGGCGTCGAGCGCCCGCAGCTGCGTCGACATCGGCGCGCCGCCGTCGAGCCAGTCGTCCCACCCATCCGGCGCGACGACCACCGGTCGCCGATGGTGGATCTCAGCGAGCGCGCCGGTGGCCGCGGTCGTCACGATCGCGAACGCCCACTCCAGCACGCCATCGGCGCCGCGGTGTGCCTCGTAGATCCCGGCCATCGTCATCGTCGTCCGGTCGGGATCGCGGAGCAGGAATGCCTGCCGTGGTTGGGGATCCGCTCGCCATTCGTAGTAGCCGGTCGCCGGGACGAGACAGCGTTGGTACGGCGACCGCGCCGGTCGTCGTACCAGCGTCTCGAGCCTGCTGTTGAACAGCAACGTCGCCTTGCCATCGCGTGACCCGGGAATGCCCCACCGCATCGCACCGAGCCGTCGTCGGCCCCCGGCCGCGATCACCACCGGCACGGTGCTGGTCGGCGGGATGTTGAAGTGCGCGGGGATCGCAGCATCGGCCGTGTGCAGTGCGCCGAGCTCGTCGGCGAGGGCGTCACTGTCCCTGTCGATCACATAACGTCCGCACATGCACCCATTGTCGCCGCGTCAGGACGCCAGGAGCTCGTCCAAGCGCTCGTAGCCTTCACGGACGCCCGACTCCACGCCACTCGCGACGAAGGCGTCGCGGGCTTCGAAGCTGTCCACGAGCGAGGTGGCGGTGAGCAGGGTGCGCCCGTCGCCGAGGTCGGTCAGTTGCAGTCGCTCGAGCGAGACCTGGCCGGGAAATCCTTCGTACGTGAACGTCTGCACGATGACCGGGAAGGCGACCTCGTGGAACGACCCGTGGAAGCCGTGCTCGTTGCCGTCGCTCGACTGCACGAAGCGCCACGATCCGCCGGTGCGGCAGTCGAAATAGTCGATCGTGGTGGTGTGGCGCCGGGGGCCGATCCACCGGGCGTAGAGATCGGGATCGGTGTGTGCTCGGAAGACCTTCTCGGGGCTGGCGTCGAACTCGCGCGTGATGCGCACCAGCGGCACCGTCGGGTCGACGGTGATCTCCGTCTCGCGAATGTTCATCATGGCTGTGCTCCTCAGAGGTGTCGTGGTCTCCGAATCATGGGTGTGGGGCCGGCGGGTCGTCCGGCATGGTGCGCAGCACGTCGTCGAGGCGCCGATAACGCTCCTCTGCCTCGCGCCGGTAGCGCTCGAGCCATTGCGTCATCAGGTCGAAGACCTGTCCTTCGAGGTGAACGGGCCGCCGTTGGGCGTCCTTGCGCCGCGTCACGAGCCCGGCGTCCTCGAGGACGCGCAGCTGCTTCGAGACCGCTTGCAGGGTGACGTCGTAAGGGGCAGCGAGCTCGTTGACAGTCGCGTCACCGCGGGCGAGGCGTGCGACGATGTCCCGACGCGTCGGATCCGCCAGCGCGGAGAACGCGCGGGTCAGACTGTCAGCTGACACGTCCGGGCCTCCTTATTCAACCGTTCGGTTTAACACTAACCGGCTGCGCGGGCTTGTCAACCACGCGGTTCCCGCGAGCTGCCAGGCTTCTTTCAGGTCGTTTACACGCACTGCGAAGCTTGCGTGTCCACCGTGTGAGGTGCGGGTCCGCCGCAATACTCGAAAGGGACGCTCTGTGCGCGCACGTGGCGGTAGGAAGAAGAAGTGGGTCGCGGCGGGAATCGTCACGGTCCTGGTGGCGGGCGGCGGGGCCACGGCGTGGGCCCTGACCCGGCCGACGCCCGCCGCCTCGGTGGCGGGCACGACGCTCGTTGCCGCGACTGTCAGCACGATGACGCAGTCAGTGGTCGCGACTGGCACGATCCAGCCGGCTCGGCGATCGGACCTCAGCTTCCCGGTCGCCGGCAAGGTGACCAGGGTCGCCGCCACCGTGGGTCAGACCGTAGTCAAGGGACGGGTGCTCGCCACAGTCGACGCGACGACATTGAAGACCTCGCTCGACACCGCCAGCGCGGCGGTCACCTCGGCCAAGGAGGAGGTCAGCGCACTCGCGGCCTCGACCACGACCACGGCGACCCAGACAGCGGCCGGAAAAGCCCAACTCGCGCTGGCCCAATCCCAACTGGCGGCGGCGAAGGACAACCTCGCCGCTGCGTCGTTGAAGGCGCCGTTCTCCGGAGTCGTTGCCGCCGTGAGTATGGCGGTGGGCGACACGGTGGGCAGCGGATCCGGCGGAAGTAGCGGGGCGCGCACGACGACGACGACCACCACCGCCGCCTCGACGGGCGTGATCACCGTCATCAGCACGGATGCTTGGGTCGTCGACGCGAACGTCGGGTCGTCCGATCTGGCATCGCTGAAAAAGGGCCTCCAAGCACAGATCACGCCGACGGGTTCGGCCACGCGCATTTTCGGCACCATTGATTCGATAGGCATCGTTGCAGCCACGTCCTCCGCGGGGTCCGCCACGTTCCCGGTCGTCGTCGATGTCACCGGCAGCCCCGCCGGCGTCTACGCGGGTGCCACCGCCGACGTCTCCTTCATCGTCAGCCAGGTCCCGAACGTGCTGACGGTCCCGACGATCGCGCTGCACTCCATCGACGGCGGCACTGTCGTCTACCAGCAGAAGAACGGACAACAGGTCAACACACCCGTGACCGTCGGCACCGCGTACGGCCCGGTCACCGAGATCACGAAGGGGCTCGCCGAGGGAGACCAGGTCGCCGTCAGCTTCGGCGGCGGCGGCCGCGTGCCAACGGGCACGCGCACAGGAACGCGGGGCGGCGGCACCGGCTTCGGGGGCACGGGCAACGGCGGCACCGGCTTCGGGGGCACCGGCAACGGCGGCACCGGCTTCGGGGGCACCGGCAACGGCGGCTTCGGCTTCGGGGGCACCGGATGACCGCCATCCTGAGTCTGCGGAACGTTCGCAAGACGTACGCGATGGGCGAGCTGACGGTCGACGCGCTGGCGGGAGTCTCGATGGACGTCGATTCGGGCGAATACGTCGCAGTGATGGGTCCGTCCGGGTCCGGCAAGTCGACGTTGATGCACATCCTCGGCTGCCTCGACGTCCCGACCTCCGGCACTTATCAACTCGCCGGAACGGATGTGAGCACGATGAGCGAGACGGAGCTGGCCGTCGTTCGCAACCGGCAGATCGGCTTCGTCTTCCAGGGCTTCAATCTCCTGCCGAGTCTGCCGGCCTGGCGCAACGTGGAGTTGCCGCTCTGCTACGCCGGCGCCTCCCGCGACGAGCGCCGGGCGCGCGCGGTTGCCGCCCTCGAGCGCGTCGGCCTCGGTGACCGCATCATGCACCGGCCCGGCGAGCTCTCCGGTGGCCAGCAGCAGCGCGTCGCCGTTGCCCGCGCTCTGGTGACCGACCCGGCGCTGATCCTCGCGGACGAGCCGACGGGCAACCTCGACTCGCGCTCCACGGCGGATGTGCTTGCACTGCTGGCCGAACTGAGTGAGGCCGGCCGCACCATCATGCTCATCACGCACGAGTCCGACGTCGCTGCCGAGGCACAGCGCACCGTGCGGATTCGTGACGGGCTCCTCGAAGAACTCACGGGTGTCTCATGACGTTACGCGAGACGTTGCGCACGGCCGTCGAAGCCATGCGCACCCACCGACTGCGCTCGCTGCTCACCATGCTCGGCATCCTCATCGGGATCGCTGCCGTCATCCTCACCGTCGGTCTGGGCCAGGGCGCGCAGGCGAAGGTCAGCGCCGAGATCAGCAAGCTGGGCAGCAATTTGCTCATCGTGACTCCCGGCTCCGCGACGAGCACGGGGGGGCTGCGCGGCGGCCGTGGCACGTTGTCGACGCTGACGATCGCGGACGCCGACGCCCTGGCCACGCCCAGCGTGGCGCCGGACATCGCGGCCGTCGCCGCCACCTCCACGAGCAGCCAGTCTGTCGTCGCGGGCGCCACCAACTGGACGACGACCGTCGTCGGGACGACCCCGACGTGGATCCGCGTGCGGTCGCGCACCCTGTCGTCCGGACGGTTCCTCACGCAGGACGACATCGACCAGGCACGGCCAGTCGCCGTTCTCGGCAGCGAGACGGTCGCGCAGTTGTTCGGCGGCCGCAGCGCCGTCGGCCAGACGATCGTCGTCAACGGGTCGACCTTCAGCGTCGTCGGTGTCATGGACGCCCTCGGTGCATCGACAGCGGCCAACGAGGACGACCAGGCGATCGTGCCGCAGACGACCTTCGCGACGCGGGTCGCCGGCAGCACCACCCGCTCCTCGGTGTCGAGCATCTACATCGAGGCCGCGAGCAAGGACACACTCAGTGCCGCCTACCAGGAAGCTGATGCGCTGCTGCTCGCGCGCCACGCCCTGACGCCCACGACGGCGGACTTCACCGTGTCGAGTCAGCAGTCCCTGCTCAACACGGCCACCTCTACGGACCGCACCTTGACGCTGCTGCTCGCGGGCGTGGCTGCTATCAGCCTCCTCGTCGGCGGCATCGGGGTGATGAACATCATGCTGGTGTCCGTCACCGAACGCATCCGTGAGATCGGACTGCGCAAAGCTCTCGGAGCGACGCCGACCGCCATTCGCCGCCAGTTTCTGGTCGAGGCCAGCTCGCTCGGTGCGACAGGTGGCGTGCTCGGGGTTGGATTGGCTTTCCTCGGGGCGACGATACTGCCGCATCTGCTCGATCAGCCGGTCACGATCTCGGCGTCGGTCGCCGCAGGCGCCGTCGGCGTCGCCCTCGTCATCGGCATCGCCGCCGGGGTCTACCCCGCCGGTCGTGCCGCTCGCCTTGCCCCCATCGACGCACTCCGCAACGAGTGACCACGCTCATGATTAGAGGACAATCTTCCATGGCAGCCACCCGCACATGCATCGCTCTCTTCGCCGTCCTCGCCGTGTCCGCTTGCAGCGGCGGCAAGGCGGCCGCGCCGAGCGCCGCCCCCGCGTCGACATCGCCGTCGGCCGCTGCCGCCAACCCGGGCGGTGGGCAGCGCCAAGGCGCACCCGGGGTGTCGGGGATCGTCGCGGCCGTCTCCGGAAAGACGCTGCAGGTCCAGAACGACACGAGTCAGACCGCGGTCACCTATGGCACGTCGACGGCACTGACCCAGTCCGTGCCGGCCACCGCGGCGGACGTCGTCGTCGGCATGTGCGCGGTTGTGCGAAGTGCGACGACAGCATCGGGTACGGCGACACCCGCAGCGACAGCGCCGGCGGCACCTGCCGCGCCGGCTCCGACGGCCGTGACAGCCTCGACGGTTGTCCTCAGTCCCGCGCTCAACGGCACGTGCGCGGGCGGTTTGGGTGGCTTCGGTGGCTTCGGTGGCTTCGGCGGTGGATTTCGCGGGGGACCCGGCGCGACGGCCACGGACGGCAGCGTGCCGACTGATCAGCCGGCGCGCGTCCGCCCCCCGGGTGCGGGCGGTCGCGGCGGAGGCTTCGGCGGCGCCGTCGGCATTGTGACGGCTGTCTCCTCGTCGGGATTCATCGTGGCGAACGTGGCGTTTCCCCGCGGTGCGGCAACCGGCGGTGACGCGAGTTCTTCGCCGCCGCCGACGACCTCGGTCGCGGTGTCGACCACGGGCGCGACGACGTACACCAAGGACGCCCAAGCAACGTCTTCCGCGATCAAGGCTGGCGTGTGTGTGACGGCGCGAGGGACCGCGGACAGCAGCGGCACGCTCGCCGCGACAGCGATAGCTATCCGGCCGGCCGTGAACGGCGCGTGCGCCACCGGATTCGGTGGCCCAAATGCGTAACAGGCTGATGCGCCGAGCAACGGTTGTGCCCGTCGTCGTGCTGGCGCTCGCCGCAGGTGGCGGGATTGTGTGGGCGGCCAACGGTCCGGATCGGCCCCGCTACCGCACCGCGACGGTCGCGACGGGCGATGTGGAGCAGTTGTTGACGCAGACCGGCGTGGTGTCCGTGCTCTCGCAGGAGAAATCGTCTTTTCCCGTCGCCGGCATCGTGAACTCCGTTGCCGTGCACGTGGGTGACATCGTCCAAGCCGGACAAGTCCTGGCGACGATTGACAAGGCGCCACTGACCGCAGCCGTCACCGCGGCCGAGGCGACGCTGGCCACCGCGAAGGCGACACTCGAATCCGACGCTGCCACGACCACCAGCACCACCGCGAGCACGACCACGAGCACCACCGCGGCTGCGACGACCTCGACCGGATCAGCTGTCGGTGCCACGGCGTCGACCACGACCGGCACGGTGTCGCTGATGGCGTACCTCACAGCCGGTCCGAGCCCTCGGCCGGCGCCGACCGGAAGCGGCACTCCGTCCGCAGCGACCACGGGCTCGGTCGACGCCGACCTCGCTCGTGTACAGGCGGACACCGTGGTCGTCACGGCGGCACTGGCTGCCGCCGACGCGGCGTGCGACGCAGCAACCCCGTCGCCCAGCGCGTCGCCCAGCGCGTCCCCCACCCCGTCAGCAATGCCGTCAGCCAGCTCCGCGGTCGGCGCCACCTCATCGCCGGGTGCGACGGGCGGCCCGGTCGGGCCGCCCGGGTCGGGGACCGGCAGGCCAGCTGTTCCCTCGGTGCCGGGTGCGACTGTCACGGCTAGTTGCCGCACGGCCCTCGACGGCGTCAGGTTGGCGCAGGCGACGCTCGCCTCCGATGAGGCGGCTGCGCTTCGCGACCTCCAAGCCGCTCAGGCAACGACGGGCACCGGCGGCACGGGCACCGGCGGGACGGGCACCGGTGGGACGGGCACCGG
>CAXSDE010000021.1:31151-44411 GCA_964236265.1 uncultured bacterium
CGGCACGGGCACCGGCGGCACGGGCACCGGCGGCACGGGCACCGGCGGCACGGGCACCGGCGGCACGGGCTCGGGCGGCACGGGCACCGGCGGCACGGGCACCGGCGGCACGGGCCCGGGCGGCACGGGCTCAGGCGGCACGGGCTCGGGCGGCACGGGCTCGGGCGGCACGAAAGGCACGGGCAGCGGCGGCTCGGGGGCGGGTGCAGGCAGCGGCACAGCCGGCGCCTCCGGCACCGGCAGTGCCGGCGGGTCGAGCGGCAGCACAGCCGGCCGCGGAACGACCGGGCTGTCGCAGGCAGCACGCCTGACCCTCGACCACGACGCGGTTGCTGCCGCGACCACCGCCCTCGCCACGGCCAAGAGCGATCTCGCGTCGGCGACATTGCGCAGCACGCTCCACGGCACGGTCGCCGCAATGCCGTTCCTGGCGGGCCAGTCCGAGAGCACGACTGACACGATCACCGTGATCGGCTCCGGCCCCGTTCGCGTCACCCTCAACGTTCCTTACGCCGCGGTCGCGTCCGTCAAGGTCGGGCAAGCGGCGACCGTCGTGGCGGACGGGGTGACGACATCGGTCCCGGGGACCGTCGCTTCGATCGGACTGCTTCCGGCCACGTCGAGCAGCCAGTCGGCCACGGCCTACCCGGTGACCGTCCTCGTCGCGCAGCCGCGCGGCGGGTTCGTCGACGGTGGAGCAGCGTCGGTGTCCATCGCGGTGAAGGCCGCGAAGGCGGCGGTCCTGGTGCCGAACTCGGCGCTGTCCACTGGCGCCGTCTTCGTCATGACCGGCGGCCAGGCGGTGCGGGTACCCGTGCAGACGGGCGTTGTCGGTCCGCTGATGACCGAAGTCACGTCAGGGGTCACGCCCGGCCAGCAAGTGGTGCTCGCCGATATGTCGGCGAGCCTGCCGGCCAACTCGACGACCACCGGTCGTGGTGCCTTCGGTGGCTCCGGAGGACGGCCATTCCCGCAGGGTGGCTTCCAGGGTGGCAACGGCGGGCCCCCGCCCGGCTGACCGTGGCGCATGCCGGCCGAGCTCCTCGCACTCCTCGAACGGCCCCGGGGTGCGAGGAGTTCACGCTGCGCTGTGATCGGCGTCCGCCCGCTCCTGATGCGCGCCGTCCGACGGCTCCACGGACCAGATCGACGGCTCTTCGTACCCGCGATCGCGGTAGGCCGACTGGACCGCAGCCGTCAGTGCCTCGATGCGGTCGACGGCGATCAGTGCGATGGCGGATCCGCCGAACCCACCGCCCGTCATGCGCGCACCGAGGGCGCCGGCGGAGCGCGACGCGTCGATGGCGACGTCGAGCTCGGCGGCGCTGACGCGGAAGTCGTCCTTGAGGGAGGTGTGCGACGCGTCGAGGAGGCGACCGAGCTCGGGGTAGTCACCGTCGCGCAACGCCGTGCGCGCGGCGAACACCCGCGCATTTTCGGTGACGACATGGCGCACGTAGCGGCCCAGCTCCTCGTCAAGCGCCGCGAGCGCGTCGTCGAGGCCCTCGACCGTGATGGAGCGCAGGGACGGGACGCCGAGTAGGCGGGCTGCCTCTTCGCACGCCGCCCGCCGCTTGGCATACTCGCCGTCCGCCAGCGCGTGGTGGGCCTTCGTGTCGATGACGAGGAGCGCGAGGCCGGCGCCGGCCGGCGCGAACGGCTCGTGTGCGATCTCGCCGTTCTGCGTGTCGTAGAAGAGCGCCGACCCGGCCTCGCTCATCATCGACGCCGTCTGGTCCATCGATCCGCACGGGACGCCGACGTAGTCGTTCTCGGCTCGCTGCGCGAGGAGGGCGAACGGGTAACGATCGACGGGTATGTCGTAGAGGCCGGCTGCGCTGAGCAAGGTGGCGCATTCCAGCGCCGCGGACGACGACAGACCCGAGCCGACGGGCACGGTGCTGTCGAGCACGATGTCGATGCCGCGCACATCGTGGCCGGCGTCGCGCAAGGCCCAGATGGCGCCGACGACGTACGACGACCAGTCATGGTCGGCCCTGGGAGCGAGGTCGTCGATCGCAATGTCGACGGCGTCGTCCGGGCGCTGCACCGACTGGACGCGGATGACGTCGTCGTCGTTGGGGCCGGCCGCGAGAAATGCCCGCCTGTCGATGGCGAACGGGAAGACCACGCCTTCGGAGTAGTCGGTGTGCTCGCCGATGAGGTTGACGCGGCCGGGGGCCGACCACACCCCCGCCGGCGCGTGGCCGTGGGTCTCGGTGAAGACATCGGTGACGGTCTCGACTTCGCTCATGTCAGGTCTCCTCCGCGAGTGGCGTTCCCAGCTCGACCGCGCGCAGCGCCTCCGCGGTCACTTCAGGCAGGACATCGTTGATGAATGCCCCCATCGCCGACTCGGACCCGGCGAGGTATTTGAGCTTGCCCGGCGCCCGCTGCGGCGAGGTGAGCTCGAGGTGCAGGTAACCGAGCTCCCGATCGACGCGCACGGGCGCCTGGTGCCACGCTGCGATGTAGGGGATCTCGACGTCGTAGACGCCGTGCATCCGGCGGAGCACCTCGAGATAGATCGGCCCGAATGAGGACCGCTCCGCCTCGTCGAGTTCCGTCACGTCCGCGATCTGCCGGTCGGGGTAGAGGTGGATCTCTATCGGCCAGCGCGCGGCGAACGGCACGAAGGCCGTCCAGTGCTCATTGCGTACGACGACACGCTCGGAGCCCTGCTCCGCGGCCAGCTGGTCGGCGAACAGGTTGCGGCCCGTCTGCTGCTCGTAGCTGCGCGCGGACTGGAGGGTGCGTCGGGTGCGCGGCGTGACGTACGGATAGGCGTAGATCTGACCGTGCGGGTGGTTGAGCGTGACGCCGATCGACTCACCCCGGTTCTCGAACAGGAAGACCTGCTCGACGGCGGGGTGCTGCGACAGGGCGGCCGTGCGCTCGATCCAGGCGTCCAGCACCAGCCGAGCCCGCTCCGGTGTCAGGTCGGCGAAGGACAGGTCGTGGTCGGAGGTGTAGCACACGACCTCGCAGGTGCCGTTGCCCGGACGCTCCCGGAACGGCGGCTCGTCGGCGACCGGGTCGACGGGGAGGTCGCCGGACAGCGACGGGAACCGGTTCTCGAAGACCACGACCTGATAGTCGCTGTCCGGGATCTCGGTGAGTCGGTCGGCGGTGCTCGGGCACAGCGGGCACTGGTCCGCCGGGGGAAGGAACGTGCGGGTCTGCCGGTGGCTCGCGAACGTGATCCACTCGTCCAGCGCCGCGTTGTGGCGCATGGTCGAGTGAAAGATCACCTCTGGCAGGTCGCGCTTGTCGACCGCGGTGCGCGGCGGGGTGCCGTCGGCGTCGAAGTAGATGAGGATGCGGCCGTCGACCAGCGTCGTCGGGGTGACCTTCATGCGGAGCCCTTCGGGTGCCGGTGCGTGCCGCCGGGAGCGAGCACGTAGAGATCTGGTGCGTCGAGGTGGAGGTTGGCCGCCGGCGGGATCCGGTTGACCACCCAGGTGTCGACGTCGTGCAGTGCGACGATGCTGCTGAGGGCGACGACCCCCCATTTCGTGTCGTCGGCCACGACCACGAGACGGCGGCCGCTGCCGGCGAACGCCCGATTGGTCTCCGCCTCCTCCACGTTGGGTGTCGTGGCGCCGGCGCGCGGGTCCAGGCCGTGCACTCCCATGAAAACGACATCCACGTGCAGACTGCGGATGGCCGCGACTGCGACGGGGCCGACCATCGCGTCGGACGGGGTGCGGACGCCCCCGGTGAGGATCACGGTCTGGTCGGGGCGCGGGTTGCCGTGCAACACGTCCGCGACGCGTCTGGAATTGGTGATGACGGTGAGCCCCGGCACGTCGACCAGCTCGGCAGCCAGCGCCCACGTCGTCGTGCCGGCCGTGAGGGCGATCGCGCTGTGCGGTTGGACGAGCGTGGCCGCCTGCTGGGCGATGAGCCGTTTCTCGGCCCGTTCCCGGGTCGATTTGGCCTCGAAACCGGGCTCGTCGGTCGAGCCGGCGCTCTGCGCGGTGGCGCCGCCGTGGACCTTCGTCAGCAGGCCGCGATGTTCGAGCAGGTCGAGGTCACGTCGTATCGTCATCTCGCTGACACCCAGCAACTGCGTCAGCTCACTCACGCGCACGGCGCCGTGGGCAGCCACCGCCTCGAGGATGCTGGTGTGGCGCTTCGGCGCGAGCACGGCACGAACGGCTGATTGTGACATCGTGTCCTCCCGACGACCTCGACGAAACACCGCCCAACATTTTCGCACAATACCAAACATCCGGGTGGCCTCGTCAAGGGAGGTGGGCAGGCACCTGCGCTACACCTTCCAGCGGCCAACGAACGGAGCGCACGATGACGCGGCACCCGGGGAGCACCCGTTCAACGCAGCCCGGCGGCACCCGGTGAACCCCTCGGGACAGCAGCTGCGCATCAGCTCCGGCGATTACGCCGCGGTGGTGACGGAGGTCGGCGCCTGCCTGCGGGAGTTGACCTTCCGCGGAGAGCACGTCACGAAGCCGTTCGGGCCGGACGAGCGGATGCAGCTGCACCGCGGCGCCGTGCTCGCCCCGTGGCCCAACCGTGTCGGCGACGGCAAGTATTCGTTCGGTGGCCTCGAGCTCCAACTGCCCATCACGGAGGTCCCGCGCCACTGTGCGCTCCACGGGCTCGTGTGCTGGCACGCCTGGACCATCGGCGCGGTTTCCGCGGCGGCCGTGACCCTCACGACGCGGATCTGGCCGCAACCGGGCTATGAGTTCACCGTCGACCTGCAGATCGAGTACGCGCTCACCGCCGAGGATGGCCTGACGATCACGCTGACCGCCATGAACGCCGGAGCGATCCCCGCCCCCTTCGGCGCGTCGATCCATCCCTACCTGATGGCGGACGGCGCGCTCGTCGACGACTACGTCCTCACGGTCCCGGCCGCGAGCGTCGTCGACGTCGACCCCGAGCGGCTGCTGCCGACCGGCGGGACGACTCCGGTTGCCGGTGGGGCGTTCG
Organism: uncultured bacterium; assembly: GCA_964236265.1. Lineage (GTDB taxonomy): Bacteria > Actinomycetota > Actinomycetes > JAVEEB01 > JAVEEB01 > JAVEEB01. Next base: position 36,111 of record CAXSDE010000021.1, read on the forward strand.
ACTTCCGCGAGCCGCGCCTCGTCGGCGCCACCGAGCTCGATGACGCCTTCTGCGATGTGATCCCCGGCCTCGACGGCCTGACGGTGGCGACGGTCGTGGGGGCCCTGGGGCGAGGGTCGCAGATCGTCTGGGACCCGACGCAGTGCCCGTGGGTGCAGGTGCACACCGCGGACCGGCCCGACGCGCGCAACAACCGCGTCGCCATGGCGATCGAACCGATGACGTGTCCGCCCGACGCCTTCCGGTCCGGCGAGGGCCTCATCACGCTCGACCCTGGCGCCAGCACTTCCGTGTGGTGGACCATTCGCGATTTCGCGGGCTGACGGCCACGCCGCCGGGGTACGTCGTACGACATGGCAGCCCCGGACCCCTCGTCACGCTCGAAGCCCCTGCTCGCCGGCCAGACCGGCGTAGGTGGGGTGCTGCTCGGGCAGCCGGGCGCGCGCCGCCAGCTGGTCCTGTACGAGGACCCGTCATGCCCCTTCTGCCGCAGGTTCGAGCGGCGCGTCGGCGGCATGTTGCCCCGCGAGATCGCCGCGGGAGCGATCACGGTCGACTACCGCATCCGCTGCTTCCTGGGGCCCGAATCCGTCCGTGCGTCGGGGGCGCTGGCGGCGGCCGCCGTCGCCGGTGCCTTCGACAAGCTGCTCGGACAGCTCTATGCCAACCAGCCCCCCGAGCACAGCGGAGGGTTTACGGCGGAGCAACTCGTCGCGCTGGGCGAGCGGGCCGGCGTCACGGACAGACATTTTATGGAGTCCGTGCGATCGGGCGCGTACGAGTCGTTCGCGGAGGAGCGTGAGGATCGATTTGCGCGCGAGGACCCGGACGGCACGCCGGGCCTGTGGGTGGATGGGGTTCACGTGCAGGGTGAGACGTTGTACGACGCTGCCGCCCTCGAGGACCTGCTACGTGCGTAGCCGCGGTAGACCTGCCACGTGCGTTGCCGCGGTAGCCGGCGCGGGGTCAGGCGCGGCCGACCTTGTAGCTGGACGAGTAGATGTGCTCCTTGCGCACGATGTCACCCGTGTGGGTCGCCGCCCACATCTGGTTGTTTCCGGCGTAGATGGCGACGTGGTAGATGCCGCCACCGCCGTACATGAAGATGAGGTCGCCAGGTCGCTTATCGGCCTTGCCGATGTGGCGGACGACTCTGTACTGCGCCGACGACGAGTGCGGCAGGCTGATGCCGACGTGTCGGAAGACGTAACTCGTGAAGCCCGAGCAGTCGAAGCTGTTGGGGCCGGGGCTGCCATAGCGATACGGCTTGCCGTACTGCGCGGCAGCGATCCGCAGGACGCGGTCGGCGACGGCCTTGGTGGTGCGATAGCCGGTCGCGGCCTTGGACGCCTGTGCCGCAACCGCGGCGACCGGGGTGACCGGGGTGACCGGGGTGACCGGGGCGACCGGGGCAACCGCGGCAACCGGGGCGACCGCGGTGGCGACCCGGGCGGCGGCCGCGGAGGCGGTGGCGCCGGAGGCGGTGGCGGTGGCGGTGGCGGTGGAGGCCGGCGCCAGGAGCGCGACGGCGAGGAACGTGACGATTGCGGCGCGGAGAACGCGCGGACGCAGCAGCCCAGCAGGCATGACAGATCCCTTTCCCGACGCCTGCGGAGGTAGCTGTCGGGTTCGGGCCGGAAAAGTGCTGGCCCGGCCGGGCGGCGCTGACGCGCTGCTCGGCTTCACCCCAAGGCCCAACGTGCGGGCCGGGAAACGTGTGGGTTCCCCGCCCCTGTCCCATGGGTTGCATCCGGATGGCCGCGGGACAGGGTTTGGCGTGCGGCCGGATGGTGTGTGTTCGTTCTACCGAATCGGCCGGACAAAAGGAAGACTTGAGGATTGGGATTCCAAAAAGGTGGGAAACCGTCCGTCGTCTCCGATCGGCAGCATGGGGCCTGGTGGCCGTGGGCACTGACCTCGCGTGCGCCTGGCGACCTACAACATCCAGTCCCTGCGCGGCAGCCGTTCGGGTGTCATCCAGACGTTGCGTGAGGCTGCCGCGGATGTCGTCTGCCTCCAGGAAGTCCCGCGCTTCGCGCTTTCCGCCGCCCGGTCCCGGCGGCTGGCGCGCCGAGCCGGGTTGGTGGCGGTCGGTGGCGGCCGACTCGCCGGTGACACCGCCGTCTACGTCCACAAGGACCTCGTCGTACGACAACATCGTCGCCTGGCGCTGTCCCGCACGACCGGGCTGCACAGGCGCGGCGCCACTGTCGTGACGACCGTCGCCAAGGACGCTCTGACCTGCACCGTCGTGAGTGTGCACCTCGGCCTCGATGCGCACGAACGCGTGCGCCACGTGCGCGAGATCGTGGCGGCGCTCGCGCTCTTCGACGGACCCGTTGTCGTTGCGGGCGACATCAACGAGGGCCCGGACGGCGCCGCTTGGCAGTTGCTCGTGGCCTGCGTCGGGCCGGCCGCGAACGCCGTGACGCCGACGTTCCCCGCGGTGCGGCCGGTCCACGTGCTCGACACCGCCTTCGTCGGGGCAGGCGCCGTCGCGGCTGCCATCGTCGTGATGGACTCAGCGGCCAGTGACCACCGCCCGGTCGCCTTCGAGCTGCACTGACCGCCCCTGCTCGCCTGTGCCGCGACGACCCGCGACGACCCGCGACGACCGCGACGACCGCGACGACCCGCGACGACCCGCGACGTCAGTCGGTGTCGAGTTCGTCCGACAGGGCGAGCCAGGCGTGCTCGGTGTCGTCCTTCGCCGCGTGGGTGGTGCGCAACTCCTCATCCCACGCGGCGACCTTCGCATAGTCCGTCGCGTGTGCCGCCATCAGCGCATGCAGCTCTTTCTCGCGCTTGTCGAGCTTGACCAGTTGCCGCTCGAGCCGCACGAGCTCTTTCTTCGCACTGCGACTGTCGCCACCGGTGCCGAGCCTCTTGCCACCGGGTGTCGCGGACACCGGCACCATCGCGCGCCGCCGCTGCAGGTATTCATCGACCCCACCCGGCAGCTCGAGGATCGCGCCATCGCCGAGCAGGGCGACCGTGCGGTCCGTGACGCGCTCGAGGAAATACCGGTCGTGCGACACCACGAGTAGGACGCCCGGCCACGAGTCGAGCAGGTCCTCGAGGGCCGTCAGTGTCTCGATGTCGAGGTCGTTGGTCGGCTCGTCGAGGATCAGGACGTTGGGCTCGGTCATCAACAGGCGCATGAGCTGCAGGCGGCGTCGCTCGCCGCCGGACAGGTCACCGACCCGCGTCCACTGCTTGTTGTTGGCGAAGCCGAAACGCTCGAGCAGCTGCGACGCCGACATCTCCTTGCCCTTGCCGATCGACATCACCTTGGCGACATCTTCCACCGCCTCCAGCACCCGCAGGCTGGCCGGAAGCTCGACGACATCCTGTGACAGGTGAGCGAGCTTGACCGTGATGCCGGTCTTCACGAAACCCGAGTCAGGTGTGACATCTCCCGTCATCGTGCGCAACAGCGTCGTCTTGCCGGCGCCGTTGACTCCGACGATGCCGAAGCGGTCGCCGGGGCCGACCCGCCACGTGATGTCATCGAGCAGCACCCGGCCGCCCAACGCGACGATGACGTTCTCCGCGTCGTACACCGTCTTGCCCAGACGTGCCGACGCGAGCTGCTGCAACTCCACCCGGTTGCGTGCCTCGGGTACGTCCGCGATCAAGGCGTTGGCCGCGTCGATGCGGAACTGCGGCTTGGCGGTGCGGGCCGGCGGGCCGCGCCGGAGCCACGCGAGCTCCTTGCGCATGAGGTTCTGACGCCGCGACTCCGAGGCCGAGGCCATGCGGTCGCGCTCGGCCCTGGCGAGCACGTACGCCGAGTAGCCGCCGTCATAGGCGTGCACGCGGCCGTCCTCGACCTCCCACGTGTGGGCGCAGACTTCGTCGAGGAACCACCGGTCGTGGGTGACGACGACCAGCGCCCCGCGCCAGGACTTGAGGTGCTCGGCCAGCCAGGCGATGCCCTCGACGTCGAGGTGGTTCGTGGGCTCGTCGAGGATCAGCAGGTCGGGCTCGGCGACGAGCATGGCGGCGAGCGCGGTGCGCCGGCGTTCGCCGCCGGACATGCTGTCGACGACCGTGTCGAGTCCGTCGGATAGAGCCGGTAGGCCGAGACCTTCCACGATGCCGCGCAGGTTGGCGTCCGCCGCCCACTCGTGGTCGGCGCGGTCGCCGACGACAACGTGCCGCACCGTCGACCCGGGCGGCAGGGGTGCCTGCTGGGACAACAGCGACACGAGGACACCGTTGGCCATCGAGACCCGGCCCGAGTCGGGCGGCTCCTCCCCGCCGATGATCCGCACGAGCGTTGTCTTGCCGCCGCCGTTGCGGCCGACGATGCCGATGCGGTCGCGCTCCTCGATCCCGAGGGAGACCGCGTCGAGCAGCGTGGTGGTGCCGAAGGACTTGGTGACCGATTCCAGGTTCACGAGGTTGGCCACGGACCCATTGTCCCGACGCCGCCCGCCGCCCTGTCGACCAGGGTTGTCCGCCGCCCCGGGCGCCGAACCGCCCGTCCACAGGCCGCGCCGCCCGCGGCCCGGCGCTGGTCGCCCGCGGGCAGACTCCTGCCGGTAGCCGACCCACCATTTCCTCGGAGGACCCGATGAAAGCCCGCCGACTGTTCCTGGCCTTCGCTGCCGCCACCGCCGCGGCGTCGCTGGCCCTCTCGCTCGCCCCTACTCCGGCGCAGGCGAGGAGCGTCCCCCGTTCCAAGCGGGTGTGCGGCGTTCCCGCGCGCCACCACGTTTCGTGCAGTGCGCGCGTGGTCACCGGCCACGGATTCAAGGCCCACGCCACCACCAGCTACCACGCCGGCCTGACCCCTGCGCAGCTGCGCTCGGCGTACGGCCTCACCGGCGACGTCAGCACGACGATTGCGATCGTCGACGCCTTTGCCCACCCGAGGGCGGCGGCCGACCTCGCGGCCTACCGCGAGCAGTTCGGTCTGCCAGCCGCGTCCCTCAGGCAGGTCAACCAGTCCGGCGGTGCCGAACTCCCGAAGGGCAGCGTCTCATGGGGTCAGGAGGAGATGCTCGATCTCGAGATGGCCTCGGCCGTCTGCCCGGGCTGCCGATTGGTCTACGTGGCGACGGACTCGACGTCCCTGGACGACTTCGGTGCGGCGGTCGACACGGCCGCCCGGCTCGGGGCGACGGTCATCTCCAACTCCTACGGCGGGCGTGAGTTTGCCGGTGAGACGGCGCTGGCGGGGCACTACGACCATCCCGGCGTCGCGATCGTCGTGAGTTCCGGTGACGACGGCTATGGCGCCCAGGTGCCGGCGGTGTTCAACACCGTCACAGCTGTCGGGGGGACCACGTTGAGGCTCAGTGCGAATGGGAGTCGCGAGTCGGAGTCCGCATGGCCGGGTGCCGGCAGCGGCTGTTCGGCGTACGTGGCCAAGCCGGCCTGGCAACACGACTCGTCGTGCGGGCGACGCACCGTGGCCGACATCGCCGCTGTCGCCGATCCGGCCACCGGCGTCGCTGTCTACGACAGCTACGGCAGCCGCGGCGGAGCCGATTGGATGGTCTTCGGCGGCACGAGCGTCGCCGCGCCGATCATCGGCGGTGTCTACGCGCTGTCGCGGCAGACGGGTGGGGTCCCGGCCGCGCTGTCGTACGGATCGACCTCGCTGTACGACGTGACCAGCGGCGCCAACGGGTGTCCGAGCCGCATCGCAGCGGCTGCGTCCTATCTGTGCACGGCCGGTCCCGGCTACGACGGCCCGAGCGGCAACGGGACGCCCGACGGTGTGGGCGGCTTCTGACACCGGCGGCGCGTGCGGTCGGGGGTTTCCGGCCGGCACGGCCCGGGTGAAAGGGCCCGGGTGAAAGACTGCAACCCCTCGACGAAGGACACGACCGTGCCCGCCCGCCCTTTCATCCTCGCGTCCGCATCACCCGCGCGGCTGGCCCTGCTGCGGCAGGCCGGACTCGATCCGATCGTGCGTGTCAGCGGCGTCGATGAGAGTGCGGTCACCACGACCGACCCGGCGGAGCTCGTCGGGACACTCGCCGCGCAGAAGGCCGCGGCAGTGGCGCGGCTGATGCCGACGGCCGCCCACGCACTCATCGTCGGCTGCGACTCCATGCTCGTTGTCGGGGACCAGGTTCTGGGCAAACCGGCGGACGCGGCGGAGGCGACGGCCCGCTGGCGCGCCATGCGCGGCACGTCCGGTGAGTTGCTCACCGGGCATTGCGTCATCGACCAGCGCAGCGGCCGCACCGCCGGCGGTGTCGCGCGCACGACGGTGCGCTTCGGCTCGCCGACCGACACCGAGATCGCGGCATACGTGGCCACGGGCGAGCCGCTCCGGGTCGCCGGTGCGTTCACTCTCGACGGCCGGTCCGCGCCGTTCATCGACGGCATCGACGGCGACCACGGCACCGTCATCGGCCTGTCGTTGCCGTTGCTGCGTTCGCTGTTGGCCGAGCTCGGCGTCGCGATCACCGACCTGTGGGTCTGAGGTGGCGCTGCGACTCGGACCTATGACGGTCGACCCGCCGGTCGTCCTCGCGCCGATGGCCGGGGTGACCAACAGCGCGTTCCGCACGTTGTGTCGCGGCTACGGCGCCGGCCTCTACGTCAGCGAGATGATCTCCGCGCGGGCGCTCGTCGAGGGCAGTGACAAGACGGCGAAAATGGTGGTCTTCGGCGCCGACGAGGATGTCAAGAGCGTGCAGCTGTACGGCGTCGACCCGCGTGTCGTGGCCGAGGCCGTCCGCCGGGTCGTGGGTGAGTCGGGTGTCGACCACATCGACCTCAACATGGGTTGCCCGTCGCCGAAAGTCACGCGGCGCGGCGGCGGGGCGGCGTTGCCTGCGCATCAGAAGCTGTTCGGCGCCATCATGCGGGCGGCGGTCCGCGCGGCCGGCGACGTCCCGGTGACCGTGAAGATGCGCAAGGGCATCGACGACGCGACGCTGACCTACCTCGACGCGGGGCTGGCGGCGGAGGACGCGGGTGTCGCCGCGATAGCTCTGCACGCGCGCACCGCGGAGCAGCTCTACTCGGGGCGCGCCGACTGGAGCGCCATCGCCAAACTCAAGGCCGCGATCGGCACGGTGCCGGTGCTGGGCAACGGGGACATCTGGGCCGCGGCGGATGCCCCCGCCATGGTGCGCGAGACCGGCTGTGATGGCGTCGTCGTGGGTCGTGGTTGCCTCGGCAAGCCGTGGCTGTTCCGCGACCTGGCGGACGCCTTCGCCGGCCGGCCGGTGCAGCCGCCGGCGGACCTGGGCTATGTCATCGCCGCCATGCAGCGCCACGTGCGGTTGCTGGTCGAGCTCAAGGGCGACGAATACCTGGGGGTCCGCGACTTCCGCAAGCACGTCGGGTGGTACCTGACCGGCTATCCCGTCGGCGGTGAGCGCCGCCGGCTCATGGCGCTCACCTCCACGCTGGCCGAGCTCGATACGCTCCTGGGCCAGCTCGACCCCGCGACGCCCTTGCCGCCCGGGGCCGCGCACCTGCCGCGCGGCCATCTGCAGGGCCCGCGCCCCGTGACCCTGCCGGAGCACTGGCTCGACACGTGCGACGACGAGGCGCCCCCTGATGGCGCGGACGAGTGGGCGTCCGGCGGATGACGGCGCGTAGGCTGGGCCGACCGCACCACAGCACGGGAGGGACGCACCATGGCCGACAAGACCCCTGACGACGACATGAAGGCCCGCTTCCGCGAGGCCCTGGAGCGCAAGTCCGGTAGGAGCGCCGATGGCAAGGCCCTCGTCGACAGCGATGGCAAGGCCGTCAACCACGGCGAGAACGTCGCGAAGCGTCAGACTTTCCGGCGCCGCGCCGGCGGCTGATCCGCGACACGGTGGCTGACGTCCCGCTGCGGCCGCTGGTGGCCGCCGAAGAGGCCTGGCTCGCCGCCGAGCTGTCCGACGGCCGTCGACCGGCTGTGCATCTGCTCGCCGTCTCCGGTGAGCTGGGGGCGGGTTCGCGGGCGAGGCTGGTCGCTGCCGATCCTGGCGCGCAAGGCGAATACCTCATCGTCGAAGTCAGGGGCGACCGGCTGCCCTTCGCCGCATCGGAGCTGGCGCTCCCGCCGACGGTCGCCAAGCGCGTGCGGCGTTCGGCCGGGGTCATCGATGTCGCGAACCCTTCACGTCGTACGACGAAGACATCCCGCCGGGGTGCGCCACAAGCTGGCCTCCGGCGAACGCCAGCGACCGCGCTGACCGCGACCGCGCCGACCGCGACCGCGCCGACCGCGACCGCGCCGACCGCGCCCGCGCCCGCGACCGCGACCGTCCCCGCGAAGGCCGTCCCCGCGAAGGCCGTCCCCGCGAAGGCCGTCCCCGCGAAGGCCGTCCCCGC
>CAXSDE010000022.1:0-44113 GCA_964236265.1 uncultured bacterium
AAGCCGATGCGCCGTACGTCGCGCGACTGTCCGAAGAGCTGCTCACGGTCTTCAACATGGACCCGGTCAACGTTGCGAGGATCGAGGCGGCGTACGTCGAGATCCATGCGTACGTGCTCGATCTTCTCGAGCGTCGGCGACGTGAATCAGGAGGCGATGACATGCTCACGGCGCTGCTGCAGGCCGAGGAGTCCGGCAGCACGCTGACGACGGGCGAGATGGTGAGCCTAGTTATCACGACCCTGGAGGCGAGCACCGACAACACCAGCAACCAGATGGCATTTGCGATGCTCTTGCTCGCACAACACCGACGCGCATGGCTCGATCTGCAGGCCAACCCGTCGCTGGCTGACCGTGTTCTCGAGGAGTCGATGCGCGTCCAGCCGCGTATCATGCATGCACAACGGTCAGCCGATGAAGACGTCGAATTTCGGGGCTTGCAGGTCCCCGCGGGCTCTCTCATCTTCGCGTCTGTGGCCTCGGCGCACCGCGACGCTGCCGCGTACGAGCATCCGGACCGGTTCGACATCCACCGGTTGACTCCGCGGCCGACCCTCAATTTCGGTGCCGGCCCGCACTACTGCATCGGCGCGCCTCTCGTGCGGCTGCAAATCACCGAAGCGCTCACCGTCCTGGCGGCCCGGTGGCGTACGGTCGAGATCCTCGGCGACGCTTCGGTGTCGTACGGCCTCGGCGTCGCGGACGTCGACGCCCTTCCGTTGCACGTGGAGGTCATATGACAGTCATCTCACCCGACCACGCCCGACGGTTGCCCAAGGTCGAGCTGCACTGTCACCTCGAAGGCTCCATCCGGGCGAGCACGATCGGAGAACTGGCGAAGCTGCACGACCTCGCCCTTCCGAGCCCCGATCCGGCGGACCTCTACAACTTCCGTGACCTCAACCACTTCCTCGACATCTACGGCGTCGTGTGCGCGGTGCTGCAGACGGTCGACGACTTCCGCAGGGTGACCTACGAGGTGCTGCAGGACGCGGCCGCCGCCGGGGTCCGCTACCGCGAGATGTTCTTCACGCCGGGGATTCCCATGACGCACGGGGTCCCGGTGCACACCTACTGGGCCGGCATCCGGTTGGGTCTGGCGGACGCTGCCAGTGACGGGCTGGGCATCACGTGCCGCATGATCCTCGACGTGGACAAGCCGCAAGGCGCGTTGCACGCCGAGGAGATGGCAGCCTTCGCGGCAGCGCAGGACCGCAACGTGCTGATCGGGCTCGGCGGCGACTCGGTCGAGCGCGGCACGGATCATCGTGCGTTCGCGCCGGCGTTCCGCACGGCCGGGGCGGCGGGCTTGCGTCGCACGATGCACGCCGGCGAGGACGGCCCGGCGGACAACATCCGCATCGCACTCGACGACCTCGGCTGCGAGCGCATCGACCACGGCTTCCGGTTGCTCGACGATGCCGCTCTCACCGCGCGGCTGGCTACCGACCGGATTCCGGTGACGACCTGTCCCACGTCCAACGTCGTCATCGCCAATGTCATCCGGCACGTGGGAGAGCACCCGTTCGAGCGCATGCGGCAAGCCGGGGTTCTCGCAACCCTCAACAGTGACGACCCCGGCATGATGCGCTTCGACCTCGCCGACGAATACGCGTCGGTGTCGCAGGCATTCGGTTACGACGTCGGCGCGATGGAAGCGATCACTTTGGATGGCATCGAGTCGTGCTGGGCGCCCGACGCGGAGAAGACGGCATTGCGCCAGCGGTTCACGGAAGAGTTCGCGACGCTGCGCACCGAGTTCGGCGCCTGACGGTCGGTCCAAGATGCGCGCGACAGCATCCCGGCTCACCTGGGTCAGCCCGGCCGGAGGTTGCTGTCGCAATCCCGCCAGACACAGCCGGCGCGACGGGGCAGAGTGGACGGCATGCACCTGGACACGGAGCGCTGCCTGCGGGCAGTGCAGGCGAAGGACTCCCGCTTCGACGGGTGGTTCTTCACGTGCGTGAAGACCACCGGCATCTACTGCCGGCCGAGCTGCCCCGCCGTGCCGCCGAAGGCCCGCAACGTCGTCTTCCTCCCCACCGCGGCCGCCGCCCAAGCCGCCGGCTTCCGGGCCTGCAAGCGCTGCCGTCCCGACGCCACGCCGGGCTCGCCCGAGTGGGACGCGCGCGGTGACCTCGTCGCCCGCGCCGTGCGGCTGATCGCCGACGGCGTCGTCGACCGCGAAGGGGTTCCCGGCCTCGCTGCGCGGCTCGGCTACAGCCGCCGACAGCTCGAACGCATGCTGCAGGCCGAGCTCGGCGCCGGTCCCCTCGGTCTCGCCAGGGCCCAGCGCGCGCAGACCGCGCGCATCCTCATCGAGACCACCCCGCTGCCACTGGCGGACGTTGCGCTTGCTGCCGGCTTTGGCAGTGTCCGGCAGTTCAACGACGTGGTGCAGGAGGTCTTCGCGACGACGCCCGGCGAGCTGCGCGCGAAAGCGCGACGCCAGGAGTCGGCGACCCCCGGCACCGTCGCCGTCCGGCTCCCGTTCCGCGCGCCGCTCTTCCCGGACAACCTCTTCGGTCACCTCGCGGCGACCGCGGTCCCCGGCGTCGAGGAATGGCGCGACGGCGCCTACCGCCGCACTGTGCGGCTCCCGCGCGGCACCGGCATCGTCGCGCTCACCCCTGGCCCCGAACACATCGTCTGCCGCCTCACGCTGACCGACCTGCGCGACCTGTCCGTCGCGATCGCGCGCTGCCGCCGACTGCTGGATCTCGACGCGGACCCGCAGGCCATCGATACGCAGCTCGGCCAGGACGCCGTCCTGGCGCCGCTTGTCGCCAAAACCCCTGGCCGCCGCGTTCCGCGCACAGTCGACGAGCAGGAGCTGGCCTTGCGCGCCGTGCTGGGCCAGCAGGTCAGCACGGCCGCCGCCCGCACCCACGCGGGCCGGCTCGTCGCCACGCTCGGCGAGCCGATCGACGACGCCGGCGGAGGCCTGACTCATCTTTTCCCCACCGCGGGCGCCATCGCGGCTGTCGACCCGGCCACCCTCGCGATGCCCGACAGCCGCCGCCGCACCCTGATCGGCCTCGCCGAAGCCCTCACCAGCGGCGACGTGGACCTCGACCCGGGCGCCGATCGCGATCATGCCCGCGCTCAACTGGCCGCACTTGCCGGGATCGGACCGTGGACGGTCGAGACGATCGCGATGCGCGCCCTGGGCGACCCGGACGCGTTCATCGCGACGGACCTCGGCGTCGTACAACGTGCTCGGACCCTTGGTCTCTCGTCCGGGCGTGCGCTGCTGCAGCACGCGGAGCAGTGGCGGCCGTGGCGTGCCTACGCTGTCCAGCATCTCTGGGCCACCGGTGACCACGCCGTCAACACGATGCCGATCGACCGGACGCCGTCATGAAAGGTGCGCACCAATGAGGTCACACACGCTTGTCGACAGCCCCGTCGGCCCGCTGACCCTCGTCGACGACGACGGCCTGCTCGCCGGCGTGTGGATGACGGACCAGCGGCACCTCCCGGTCATCGAGCGGGCCGGTGCACGCGATGACGACGTGCAACCGCTGCTTCGTGACCAACTCGATGCATACTGGCGCCGCGAGCTCACCTCCTTCGACGTGCCGATCGCGGTGCAGGGCACGCCGTTCCAGCAGAAGGTGTGGGCGGCGCTGCGGCGCATCCCCTACGGGCACACCTGGTCCTACGGCCAACTGGCGTTGGAAATCGGTCAGCCGACGGCGAGCCGCGCCGTCGGCATGGCGAACGGTAGAAACCCCGTGGGCATCGTCGTGCCGTGCCACCGGGTGATCGGCAGCACCGGCACGATGGTCGGGTACGGCGGTGGCCTGGCTCGCAAGCGCTACCTTCTCGCGTTGGAGACCGGCGTTGACGCACTGCTCTGAGCGGCCCTTGGACTGACCTGCATGCTCACGCTGGCTCCCCTGGTGCACCGACCGTTCCGACCGGCGTGAACGAGTAGCCGCGGCCCGCCGCGGTCAGCAGATAACGCGGCTGCCCTGGGTCCGGCTCGAGCTTGCGACGCAGCGTCGCGACATAGACGCGCAGATAGTTGACCTGCTCCCGGTACGACGCGCCCCACACCTGCGTCAGCAGCAACTCATGGTCGACGACCCGGCCGGCATGGCGCACGAGGACCTCCAAGAGCTGCCACTCGGTCGGCGTCAGCCGCACGGGCACCCCGACCCGGGTCACCTGCTTGGCGCCGAGGTCGACGGTGAAGTCCGCAGTCGTGACAACAGGTTCGGCGGCCTGCGGCGACGCGCGGCGCACCGCGGCCCGCAGCCGCGCGAGCAACTCATCCATGCCGAACGGCTTCTCGACGTAGTCGTCGGCGCCGGCGTCGAGGGCGGCGACCTTCGGTGCCTCTCCCGTGCGCGCCGACAGGACCAGAATTGGTGCATCGGTCCAGCCGCGCAGCCCCGTGATCACGTCCAGGCCATCGAGGTCCGGCAGTCCGAGGTCGAGCACCACCGCCTGGGGCGGAAATTTGGCCGCGACCGCGAGCGCATCGGCACCCGTCGCCGCGACGTGCACGTCGTACCCGCGGGCTCGAAGATTGATGGCCAGTGCACGCGCGAGGCCGGGATCATCGTCGACGACGAGCACACGGGTCACCCGGCCCTGCCCGGCGCCGACTGCCGGAACGTCACGCGCATGGTCAGACCGCCGCCGTCAGTGCGGCCGGGCGTGAGCGTCGCGCCGATCGCCTCCGCGAAACCGGCCGCGACCGTGAGTCCGAGGCCGAGGCCGTCCGGCGACCGGTCACCGGCCCGCTGGAAGGCCCGGAAGATGGTGTCGTAGTCCGCATCCGGCAAGCCGGGGCCGTGGTCGATGACATCGCAGTCGACGACATCGGCGCCGGCCGTCGCGCGGACCGTCACCATCAGGCCCGCCGGCGTGAAGCGCAGTGCATTCTCGATGACGTTGCCGAGGACGCGCTCGGCGAGCCCGACATCGGCGCGCACCGGTGGGAGGTCATCGGGCACTTCGACGTGCACCCGCGCCGGCTCGGGCAGCGTGAGCAGCGCGCGGGCCACGATCTCCTCGAGACCGACGGACTGCACATCCGCATGGATCACACCGGCTTGCAGCCGCGACGCCGCGAGCAGGTTCTCCACGAGGCGCTGGAGCCGGTCGGCGCCGTCCTCGATCGTCTCCAGCAGACTCGCCGTCTCGGCCGCGGTCCACTCGACGTCGTCCTGCCGCAGGCTGCTGACCGCCGCTTTGACTCCCGACAACGGCGTGCGCAGGTCGTGGCCGACGGCGGCGAGGAGCGCGATGCGCATGCGGTCGCCCGCTTCGCTCGCCGCCGCATCGGCGACCCGTTGCGAGAGCCGCCGGGCCTCCAGCGCCGTGGCCGCGACATCGGCGAACGCCGATAGGGTGCGGCGATCCGCGGCGAACAGCTCGGGGCGGCGCAGGACGAGCCGCACGCCAGACTCCGAGTCGATCGCGATCTCGCGCTCCTGATCGTCGGTGGCGTCCGGTGCGGGATGCATGACGACGGCCTCCACCGCGACCCAACCCGCATCGGTCGGCTGGAGCAGGGACACCTCTCGCATGCCGAACAGTTGCGCGACGCGGCGCAGCACGCCCGGCAGCGTCTGCTGTTCTGCCAGCGCGGCACCCGCGAGCGCACCGAGAGCGTCTGCTTCGGCCCGGGCACGATCGGCCTCTGCGCTGCGCCGGGCGGCAAGGTCGACGACGAGGCTCACCGCCACGGTCACGCCGAGGTAGACGGCCAGCACCACGAGCAGGCCGGCCGAACCGACGGCGAACGTGCCGTACGGCGGGGTGAAGAACCAGTTGAGGACGAAGGCTCCGACGACGGCCGCCGGCAACCCGACGCGCAGGCCGCCGAGGAGAGCGCCGAGCACGGCGACCGCCAGCACGAGCAGGACGGGCGTCGCGAGCGGCATTGACGCCCGGCCCGGCACCAGCGCAGCGGTGACCAGCGGCAATCCGATGACCACCGCCGCCAGACCGCCGAGTCGGCGCCGCGAGCCGAGGCCGCGGAAACCTACGGGCAGCGCACCGGTCTCAGAGGCACTCGGCGCGGTCGGCATGCGGCCAGCTTGCCACTCCGACATCTACACCCGCACGGACTCGTCCTCGGCGTGCCCTGCCTGGCCCGTCGGCAGCGGGCCGGCCACCAACTGCCACGGCACGCTCGTCACCATCACGCCGGGCTGGAAGAGCAGTCGTCCCTTGATCCGCAGGGCGCTCTGGTTGTGCAGGAGGTGCTCCCACCAGCGGCTCACGACGTACTCCGGAATGAACACGCACACGACGTCGCGCGGGGACTCGCGCCGCAGACCGGCGACGTAGTCGACGAGTGGTTGCGTGACCTCGCGATAGGGCGACTCGATGACCACGAGCGGCACCGGAATCCCTCGGCTGGCCCACTCGGCTATGAGCCGCCGCGTCTCGTCCTTGTCGACCTGCACGGTGACGGCGGTCAGCGAATGCGGCCGCGTCGCCCGCGCGAAGGCGAGTGCTCGCAAGGTCGGTTCGTGCAGCCGGGAGACCGGCACGATCGCGCTGATGCGGCTCGGCGCGGTGACACCGGCGGGGGTGGGGACGAGCTGAGCGTCGACAGCGTCGTAGTGCCGGCGCACCCGCAGCATCATGACGAAGAGGATAGGCATCGCGATGACGACGATGTAGGCGCCGTGCACGAACTTGGTGACCAGCACCAGGACGAGCACCAGCGCGGTCGCCGCTGCGCCGAGTGCGTTGATTGCCTGAGCACGGCGCATGCGCCGCCGTTCGGTCCCGGATCCGCCGGCCGACTCGGCGATGGTGCGCGACCAGTGCCGCACCATCCCTGCCTGACTGAGGGTGAAGGACACGAACACCCCGATGATGTAGAGCTGGATCAGCCGCGTGACATTGGCGTTGAACGCCACGATGAGCAGGCACGCCAATCCGGCGAGCAGGACGACCCCGTTGCTGAAGACGAGCCGGTCACCGCGCTTCGCGAGCTGCCGGGGCAGATAGCCGTCGCGCGCGAGCAGCGAACTCAGGACGGGAAAGCCGTTGTAGGCCGTGTTGGCAGCGAGGATGAGGATCGCCGCAGTGAAGGCCTGCAACAGATAGAAGGCGACGCCGTTGCCGAAGACCGCGAGCCCGATCTGGCTCAGCGCGGTCTTCTGTGCCTCGCCGGCGGGCAGGCCCACCAACTTGCTGGTGTCCTCCGCCATGCGCACGTGCGTGACGATTGCCAGCACGGTGGTGCCGATGAACATCGCGATGGCGAGCGCCCCCATGATGACGAGGGTCGCCGCCGCGTTGCGCGCTTTCGGGCGCGTGAAGCTGGGCACGCCATTGCTCACGGCCTCGACGCCGGTCAGCGCGGTGCAGCCGCTCGCGAAGGCCCGCAACGCCAGGAAGACGGTCGTCAGTCCGCCGGTGTGCTGAGCCGCGATCACGTTGTACGACGCGCTCTCCGCACGCAGGTGCTGCCCCAGCGCGAGGCGCACCCCGGCCACCACGATCAGGGCGAACATCGCGAGCACGAAGCCATAGGTCGGCACCGCGAATGCCCGGCCGGACTCCTTCACCCCGCGCAGGTTGACGAAGGTCAGCAGCACGACGAAACCGACGGACAACGCCACGGAGTGCGGCACGAGCCGTGGCACCGCGGACGTGATGGCCGCGACCCCGGCGACCACCGAGACTGCGACCGTCAGGACGTAATCGACGAGCAACGCGCTGGCAGCCACCAGGCTGGCCCGCTCGCCGAGGTTACGGCGACTTACCGTGTAGGCGCCGCCGCCGTCCGGGTAGGCAAAACAGGTCTGCCGGTACGACGCGACCACGATCACGAGCAATGCGACGACGCCCGCCGCCAGCCAGGAGGTCAGGTGCAGCAGGGCGAGGCCACCCAGGCCGAGGACGAGCACGATCTGCTCCGTCGCATACGCCACGGAACTCAACGGGTCCGAGCAGAACACGGGCAAGGCGAGTCGCTTCGGCAACAACGTGTCACCGAGGCGGTCCGTCCGCAGCGGGCGTCCGACGACGATCCGTTTCGGCGTGTCCAGCACGGCACTCTCCAATATCGGGGACCGCCACTGTCGCGCCGCATCGAGGCTTTCGGCGCGGCCCTGACGGCACCTTGACGCCTGGTGTGCGAATCTTGATGCCCTCTTGATGCCTTCGTTGCCTTCTGCTGCCGGCAGCCCGTCGGCGGCGGGCCACCAGCGGACGCGCCCTCCCCCGCCGCGCGGGGAAGGGCTCGTTCGGTTCGTAGGGATCGCCGTACGAAGGGAAGGACTAGTGGATCAGCGCCCTGCCCAGTGCCGCGCTGAGCGCACCGCTGTTGCTGTCCTGGCTGATCTCCCACGCGAAGGCGCCGCGCAGCCCGAGCGAGGTGATGTAAGCGGTGCGCTCGGCGATGGCGGCCGGGTCCTCGTAGGTGATGAACGTCGGCGCGTAGATCGTGCCCGTGGCCAGCACGTGCTTGGCGTTGGGGTTGAACAGCGACGGCTCGTGCGAGATGAGGTTGTGCCGGACGACCCAGCCCGCGGCGGCACCGGCCGGAGTGAGCTGCCCGCTCGGCGTGAGGATGCCGGCGATGTCGACGAGGTCGCGGTAGGTCGGCGTCGGCGTCTGGTCCCACTGTAGGGAGTTGGCGTCGAGGCCGGTGTTGTCGAACGCCGTGTAGAGGCCGCCCTCCTTGGTGCCCGTGCGGATGTATTGCTTGGCGTAGAACGGGATGCCGAGGTTGATCTTCCACGGCGACACGCCCTGGCTCAGGTAGTAGTCGACGGTGCCCGTCACGGACCACGACGGGTCGAGGCCTGGGTTGGGGCTCTTCGCGCTGAACGTGAACGGCGAGTCGAAGTCGGTGAACGGGTCCCACGCACCGTGGAAGTCGTACGTCATCACGTTGACGTAATCGAGGATCTCGCTGACGGTCTTCAACTCGTAGTATTTGTTGGAGTTCTTTGCCGCCGGGATCGCCGCGGTGAGGAGGTAGTGCTTGCCGGCGGTCGCACCGAGCACGTCGAGCTGGCGGCGGAACTCACGGAAGAGCTCCGTCGCGTTGTGGCGGTCAGCCGCTGTGTGGGTGTTGCCGTTGCCCACCGCGGTCGGGTATTCCCAGTCCAGGTCGACGCCGTCGAACAGGCCGGCCGCGGCGCCCACTCCGTCGCCCACGATCCAGTCCGGCGGCAGGTTGCCCTGGATGAACGTGTCGAGGCACGAGGCGACGAATGCGCGTCGCGCTTCCGGCGTCGCGGCGGCCTGCGAGAAGCCCTCCGACAGCGACCAGCCGCCGATGGAGACGATGACCTTCAGGTCCTTGCCCTTGGCGGCCTGCTTCGCCTTGAGCTTGACGAGCTGGGCGAAGCTGCCGCTCAGCTTCGGCACCGTCACGGTCGGGTCGACGTCCTTGCTCGGGGTCCGCTCGTAGTCGGCCCACGGGTCGACCGGCGCGCACGAGACGGGCGCCTTCGGGTCGGTGCCGACGACCGGCTTGCCGAACGCGTACTGGATCGTGTTGAGGTTGTCCGCGGGGATGTCCGCGACCTCGTAGCCGCGGCCGTAGACGTCCCAATCCGCAAAGTAAGCGGAGGCGACCGTGTCGGCGGGGGTCGAGTCGTGCGCGACCGCCTGGCCGGCATACGCGGCCCCGGTCCCGGCGGCGAGCGCGACCGTCGTGATTCCGGCCGTCGCGAGTGCGAGCCAGCTCTTCCTGTGCAGCATGGGGACTCCCTGGGAAAGGTGAGCGACAGACTGGTATAGACCATTCGGCGCAATGCTGGCTACCCTAGTCGGCGCACAGGGGCTGTCAAGACTCGGCCGGCACGCGGGTTTCGGGTCGCTGAACGGCCAACACCTGCTGGTCTTTTGGCGACTCGTTCCGCATCCGGCGGACCGGCGGGGCATGCACAGTGGTCTAGTCCACGCAGCGTAACGACGTTGCTCCCTTGCGCACGCCCACGGTCGGGAAAAAACTGCGGACCGTAATGACGAGGGCGCCCCGCGAATGTGCGCACTACCTAGTCGCGCCCGTGCCGTCCAGGTCTCGCGGAGCTGGACGGCTATCTCGAGGCGGCGTTCGCCGACTACGTGATCGGCCGGCGGGTCGCGTGTGCTGCCGCCGGCGCCGCGCGGCACGTCGTACGTCGGCGCCGCACAGGTCCTCGAGCAGCTCGACCGCGGGTCGGAGGCCGCCCAATATCTGCAGTGCGCCGCCGATCTCCTCGACCGGTGGGGCGGGTGGCGCGTCGACGAGCTCGAGGCGACCCGGCTGCGACTCGGAT
This sequence comes from uncultured bacterium, assembly GCA_964236265.1. GTDB lineage: Bacteria > Actinomycetota > Actinomycetes > JAVEEB01 > JAVEEB01 > JAVEEB01. The sequence goes on from CAXSDE010000022.1 coordinate 10,254, forward strand.
TGCCGCCGACCAAGCGGGGTGTCGACCCGTTAACACCACGGGAGCGGGAGATCGCCAACTTGCTCGCCGAGAGCCTGTCCAACGCGGAGCTCGCGCGGCGGTGTTCATCTCACCGAAAACGGCCGCCGCGCACGTGGGCAACATCCTGCGCAAGCTCGGGCTCTCGTCGCGAACGGAAGTGGCCGCCGCCCGCGGCCGGTGACGGGCAGCTTCGCTGTGGAGCGGCAGCCACCCCATAGGGCGCACGCCACCTCTGACCGGCGTGGAGCGGTGGCCGCGCCATAGGGAGGTCGCCGCACCCGCGCACGACCACCTCTGACCGGCGTGGAGCGGTGGCCGCGCCATAGGCGGGCAGGCGCTCCCAGCTGAGCGCGAGGGCCCGGGGCGTGGGCCGCTGGCTCAGAGCTGGTCGACCCGAGTGACACGCAGCACCGCGTGGCCCACTTCGTCGGACGCGTCGAGGTCGATCTCCGCGCTGATTCCCCAGTCGTGATCGCCCGCCGGATCGTCGAAGATCTCCCGCGCCGTCCACGTCCCCGGGGCGGACTCGTCGAGGATGAGCAGTCCCGGGCCGCGGGCGTCGGGACCGGTGCCGAGCTCGGCGTGCTCCGCGAAGTAGGGCTCGAGCGCTTCCTGCCACGCCGCGGCAGTCCAGCCGTCGGCCCCGTCGAGCTCCCCGAGGTCCCACCACCGCTTGCGCGCCGCAAGCTCCACGCGTCGGAAGAGCGCGTTGCGGATCTGCACCCGGAAGGCGCGCACGTTGCCCGTCACCGGCCGCGGCTTCACCGGCAGCGCCGGTGCACCGACGACGGTCTCCTCGCCGGAGGCCAGCTTCTCCCACTCGTCGATGAGGCTCGAGTCGACCTGCCGCACGAGCTCGCCGAGCCACTCGATGGTGTCGGTCACCTCCTCGGTGCGGGCCGACTCCGGCACCGTCTGCCGCAGCGCCTTGTAGGCATCGGCGAGATAGCGGAGCACCAGCCCTTCGGAGCGTTGCAGTTGGTAGAAGCCGACGTACTCGACGAAGCTCATCGCGCGTTCGAACAGGTCACGCGCCACCGACTTTGGCCGCAACACCGAATCGGCGACCCACGGCTGCCCGCGACGGTAGGACTCGAACGCCGCCTCGAGCAGCTCGGCGAGCGGCTGCGGATAGGTAACGTGCTCCAGCAGCTCCATGCGTTCGTCGTACTCGATGCCCTCGCTCTTCATCACCGACACGGCCTCGCCGCGCGCCTTGAACCGCTGCGCCGACACGACCTGGCGCGGGTCCTCGAGGGTTGCCTCGATGACGGACAGCACATCCATCGCGTAGGTGGGAGATTCCTTGTCCAGCAGGTCGATCGCCGCCACGGCGAACGGCGACAACGGCTGGTTGAGGGCGAAGTCACGCTGCAGGTCGATCGTGAGCCGGACCGTGCGCCCGTCGGCGTCGGGCGGCATGCGCTCGATGACCTCAGCGGCGAGCAGCTCCCGCACGATCGCGATGGCCCGCTTGATGTGCCGCAGCTGCGCGGCGCGCGGCTCGTGATTATCGGTCAGCAGCGTGCGCAGCGCGTCGAACGGATTGCCCGGCCGCGCGATGACGTTGAGCACCATCGACGACGACACGGCGAAGCTCGACGTGAGCGTCTCCGGATCCGACGACAGCAACTTCTCGAACGTCTTCTCACTCCATGACACGAAGCCCTCGGGTGGCTTGCGCGCCACGAGTTTGCGCTTCTTCTTCGGGTCGTCGCCGGCTTTGGCGATGGCGCGCTCGTTCTCGACGACGTGCTCCGGCGCCTGAACGACCACGGTGCCGGCCGTGTCGAAGCCGGCCCGTCCCGCGCGGCCCGCGATCTGATGGAACTCGCGGACCTTGAGGTGGCGGCTCAACGTGCCGTCGTACTTGCTCAAGGCGCTCAGCAGCACCGTGCGGATGGGCACGTTGATCCCGACACCCAGCGTGTCCGTTCCGCAGATGACCTTCAACAACCCAGCCTGTGCGAGGGTTTCGACCAGACGGCGATACTTCGGCAGCATCCCCGCATGGTGCACCCCGATGCCCATTCGCACCAGCCGCGACAGGGTCGGACCGAAGCCGGACGAGAAACGGAAGCCACCGATCATCTCGGCGATGAGGTCGCGCTGCTCGCGGGTCGCCACCGGCACGGACGTGAGCGCCTGCGCGCGTTCCAGCGCCGCCGTCTGGGTGAAGTGCACCACGTAGATGGGCGCCTCTCCCCCGTGGAGCAGGTCCTCGATGGTCTCGTGCACGGGCGTCTTGACGTACGAGAAATGCAGCGGCACCGGGCGGTCCGTCGACGCGACGACCGAAACCGGCCGGCCGGTGCGCCGCTCGATGTCCTTGACGAAGAACGACACGTCGCCGAGCGTCGCCGACATCAGCACGAACTGCGCGTCCCGGAGCTCGAGCAGCGGCACCTGCCAGGCCCACCCGCGATCCGGATCGCTGTAGAAGTGAAACTCGTCCATGACCACCGTCGCGACATCGGCCGCCGCCCCCTCGCGCAGCGCGAGATTGGCCAGGATCTCGGCGGTCGCGCAGATGATCGGCGCTCGCGGGTTGACGGACGCGTCCCCCGTCATCATGCCGACGTTCTCGGCGCCGAACATGTCGCAGAGGGCGAAGAACTTCTCGCTCACGAGCGCCTTGATGGGCGCCGTGTAGAAGGACCGCTTGTCGATGGCCGCTGCCGCGAAGTGGGCGCCGGCCGCGACGAGTGACTTCCCCGATCCGGTCGGCGTCGCGAGAATCACGTGGTTGCCGGAGACGATCTCGATGAGGGCTTCGGTCTGCGCCGGATACAACTCCAGGCCGCTCGCCGTGACGGCGCCGGCGAACGCGTCGAACAGGATGTCCGGGTCGCCGCTGCGCGGGAGGACGTCGATGAGGTTCAGCGGCGGCATGCGGGAACCCTACGCTGGCTCGGTTGCACCGATGTCCGTCAACGCGGCGCCAGGATGAAGACCCGCATGAAGACCACCGGCGCGTCGGACTCGTTGCGGTAGGTGAAGCCGCGGTCATTCGCGATCCGCGCACTCATCCCGGCGCTGAGGACATAGCGCTGGTCGCCGTACACGAAGGTCAGGGACCCGGTCTCCACCAACAGCAACTCCTCGGACCCGTCGGCGAGCGAGGCGTAGTCGTCACCGGGCGCCAGGTGCCAGCGCCAGAGTTCCGGTCCCCCGATGCGCGCGCTCGAGACGGACAGGACCGCCGAGCTGCCCGCCGGCGTCCGCCACACCTCGGTGCCGCTCTGGCGCAGGTGGACGTTGGTGGCGTCCCGTGTGCCGGCCCCCGCGAGGGTGCCGAAGTCGACCCCCAACGCGCGCGCGAGCTTGTCGACGGTGACGAGCGAGGGATTGGCCTGACCCTGCTCGATCTGGGTGAGGAGCCGGCGGCTGACCCCGGCGAGGTCGGCGAGTTGCTGCACGGTGAGGTCTGCCGCCCGCCTGCGCGCCCGCATCTCTGTCCCCAGCTGGGTCAGCAGCGGGCCGGTGACCCCGTGTTCGGACTCCGCCGCCACATTTACTCCGTTTGTGCAGTATAGTGCGCGTTGTGAGCACTCAGACAGCCCCGGCCTCGCCGTCCACGGGGGGCATTGCACCACGGATCCGCCTCGGGCGGCCAACCCAGGCCGCGTGGGCGGTCATCGGCCTGCTCGCCATCACCGCCGTCTGGGGCTCGACCTTTCCGATGCTCAAGGGCGTCGTTGAACGGGTCCAGCCGGCTGACTTCCTCGCGGTGCGCTTCGCGGTCGCCCTGCTTGTCGTGGCCGCTTTGCGTCCCCTCGCCGTCCTGCGGCTCACCCGCACCGAGTGGCTGCGGGGCTGGGGGCTCGGGCTCGCGTACGGCCTTGCGCAGCTCACGCAGACCGTCGGCATCCAGACGACGTCCGCGTCGATCTCCGGGTTCGTGACCGGCATGTACGTCGTCTTCACACCGCTCCTCGCTGCCCTCGTCTTCCGCAAGCGCATCTCGCGCTGGGTATGGGCTGCGGTCGCGTTGTCGACCGTCGGCCTCGGAGTCCTGTCGTTGCACGGTTTTTCGGTCAGTGGCGGTGTGTGGCTGACCCTGCTCGGCGCCTTCCTGTACGGCGTGCAAATCCTCGGGCTCAGCTCGTGGAGCACCTCGGGCAACGCCTGGGGCCTGACGGTCGTCCAGCTGATCGCCGTGACCGTCGTCTGCGGGATCGGGGCAGCCCCGGGTGGGATCCAAACGCCCACGCGGTCGGGTGACTGGGTCGTGCTCGTCTACATGGCCGTCGTGGCCGGCGCCGCGGCGATGCTGATCCAGACATGGGCGCAGTCCTACCTCGCACCGGCGAAGGCCGCGGTGACCATGACGTTCGAGCCCGTGTGGGCAGGATTGTTCGCGGTCGCCATCGGCGGTGAGGCCTTCGGCTGGCGCTTGGCGCTGGGTGGCGCGTTCGTGCTCGCCGCCATGTTCCTGGTCGAGCGGCGACCGCACGCCGACTCGGACACGGACGCCGGCACCGCCGCCGACGCCGACGCCGACGACACACGTCGCAGCGAACCAGCCCTCGCGGGTTAGCTGCGGGTTAGCTGCGCACCTTGGCCAGGAACGACCGGGTGCGCTCTTCCCGCGGGTTGCCGAGCACCTCGTCGGGCGTGCCCTGCTCGATGACTCGTCCTTCGTCCATGAAGACCACGCGGTCGGCGACATCACGGGCAAACCCGATCTCGTGTGTCACCACGATCATCGTGATCCCACTGCGGGCGAGGTCCTTCATCACGTCGAGCACGTCGCCGACGAGCTCCGGGTCGAGCGCCGATGTCGGTTCATCGAAGAGGATCACGGCCGGATCCATCGCGAGCGCACGGGCGATCGCCACGCGCTGTTGCTGGCCGCCGGACAGCTGCGCGGGGTAGGACTTCGCCTTCTCGGCGAGACCGACGAGGGTCAGAAGTTCGCGGGCCCTCGCCTGCGCCACCGTGGGGGAGACGCCCTTCACCACCGTAGGTCCGATGGTGATGTTGTCCAGCACGGTCTTGTGCGGAAAGAGGTTGAAGCGCTGGAACACCATCCCGATCGTCGACCGTTGCGTCGCGATTTCGTCTTCCTTCATCTCGTGCAGCCGATCGCCGACCAAGCGATAGCCGATGGGCACGCCGTCGACGGAGATGCGGCCGCCGTCGATGCGCTCCAGGTGGTTGACGCAGCGCAGCAACGTGCTCTTGCCGGATCCCGATGGGCCGAGCACGCAGACGACCTCGCCGGCGGCGACCTCGAGGTCGATGCCGCGCAGCACGTGCAGGTGCCCGAAGTGCTTCTGGACCTGCTCGATCTTGACGATCACCTTAGGAGTGTCGGGGCTCATTGGTGCTCGCCCCCGGCGACCTGCGCGTGGCGCGGGGGTGAGAAGACGCGGCGGACCACGCGCAACATGATCGGCTCGGTCATGGCGCGCGACGCACCGCGGGCGTAGTGGCGCTCGATGAAGTATTGGCCCGTGGACAGGATCGTTGACATCGCGATGTACCAGATGCTCGCGACGACGAGCAGCGGGATGTTCTGGTAGTTGCTGGCGTAGATGACGGAGACGACGGACAGCAGCTCCGAGCCGGCGACGACGATGACGATGGACGTGGTCTTCAGCATCGAGATCGTCTCATTGCCGACCGGCGGGATGATCACGCGCATCGCCTGCGGCAGCACGATCGTGCGCATGATGGCGCCGCGGCGCATGCCGATCGCCGCTGCCGCCTCCGTCTGGCCGTCGTCCACGGAGAGCAGACCGGCGCGGACGATCTCCGCCATGTAGGCGGCCTCGTTGAGGCCGAGTCCGAGCAGCGCGGCGATCGTGCCGGTGATGATGCTGTTGGACTCCCAGGCGATGAACGTGTGCCCGAACGGGATGCCGAGCGAGACGGTCTTGAACACGAGCGGGATGTAGTACCAGAACAGCACCTGCACCAGCACGGGGGTGCCGCGGAAGAGCCAGATGTAGAAGCCCGCAACGGCTTGGAGCACCGCGTTGGGTGACTGCCGCATCACGGCAATGATCACACCTAACACGATGCCCAGGACCATCGCGCCGACCGTCAACTCGAGTGTCGTGACGACACCGTGAACGACGTCATGGTCGAACACATATTGCTTGACGAGATCCCAGCGCATGTTGGGGTTGACGATGACCGACCGCGCGAGGAACGCCAGGAAAGCCAGGACGACGACCGCCGCCACCCAGCGCCAGGGGTGGCGCAGCGGCACGACTTCCGCCGTGGGGGCGGCGGGCGGTGCGTCGGTGGTGGTCATCGGCCGGCTGTGCCGCGGACCGTCAGGAGCCTGCGTTGACAGTGGCCGACTTCACGGCACCGTCGGCGAGCTTCCACTTGGTCAGGATCTGGGTGTATTTTCCGTTGTCGATGAGCTCCTGCAGCGCGAGCTGCACCGCCTTCTGCAGGTCGGCGCTGTCCTTCGGGAACGCGATGCCATACGGCCCTGAGTCATAGAGGGCGCCGGCGACGGTCTCGAACTTGCCGTCGGACTGCTCCACGGAGTAAGCGTTGACCGGCGAGTCGGCGAGCACGACATCGGCCCGGCTTGCCTGCAGGGCCGACACGGCGCCGGTCTGATCCGGATAGGCGTTGACCGTGACCGCCTTGCCTCCGCCGTCTGTGCATTTCGTGGACTGCGCCTTGGCCTCGTCGACCTGCACGGTGCCCTTCTCCGCGGCGACGGTCAGGCCGCACAGACCGTCGAGGTCCTTGACGGCCTTGGGGTTGCCCTTGGCGACGAGGATCGACGTTCCGGCCGAGAAGTAGTCGACGAAGCTGACGGCGGCCTGGCGCTTCTTCGTGTCCGACATCGCCGACATGGCGATGTCGAAGCGGTGCTCCTGCACGGCGGGGACGATGCCGTCGAAGCCCGACGGGACGAACGTGAACTTCACGCCGAGGATGTCACCCATCGCGGCCGCCAAATCCGGGTCGAGGCCGACGATGGTGCTGCCGTCCTTCGACTCGATGGGGGGGTACGTCGGGTCCGTCGCGACCATGATCACGCCCTTGTCGGCGATGGCCTTCGGCAGTGCGGCTTTCGCCGCGGCGGCGCCGCCCGCTGTGGGGGTCATCGACCCGGAGGTGGACGCCGACGACGACATGGACGGCGACATCGTGGCGGACCCGGATACTGAAGAGGCGGCGGTCGTCACGGGCGTCGACGAGGCGGAGGAGCCGGCCGTCGTGGTCTTCGCGTTACAGCTCGTGGCCGCGAATGCGACCCCGACGACCGCGATGGTCAGGTGGAGCGATCGGGCCGAGCGCATGGTGCCTCCGGTGTTTCGGGGATGTGACTACGCATGCTTACCGGGCTGCGTCGCCGCGCCGTGACAGGAATGTTTCGCCTGGATGAACCCAGGCCACCTGGATCAACCAGGCTGCTGGCACCACCCTAGCGGGCGGTTTGGTCTTCGCTCACAACGATCGGGACTCAAGGTGAGATCGGTGGCGCTACGACGGACATCACGGACAGCAGCTCGTACGCGACGTTCGCGGCAGCGATCCCCGTGACCTCCGCCGTGTCGTAGGCGGGCGCGACCTCCACGATGTCCGCGCCGACGATCGTCAGGCCGCGAAGCCCGCGCAGGGTGCCGAGCAGCTCCCGGCTCGTGAGACCGCCCGCCTCCGGGGTGCCGGTGCCGGGGGCATGCGCCGGGTCGAGCACGTCGATGTCGACCGACACGTAGACCGGTGCGTCCCCGAGCCGGCGCCGGATGCGGTCCACGGCGCGCGCGATCCCGTCGACCTCGTAGTCGTCCGCCCGCACGATCTGGAAACCGAGGACGCTGTCGGCCTCGAGGTCGGCCCGGCTGTAGAGCGGGCCGCGGATGCCGACGTGCACCGAGCGCTCCAGGTCGATCAGCCCCTCCTCGCTCGCGCGCCGAAACGGGGTGCCGTGTGTGTAGGCGGCTCCGAAGTAGGTGTCCCACGTGTCGAGGTGCGCGTCGAGGTGCAGCACCGCGAGCGGCCCGTGATCGCGCGCGAGCGAGCGCAGGATCGGCAGCGCGATCGTGTGGTCGCCGCCGAGGGTCAGCACGCGCGAGCCGTCGCGGCGCAGGTGCGTGATGGCTGTGTCGATGGTGGCCAGCGCCTCGACGATGTCGAATGGGTTGACACCGATGTCGCCGGCGTCCGCGACCTGCTGCGCGGCGAAGGGATCCACGTCCAGGGCTGGGTTGTAGGGCCGCAGCAAGCGGGACGACGCGCGGATGTGCGCGGGACCGAAACGCGCGCCCGGGCGGTAGGTCACCCCGGAGTCGAACGGGATGCCGACGACGGTCACGTCCGCGCGGGAGACCTCGTCGAGCCGAGGGAGCAACGCGAAGGTGGCCGGCCCGGCGTACCGCGGCGTCCTTGTCGTGTCGATCGGACCGATCGGCTCTGCTCCACCGTCCATGCCGCCACTCTGGCACGCCCGTCAGGCCGTGGCGCCGAACGCCTCGTCGAGCACGTCGAGGCCCTCGCGCAGCAGGTCCTGGCCGATCACGAGCGGCGGGAGGAACCGCAGCACGTTGCCGAAGGTGCCGGCCGTCAGGACGACGAGGCCGCGCGCATGGCACGCCGCCGCGATCCGCCCGGTGAGAGCCGCATCCGGCTCCCGGGTGCCGGGCCGGACGAGCTCGACGGCGAGCATCGCACCGCGGCCGCGCACGTCGCCGATCGACTCGTGCCGCCGGGCCAGGGCCTGGAGGCGCGGCAGCATCACCGCCTCGATTGCCCGAGCCGCGGCCGCCAGGTCCTCGGTCTCCATGACTTCCATGGCGGCGAGTGCGGCGGCGCACGCCACGGGATTGCCACCGTAGGTGCCGCCGAGACCACCGGGATGCACCGCGTCCATGGCCTCGGCGCGGCCGGTGACGGCGGCGAGCGGCAGGCCACCGGCGATGCCCTTCGCCAGGGTGAGCAGGTCGGGCACCACCCCTTCCGCCTCGCAGGCAAACCACGTGCCCGTGCGGCAGAAACCCGTCTGGATCTCGTCGGCGATGAACAGCGCACCGCTGTCCGTGCACCACTGCACGATGGCCGGCAGGAAGCCGGGCGCCGGGACGACGAAGCCACCCTCGCCCTGGATCGGCTCGATCAGGACGGCTGCCACGTTGGCGGCGCCGACCTGCTTGTCGATCAGCTCGATCGCGCGGCGCGCGGCCAGCTCACCGGTCATGCCGTCGTCGTCGCGGAAGGGGTACGACATCGGCACGCGATAGATCTCGCCGGCGAACGGGCCGAAGCCACTCTTGTACGGCATCGCCTTCGCCGTCAGCGCCATGGTCAGGTTGGTGCGGCCGTGATAGGCGTGGTCGAACACGACGATGGCGCTGCGGCGCGTCGCGTGGCGGGCGATCTTCACAGCGTTCTCCACCGCCTCGGCACCGGAGTTGAAGAGCGCCGACTTCTTGGCGTGGGTGCCGGGCGTCACGGTCGCGAGGCGTTCGCAGACCTGCACATAGCTCTCGTACGGCGTGACCATGAAGCACGTGTGCGTGAAGGCCGAGACCTGCCGCTGCACGGCCCGGGCGACCGCCGGGTTGGCGTTGCCGACACTGACGACCGCGATGCCGGAGCCGAAGTCGACGAGGGAGTTGCCGTCGACGTCGACGATGATCGCGCCGCCCGCGCGCTCCACGAACACCGGCAACGTCGTGCCGACGGCGGAGCTGACGGCGGCGGTGCGGCGGCTCAGCAACTCCAGCGACCGCGGCCCGGGGATGGCCGTGACGAGCCGCCGGTGCTGCGGGATCTGCGCGTCGGGCATGGCCGCTGTCCTCTCGCGTCGGGTGCTGTCCGCAGCCTACGCAAGAGGCAGGCCCGGTGGCGCGCTCCGTCGTAGGGTGGGCGTGCCCGCTGCCCGCGGCGCAACCCAGCCTGGGAGCAGCATGCGACTCGCGCTCTACCAAGGCCCGCTGCCGGTCCGGACCGCGCGCGTCGATGACGCACGCGATGCCTACCTCGCCTCGATCGAGGCGGCCGCGGCCCGGGCGGTCCCGGCCGACGTCCTCGTGTGTCCGGAGATGTCGGCCACCGGTTACACCATCGGCGCGGCCGCGGTCGCCGCTCTGGCGGAAGCGCGGGACGGGCCGATCTTCCGGCGACTGAGTGCTGCTGCGCGGGCCATGGAGATCGCCATCGTCTACGGCTATCCCGAGCGCGCCGGCGAGCAGGTCTTCAACGCGGTGCAGGCGATCGGAGCGGACGGCGCGACGTTGGCCAACTACCGCAAGACGCACTTGTACGGCGACCTCGACCACACGCTCTTCACCGCCGGCGACACGCTCGTCGTGCAGCTGACCCTGGGTGCGGTGCGAGTGGGGCTCCTCACGTGTTACGACGTCGAGTTCCCGGAGACGGTGCGCGCGCATGCGGATGCGGGTGCGGATCTGCTGATCGTGCCGACGGGATTGATGGCGCCGTACGAGATCGTCGCATCGGTGCTCGTGCCCGCCCGGGCGCTGGAAAGCCAGGTCTACATCGCGTACGTCAATCGCTGTGGCACCGAGGGTGATGTCACCTTCTGCGGCGCCAGCAGCCTCGTCGGTCCGGACGGCCGCCACCTGGTGCGCGCCGGCGATGGTGAGGAGCTCCTGCAGGGGGATGTCGACCTCGCTGTGCTCCGTGTCTCCCGAGCGGAAAACCCTTACCTGACTGACCGCCGCCGTGATCTGTACGCCTCCGCGGACGGCCCGCCATGACCGCCGCCGTCCCCGTCGCCGTCCACGAGGACGACGGCCGCAAGCCGCTCACGATGTTCGGCCCCGACTTTCCTTTCCCGTACGACGATTACCTCGCCTCCGCTGCCGGCCTCGGCAGCGTGCCCGCGGCTGCACTCGGGACCGAGGTGGCAGTCGTCGGCGGCGGCCTCGCGGGGATCGTGGCGGCGCATGAGTTGCTGCGGCTCGGGCTCAAGCCGGTCGTCTACGAGGCGGGGGTGATCGGCGGCCGGCTGCGCAGCGTCGGTTTCCCCGGTCACCCGGGCATCGTTGCGGAGCTGGGTGCGATGCGGTTTCCCCCGTCGTCCCGCGCGTTCTTCCACTACGTCGAGCAGGTCGGGCTGACGACGCACCGCTTTCCCAACCCGCTCGGCGACGCGACCCAGAGCACCGTCGTCGACATCAAGGGCACCGCACACTACGCACGGACGCTGGACGACCTGCCCGACGTTTATCGCACCGTCGCCGACGCGTGGACGCAAACCCTCGTCGGCGGCGGTCACCGCGACGAGTTGGAGGCCGCCATCCGTGCGCGCGATGTGGCGAGCATCAAACGGCTGTGGAATTCCCTCGTGCCGGCGCTCGACGACCAGACGTTCTACGGGTTCCTGTGTGAGTCTCCCGCGTTTGCGTCGTTCGCCCATCGCGAGCTGTTCGGCCAAGTGGGCTTCGGCACCGGCGGCTGGGACACCGACTTTCCCAACAGCATCCTCGAGATCCTGCGCGTCGTCTTCACCGGCGCCGATGAGCAGCACGTCGGCATCGTGGGAGGTTGCCAGCAACTGCCCGAGCTGCTGTGGGACCAAGCGGTTGCGGGTGCGCACTGGCCGGCGGGGACTTCACTGCGCGCCCTGCACGACGGCGGCCGGCCGCGGCCGGCCGTGACCGGACTGCGCCACGGTCGGCGTGACGGGGAGTTTGTCGTGAGCGACGGCGGTGGTGCGGAGACGGTCTTTCCCGTCGTCGTCTACACCGCACAGGGCTGGATGCTGCTCAGCACGATCGACTGCGACGAGTCGCTGTTGCCGGTCGACCATTGGACCGCCATCGAACGCACGCACTACATGGGCTCGTCGAAGCTGTTCGTGCTGGTCGACCGGCCGTTCTGGACGGATGTCGATCCGGCGACGGGCCGCGACACGATGAGCGTCACGTTGACCGACCGGATGACGCGCGGGACGTATCTGCTCGATCAGGGGCCGGGGCAGCCGGGCCTCATGTGCCTGTCCTACACGTGGGCCGACGACTCGCTGAAATGGCTGGCGCTGTCGCCCGACGAGCGGCTCACCGTCATGCTGAAGTCGCTCGGCGAGATCTACCCCGGCGTGGACATCCGCTCGCACATCATCTCCGAGCCGGTGACGGTGTCGTGGGAGACGGAGCGCGACTTCATGGGGGCGTTCAAGGCCAACCTGCCGGGCCACTACCGTTATCAGGAACGGCTCTTCAGCCACTTCATGCAGGACGACTTCGCCGCCGGGCACCGCGGCCTGTTCCTCGCCGGCGACGACGTGTCGTGGACCGCCGGGTGGGCCGAAGGCGCCGTGCAGACCGCGCTCAATGCGGTGTGGGGTGTGGTGCACCACCTCGGCGGCTCGTCCGCAGCCGGCAATCCGGGCCCGGGAGACCGCTTCGCGGAGCTCGCACCGCTGCGACTCGGGGACATCACCCCGACGGCGTGAGGCTCCCTGGTCCGCTGTCCATGAACGCATGGTTGCCCCGTGACGCCGGCCGCGAATGTCTACAGCGCAGGGCTGCGGACGGTCTGGCGCACGCGCACGCGCACTCGCACGCTCACGGCTGTGCAGCTGCGCGAGTGTGGGCGCACGGGGGAGCTGGGCAGTTGCCGTGGAGCACCACCGCATCTTTGTCATTATGCATCGCAAAGATGCGAAGGACTTCCAACAGGCCATGACTATCCGGGCCGGGTCCGTCGGGGGCGACAGCCCGGCGGAGCCTTCGGAAACGACACCTCGGCGCAGCCTCGTGAGCGAAGTCCCGAAGGGCGGCCGCACCTCCGTCGACCACTTGTAACGTCTGTGGCGGCGTCACTCGTGGCGTGGCTGAAGTCGCCGTCGGAGCCGCCGTCCGAGCCCTCGGAGCGCCTCGGAGCCGTCGGAGCCCTTCGCTGAGGCGCCCGGCCCACGGCACTCGGGCTCGCCGCTGCGGCATTGCCGGCGAGCCCGCGGCCGCTGAGCGGTGGGCGTGCTCGCAGCGACCGGCGGGCTGCCCGTCAGACTGGTCGACGGAGGTGGCATATGTCGGACGGGCGGGTGTTTGTGCGCTCGGCAGTGGCCGGTGATGTCGAGGCGATCGTGGATCTCGTGCAGTCGGCGTACCGCGGCGAGTCGAGTCGCGAAGGATGGACCACGGAGGCGGACCTCCTCGACGGGCAGCGGACGGACGCCGACGAGGTGCGCGAGCTGCTCCCCCGTCTGCTGGTTGCGGAGAACGAAGGCATCATCGTCGGCTCCTGCGCTCTCAGTCCCCGGGACGGGCAGGCCTACTTCGGGATGTTCGCTGTCCGCCCGAGGCTCCAGGGCGGCGGCATCGGCTCGGCGCTGCTCGGAGCGGCGGAGGAGCGTGCTCGCGGCTGGGGTTGCGCGCGCCTCGAGATGACGGTGCTGTCGGTGCGCACGGACCTGATTTCCTTCTACGAACGGCGGGGGTACGAAGCGACGGGCGAGGTGCGGCCGTTCCCGTACGGCGACCCCAGGTTCGGGTTGCCGCGCGTCGACGGGCTGGAGCTTGCCGTGTACGCCAAACCGCTGGGGAGTCAGCCCGCTGGCCGGTGAAGGACCGGACAGTTGTGCACAGCCGACCTTTGCCCACAGGGACGCGGCTGCGAGCCACTTTCCGCACCGCGGCCCGTTAGACATCGCCTCACCGACAAGTGGAGGAGATGCTGTGACGAAGGACCAGATGTGGCTGCAGGACCGTGCCGCCCAGCTCCAGGCGGCGCTCGAGGCGTTGGGTGTGGTGGTCACCGACGCGGAGGCCCTGGAGATCGTGACGAGCCGGCGCAAGTCGTTGGCGCAGTCGCGATATTGCACGCCGGCCGGGGCACGCGCGCACGTGTCCGACTCGGTCCTCACGAGCTGGGCAGAAGCGATCGCGCAGCAACGACGTCGGGAGGCGGCCCCCGGCGGCTCGCGGTCGGTGGACCTCCTGTCGTTCGCCACCGCGCTGTCCGGACTGCTCGAAGGGAGCTCCGCGCTCGCATACGAGGGCAGCCAGTGCAGCGTCGTGGACGCTGTCGGCGCCGCGGCGGCATTTGCGGCGCAACTGTCGAAGGACCCCGACCCACGCGCCGTGGTGTCCGTCGAGGCACCGGTGCTCGTGCGCGCCATCGATGCGCTCCGCATCAGCGTCCGGGCTCTCGAGTGCTCCGTCGAGCGCGAGCACCAGGACTACGTCGACGCAATGATGGACGAGCCCGACTACGCCGACTACTACGGTGGCTACGCCAGTCGAGGAGGTCAGCTCGGGCGCCGCCTGAGTGCCGTGCGGCTGGCGCACGACCCGGCTGACGCCGACGTGGACGCACGTGCGACGGACCGGATCAGTGAGCTGCGCGGCCTCGCGGCGCGACTGGAGGTCTTGTACGTCGGGCCGGTCACCTAGCCTCTTGACAGGCAACTAACAGGTTGCCTAACGTGGCGGGCGGTGGACCTCGACGGGCTGTTTCGCGCACTGGCCGATCCCACCCGGCGACTCATTCTCGATGGGCTCGCGGAGCGGGACGGCCAGACGCTGTTCGAGATCTGCGCGCGGCTCACGATGCACCATGGTGCGGCAATGAGCCGTCAGGCAGTGTCGAAGCACCTCGACGTGCTGGAGGCCGCCGGCGTGATCCGGACGGCGCGTGAGGGCCGGTCGAAGTTTCACCTTCTGGACGAAGGACCGGTTGTGGCTGCCTACGACGGCTGGCTGCGCACACACGTGACCCGAGGGAGAAAACGCCCATGAAGATTTCTCTGACGAGTGTGTTCGTCGATGACCAGGCGAAGGCGCAGGCATTCTAGACCGACGTCCTCGGCTTCCTGCAGAAACATGACGTCCCGCTCGGCGAGCACCGCTGGCTGACGGTGGTCTCCCCCGACTCCCCTGACGGCGTCGAGTTGCTGCTCGAGCCGACGAGCACCCAGCCGCGCGCGCTTTCAAGGCTGCGCTCGTCACCGACGGCATCCTGCTGCGTCGTTCGCTGTCGACGACGTGGCGGCGGAGTTCTCGCGTTTGACCGCCGCCGGCGTCCGCTTCACGCAGCCGCCGACGCAGATGGGGCCGGTGACGACCGCGGTCCTCGACGACACGTGCGGCAACCTCATCCAGCTCATCGCAATGTGAGAATCGGCGAGCGTCACGGAGTCGGCATGCCTCGACTGCCGATCAGCGGACTCGCTCGATGCCGCCGGACCACGGTAGAAGAGCCTCAACGTCTCCTGCAACCACCATCGGCATGTCACACGACCAGGACGCGTGCAGCAGCTTCGTCAGTACGTCCACGAACTCCTCATGGCTGATCTCCGGATCCGTCGCTTCCGCATCAGCAATGACGGGCCAGAAGAGGAAGTCGGCCGCGTCGGGCAGTAGGTCCGGGTTGCGGCGGACGTCAAGCACGACACCGTCCACCTCCATCACTCCATCGACGGGTGACGTGAATAGCGCCTGCTCCACCATCCGGATCGTGTCGTCGAGGGAAGCCCTCACAAACACTTTCGCGTACGAGGACAAGTCGGGGTTTGTCACGCAGACCTACAGGAGTCGCACGATCAGCAACGACGCCCGCAGCTCGACTGTGCCGAAGTCGCCTTGCAGTCGGTACATGTCTTCAATGGAGTCGAAGCTGTCGATCCAGCCATAGTCGGTCTCACCGTCGGTCTCACCGTCGGCATCGACCGCCGGCCGGTCCGGCTGGTCCGTCCAGGTGACTGAGGAGACGCCGCCGAACTCGATGATCCCCTTGCGGAACGTGTACGACTCACCCTCGACCGGCGGGGCAAAGTCGGCGTGCTCCGGGGTCAGCACCAGGTCCATGACCATGACGAGTCGGCCGGGATGCGCCTCCACGTCAAGCACGTAGCTTTCTTCCAGCACGAAGTGCTGAAGGTCCGCGACCTCCGTGTAGTTGCTCATCAGAAGTCCCAAACAATGTTGTGGTTGCCCGTGCTCCTCCGGCTGACCTCATTACCGTAGGGATCGACACGCACGCCGGCGGCATTTCCAAGCGCTACGTGCGGCGTTTCACTTCCGGGCGTACGCGCGCTGCACGAGCCCGTCCGTCCCGGCTGCTGACGCGATCGCGGCACACAATCTCGTCGCGTCGATGAGATCAGCTTTGAACAAAGGCCTTGGCGTAGGCCAGCGTCTCTGCACTTGTCACAGCCGATCCATCTCCGATCTGTCAACCCCACCGTGGTGCTACAGCTTGGCCAGAAAGACGAGGCGGTGACGTCTGCCGGCCCACTCGGGTCCAGCGGAACCGATGTGGACTTCTTGTTGAATCGTTGCGGTGGGCGGCAGGAGGAATGCGTCGAACTCCGACACGATGTCATCAAGTTCTTCTTGCACTTCTGCGTGCAGGGTCGAGACCGCAAAATGGACGGTGATGACCTCCTCACCGACCTCGACGGCAACACCGCGCATGTTGCCATCGACGGCGCCCCAGAGTGCCTGATTCAACATCAGGACAGCGTAGTTTTCCCGGTCAAGCTGTGTGTCGGTCATGGCTTCGCATTCGGGTCGATGGGCACGACGCTCACGCTGGTGGTTCCCTTCAGCATGAACACGTGCGTGGGTTGATCGTGGTAGCCGGCACCGGGATTGTGATTGAAGCCAGTGACGTCATCGCACCGTACAAGAAGGTTGCCGTTCGGGCGCCTCCCGAGAATCGTCACGCGCCCCTCATGGAATGCCGTCAGGACGGCCTGAGCGTCTTTCCCGTCGATGAAGTAGCCGGCCCCGCCGTATTTGGGGTTGCCGCGGATGTGCCTGTTCTGCGTCTGCGCCACCTTCATCGGCAATCCGTCACGGCCAGTTTTCGGGGGTGCCTGAGTGCCTGGATTCTTAGGTTGGGGCTTCACCGGGGTGGCCGGCACAGCTCCGGCGGCGTCGTGTTCGGCCTTCTCGACTGTGCGGGCGACGTCCGCCGCCGCTTCGTCGATGCGCTTGGCGACCTTCGCCGCGACCTCTTCCACCGTGTGCGCCGCGTTCTTTGCCAGCCCTTCGACGATCTTCGCCTCTTCGCGTCCTGCAGTCATCGCCCTATCCCTGCGTGAACGACAGCGTGGACATGGTGGTCGACAGGCGGCGGCCAGCCTCCCGGGCGCCACGGGCCTGCTCGCCCATGTCGGCGGCGAACCGGCGCACCGCGGCCGTGTCGACCTTCATCCCGGGAAGCGGCCGCGGTGGCGGCAGCGGCACGGGGTTGAGGAGCTGCGCACAGGCGTCGGCGATTCGCGCGCACAACGGCCGCATGCTTTGCTCGATCAGCACGCCCATGACTTCGGCCAGGAAGGTCTGCATGATGCCGCTGAGGATGCGGTTCTGCGCGGCGTACAGAAGCGGTAGCGCCGCCTCAGCCAGGCCGAGAGTGGCGACCGCGGCCGCCTGATCGGCGAGGAACTCGGCGAGGGCGATCTCCAGCTGCGCGATCACCGCGAGCTTCATGGCGACGACACCGTCAGCCGCGAGATCGAGCGCCTGGGCCATCCCGTTGCAACACTCGACGAGCGTGTGCAGGCGTCCTTTGGTCTGCCGGCACCAGTCCTCCGCCATCGCGTGGTAGGCCTGCGCCTCGCACACCTGCGCCAGGTCGACCATCAGCTTGCTGTCGGTCGTCTCCACCATCTGCGACAGGTCGCGCCCGAAACGGCGGAGGAGGTCGGCCGCCTCGTGCATTGCGTCCTCATCGATCTCCGGCCACGCGAAGCCGAGGAAATTCATCACCACCGCAAGCGGGTGCGGCACGCTCAAGCTCATCCCAGACCCTCGCTTCCCGTGTCTCCACCGACGCGGCGTCAACCACGTGGTCGACCCGCACGAGCACGGTAGGACACATCGGTCTCGCGGCACTTTTGTTATCCACAGGGCCGATCGAGACACAGCCCGCCCCCACCGAACGGGCTAGGGCTGCCAGGTCGTCGAGCGCCGCGCGGCCGCGAGGATGGCATCGATGACACGCGTGTCCAGCGTCTCCGTCTTCGCCCGGACGACGCGTACCAGTTCGCGTCGTCCGAGGACCTGGAGGTCGTCGTCGGGCTGCGCCTTTACGGTGAAGCCGCCCGTCGCGCCGACGATGACGACCGAACCCTCCTCGCATCGTCGCAAACGGCAAGCTCATTCGGCTACGCCCGGCTCCTGGCCGCCACACCCAACAAATGCCATGGTGCCGGAGTCAGTCGCACCGATCATCGTTGCCGGGCGGTCCCCATCAGGCGGAACCCAGTGGGCGTCAGTCTCCAACGCCTTCTCGGCTTCCTCCATGCTGAGAGCAACTTCGTCCTCCAGGGGACCCGTGCGGCTATAGATCTCAACGAGACCTTCATGGAGGAGCCGACGAACACTGGCTCGTCCCCGGTTAAGGGCTTCCCCCCGCTCCACTCCGAGCGCTTCCAACTCCCACACCACGTCCCACAGCCCGGATATCCCCTCGGCTGCAACGGTCAGAGTGGCACGGTCGTATTTACTCAGCTCCATCGCGTAACACCGGATTCCCTTCGAGTGGTATTCGGTCACGCTTTCCCGCCAATGACACTCTCGCATACGGGCCTCGATGCGTGGGGTCGTCGTGGCCGGGCCAGCCGTGCTCAAGCATCACCGTGTCGCCCTGGCGGTGTGGGTCGGCATGCCGGGTCCCGACCCCGTCCTTGAGCGGCTTCTCAGTCCAGTGTCCTGGGATCGCCGAGCGCACGCTTTCTAGCGACCGGCCACGCCACGTTTGTGCTTCGGACATCGTCAACGCCGGAGGGCGTTCCCGCCTCGACCCACTTTGCCGGTCAATGACAGTCGGCGACGGCGTCGGCTCGGGCACGGCTTCGGAGACCTTTCGCTCCGCTGCGTCAACCGAATCGGATATCTGATGGACTTCATCGCCAACCCGGCTGTGCTCTTTCCCATGACCGTGCGGCAGCTTCTCAATGACTTCCTGTGTGACGTGGACAACCTCTTGCACTAGTCGCTCGACAGCGCCGCTCATCGTGAGCCCTGGTACGTGAGCGAGTCGAGAGTATTGGCCAGCTTGCAGCCGTGCATCTGTGCATCTGTGCATCTGTGCAGCCTCAGCTTGCTGTCGGATCAAGTCTGCGTGCCGCCGCATCGCTGTCGTGTCGGCCTTCGTGCCCTTGTGATCGAGCACGATGTGGGCGATCTCCGGGTACAGCAGCCTGTTCAGGGCCGCCGTCATCTTGGCTCGCAGCGGCGCGATCGTTTTGTCCACGAGGACGCCGACAACCTCAGCCTCGAACTCCGCCATGATGCCGGCGATGATCCGGTTCTGGATCGCCAGCAGGCCGGCCAGCGCCGCTTCGGACGCACCGAGGGTTTCGACAGCCAGCGCTTGAGCCGTCCAGAACTCATCGCTCGCGATCCCCAATTGCACAATGACCGCCGACTTCATCACCTCAACACCCACGGCTGCGACGTCGAGGGCGTCAGCGAGGGTCTCACAGCACTCGCACAACGTGTCCATATGTCCACGGGTCTGCGTCGACCAGGCCAGCGCCAATGTCTGGTACGCGCCGGAGCCGTAGACCTCACCGAGGTCCTGCATGACCGTCCGGTGTGTGACGTCGATCGACTCGCGCGCGTCCCGCGAATAGTGACGCAGGAAAGTTCCGGCGTCGCGGAGTTGGTCCTCGTCGATGTCCGGCCACTGGAATCCCAGGATGCCGAGTGCCCTCACCAGATAGTGCGGCAAGCTGATGCTCATGACCCTCCCCCAACCCGCACGCGGTCCTCCGCAGCGGCACTACGGGGAAGCTAGCGGCTCAGCGACGGCACGCGCTGGGGTTGTCCACAGGCCCACAACCACCAGCGGCTAGCTAGCGCACCCATGTCTCGTACTCTGCCAACGCTGTCTGCAGTTCGCGCGTCGGCAGGTGCAACGTGAGGTCGTCGCGGTAGAGAGACTCGATCGTCGCCCGCTCACCGTTCACATCGATCGAGAAGCTGTCGGTGATCTCGCCGCCGACGTACTGCTCCTCGACACCGCGCCGCACCAGCTCTCGCACATCCGTGTACGGCGACACCAGGATGCCCGCGAAGTCCAACGACAGCATGAGACCGAGAGCCCGGTACTCCTCTGGCACGTCCACCGCCAGGAAGACGTTCTGACTAGCGGTCACCGAGCGGACGATGGTGCCGGCGACGCCGTCCACCACCGGTGGCCAGAACGACGGGTACGCAACGGCGATCATGCCCTGCATGTCGAGCCACGCACGCACACGGAACCCCGCACCGATGCCGGTGAACCCGTACGTGTCCACTCGACCGTTCATCTTCGCGTGCTGCCACGCCTCCGCGGTCGCGGCCTCGATGTGCTTGCGCTTCCAGTCACCTGGCCAGAAGGAGGACCACTTGCGTATGACGCCGCCATCGGGCCGCGTCACGAGATGTCCCCTTTCCTTCATGCTCCAGAAGCCGCCGTACGTCCCGCCGGCGTAGTCGACCCGGGACGATTCGTCGAAGATCTCGGTCACTGCGGCCCTCTCGATCACGGCACGTTCTTGGATCACCCTAGGACACGTTGGTGGTTGCCCCGTTGGTTGTCCACAGCCCCGCCCCATGCACAGACAATCGTCATCAGGGATGATCCAACCGGCCGAGGTGCGGCAGAGTCACGCGCCATGACCAAGGAGACCGGATGGCTGCGCGACCGCACCCACACTCTGCTGGAGCAGCTGCACGTATTCGGCGTCGCGCTGCCGGAGGACGACGCTCGCATGCTGATCCTCACCCTGAGTCGTGGTGTCGCAACCGATCGAGGGATATCACGGACTCGGGCGCAGGCAGTGATCACGGACGACTATGTGCGCGCCGCAGCATCGAAAGCCGAGGAGTTGTGCACGGCGCCGGGGCGAGCCGCGCTCGCCGCGAGCGAGGGGAAAAGCTTGACCCTCCGGGCCGCACAGGTCGCGCTGATCGGACTGCTCGAGACGATCCTGCTCGACAGGTACGAGGACAATTTCGGTTCGACGGACAGCATCCACCTCGCGCTTCGCATCGCCAACACGATCGCACCTCGACTCTCGACCACGGAGACTGTGGAGCTTTCCGGCCGATCGGCTCGCAGCTTGCACTCGGCGCTGCGCGAGGGAGCCGCCCGCGTGCTCGAGGCAGATGAGGTGCCGTACGCAGACGACACCTTGGACCTGCACCACTTCTTGCTGCGCACATCGAATGGTGTCGTCGCGGTGCCCGACCGGGCAGTTCAGGGCCCGTGATGGGGGCTCCACGGTCCGTGAAGCCGTTACTCCCACTCGATGGTGCCCGGCGGCTTGCTCGTCACGTCGAGCGTCACGCGGTTGATTTCCCTGACCTCGTTGGTGATCCGGGTCGAGATGCGCGCGAGGACGTCGTACGGGACGCGCGACCAGTCCGCCGTCATCGCGTCCTCGCTCGACACGGGCCGCAACACAACGGGGTGTCCGTATGTGCGGCCGTCGCCCTGCACGCCCACCGATCGCACGTCCGCGAGCAGCACGACGGGGCACTGCCAGATCTCGCGGTCGAGACCCGCCCTGGTCAGCTCCTCGCGCGCGATCGCGTCCGCCTCGCGCAGGATCTCCAGTCGATCAGCCGTCACATCACCGACGATGCGGATCCCGAGACCGGGGCCCGGGAACGGTTGCCGCCACACGATCTCCGCGGGCAGACCGAGCTCTTCACCGACGCGCCGCACCTCGTCCTTGAACAGCGCGCGCAACGGCTCCACCAACCCGAACTGCAGGTCGTCGGGCAACCCGCCGACGTTGTGGTGCGACTTGATGTTGGCTGCGCCCTCGCCGCCGCCGGACTCGACGACGTCGGGGTACAACGTTCCCTGCACGAGAAAGTCGACCGTCTCCCCGTGGGCGCCGGCATTGGCCACCACCTCGCGCGCCGCGGCTTCGAACACGCGGATGAACTCGCGGCCGATGATCTTCCGCTTCTGCTCCGGGTCACTCACGCCGGCCAGCGCTGACAGGAACTGGTCGGCGACGGACGCCACCTTCAGTGTGACCCCGGTCGACGCGACGAAGTCCTGCTCGACCTGTTCCGCTTCACCCTTGCGCAGCAGGCCGTGGTCGACGAACACACACGTCAACTGGTCACCGATCGCCCGCTGCACCAACGCCGCAGCCACCGCAGAGTCGACGCCGCCGGACAGCCCGCACACCACGCGCCTGTCGCCGACCTGCGCGCGGATCTTCGCGATCTGCTCCTCGACGATGTTGACCATGGTCCACGTCGGCTTGCAGCCGGCAGCGTCGTACAGGAATCGCTTGAGCACTTCCCGGCCCTGCTCCGTGTGCATGACCTCCGGGTGGAACTGCACGCCGTACAGGCCGCGGGTGATGTCCTCGATGGCGGCGACCGGGGTCGTCGGCGTCGAAGCGGTCACCACGAAGCCGGGTGGCGCGACCGTCACGGCGTCGCCGTGCGACATCCAGACGGACTGCTCGACAGGCTGGCCGACGAACAGGCGACCGGGGTCGACGACGGAGAGTGCGGTGCGGCCGTACTCGGCGACGCCCGTCGGCGCGACCGTCCCGCCGAGGGCCGCAGTCATGGCCTGGTGCCCGTAGCAGATGCCGAGGGTCGGCACGCCCGTGGTGAAGAAGCCGGCCGGCACCTGCGGGGCGCCGGCGGCGTAGACGGACGAGGGTCCGCCGGACAGGATGACGGCCTTCGGCTTGCGGGCCGCGATTTCTTCCGCCGTGATCGTCGACGGGACGATCTCGGAGTAGACGTGCGCCTCGCGGACCCGCCGGGCGATCAGCTGCGCATATTGCGCGCCGAAGTCGACGACGAGGACGGTGTCGTAGTCACCGGGGCTGGTCACAGGCGTGCGGGGTCCGATCTGGCGGCGGTGCGACGACAAGAGGCGCCCATCGTATCGGCGCACGTCTGTGGGCTGACCGCGCCCGAAGATCGACTGGTGGGCTCGCAGTACGAGCCTCCGGGGAACGAGGTCCTCAACATTCACCCAATCGGGCTAACGGGGCCGCTTCGCACCGCGCATCGCGCATCGCATCGCGTCGCAGGCGTTTGCGGTGGCTGGCGATGCTTACCCTGCGTGCGTGCGCTCGCAGCCCGCCAAGGCGGCTGTCTTGATCGCGTGACGCCTGTGCACAACCGGTTGGATACCTCCGCGCTCGCGGCTACCATTCGCCGCATGCCTTGGGGGATGACACGTTCAGCGACGATCGTCGCAGTGCTCGCTGCCCTCGCCGCGTGCACGACCAAGTCGCCATCTCCCATGACGCTCCCGCCGCGGCCCACCGCCAGCTCCTCGTCGCCGACATCATCTCCACAAGCGCCAGACGCGACGTCGTCCTCGTCGGTCGCCACGAGCGCAGTGACAACAGTTCCAACGACTGCTCCTGTTGGCGACAGGGGTGACGCAGCAGCAATCGGGACCGCCGAGGCGTTCATCTGGGCGGCTCAAGAAGCGAGCGTCGAGCAGGATACGGCGCCCGTCGCTGCCCTGGCTCGGCCTGACTGCACGTGCATCGCTGACGTTGCCCGCGTCATCAAGGTGTCGAGCGACCGCAAGGAGCACGTCGTTGCGGATCCGGTCACCCCGATGAAAGCCTCAATCAAGAGGGACGGCAACGACAAGGCCGTTGTCCGCCTCAATTACATCGCTCCCGCTTATAAGGTGCTGTCAGCGGCAGGAAAGGTCGTCGACAGGGGCGCTGCTGAGACCGTCTCAGCGGACGTGACCTTGCAGTACATCGGTGACCGATGGAAGGTCACCGCGTTCGGTGCCGCGAAATGATCAAGCGCGCGTTAGCTGCCGTGGTGCTCACGCTTGCTCCCGTGCTGTTGGGCGTGGTTGTGATTGAGACCGCAAGCGGTGCCACAACCCAGACGAGCCTCTCCAAGAAGCCGTGTCGAGTGCTTAGCCACTGCCCAAGTCCTGCGCCAACCCCGTCGCAGCTTTACACCGCAGTGTCGCTGAGTCCGAGCGCAGCTGGCACCGTCGGCGGCACCGGCACTACAAGGACTACCAACCCGCCCAAGCCGTCGCCGCCCGTCACCTGCGGGGTGTCGTGTCCCTCAGCAGGGCAGCGAAGACATTGAGCAGCGGACACGCCCGCAGTTCCCGCTCACGGTCGTCGAGGCGCACGCGGTCCTCGTCGGCTGACCCGCGACGAGCAGTGCAACGCGACCGATATGCCCCGCCACCCCCAACGTGAAGGATCCCGTCGGCTGGGGCCTACCGGATCCTTCACGCAGAGCCCTGGGGGAAGCCGCCTAGCTGTCGCCTAGCTGGGTCTACACCTGGTACTTCGGACGGTGCGAACGAGACGACGACAAAGTCGCGGCGATCCCTACCCGACCGGCGACATCCAGCACCTCGACCCGGATGCGAAGGGTACGACGGGTCAGGGTCGTCGAGGCCCGCGCGGTCCTGAACGACTAGCGATGACGACGCGATCCTCCCTCTCATGCTCGCCGCCGTACAAGGACGCGCGCCGTCCAGAGGTGGCCTCGTGGTGGACTGCACCGCGCGCACTGACCCCTAGCGTCCCGCTCTGTCGTCGACAGCGGGAGGCAATCGTGGACGCAATGACCTCGCATGGCTGGACCAGCAGGACCCACTCGTCGCGGAGCACATCCGGCGGCTCGGCTGGCACATCGAGTACGTGAGGGGCGGAGTCCACTGCGGCTGGGCCGGATGCCTCGACTGTGACGACGACCACGAGCTCGATCTCGATCTCGACGACGATTCGTCGTTCGCCTACACGGTCGGCCTCTTCGGAATGGGCCATCCCGAGTTGCTCATCCACGGAATCTCGCCGCGCAATGCGATGTCGTTGCTCAACGAGGTGGGCGACCTCGCGAGGGGCGGCGCCCACTTCGTGCCAGGCTCCACCATTGCCGTGGGGGGCGGCCGCAACCTGCTGGTGGAAGCCGTTCCCAATGCCGGCCATATCGTCTTCACCGCCAACCGGTACTACCAGCGGTCGGACGAGGCCTCGGTGCCCGTGTTGCAGCTGGCGTGCGCCGACCAGTTCGGCTACTTCCCATGGGACGAGGGCTATTCGCTCCCCGGCTGGGTGCAACCGCGGCCCGGGACCTTCACGGTCTGATGTGAGGCAGGCATCCTGATTGAGCAGTCAGAGCGCGACGGTCGGGAGGTCGGCGAACGACGGCGCGAGCTCGGCCCATCGCTCGGCGCGGCACCACACCGCGACCTCGTCCCACGGCGTGACGCGCGTCAAAACGCGGCCTCCCGCCACAGCCTCGCCGGTGCACACGTCGATCCACTCGCCGGTCGGCAGCCGCGTCGTCACGGCTTCTGCGGCCGCGTCGACGATCGGCGCGACGAGCAACGCGTCGCCGAGGAAGTACGACAACGGGTGGTCCCAGGCCTCGTCGTCACCGGTGAACAGCGCGACCGATCGCAGCAGCGGCAGCGACTCGGCGACGGCCACCCGCGCCTCGGCCTCGAGGTAGCCGACCAGCCGTTGACGCAGGTGGGCAAACCGCCGGAAGACCGTCAGCGCGCGCGCGTCGCCGGTGCGTTCCGCGATGTTCCACGGAGTGCGTTCTCGTGCCGGCAATCGCCGGTCCGTGAATTCCGAGTGGTACTGCATGATCGGCAGGAAGCACGACACGGCCGCCGCGCGCACGTACAGCTCCGCGTCCGGCACCTCGCCCGAGAAGCCGGCGACGTCCCAGCCCCAGTAGAGAACTCCACAGGCGCTCGCCGTCAGTCCCGCCAGCAACGACGAGCGAAACGCGACCCACGTCGAATCCTCGTCGCCGGCCCAGAACACCCCGTGCGCTTGCGAGCCGGTGAAGCCGGCGCGGCTGAACGTCACCGGCGCCTTGCCGGCGCTCCGCAGCAGGTCCCCGTAGGCGCGCGCGTAGTCGACGGGGAACAGGTTGTTGCCCTCGTCGCCGTGACGGCCGTCCGCATACCGCAGGTCGCGTCCCCACGCGTGCTCCCCGCCGTCGGTCTTGAAGCCGTCGATCCCCACCTCGTCGACGAGGTACCGACGCTTCGCCAGCCACCACTCGCGCGCCTCGTCGTTCGTGAAGTCGGGCATCAGCGCGAGCGGAAACCACCAGCCCCGGTTGCGATAGTCGCGGCCGCCCTCGACGTGCACGCCGTACCCGCGGTCGCGCATCACCGCCGCATCCGCCGCCGCCTGACCCGACGGGTGGGGCCGCATCTTCTGCAACGGGATCTGCCACAGCAGGACGCGCACTCCCTGCTCGTGCAGGTCGGCGACCATCCCCGCAGGGTCGGGCCACGCGCCGTCGGGCGGGAACGTGAAGTCCGCCAGCCGATGCGGCGACCCGTCGTCGTGCACGGCGTGCTGCGCGTCCCGCCACGCGACGAACGTGCTCTCGTCGCTCCACGCCTCGATGACGAGCACACCGAACGGCACGTCCGTCTCCGCGTGCCGTCGCGCCTGCTCCTGCACCACGGATTGCGTGTTCCAGTTGTTCGCACTGGCCCACAACGTGAAGACCCACGCGGGCAGTTCCTCGGGTCGCCCGACCTCGTCCAGGAATTGCCGCAACACCGCAGGCACGTCCCCGTCGTACAAGCCGAGGGAAAGCTTCTCGTGCGACGCACCGCCGAGCTCGGCCTCGACCACCAGTCGGTCCGGCGTCGACGCGCCGACGTCGAACCACGTCCGCCGGCTAGTCCGGACGTGGAAGCCCCATCCGGAGCCGCCGGTGACGTGCGCGAACGGCATCGGTAAATACGTGCGGCCCGCGGCACCTTGGCCCTTGTACTGCTCGAACACCACCGCATCGAGCGTCCGGCCCCGCTGATCGAGGGCGTCGAACCGTTCGCCGAAGCCGACGACGTGTTCCCCCTCCTCGAGCCGCAGCGCGAAGCGGACGCGGTGCACCCCCTCGCTGTCGACGAGCCACTGCGCAGAATGCGGTACGACGCGGTCGACTCCGTCGACGACCAGATCCCCCGCCCCCGCACGCCACTCCGCTGCGTGCACGGCGAACCAACGCGACGTGGACACCTGACCGCGGGTGGTGGTGCTCACGAACCGGTAGACGCCGACCCCCGAGAACGGCGCCACCTGCGCGGACCAGCGATCGCCGGCCGGCGCTCGTTCGGCGGCGGCGGTGAGGTGGGTCCCGGCTGCACCCGGAGGGCTGGAAGCGAGAGCGTCGACCCGGGCCATGTCGAGCGCCGTCGCGTGCGCGTCGGCGACCCACTCACAGCGCACCTCCGCGACGTCCGAGGAGGTGCGTACGTGCAGTGCGAACGGCTCGCCGCGCAGCGGGCGGTGCGGCACCCTGTCGTCCATGCCGATGAGGTACGCGTGGCCGGTGCCGAACGGGTGGTGGTGCAGCGTCACGCCGTGACTCCGATGCTCGAGGACAACGTCAGATACATGCCGTGCGACCACAGGAGCGGCTGCGCGACGACCCCCCACCGCTCCACCCATTCCTGGTGACGCTCGGGGAACAGCAGGGGGTCGCCTATTTGCTCGGGCAGCAGCCCGTCGCCGTCGGCGGTGCTCGCCATCCACGCGAGCTGGGCGTGCGCGTCGTCGACGCGGCCGAGGCGGTGGTACGCGAGGCCGAGGAACCCGGCGAGGACGGGCCACCGGCCACCGCCGTAGAACGTGTCGTCGCGATAGCGGTGCACACCGCGCTCCGCCACGAGGTCCTGCTCGATGACACGCACGGTCTCGGCGGCGACGGCGGTGTCGACCACGTCGAGCGGCGCGATGAGCGACAGCAGGCTTCCGTCGACGGCGTCGCTGCCCAGCCACTTCCGCAGCCGGCCGTCGACAGTTCCCGCGTCGGCGATCGTCCGTCGTACGCCATCGAGCGCAGCGCGCACGCGCTCCTGGTCCGCGCCGGTCACGACCCCCAGCTCGAGCGCCGATCGCAGACCCGCCTCGATCGCGCCGAGTGTGGACACATGGACGTGCTGCTGGTGTTCTTCCCACCAGTCGAAGCACGGCAACTGCCAGCTCGCGGCGAGGTAGCGTGCGGCGAGGCGGGCACTGTCCCGGATGGCTGCACTCGGACCGCCGTGGCCGCGGGAGTGCTCCGCCAGCACCCAGAGCCACGTGCCGTAGCCGTCTAGCTGGAAGTCCCACCACTCGTCGGTGCCGTCGCGGCCGTCGAGCGTGAACCGCGTGGGTAGCATCTCGGTGGCCGGCACCTCGTCGCCGGCGTTCAACCGCCCGACGACGTCGGTGATGTGGTCGCCGCGGTCGGCCAGCACGCCCGCACACCAGGCGTGGAAAGCGTCGGCGGACGCGCGTTCGCCGTGGCGGCTGACCCCGTCGGCGATGAAGGCGCCGTCGCGGAACCAGGAGTAGCCGTAGACGGAGAACGTGGGGCAGGCGGGGTAGGCGCCCGAGGCGGACTGATGGTCGAGGATGACGTGGCGGCTGGTCTCGATGAGCGCACGGACGTCGGGGTGGTCGATCGACTGCATGCTTCTCCGTAGGATCGCACTGTCAGGTTGCTCCTGGCGAATGGGAGCCGGGGCTCCCGGCGTGAGCCGCCGGGAGCCCCGGTGTTCGTTGCTGGTGCAGAGGGTTACTGCTGCAGGAGCGCCGTGACCTGCTTGGCTGCGTCATCGAGCGCCGCCTGCACGGGGGTGCGCTTCGCGGCCGCGTTGGCCAGCGCCTTGTTGACGATGTCCACCATCTGCTGCTGCTTCGCCGTCACCGGCGTCGCCGCCTGTGCCTTGAGCGAGTCGAAGACGGCCTGGCGGTTCGTGGGCGGCGTCTGCGTCAGGTAGCTGCTGACGGACGACGTGTCACTGACCGGCGGCAGTTCCCACGCGGAGTCGACGCGCGCCTTGAGGCTCGCCTCCGACGTGCTGAGGAACTGCACCCATGCGGATGCCGCTGTGGCGTTCTTCGTCGAGGCCGACACGGCGACCGCGTTCTGGAAGATGGCGCTGGCCTTCGCCTTGTCGCCCGGCTCGACGACGACATCCCACTTGATGGGCGCGTCCTTGAGTCCGGTGAACTGCCAGTTGCCGTTGTGCCACATCCCGAGCTTGCCCGACTTGAAGAGCTTGGTGTCGTAGTCGGCGATGCTGGAGACCTTGGCGTAGTCGGGCATCGAGACGCCGGACTTCTGGATCAGCCAGTTCGCCGCCGCGACGCCCTCGGCGCTATTGAACGTCGCGGACTTGCCGTCCTCGCTGAAGAACGTGCCGCCGGCCTGGGCGACGGCCTTGTAGTACTCGTAGTACGTGATCGGCTGGAAGTCACCGTAGACGCCCGCACCGGCGTCCGTCAGCTTCTGCGCCGCGTCCCACTCGTCCTTCCAGGTCCAATGGGCGGTCGGGTAGGCGACCTTAGCCTTGTCGAAGACGTCCTTGTTGTAATACAGCAGGACGGCCGAGAAGGACTCCGGCAACCCGAACTGCTTGTCCTGGTACTGGAAGGACTTCATCGACGTCTCCGACAGCACGTCCGGCTTGTAGTCCTTGTCGGGAGAGGCCGCGCCGAGGTCGAGCAACGCGCCCGAGTCGGCGAACGTGACGAAGTTGCCGTAGTCCAACTCGAAGGCGTCCGGTGCGGTGCCGCCGGCGATGGCGGTCTGCAGCTTGGTGAAGTAGTCGCCGTACGGCGCGCTGTCCACCTTGATCGTGATGTTCGGGTGGCTGGCCGTGAACGCCGCGATGATCGTGTCGAGATCCTTGAGATGATCCGGCGCGGCGGAGAACGTGAAGTAGTCGAGCGTGACCGGGGTGGTGTCGACCGCGGAAGCGGAGGACGCCGGCGCCGAGCTCGAGGAGGCGGCTGCTGACGTGCTGGTGCCGGCGGCGCCGGCGGGAGTGCTGGCGGCGCTGCTGCTGGCAACAACCGACGATGAGGAGCTCGAACACCCTGACGCGAGCAGCAGTGCGGGCACTGCTGCAGCTAGGGCGCGCCGAACACGGGACACGCGCATTGATTCCTCCTGGCGAATGGGAAACACGACTGCTACTTGAAGCCCGTGGTGGCGACGCTCTGCACCACGAATCGTTGAGTGAACGCGTAGACGATGACGATCGGCAGGACGCTGAGCACGGAGCCCGCCATGACGACGTTCCACTCGGTGGTGAACTGCCCTTGCAGGGTTGCGAGCCCCAGAGGCAGGGTCATGTGGTTCGCGGTGCGCGTCACGACGAGCGGCCAGAGGAAGCTGTTCCAGCTGGTCATGAACGCGAAGACGGCGAACGTGGCGAGAGCCGGCCGCACGAGCGGCAGGATCACCCGCCAGAAGATGCGGATGTGGCCGGCGCCGTCGAGCACGGCGGCCTCGTCGAGGTCGATCGGCACGGTGCGCATCGCCTGTGTCAGCAGGAAGACGCCGAACGCGGAGGCCACCGTCGGGGCGAGAAGCGCCGCGTACGAGTCGATGAGGTGGAAGTGCCGCATCTCGACGAACAACGGGACGATCAGCACCTGCAGCGGGATCATCTGCGTCGTCAGGTAGAGGACGAAGACGACCCTGCGGCCGCGGAAGTCGATGCGTGCGAAGACATAGGCCGCCATGGAACTCGTGACGAGCTGGAACAGCATGGACGCGACCGCCAAGCCCATGCTGTTGAGCGCCGCGCGCCCGAATGGGAACGCGGCGAACAGCTTCCGGTAGCCGTCGAGGGTCACGTGCGTCGGGATGACGCTCGGGGTCGCCAGCAGGTCGTCCTTCTGGATCGACGTGACGATCGTCCAGAAGAACGGGAAGAACATCAGCGCTGCGCCGAGGGCGACCGCGACGAACACAGCGATGCGCCGGCCACGCCGCTGACCGGCGACGCGCGGTTGCGAGGCGGGCGGTGCCGCCGGCACCGCCGGAAGCTCGGTCGCGGCAGCGCGCACCGCGGTCATCTGCATGTCGGGCGTCTGGGTGTCAGGAATCTGCGTGTCAGGCATACGTCACCCACCGGCGCTGCAGTCGGCCCTGCACGAGCGTGATGCCGAGCACCAGAACGAAGAGCAGCCACGACAGGGACGACGCGGAGCCGATGCTCCCGTACCGGAAGGAGAGGTCATAGATGTCCTGTACGACGGTCCGCGTCGCGCCGGCGGGTCCGCCGCCGGTCATCACGTACACCTGGTCGAACACCTGGAAGCCGTTGATGATCGAGATGACGATGACGAAGTACGTCGACGGCGACACCAGCGGGAACGTCACGCGCCAGAACCGCTGCCACGCCGACGCCCCATCGATTGACGCCGCCTCGAGGTAGTTGACCGGCACGCTCTGCAGACCGGCCAGCATGATGACCATCACGAAGCCGAGGTCCTTCCACGCCGACGCGAGGATGACGGACGGCATCGCCCACGTGGGCGAGGCCCACCAGTCGGGGCCGGTGATCCCGAACTTGGCGAGGATCGAGTTCACGAGCCCGTTCGACGGGTCGAGCAGCCACTGCCACGTCAGTGCGACGACGATCCAGCTCGTGACGACCGGCAGGAAGTAGATGGAGCGGAAGAAGTTGCGTCCGGCCAACTTGCGATTGAGCAGCACCGCGAGCGCGAGGCCCCCGGCGTACACGATGGGCAGGTAGCCGCCGACGTACTCGATCGTGTGCAGCAGCGCCGCGCGCGCGTCGGCATCGTGCAGGAGCGCGGTGTAGTTGCGCAGCCCGACCCACTGCATCGGCTTGATGAGGTTCCACTTGTGGAGGCTGATCCACGCGGCCGAGATCATCGGGACCACGGTGAACAACAGCAAGGGAACGGCGCTCGGCGCGAGGAAGAACAGGACGACGACGAGCTTGCGCCAGCCGCGGTTCTGCGTCACGACGGCACCCCCTTGCCGTGCAGGCGCGCGAGCACGAGTTCGGACTGCCGGCCGGTGTTCGTCGCGGGCTCGAACGGGGTCGCGAGCACCAGTGCCGCCGCCCCGAGCGCCCAGTTCGTGTCGTCCCACGGCTCCACGACGATGTTCACGTCACGCAGCGACGGCAGCACATGCGACTTGAGCGTCGCGCAGAAGGCGTCGTCCCAGTGCCGCCACGCGACGGTGCCCTCGCCGAGCATGAGGACGGCCTGCGGGTCGAGGACATTGACGACGCCCGCCGTCATGCGGCCGAGTACGGCGGACGCTTCCGCGAACACGCGCGTCGCCGCCGCGTCGCCTGAGTCCGCGGCCGCGAACAGGTCCTCGAAGGTGCCGGAATCGTCGATCGCGCCCGACGCGCGCGCCTCGCGCACGAGCGCCTCGCCGCCGACGACGGCCTCCAGGCACCCGCGGTTGCCGCAGTCGCACTGCGGGCCGTCGACGTCCACGGGGAAGTGGCCGAACTCGCCGGCGCCGCCCCGGCTGCCGCGGTAGACGGCGCCGTCCGCGACGACACCCAGCCCGATGCCGCGCCCGATCGTGAGCACGAGGAAGTCGCGGTACTCGCGGCCGTGGCCGTACAGCTGCTCGGCCACCGCGAGCGCGTTGACGTCGTTCTCGACGAGGACCGGCACGCCGAGGTCCTTGTGCAGCCGCGCCCCGAGCGGCACGTCTCGCCAGCCGAGGACGTCCGCACTCACGACGCCGGAGTCCGGATCATCGACGATGCCGGGCACGCCGACGCCGATCCCGAGCAAGGGAATGTCGGAGCTGGTGGCCGCCAGCAGCGGGCGCAGCAGCGCGACCAGGCGCCGGACGGGCTGCGCGGCGAGGGCATCGAACGGCAGCGTGCGGGAGGTGAGGACCTCCCCGTCGAGGCGTACGTCGACCACGACGATGTGGTCGGCGGTCACCTTGACGCCGAGCGCGCGGCCGGCGGATCCGACGAGGCCGAGGAGCTGCCCCGGGCGCCCGCCGCTCGACGGCGCGTTCTCGAGCTCGACGAGCATGCCGCTGGAGAGCAGGTGCCGGCTGACCTGGGTGACGGTCGCCGGGCTGAGGCCGAGCTGCCGCGAGATCTCGGCGCGCGACAACGGTCCGGAGCGCCCCAGCAGCGCGAGCACAGCCGTCCGCGTCAGGTCCCGCGCACCGCTCCGGCGACTCTCCATGCCACTTCCTTCACTGACTACATTTAGTCAATGAAGAAAGTGGCACCGGGCCTGATGGGTGTCAAGGAGCGTCAGGTCACGACTTGATTGCGGCCGGCGTCGGGGCGGGCGAGGAGGTGCGCGACGCCCCTGACGTAGCCGGGCGGACCTGTGGACGACGGCCGCGGAAGGCACTCCGATTTCTCGTGCCGTGCCCGCATGTCACCGTCAGCCGGCGTGCAAGGAGGACCCCGCAGCAGACACCGAGGGTTGCTCTGGCGGTGGCCGGCATTGTCGCCCGCGACCGGCCCGCGCACGTTCGAGACATGAGCGGGTCGATGCCGTCGACCGTCGCAGATCGACTGGTGGGCTCGCAGTACGAGCCTCCGGGGAACGAGGTCCTCAACATTCACCCAATCGGGCTAACGGGGCCGCTTCGCACCGCGCATCGCGCATCGCATCGCGTCGCAGGCGTTTGCGGTGGCTGGCGATGCTTACCCTGCGTGCGTGCGCTCGCAGCCCGCCAAGGCGGCTGTCTTGATCGCGTGACGCCTGTGCACAACCGGTTGGATACCTCCGCGCTCGCGGCTACCATTCGCCGCATGCCTTGGGGGATGACACGTTCAGCGACGATCGTCGCAGTGCTCGCTGCCCTCGCCGCGTGCACGACCAAGTCGCCATCTCCCATGACGCTCCCGCCGCGGCCCACCGCCAGCTCCTCGTCGCCGACATCATCTCCACAAGCGCTGTCGCCAACAGGAGCAGTCGTTGGAACTGTTGTCACTGCGCTCGTGGCGACCGACGAGGACGACATCGCGTCTGGCTGCTCGACGCTCGCTTCTTGAGCCGCCCAGATGAACGCCTCGGCGGTCCCGATTGCTGCTGCGTCACCTGGATACGGCGCCCGTCGCTGCGCTGGCTCGGCCTGACTGCACGTGCATCGCTGACGTTGCCCGCGTCATCAAGGTGTCGA
>CAXSDE010000023.1:0-43082 GCA_964236265.1 uncultured bacterium
CCAGGCCTATGAATTCCTCGGGCGGGCCAACCTGGCCGCGGGCGATCCCGTCGCACCCGCCGTAGTCACTGCGGGCGATCACGACGCACCCGCAGTGTCAAGGATGTCCGGCAACGCCGCCGCGAACTCGTCGGCCTCGTCGGCCGTGAAGATCAGGGGCGGTGCAAGGCGAATCACCCCGGGAGCCACCGCGTTGATCAGGAACCCTGCGTCTCGGGCCGCCGCCTCGACCGCCGGCGCGACATCTCGGGCGAGCACGACCCCGCGCCACAGGCCGCTGCCGCGGACGCCCTCGACCAACGGGTGACCGGCGGCGAGAATGCCGTCGGCGAGGTGCTCGCCGACGCGCTTGACGCTGTCGAGCAGACCGTCCGCGGCGATCGTGTCGAGCACGGCGAGCGCAGCCGCACAGGAGATCGGGTTGCCGGCGAAGGTCGTCGCATGATCGCCCCTGCCGAAGACGTGACCGGCGGCACCGACCCCCATGCACACCCCGATCGGGAGGCCGCCCGCCAGACCTTTGGCGAGGGTGACCACGTCGGGCCGGACACCTTCGGACTGGTGCGCGAACCACGCGCCCGTCCTCCCGATGCCGGACTGGACCTCGTCGAACACGAGCAACGCGCCCGTCGCGTCGCAGGCGGTGCGGGCCGCCGCGAGATAGCCGGGCGGCGCCGGCACCACGCCTCCTTCTCCCTGTGTGGTCTCGAGAAAGACGGCCGCGGTGTCCTCGCGGACGGCGGCGGTGAGGGCTGCGGCATCGCCGTACGGGACGAAGGTGACGTCGATGGCGAACGGCGCGAACGGCTCGCGGATCGCCGGCTTGCCCGTCAGCGCGAGCGCACCCATCGTGCGGCCGTGGAAGCTGCGCTCGGCGGCGACGAAGTGCCGGCGCGTGTTGTGGTGCGCCTTCAGGGCGAGCTTGAGGGCGGCCTCGTTGGCCTCGGCACCGGAGTTGCAGAAGAACACCCGGCCGTCGGTGCCCAGTAATTGCAGGAGCCGTTCGGCAAGCGCGACACCCGGCTCGTGCATATACAGGTTGGACGTGTGCGCAATCTTCGCTGCCTGTGTCGTGACGGCATCGACGAACGCGGGGTGCGCATGGCCGAGGCTGGACACAGCGATCCCCGCCAGCAGGTCGAGGTAGGACTTGCCGTCGACGTCCCAGACCGTGGACCCCACCCCGTGCGACAGGCCGACGGGCGGGGTGCCGTGCGTGTCCATGAGCGAGGCGCGCCACCGCTCGGCGAGGTCGTCGTACGGGCTCATGTGGACGTCACCATGGTCCCGACCCCTTCGTCCGTGAACACCTCGACGAGAACGGCGTGCGGGACTCGGCCGTCGAGGACGTGTGCCTGCGGCACTCCGCCGCGCACCGCCCGCAAGCAGGCCTCCATCTTCGGCACCATCCCGCCGGCGAGCGACGGCAGCATTGTCTCGAGCTCGTCCGCCGACAGCTGACTGATGAGCTCGTCGCTCGTCGGCCAGTCGGCGTAGAGGCCCTTGACGTCGGTGAGCATGAGCAACTTCTCCGCACCGAGGGCGACGGCGAGCGCGGCGGCGGCCGTGTCGGCGTTGACGTTGTAGGTCTCGCCGTGCTCCCCGCGAGCGACGGTCGCGATGACCGGCACCCGCCCGTTCTCGAGCAACGACAGGACGGTGTCGGGCTGCACGTCGACGACATCGCCGACGAGGCCCACATCGACGGGCTGTCCGTCGACGACGGCCATGCGCTTTTCCGCGGTGAACAGATGCGCGTCCTCGCCCGACATGCCGACCGCGTGCGGCCCGTGGTCGTTGAGGAGTCCAACGAGGTCGCGGTTGACCTGACCCACGAGCACCATGCGCACGACCTGCATCGTCTCGGGTGTGGTGACGCGCAGGCCACCGCGGAACTCGGCCGCAACGCCGAGTCTGTTGAGGTGCTCGTTGATCTGCGGGCCGCCGCCGTGGACCACCACGGGCTTGAGACCCGCATATTTCATGAAGATGACATCCTCGGCGAACGCGGCCTGCAGCTCCGGGTTGGTCATGGCATTGCCGCCGAACTTGATGAGGATGATCTTGCCGTGGAAGCGCTCGAGCCAGGGCAGCGCCTCGACGAGCGTGACGGCCTTGTGCATCGCGGACGCGCGCCGGTCGGCGGCGTGCTGCTGCTCGCTTTTCATGTGCTGTAAGCCGAATTCTCGTGGACGTAAGCGGCGGTCAGGTCGTTGGTCCAGATGGTCGCTTCGGCGTTGCCGGCGTGGAGGTCGACCTCGATGTGGATGTGCCGGTCTTTCATGTTGACCAGGTTGCGGTCGTCGCCCACCCCGCCCCCGCGGCAGACGGTGACGCCGTTGATGGCCACGTCGACCTCATCAGGATCGAACGCGATGTCCGTCGTCCCGAGAGCGGCGAGAACCCTGCCCCAGTTGGGATCTTCACCGTGCAGCGCGCACTTGAGGAGGTTGCTCCGGGAGATGGCGCGGCCGGCGGCGACCGCGTCGGCCTCACTCGCGGCCGTCCGGACGAGGATGGCGATCTCCTTGCTGGCTCCCTCCGCGTCGGCGACGAGTTGCGCCACCAGATCCGCGCAGGCGGCCTGCACGGCGAAGGCGAGATTGTCGTACGACGGGGTGATCCCCGAGGCGCCGCTGGCGAGCAGCAGCACCGTGTCGTTGGTGGACATGCAGCCGTCCGAGTCGAGCCGGTCGAACGTCGACCACGTGGCCTCGCGCAAGGCGCGGTCGAGGTCGGCCGTGTCCACGACGGCATCCGTGGTGAGAACGACGAGCATCGTGGCAAGCGCCGGTGCGAGCATCGCGGCGCCCTTCGCCATGCCACCGACGGACCAGCCGGCGCCGACGACGTGCGTCTGCTTGGCGACCGTGTCCGTGGTGCGGATGGCGTTCGCCGCCGCCGCTCCCCCGTCGGGGCTGAGGGAGGCGGCGGCGCTCTCGACGCCGGCGAGCAACTCATCCATGGGGAGCCGCACGCCGATGATGCCGGTGGACATGACCGCGACCTCGCCGGCGCTGTGCGCGAGCATGACGGCCGTGTGTTCGGCTGTCGCGTGCGTGTCCTGGAAGCCGGGCGGGCCGGTGAGGGCGTTGGCGTTGCCCGCGTTGGTGATGACGGCGCTGACGCGCCCGCCGGCGACGACCTGCCGGGTCCAGAGGACAGGAGCGGCGGGAAACCGGTTGGCGGTGAAGACGCCCGCCGCGTCGTAGCGGGGCCCGTCGTTGACCACCAGCGCGACGTCGGGCTTGCCGGATGGCTTGATGCCGGCGGCGACCGCGGAGGCCCGGAATCCCTTGGGGCCGGTGACGCTCACGGGGCGATCCCGGCAATGGGCAGACCGGTGGTCTCGGGCAGGCCGAGCGCGAGGTTGGCGTTCTGGATCGCCTGTCCCGCGGCACCTTTGGTGAGGTTGTCGAAGGCCGCCACGACGACCGCCCGGCCGGCGAGCGCGTCGGCAACGGCCTGGAGGTGCACCGAGTTGGAGCCGAGGGTCGCGCCGGTCGTCGGCCAGCTGCCAGCCGGCAGCAGATGGACGAACGGCTCGTTGTTGTAGGACTTCGCCAGGGCGTCGCGGAGGTCCTCGGACGTCACGCCGTCGGTGAGGCGGGCGGTGACGGTGGCGAGGATGCCGCGGGGCATCGGCGCGAGCAGCGGCGTGAAGTTGAGCGTCACCTTGTCGGCGGTCGCGCGCTGCAGCGACTGGATCATCTCCGGCGTGTGCTGGTGGGTGCCGCCGACCTTGTAGGGACTCATCGCGTTCATGACTTCGCTCCCCATGAGGTGGGCTTTCGCGGCCCGGCCCGCGCCTGAGGTCCCGGACGCGGCGACGACGACGATGTCGGACGCCTCGACGAGTCCGGCGGCGAGGAGCGGGTTGAGGGCGAGGGGGACGGACGTTGCGTAGCAACCCGGGTTGGCGATCCGCTTCGCGCCGGTGATCGCGACGCGCGCGTCCGCGAGCTCCGGCAGCCCGTAGGTCCATGCGCCCGCGTGGGTGCCGCCGTAGTAGGTCTCCCAGCCGGCGGGATCCTGCAGCCGGAAGTCGGCGCCCAGGTCGATGACGAGGACGCCCGCGGGCAGTGCGGAGACGATCGACGCCGACTCGCCGGGCGGGAGGGCCAGGAAGACGACGTCGGACCCGGCCAGCAAGTCTGGGTCGAGCTCCTCGAAGGTGCGGCCCGCAAGCTGCGGCAGGTGCGGGTGGGACGAAGTGACCGGCTTGCCGGCGCTGCTCGCGGCCCCCAGGTGGCCGAGCACGAATTCCGGGTGCCCGAGCAGCAACCGAAGGAGTTCGCCTCCTGCGTAGCCGCTCGCACCGGCGATGCCTACGGTGTACGTCATGCGTTGATTATGCAGAGTGATGCATAACGTTGCAAGCGCAACAGGCGCCCGGAGCCTGGCTGCCGCTCGTCGTCGAGGGGTGCAGGCGGTCCGATAACGTCAGGTCCGAAGCGCCGCACCGGTGCGACGGCCGGCCTGAGCGACAGCATCGTCGCGGGCATCGTTGGCCTCCTCGTCCGTCAGGGTCCGATCGCCGGCGCGGAAGCGCAGCGCGTAGGCCAATGACTTGGCACCGTCGGGGATCGGCGCGCCGGTGTAGACATCGAAGAGCGTGAGCGACTCGAGCAAGGAGCCGGCGCCAGCCCGCAGCGCCTCCGCCACCGACTCTTGCGGAACGTCGGTCGAGACGACCAGCGCAACATCGCGGCCGGCCGGCGGATAGGTCGACAGCGCCGGCGCCGTGGCAACGGGCGGCGCGGCGGCACACACCGCGTCGAGATCCAGCTCGAACGCGACCGCCCGTGGGGGCAGGCCCAGGGCAGCGACCACGCGCGGGTGCAGCTCACCTGCATGGCCGACCACGGCGTCGCCGGCCAGCAGCTCGGCGCACCGTCCGGGGTGCCACGGCGCGTACGCCGCCTGGCGGACCGTGAGGTCCGTGCCGACAGCGGCGGCAGCGGTTACGGCCGCGGCAACCGCGTCCGACCACTCGGTGGCGCGGCCGGGTCCCCACCAGCCCGCCGCCTCGGCCTGACCGACAAGGACGCCGGCCAGGTGACGCGGCTGGAGCGGCAGCAACGCGTCGAGCTCCGCCAGCTGCTCGTCCGTCGGCCGGTGCGCGGTCGACGGCCCGTGCGCGGTCGACGGCCCGTGCGCGGTCGACGGCCCGGCCACGGGAACGGCCTCGTCGGGCAAGAGGAAGACGGTGCCCGCCTCGTAGACGGCGAACGCCGGCGCTCCCCGACCGACGTTGCGGACGGCGGCGGCTAGGAGACCGGGCAGCATCGTCGTGCGCAGGAACGGCTCGTCATCGCTCAGGGGGTTGCTGACGCGGACGAGCGCCCGACGCGGGTCATCGGTGGGCACGGCGAACGTGTCCAGCACCCCCTCGCCGACGAACGGATAGGTCAGCACCTCGAGGAAGCCGATCGCGGCGAGCGCGCGGGCGGCCGACCGGCGCTGCCGCTGCACGCGAGTGAGGCCACGACCGCCGGGGGCCGACGGCAACACCGAGGGGATGGAGTCGTAACCCTCCAGGCGCAGCACCTCCTCGACCAGGTCGACCGCTTCGCGCAGGTCCGGTCGCCACGGCGGCACGCAGACGGACAGCGTCGCCTCCCCGGTGACCTCGCACCCGACGTCGCGCAACCGGCGCACGACCGTGCCGGCGGTGTAGGCAACACCGGCGATCCGACCCGCGAAGGACGAGTCGAGCGTGATCGGCGCGCGCGGCTGCCGGTGATCGACATCCGTCCAGCCGCCATCGGCCGTCCCGCCCCCGAGCTCCACGAGCAGGCGGACGGCAAGCTCGGCAGCCGCGGCCGCGAGGTCGACATCGACACCACGCTCGAAACGGCGCGAGGCCTCGCTCGGCAGCCGGTGCCGCGCCGCGCCGCGCGCGACGGTGGCCGGGTCGAAGTGCGCCGACTCCAGGATGATGTCGGTGGTGGAGCCGTCGACCTCGGTCGAGGCGCCCCCCATGACACCACCGAGCGCGATCGGGCCCGAATCGTCGCTGATCACGAGGTCGTCGGGAGAGAGCGTGCGCTCGACACCGTCGAGGCTGCGCAGCCGCTCCCCCGCCGCGGCTCGGCGGACGACGATCCCGCCGCGCACCTTGGCCGCATCGAACGCGTGCAACGGCTGGCCGACGTCGAGCAGAACGTAGTTGGTGACGTCGACGGCGAGAGAGATCGACCGCAGGCCGGCCATCGTGAGGCGGCGCTGCAGCCACAGCGGCGACGGCGCTTGCGGGTCGACACCGCGGACGACGCGCGCCACGTACCGGTCACAAGCCGCCCGGTCGTCGATCCGCACGGGATAGCCGTCGCCGGCAGCCGCCGCGACGGACACTGCGGCCGGGTCGTCGAACGGGACGCCGAAGGCCGTCGCCGTCTCGCGGGCGACACCGCGGACCGACAGGCAGTAGCCGCGATCCGGCTTGACCGCGATGTCGAGCACGTCGTCCCGCACGGCGAGCAACTCGATCACGTCGGCGCCGAGCGGACTGCCCGGCGGCAGAATGAGGATCCCGCTGTGATCGGACCCGATGCCGAGCTCGTCGACGGCGCACATCATGCCGTCGGACACGTGGCCGTAGGTCTTGCGCGCGGTGATGGTGAACCCGCCCGGCAGCAGCGAGCCGGGCAACGCGACGGCCACCCGGTCGCCGGCC
Source organism: uncultured bacterium (assembly GCA_964236265.1). Classification (GTDB taxonomy): domain Bacteria; phylum Actinomycetota; class Actinomycetes; order JAVEEB01; family JAVEEB01; genus JAVEEB01. Next base: position 6,680 of record CAXSDE010000023.1, read on the forward strand.
GCGAAGTTGGTGGCCCCGCAGACGATGCCGCGCGGCTCCGCGTCCTCGGCCACCCGCACCTGGCACCAGCGGATCGTTTTGCCATTGCTGTGCGGCTCGTCGTCGTACGAGACGACTTCGCCGACGACGACGCCGGACACCCCCTCGCCGACCGCTTCGACGCGCTCCACCTCGAGCCCGGCACGCACGAGTGCGGCGCCGATGGCGGCGGCGGGGACGCCGGCGGCCACGGCCGCGTAGGCGCGCAGCCAGGAGACGGGGACGCGCATCAGGCTTCCATTCCGAAGGCCGCGGTGAAGCGGACGTCGCCCTCGACGAGGGCGCGGATGTCGTCGAGGCTGTAGCGGTTCATCAGCGTGCGGTCGATGCCCATCCCGAACGCGAAGCCCGTGTAGCGCTCGGGGTCGATGCCCACGGCGCGCAGCACCCCGGGGTGGACCATGCCGCAGCCGCCGAGCTCGATCCAGCCCTCGGAGGAACACGTGCGGCAGGGCTCGGCGCCCGGCAGGGTGGAGCGGCCGTGGCAGACGAAACAGACCAGGTCCAGCTCTGCGCCGGGCTCGACGAACGGGAAGTAGGCCGGCCGCAGGCGCGTGACGATGCCGTCGCCGAACATCGCGGCGACGAACGCATCCAGGGTGCCCTTGAGGTGCGCCATCGTGATCCCCTCGGCGACCGCGAGGCCTTCCACCTGGGAGAAGACCGGCGTGTGCGTCGCATCGAGGGGGTCGTTGCGGAAAGTACGGCCGGGGCAGACGACATACACGGGAAGCTCGCGGGTGAGCAGCGACCGGATCTGCACGGGGGACGTGTGCGTGCGCAGCAGCAGGCCGGAATCGGGGGGGTCGATGTAGAGCGTGTCCTGCTCCGCCCGGGCCGGGTGGTCCGCGCCCATGTTGAGGGCGTCGAAGTTGAACCACTCGTGCTCGACCTCGGGGCCCTCGGCGACCTCGTAGCCCAGTCCGAGGAAGACATCCGCGATCCGCTCGGACAGAGTCGTCAGCGGGTGCCGCGCGCCGATGGGGCGCCGCGCCGCGGGCAGCGTCACGTCCACGCGTTCGTCGGCGAGGACGCGAGCATCCCGCTCGGCCTCGAGCACCGCGAGCCTGTCGTCGTACGACGTCTGCATGGTGGTCAACGCGACATTGACCCGCTTGCCGGCGTCGGCCTTGGCCTGCGGAGCGAGCGCGCCGATCTCCCGGCGGCCGAGCGCCACGGGCGAGCGGTCACCGAGGTGGGCGCTGCGCGCCTCCCGCAAGGCGTCGAGGTCGCCGGCCACGGCGAACGCGGCCTGGGCCGCCGTCACCGCGGCGTCCAGCGAGGCGGGAGCGAGGGCGGTGGGCAACTTCGGGTCGTACGGATCGTTCGGTCCGGACATCAGTCATCTTTCGGCGCGGGAACGTCGGCAAGTCTAGGCGGGTCGCCGGCGGCGCCCGTTCGAGGCGCCCGCCGCAAGCACCGAGCTAGAGGTAGCTGGGCGCACCGGCGGGCAAGGTGAATCGGAACTGCGCGCCACCGGCCGGCCCACTGGTCACCTCGATCGCGCCGCCGTGCGCCTCGACGAGTCCCTTGACGATGAAGAGGCCGAGGCCGGTCCCGCCCCGCGTGGAGTCGCGCCAGAACTTGGTGAACACTCGACTGAGGACCTCGGGCGGGATTCCCGGCCCCTCGTCGGACACAGTGATGGCCGCGCCGTCCGCCTGCGGGGTGATGGCGATGCTGATCGCACCCTCGCCGTGACGGAGACCGTTCTCGACGAGGTTGCCGAAGACCTGACGCACCTTGTCGGGGTCGGCCCACATCTCCGGCAGCTCACCCGTCGAGGTGAGGACGAACCGGTCGGGCGACTCCCCGGCCGCGACGTGGCGATCGACGACACTGCGGGCGGTCGCCGGAATGTCGACGACCTGCCGCCGGAGCTCCAGGCGACCGGCGTCGATGCGCGAGACATCGAGAAGCTCGCTGATCAGGCGCGTCACGCGGTCGGCATCGGTGTCGATGGTCTGGATCATCAGCTTGCGCTGGTCGTCGGTGAAGCGGTCCCACTTTGCCAGGAGCGTGGCGGCGAATCCCTTCACGCCGGTGAGCGGCGACCGCAACTCGTGCGCGACCGTGCTGATGAGATCGGCCCGGCTGCGGTCCTGGCGGTCCCGCGCGGACGCGTCCCGCAGCGTGACCACGAGCGCCTCGACATGCCGGTCGGCGTCGCGTTGGTAGGTCGCCGCAACGAGTAGGTCGCGCGCGGCATTGCCCGGCACCTGCAACGTCAGCAGCCGCTCGGGTTGGCCGCGCCGAATGAGAAGGCCGTCGTACGGGCGGCTGCAACTCCACCAGTCGCGACCGGCCGCGTCCACCAGCGGGAGAACGGTGCGGTAGTCGGCCCCGATCGCACAGTCGGCCGTCGTGGACAGGAGGCGAGCAGCGGCCGTGTTGAGCACGCTGACGCGCTGCGCGGCATCGACGATGACGACGCCATCGGGCAGCACGTCGTAGGCCGCCTTGTCCGCGCTCACCGACATGCCACCTCTCTCGGCCCGGATCGGCGGACTCCCGCGCCGAGGGACCGAAGCAAGCCTACCGGCGCTGCGACCGTGCGGACGAATAGAGACATATCGTCGCGGCGGTCGCGAGATTCAAGCTCTCCGCGGCACCGAAGATGGGGATCGCCACCGCCGTGTCGGCGAGGGCCAACGTCTCGGGCGGCAGCCCCCACGCCTCGTTGCCGAACAGCCAGGCGGTCGGGGCGGACAACCCACCGGCGTCATCCAGCGCGAACAGGTCACGCGGTGCGTCAGCGCTGGCTGCGAGCACCTGCAGGCCCGCGTTGCCGAGCGTCTCCACGGTCTCGGTGGCGCTGACACCGATGACGAACGGCAGGTGGAAGAGGCTGCCGGCGGAGGAGCGGACCGCCTTCGGGTTATAGGGGTCGACACAGTCGTCGGCGAACACGACGGCATCGGCACCCGCGGCATCGGCGGCTCGCAGGACGGTCCCTGCATTGCCGGGGTCGCGGATGGAGGCGAGGACACAGACCAGCCGCGGCGCGGTCGCGACGACATCGGTGAGCGTCACGTCGCGAAACCCGCACACCGCGACGATGCCTTGCGGGGTCACTGTGTCGGCCGCCGCCGCCAGCTCCGCCTCGTCGACGAGGCTCACCCGCACGCCAGCAGCGAGCGCATCCGCCTCGAGTTCGGCGTGGCGCGACGCGGTGGCGACGCCGAGGTAGACGTCGAGCACGCGGCCGGGATCACCGAGGGCCTCGCGAACGGCCTGGGGTCCCTCGACGAGGAACTGGCGTCGCTCATGGCGAACGCCGCGCCGGGTCAGCTGCTTGAGGCTGCGGACCCGGGCGGCGCTCAGGTTGTTGCTGATCAGGCCGCCGTGTCGGCGGTGCCACCCGTGCCACCGGTGCCACCGGGAACGCCACCGGTGCCCACGACAGCGACGGCTGCGCGGGCGACCTCCACGAGCGCCGCGAAGGCGGGCGCGTCGTTGACGGCCATGTCGGCGAGGACCTTGCGGTCGACCTCGACACCGGCCAGGCCGAGACCCTGGATGAAGCGGTTGTAGGTCATCCCGTTGGCCCGGGCGCCGGCGTTGATCCGCTGGATCCAGAGTTGGCGGAAGTCGCCCTTGCGCTTCTTGCGGTCGCGGTATTGATAGGTCATCGAGTGGAGCATCTGCTCCTTGGCCTTGCGGTACAGGCGCGAGCGCTGCCCGCGGTAGCCGCTGGCGCGCTCGAGAATGACCCGGCGCTTCTTCTGGGCGTTGACCGCCCGCTTGACGCGTGCCACGTGCTGTCTCCTTCATGGCGCCGGGGTTCGTCACACCGGCGGAACGTCGTGGTGCAGGGGCGGCTACATGCCGAGAAGCTTGCGGGCCTTCTTGTCGTCAGCCGGGGAGAGCACCGTCTCGTTGTTGAGTCGCCGCGTGAGGGCGGACGACTTGTGCTCGAGAAGGTGATTGCGACCGGCGCGACGGCGCATCAGCTTGCCGGTGCCGGTGACGCGGAAGCGCTTCTTGGCACCGCTGTGGGTCTTCATCTTGGGCATGTATCGCTCGCTTTTCTCGTGGCGTGCGTCAGCTGGACGTGGTGTCCGCCGGCGTTGCCTGCTCGGTCGTCGGTGCCTCAGTCGCCTGAGCCGTCTCCTCGGCCGCTGACGGAGTCGCCTCTGCCGCTGCCGATGACGTGATCCCTGCCTCCTCGGCCGGGGCCGAGGTGTCGAGCTCCGAGTCACGGGCCGGGGCCTCGTGGTCGGTCGTGTCCTTGCCGCTCGCCCTGAGGCGCGCGGCCTGCTCCTTCACGTCCCGGTTGGGCGCCATGACCATGGTCATGTTGCGACCGTCCTGTCGTGCCGGCGTTTCTACGTGGCCCAGGTCGATCACGTCTTCCGCGAGGCGCTGGAGCAGTTTGAACCCCAGCTCCGGCCGCGATTGCTCGCGACCCCGGAACATGATCGTGACCTTGACCTTGTCGCCCGCGGTCAGGAACCGGACAACATGACCACGCTTGGTCAGGTAGTCGTGCGGGTCGATCTTCGGGCGAAGCTTCATTTCCTTGATGACGGTGTGCGCCTGGTTGCGGCGCGCGTCGCGCTCTTTCTGCGCCGTCTCGTATTTGAACTTGCCGAAGTCCATGAGACGGCACACGGGCGGGCGCGCGGTCGGAGCGACCTCGACGAGGTCGAGCTCCGCCTCTTCGGCCAGCCGTAGCGCGTCTTCGATACGCACGATGCCGACCTGCTCACCGCCCGGTCCGACCAGCCGGACCTCGGGAACACGGATCCGATCGTTGATGCGGAAATCGACGCTGATGGGTCCTCCTCGTTGCCTGCTGATGAGCCGACCGCGCCGGCGCCCGCCCGCTGGAAACGGAAAGGCCCCGCACACACGCATGCGGGGCACGTCAAAACCCGCGCCGACAATTTCTGTCGGCGCAGACGGTGCACGTGCCATCGTGAGATGAAGCGTGACCGGGAACCTGTCAGCCGGTAGGCCGAGGCAGGTGGGAGACGTGATCTCCGCTTGAGCGCATCCGTCCCGCGAGCAGGGCGGACAGGTCGCCGGCCAGCGTAACACGACGGGCGACACTTCAGTGTGCGCGGGCGCGCAGCCCCCGAGGAAGCCGATCCGATCAGCACTCGAGGAGCATCGGCAGGTCTGACATGGGGTCGAAGACAAGCGCGCCCGCCCCCGACAACTGCTTCGCAGGCGTGAGCCCACCGCCGAAGCCGAAAGCCGCCATGCCGGCAGCGACCGCCGCCTGGACGCCGTACACGCTGTCCTCGATCACGGCACAGCGCTCGGGCGCGACGCCCAGCCCGATCCGCGGCGAGCAGGAAAAGGTCCGGAGCCGGCTTGCCGTGCGCCACCTCGCTCGCGCTGAAGATACGGCCCTCGAACCGCGCCCACAGGTCAGTGATGCCGAGCGTCCGGCGGATGCGTGCGTGCGTGCCGCTGGACGCGACACACGTCGGGATTCCGCGCCGGTGCAGGTCGTCGAGCACGGCCTCGACGCCCGGGACCGCGGTCAGGTCGCTGTCGAAGGCGGCGTGCGCCTCTGCGTCGGTCAGTTCGTCGAAACGAGCCGCGATGTCGGCTCCGAGCCGGGCGGTGATCTGCGCGCGCTGATAAGAGGGCGACCGGCCCATGAACGACGCCACGACCTCCTCGGCCGTGTGCGGCCAGCCCAGCTCGCTGAGGATGCGCGCCTCGATGCCGACCGTGAGCCGCTCGGTGTCCACCAGGACGCCGTCGCAGTCGAAGATGACCAGGTCGAACGGCACTATTCGATGATCTTCGAGATCGGGATCTCGAGGATGTCCCGCGCGCCCGCGGCCTTGAGCGACGTGATGAGCGTGTTGATGCCGCGCTTGGCGACCACCGTCTCGAGAGCCTTGAAGTCGCCGGTCGCCAGGTTGGTGATCGTGGGCGATGTCATCGACGGCAGGACCGCGACGACGGCGTCCAGCTTGCCGTCGGGGACGTTGAGCTTGAGCAGCACCTGGCCGCGCGCCCGGATCGCGCCCTGCAGGAGGAGTGCGATGTCCTCGATGGCGGCGCGCTTGTCCGGGTCGGCCCAGGTCGCCGCGTTCGTGATGAGCTCCGTCCGCGAGGTCAGCAGCGTCTCGATGATCTTCAGGCCGTGCTTGCGGAGGGACGTGCCGGTCTCGGTGATGTCGACGATCGCGTCCACGATGTCGGGCACCTTGGCCTCGGTGGCGCCGTACGAGGGAACGATTGTCGCCTTGACCCCGATCCCCTCGAAGTAGCGCTTCGTCAACTCGGGGAACTCGGTCGAGACGCGGATGCCGTCGGGGAGCTCGGCGCCGGAGTTGGCGGGGTGCTCCTTCGGGACCGCCAGGATGATGCGCACCGGGTTGGCGGTCGCCTTGCTGTATTCGAGCTCGCACACGCTGACGACGTCGGCATTGGTCTCGCTGATCCAGTCGCGGCCGGTGATGCCGAGGTCGAACAGGCCCTGCTCGATGTATTGCGGGATCTCCTGCGGACGCAGGAACATCACCGAGGAAATACGCGGGTCGTCGATCGAGGCGCGGTAGTCGCGTTCCGACCCGCGGCGGACGCTGAGGTCCGCAGCGGTGAACAGGTCGTTGGTGGCGCTCTCGAGAGAGCCCTTGGGGAGTACGACGGAAAGCAATGTGGTCCCTTCGGTGTGCGCGCAGGGTATCGGGCGCCACGCGGACCGGGCAAAGGCGTTAGGCGCCGCGGAGCACCAGCGCTGTCGCGACCGCTGCCGAGGCGGCCTCGGCCCCCTTGCTCTCACTCGACCCCGGGAGGCCGGCCCGGTCGCGGGCCTGGTCCTCGGTGTCGCACGTGAGCAGCCCGAAGCCGATCGGGACCCCCGTGTCCAGCGCCACCCGGGTGAGGCCGTCCGTCGCCGCGTTGCAGACGAAGTCGAAATGCGGGGTGCCGCCGCGCAGGACGAGCCCAAGGCACACGACCGCGTCGTGCCGGCCGGCCAGCTTCTGCGCCACGACGGGCAGCTCGAAAGCGCCGGGCACGCGCACGACCGTCGGGTCGTCGACCCCGTATCGCTGCAGCTCCCCCAGCGCGCTGCTGAGCAGGGCGTCGGTGATCTCGGTATGCCAGTGCGTGGCGACGACCGCCACCCGGAGGCCGCTCGCGTCGAGCGCCGGCCGGGGCGCCGCTCCCGTGCCGGTCATACGGTGCCCTCCGACGTCGGGAACGCGTCGGCGCTCGCCTCGGTGGGTTCGTCGGAGTAGGTGGACAGGTCCAGGTCGTGGCCCATCCGGTCCCGCTTCGTCTGGAGGTAACGCAGGTTGTCGCTCGTCACGTCCGGGGTGAGGGGCACCCTGCCGGTGATGCGCAGGCCGTAGCCCTCCAGGCCCGCGCGCTTGGTCGGGTTGTTGGTCAGCAGCTGCATCGAGCGCACGCCGAGGTCGACGAGGATCTGGGCGCCGATGCCGTAGTCGCGCGCGTCCGCGGGCAGCCCGAGCAGCAGGTTGGCCTCCACGGTGTCGGCGCCCTGGTCCTGCAATTCGTACGCCTTCAGCTTGGACAGCAGGCCGATCCCCCGGCCCTCGTGACCGCGGATGTAGAGCACCACGCCGCGACCGCGCGCGGCGACGGCGGCGAGCGCCGCATCGAGTTGCGGGCCGCAGTCGCAGCGCTGGCTGGCGAAGACGTCGCCCGTCAGGCATTCGGAGTGCACGCGCACGAGCACGTCCTCGCCGTCCCCCAGCTCGCCGCGCACGAAGGCGACGTGCTCGCGCTCATCGACGAGGCTGCGGAAACCCACGGCGCGGAACTCCCCGTACTTCGTCGGAATGCGCGCCTGTGCGACGAGATCGACCTGCCGTTCGTTCGTGCGCCGGAAGGCGATCAGGTCGGCGATCGAGATGAGCGTCAACCCGTGGGTCGCCGCGAACCCGACGAGGTCGGGCAGGCGGGCCATCGAGCCGTCGTCGTTGACGATCTCGCAGAGCACGCCGGCCGGCCGTAGTCCGGCGAGCAGCGCCAGGTCGACGGCCGCCTCGGTGTGACCGGCACGGCGCAGCACGCCACCTTCCTTCGCGCGCAACGGCACGACGTGACCGGGGCGGGACAGGTCCTCGGACGTCGTCAACGGGTCGGCGAGCAGGCCGATGGTGTGTGCCCGGTCCGCGGCGCTGATGCCCGTGCTGACCCCGTCCCGCGCGTCGACGGTCACGGTGTAGGCCGTGCGACGCTTGTCCTGGTTGGTGTGGAACATGGGTGGCAGGTCGAGCCGGTCGCAGTCGGCCTCGGACAGCGGCACGCAGATGAAGCCGCTCGTGTGCCGCACCATGAACGCGACGAGCTCGGGGGTCACCATCTCGGCGGCGAAGATGAGGTCGCCCTCGTTCTCGCGGTCCTCGTCATCGACGACGACGACCGCCTTGCCGGCGGCGATGTCGGCCAGCGCCTGCTCGATGGGCGCGAACACGCTGCCGGCATCCTGTTCCGACACGGTCTGCTCGGACGTGGCGTGGTCGATGGGGCTCATAAGCTCTCTCCGGTGGCGGGCAGGGAAGCGGCGAGGAGCCGCTCGACGTACTTGGCGAGGATGTCGACCTCCAGGTTGACCGTGTCGCCGACGACGCGGCCACCGAGCGTGGTGCGCGCAAGCGTCTGCGGGATGAGGCTGACACGGAACCGGTCGTCGCCGACATCGACCACGGTCAAGCTGACCCCGTCCACGGTGATGGACCCCTGCGGCACGACGTACCTGATCAGGTGGGACGGGATGCTGATGGTGACGGTGTCCCAATGCTCGGACGACTCCCGCGCCAGCACAGTGCCCGTCGCGTCGCCGTGGCCTTGGACGTGGTGGCCGCCGAAGCGCCCGTCCGCCGGCATGGCGCGTTCCAGATTGACGCGGTCACCTGCGGCGAGCCCGCCGATCCCCGTCAGGGTCAGCGTCTGCGCCATGATGTCGGCGACGACAACCTCGTCCCGCTGCCCCGTGACCGTGAGACACACCCCGTTGACCGCCAGCGAGTCGCCGGGCCGCATGCCGTCCGTGAGGCCGGGCGCGTGGATGCGGATGAGCGCGGCGTCGCCCAACTTCTCCACGGCCCGCACGGTGCCGAGCGTCTCCACGATGCCTGTGAACATTCAGCGTTCTCCTTCATGTACGCGCAGCGGGCGGGCGGTGATGCGGACGTCGCCGCCGATGACGGTCACGTCGTCGATCCGGTACGGCGGGGCGCCGGCCAGGGTCGGGACGCCCGCCTCGCCGAGCGCGGGGCGGCCGGCGCCCAGGAACAGGGGGGCCAGGTAGGCGATGACGCGGTCCACGAGGCCGGCGCCGACGAAGGCGCCCGCGAGGGTGGGGCCACCCTCGAGGAGCAGGTGGCGGACCCCGCGCAGGTAGAGGTAGGCGAGTGCATCGGGCAGGCGCAGGCCGGAGCCGGTGTCCGGCACGCTCACCACGCCGGCACCCCAGCCCGTCACGTCCGCCGGCGGATCACCCGTCACCAGCAGGGCGCGTTCCCCGCGGATGCGCGCGTCACGGGGCACCGGACGGCGGCCGATCACGACGCGCACCGGCTGCCGCGTCGCGAGGGTGCCATCCGCATCGCGCACGGTCAGGGCCGGGTCGTCGGCGATCACGGTGCCCGTGCCGACGACGACCGCATCGACGGTGGCCCGCAAGGCCTGGACGTCGGCACGCGACTCCTCGGACGAGATCCACTTGCTGGTGCCGTCCGCGGCGGCGGACCGGCCGTCGAGACTGGCCGCGTACTTCCACGTGACGAAGGGCCGCTCGTGGCGCACGGCGAAGAGCCAGGCCTCGTTGCCGCGGGCGGCCTCCTCGGCGAGCAGCCCGACCTCGACGTCGAGGCCCGCGTTCGCCAGGAGCGCACCGCCGCCGCCGGCGACGGGGTCAGGGTCGGCCACCGCATACACGACGCGCCGGACGCCGGCCTCGAGCAGCGCCTCCGTGCAGGGGCCGGTCGTGCCCGTGTGGCTGCACGGTCCGAGGGTCACGACGGCGGTGGCGCCCCGTGCGCGGTCTCCGGCGGCGCGGAGCGCGACGACCTCCGCGTGGGGATTGCCGGGCCCGCCGACGTGGGCGCCCTCGCCGACCGTCTCACCGCCCGGACCGATGATCACGCAGCCGACGACCGGGTTGGGGCTGGTCGTACCGAGACCGTTGCGGGCCAGGGCGATGGCGCGACGCATCGCCCGCGCCTCGGCGTCCGTCGCCATGTCCCACCTCCCGTCGTCGAGCAGGGCGGGAGGCGCCGCGAAGGTCGTCGTACGGGCGCATCGGGGCGCCACGACACAACGGCGCGCTGCCTCCCATCCGGACTTTCACCGTCGGTCCCGGAATCTCACCGGGTCAACCGCCTCGCAATCATCACGAGGCGGGTCGCGGACTGTAACCGCCGGTTCGGAATTACACCGATCCTGGAGCGCGTCAGTGCTTGATTGTCGGGCCAAGGATCTCCTGGCCCCCGGTCAAGTGTGACACCAGCGATCAACGCGTGGAGCGCCGGCGCATTCCCCGCGCGTCGCGGGCGCGTCGCGGGCGCCGTCAGCCGGTGCGGCGGTCGACCGCGATCGAGGAGCCCTCGGTCTGCTTCGCGACGGACTTCATCTCGGCCGCGATGGCGACGAGCTCGCGGCGGTCGCGGTATTGGTTCCGGCCGCTCATCGCGATGCCGATCGAAATCGACGTGAGCGGGTGCCGGCGATGGATGCCCTTGCGGTCGACCACTTCCAGTGACCCGCGCGCCGCATCGGCGGGGTCGTGCAGCGCGGGCTCCGCCTGGTCGGGGCGGCACACCAGGACGAAATCGTCACCGCCGACGTGGCCGACGAAGGGTGGCGGGGGTGCCGACCCGGTCACGGCCACGCGCAACGCCCAGGCGACAAGCGCGATGACCTGGTCGCCGCGGAGGAAACCGTAGGCGTCGTTGAAGGACTTGAAATTGTCGAGGTCGAAGTGGCAGACCGCGAACGGTTCGCCCGCCGTCACCCGGTCGCCGATCTCCTGGTCGATGCGGTAGTTGCCCGGCAGGCCGGTCAACGGCGAGACGGCGCGCATCTCCGCGTTGCGGCGGAGCGTGGCACGAACGCGGGCGATGAGCTCGAGCGGGTCGAACGGCTTGACGATGTAGTCGTCGGCGCCGGCGGCGAGTCCCATCACCTTGTCCACCGCGCGGGACCGGCCGGTGACGAGCAGGACCGGGATGTGGGCGGTGTGCGGGTCGGCGCGGAGCCGCTCGCAGACCTCGATGCCATCCATCCGCGGCATGCCCCAGTCGAGCAGGACGAGATCGGGCGCGTCGCGCTGCACCTCGTCGAGGGCGTCGTCGCCATCGTGGGCAAGCCGCACATCGAAGCCCTCGAGGCGCAGGTTGGTCTCGATGAAGCGGGCAACCGATCGGTCGTCGTCGACGACGAGCACGCTGTTCATGACCGGTCGCTCCGTGCTCGCTCGGCGGCGGCCCGCAAGCGGCGCACGGCGTCGGCCGGGTCGGCGGCGGCGTAGACCGCGGACCCGGCGACGAACACGTCCGCACCGGCCGCGGCGCACGCCTCGATCGTGTCGGCGTTGACGCCGCCGTCGACCTGCAGCCACAGGTCGATGCCGCGGTCGTCGATCAGGCGGCGTAGTGCCGCGACCTTCGGCAGCACGTCGGCGCGGAACGCCTGGCCGCCGAACCCCGGCTGCACGGTCATGACCAGCAGCATGTCGAAGGAGTCGAGGAGCCCGACGTAGTCGTCGAGGCCCGTCCCCGGGTTGAGGGCCAGCCCGGCGCGGGAGCCGGCGGCGCGGATGTCCCGGGCGACGGCCGCCGGGTCACCGGTCGCCTCCGCGTGGATGGTGACACTGGACGCTCCCGCCTCGACGTACGACGTCGCCCAGCGCTCGGGCTCCTCGATCATCAGGTGGCAGTCCAGCGGCAGCGACGCCGCTCGGGCGAGGGACGCGACGACGGGGGGGCCGAGTGTCAGGTTGGGCACGAAATGGTTGTCCATCACGTCGACATGCAGCCAATCGGCCACGCCGGCAACGGCCGCAGCCTCGTCGGCGAGCCGCGCGAAATCGGCCGACAGGATGCTAGGCGCTATCTGGACGGGCACTGTCCTCCTCGGGCGTGACGAGCTCTGTCGGTCAGGATGACTTTGCGACGGACAGCAAGGCGATGAACATCGCATCCGTGCCGTGCCGATGGGGCCACAGCTGGACCCACGGGCCTGGCCCCAGTTGTGGAACGCCGGGCAGCAGCGGCCGGACATCGACGACATCGATGCCGGGCTGCGTCGCCCGCGCCCATCCGACCACGTCGACCGTCTCCTGTACATGCGGCGAACAGGTGACATAGGCCACGATTCCGCCCGGGCGCACCGCCGTGAGCGCCGATCGGAGCAGCTCGCGCTGCAGGGTCGCCAACGCCGGGACGGCGGCCTCCGACCGCCGCCACCGCGCCTCCGGCCGACGGCGCAGAGCACCGAGGCCCGTGCACGGAGCGTCGAGCAGCACCCGGTCGAAGGCGCCCGGACGCCAGGCGGGCACGCGCCCGTCGGAACTGATGACGACGGTCCCCGGCGGGCGGCCGGCCAGGTTGTCCGCCACGAGCCGGGCGCGGTGCGGCGCGACGTCGTTGGCCAGGAGCGCGACGCCGCGCTCGGCGGCGAGCCCGGCGAGCAGCACGGCCTTGCCGCCCGGACCGGCGGCCATGTCCAGCCAGCGTCGCTCGGGACCGTCGACCGGTGCCCTGGCCAGCGCCAGTGCCGCAAGCTGGCTCCCCTCGTCCTGCACCTGCACGCGATGGTCGCGCACCGACGCCAGGTCACCCGGGAAGCCCTCGGAGAGGTGCACCGCGTACGGCGAGTAGGCACCCGGCGTGCCGCGATGACCGAGGCCCGCCACGACCGCGTCGCGGTCCGCCTCCCCGGGTCGTGCGGCCAGGTGGACGGCGGGCCGATCGTTGTCGGCGGCCAGCGCCGCGGCCGTCTCCCTGAGGTCGCCGCCCAGGGCGTCGGCAATCGCCTGCACGATCCAGCGCGGATGGCTGGACACGGCAGCGAGGTGGCCGATCCCGTCCACTGCCACCGGCGGGGCGATGATCTCCATCCACTCCTCGAGCGGCCGCTCCGCGACCCGGCGCAGGACCGCGTTGACGAAGCCGGTGACGCTCGCGTTGACCGCCACCCGCGCGACCGCCACCGTCTCGGCCACCGCCGCGTGCGGCGGGATGCGGGTGAACAGCAACTGGTAGGCGCCGAGCCGCAGCACATCCAGGGCGGGCGCGTCGATCCGGTCGAGCGGGCGGCTGCTCCCGCGGGCCAGCACGGCGTCGAGGATGCCGCGCATCCGCAGGGTGCCGTAGACGAGCTCGGTCACGAGGGCGGCGTCGCGCGGCTCGAAACCGGCCGCGCCGAGGCGCTCGGCGACGACGAGATTGGCGTACGCGTCCCGCTCGTCGACCCAGCGCAGGATCTCGTACGCCAACCGCCGCGGGCGGCGGTCGGAGGCGCCGACCGCGCGGGGCGGCCGCACACCGCCGGGGGGCAGATCCTTGGCGCCGGCGGGGCGGCGGCGGTCCCGGTACGGGTCGCGGTCGCCGTCGGGGCGGCGGTCGCGGTCAGCCGAGGTGATCGTCGTTCCCCAGCCGGATGCCGCGCGCCCAGTCCTCGGCCGCCATGACCGCCTTGCCCTCCGGGCGCACCTTGCCGAGACGCACGGGGGTGCTGCCCGTGCCGACGAACACGCCCAGCTTGCCGGCGAGGCGCAGCCGGCCCGGCGCCAGCGGCTCGGAGTCCGCACCGGGCGGCCCCGCAGCCGGATGGGGCGGCCCCGCAGCCGGATGGGGCGGCCCGGAGGCAGTGGCCGTCACCGGGCCCAGTTTGAGGCGCTTGTCCCGATGGGTCGTCCAGGGTCCGGGGGCCGGCGTGCCGGCCCGAATCAGCCGGTCGATGTGCAGCGCCGGCGCCGACCAGTCGACGCGCACGTCCGCGGGATTGAGCTTGGCGGCAAGGCTCACGCCGTCGGCCGGCTGCGGCACTGCGACGAGTGACCCGTCCTCGATCCCGTCCATCGTGGCGACGAGCAGGCCCGCGCCCGAGACGGCGAGCCGGGCCAGCAGGTCGCCGGAGGTGTCCGCCGGCCGGATGCCTTCAGTGATAACGCCGAAGACCGGCCCCGTGTCGAGGCCGGCCTCCAGCTGGAACGTCGTCGCGCCCGTGACGTCGTCCCCGGCGAGTAGCGACCGCTGCACCGGCGCCGCGCCGCGCCAGGCGGGCAGCAGCGAGAAGTGCAGGTTGACCCAGCCACGCGCCGGGATGCCGAGGGCGGCGGGCGGGACCAGGGCGCCGTACGCGACGATCGGGATGCAATCCGGCGCGATCTCGCGCAGGCGGGCCTGAAACGCCGGCTCGCTGGGCTTGGCCGGTGTGAGGACTTCCAGGCCGCGCTCCACGGCGCGCGCCTTCACCGGGCTTGCGGCGAGGGCGCGGCCCCGGCCGGACGGGGCATCGGGCCGGGTGATCACGGCGACCACCTCGTGGCGCGACGCGAGCAGGGCGTCGAGAGCGGGCACCGCCGCGTCAGGGGTGCCGGCGAAGACCAACCGCACGTCAGCGACCCGTCCCGAAGGTGGGGTGCGGGGATTCCTTGATCAGGAGCGGGCCGCCCGACCACTCGGACTCCCGGATGTCCTTCATGGCCAGCTTGCGCTGCTCCGGGTCGAGCCGGTCGATGAACAGGACGCCGTCGAGGTGATCCGTCTCATGGAGGATGCACCGGGCCATCAGCTCGCTGCCGTCGATCTCCACCGGCTCGCCGTGGACATCGAAGCCGCGCGCGATGACCCGCAGCGGCCGTCGCGTCGGGTAAGCCAGGCCGGGAAAGGACAGGCACCCCTCGTCGCCGTCCTGGCACTCGTCGGACTCGAGAACGATCTCCGGGTTGACCAGGTGGCCGAGGTCGTCATCGATGTCGTACGTGAAGACGCGCAGGCCGACGCCGATCTGCGGAGCGGCGAGTCCGGCGCCGGGCGCCTCGAGCATCGTGTCGGTGAGGTCCTTGACCAGCTTGCGCAGCGAACGGTCGAAGTCCACGACGGGCGCCGCCGGCACACGCAGGACCGGGTCCCCGAACAGGCGGATGGGACGGACGGCCACGGAGCTCCCTCACGCGTTCGACGATGACGGCAGGTCGAGTCTAGGCGACCTCCTGTCAGGCGCCCCACCACGGACGCCGGTCGGCGCCGGCGGAACGTCCGCGGGCGCCGCTCGTGCGGGAAGGTGGCGTCGCTAGAGAAGGCCCTTGCTGGTCAGGTAGTCCCTGGCGACGTCCTCGGCCTTCATGCGCTGGCCGTCGACCTTCTCCTCGAGGCTCGCGAGGTCGGTCGTGGTGAGCGCCGCGTTGAGCGCGTTGAGGGCCTTCGCCAGGGTGGCGTCGGACGCGTACTTCTTCCCGACGATGGCGACGAGGTTGTCGGCGAGCTGGACGTGCTTGTCGTCGTCGAGGATGACGAGGCCGAATTGGGCGAGCGTGCCGTCGGTGCTGCCGACGAGGCCCAGGTCGTCGTTGCCGGACTTGACGGCCTGCTTCGTCTGCGTGGTGCCGAAGCCGAGCGGGTCCGTCCTGGCGATCTTGATCCCGTACGTGCCGGTGAGCGCCTTTTGGCAGAACGGGCGGGTCGGGCACTCCTCGGTCGCGGCCAGTTTGACCGAGAGCCCCGACTTTCCGAGGTCACTGAGCGTCTTGAGGTTGTGCGCCGCGGCGAACTCCTTCGTCACGGCGAAGGCGTTGGCGTCGATCGCCTTGGACGGCTCCAGGATGGTCAGTCCGAGGGGGGTCGCGATCGTGCGCAGAGCGGCCGCCGTGGCTGCCGCATCACTGGTCGCGATCGGGGCGGCCGCGGCCTTGTCACCGTTGACCTTCGTGTTGAGGAACTCGGCCATCGTCGCGAGATAGTCCGGGACGACATCGATCTGGCCCTGCTCGAGAGCGGGCTCGTAGAGCTCCCGCTTGCCGACGGTCTGCAGCTTGACGGTGTAACCCGCCTTGGTGAGCAGCTGCGCATACATCTGCGCGAGCAGCGCGCTCTCGGAGAAGTCCGCAGCGCCGATGACGACGCTGCCGCCAGCCGAAGGAGCCGGCGCCGCCGAGGAGGCAGCCGCCGATGACGAGGCAGCCGCCGACCCGGAATCCGCCGGTGTCGACGCACTCGCGGAGGACGAGCCGGCTGCGGCACCGGAGGTGGTGGTGGAGGCAGCCGGAGCGAGAGAGCTGGAAGAACTGCTCGTGGCGCAGCCCGTCAGCGACAGGGCCAAAGCGCCGAGGGCGGAGAAGAGGGAAGCGTGACGTCGTTGCATGAGGTCCTGCCTTTTGTGTCCCGTGACCGACCGGCGGCGCACGCGTGTCTGGCAGGCTCGCGCCCGCACCTGGAGGAAGTCGTACGACGACCCTAACCCTGGTCGGCGACAAGAATTCCGGGCGTTTGCTTACGAAGCGCGCGTGTCGGCCCGAGGCGCCGCTGCGCAAGCGCGAAGAGCGCCTCGACGAGGACCGCCAACGCGACCACCAGCAGCGCGCCGGCCACGATCTCACCGTTGTTGTGCGTGCCGAACCCCTGACTGATGATGCGCCCCAGGCCCGGGCCGGCGACGAGCGCCGCGATCGTCAGCGTCGCCACGATCTGGACCGCCGCGAGGCGGATGCCGTTGACGATGAGCGGCAACGCGAGCGGCACCTCGACCTTTCGCAGCACCTGCGGACCCGTCATCCCCACCCCACGCGCAGCCTCGACGACGTCGCGGTCGACATCTCGCAGTCCTGTATAGGCGTTGGTGAGCACGGGGGGCACGCCGAACAGCACCAGGGCCAGGACTATCGACCGGTTGCCGAACCCGAGCGCGTTGATCAGCGAGAAGACGCTCAGGAGGGCGAACGTCGGGATTGCCCGACCGATGTTCGTGACCGCGATCGCCACGAAGCCGCCGCGGCCGATGTGGCCGAGCCAGAGCGCGAGGGGCATCGCGATGGCGCACGCCAGCGCGAGCGACAGCGCCGAGAGCGTCACGTGCTGCACGAGCCGCGAGGTGATGCCCGCCTCGCCGGTCCAGTGCCCGCGCGCCGTCAGCCAATGCCAGGCGGCCGCGAGCACGCTCATGCGGACCGCCGGTGCGACCACGGTGTCAGCAGCCGCTGGGCCAGCACGAGCAACGCGTCGAGGGCCACCGCCAGCACCACGCACACCACCGACGCGGTGAGCACCTCCGCCTTGAAGTAGTTGGCGAGACCGTCGTTGATGAGATTTCCGAGGCCGCCGAACCCGATGATCGCGCCGACAGTCAGCAGCGCGACCGTCGAGACGGTGGCGACGCGCAACCCGGCGCCGATCGCGGGAACCGCGAGCGGCAGCTCGACGGTGAGCAGGAGGCGCACCGGACCCATCCCGAGCCCGCGCGCGGCCTCGACCACGTCGGCGGGCACTCCCGCCAGCCCGGTGAGGATGTTGCGCACCAGGATGGTGAGGGCGTACATCACGAGCCCGATGACGACCGTCGACGGCCGGAAGCCGGTGAGCGGCACGAGCAGGGCGAAGAGCGCGAGTGACGGCACGGTGTAGAGGGCCGTCGACAGGCCGAGGAGCGCCTCGGACGCCCACCGCGAGCGGCGCACGGCGACCGCCAACGGCAGGGACAGCGCGAAGGCGATCAGCACCGACTCCGCGGTCAGCTCGATGTGCTGCAGGAACGCGACCCACAGCTCGTGCCGGCGGGTGGAGACGAAGGCGGGGCACACCCATGCGTTTAGGGTGAGGCAGCTCGACGCGGGAGGGAGCACGGGTGAACGCTACCGAAGAGCCGATGATCCGCTTCATCGACGTGACCAAGCGTTACGACGACGGCACGGCGGCGGTCGACGGCATCACTCTCGACGTTGCGCGCGGGGCCATGGTGGCCCTTGTCGGCCCGTCCGGCTGCGGCAAGACGACCACGTTGAAGATGGTCAACCGGCTCATCGAACCGACGTCCGGGCAGTTGCTCGTCGACGGCCGCGACGTCACCGCGGGCAACGTGGTCGCGTTGCGCCGCCGTATCGGCTACGTCATCCAGTCGAGCGGACTGTTTCCGCATCGCACCGTCGGGGACAACGTGGCCACCGTCCTGACGCTGCTGGGCTGGAATGCCGCGAGACGCCGCGCCCGCGTGCTCGAGTTGCTCGAGCTCGTCGGGCTCGAGCCGGCGGTGTATGCCAGGCGGTATCCGCAGCAGCTCTCCGGCGGCCAGCGTCAGCGCGTCGGTGTGGCGCGTGCGCTCGCGGCGGACCCTCCCGTGCTGTTGATGGACGAGCCGTTCGGCGCGCTGGATCCGCTCGTGCGCGAACGGCTGCAGGTCGAGTTTGCGCACCTTCAGCGTGACCTCGGCAAGACGGTGCTGTTCGTCACCCACGACATCGAGGAGGCCATCCGCCTCGGGGACCGGGTCGCCGTCATGAACAACGGGCGGCTCGAGCAGTTCGCGACGCCCGCCGACCTGCTCGCTGCTCCGGCCGGCGACTTCGTGGCCGAATTCCTCGGCGGCGAACGTGCCCTCCGGCGGCTCGCCGTGACCCCGCTCCCCCTTGACCGGCTCGAACCGATCGGCACCGGCGAGGACAGACTCCCGCGCATCGACGCGGCCGGCAACGCGCGGGCGGCCCTGTCGGCCATGATCGCCGCGGGCAGCGGCGCCGTCGTCGTGACCCGCGACGGCGCAGCGATCGGCGTGCTCACCCTGAGGGACGTGGGCCGCGCGGCGACCCGGAACGACGTCGCTCAGACTTGAGCCGGCTCGTCGCGCACGAGCTTGGGTCCTGTGACGATCGAGGCCAGGTGGCCCACTGATGTCACCGCCGCGGACACCAGTGCCACGAGGAGCCACCAGCGGCTCCCCCGCACACCGTCGGTCGAAGCATCCACGACGGCCGCCACCAGGCCGATGATGGTGAACTCGATCGCGATGAACACCCGGTAGAACGGCACGCGCCGCGCCAGGGAACGCAGCGAGCGCAGCGATCGGACGCGGGGGGCGGCGCTGCCCTCGTCGGCGTACATCGGGAGCTTGGCGTGAATGCGCGCCGTGTGCACCAGGTCGCTCTCGGACTTCACGAGCAGCACGAGGACGGCGGTGACGAGGCCGAGCATCGTCCACACGTGCATGTGCGACCAGCCGTGGTCGGCGCGGATGCCGAGGGCGATCGGCAGCGCCGCCTCCGTGGTGTAGTGACCGATGCGGTCGAGATAGATCCCCAACGGCGACTGGGTGGCGTTGATGCGGGCCACTTCGCCGTCGCTGCAGTCGAGGACCAGCTGCACCTCGATGAGAACGAACGCCCCGACCACCGGCCAGACACCGCCGAACGACAGGCACGCGGCCGCGACGAGGCCGGAGGCGATCATGAGCCAGGTGACCGCGTTGGCGCTCAATCGCAGCTGCAACAGGACTTTCGTGAGGTACGGCGAGACCCGCCGCCCGTAGAGAAGACCCGCCCAGTGCTCGGCGTCGGCGCGCCCGAGGATGGCCTGCGGCTGACCGATCCGCCGGATCTCAGCGACCGACGGCACGGGTGAAGTCACTGACCTGGCTCCTGACCTCGTCCGGCGAAAGGGCCAGGTGCTCGAGGATCGTGTAGCGGCCGGGACGGGTCTCGGGCGCGGCCAGCACGACCTCGGTGAACTGCTCCTCGGTGAGTCCGAGGTCCGCGGGAGTGCGCGGGAGGGCGTGCCGGGCGAGGCACTCGCTCATTCGCGGGGACACCTCGCCTTCGCGCAGGTAAGTCGCGAACAGCGCGCCGACGCCGCACTGTTCACCGTGCGTGGTGCGGCCCGGGTAGAGGAGGTCGATGGCGTGCGAGATCTCGTGGCAGGCCCCGCTGCACGGGCGCGAGCTGCCCGCGACGACCATCGCCATCCCGCACAGCACGAGTGATTCTGCCAGTGTGCGCAGGAAAAGTGGCGAGTCGATGTCGTCGGTGCGCTCGATGATGGACTCGGCCGACAGCCGGGCCAGCGTCACCGCCAGACCGTCGAGGGCCTCGCCGTTGACGCGGTGCGAGAGCTCCCAGTCGGCGACCGCGCAGATCTTCGCGATCACGTCACCGACACCCGACGTGCGCTGTCGCCGCGGCGCGCGCCGGACGTAGTCGAGGTCGACGACGACGCCCATCGGCATCTGCACGCCATAGGATCCCTTGCGCCCGTTGTGCTCCAGCGACGCGACCGGCGACGCGATGCCGTCGTGGGCAAGGTTGGTCGCCACGGCGACCACCGGAATGCCGGCCAGGGTGCCGGCGTATTTCGCGACGTCGAGCGTGCGGCCCCCACCGATACCGACCAGCACGTCGTACGACGAAAGGAATAGTTCCTCGACGAGCGCGCGGGCACTTTCCACCGTACCGCCCTCGACCGTGAAGACGGTGGCCGTCTCGAGCCAGGAGCCCACGTGCTGCGCGAGCTCCTCACCGAGGCCCGGACCGACGGCGACCGCGATCCGGCCGCGCGGGGAAATGCGGCCGTCCGCGACCAGGCCGGCGAGTGACTCGATGGCGCCTTCCCGGATCTCGACGGCAAGCGGACTCGGCACGGTGCGAGCCAGCAGAGTCATCGACACATCCCATCAGCTTCGACGTGCGGGTGGCCGCCGGCACCGGACAGGCTCTGGAAAGCCGGCGGGCGTGCTGGCCAACCGTACCGGAGGCGGCCGGTCAGCCCTGGGGCGACGCGGCGATGGAGCGGGCCAGCGCGAGGTCTTCGGCGTTGTCCACCTCGGTCCAGGCGACATCGCCGATCGCGGCGGTGTCGATGACGCCACCGCCATCGACGTACGTCTGGAAACCGTCCTCGTAGTAGAGGGACGGGTCGCGCTCCCAGGTTTCCTTCAGGGCCGCGGCGAGCCCATCGGCGGCCGCCGCGCCGATGTAGTTGACGCCGATGTATTCCCCGTAGGCCGTCGTCGGGTCGAGCGCCTTGTTGATCCGGGTGAGTCGCTGGCCGTCGCCGACCTGCACCTTCATCTCCTCGTCGGCCAGGGACTTGACGGTGTCGATGGCAAGGCGGATGTCGCCGTGCGCATCGAGCAGGGTGCGCTCGACGGTCCACGGGTGCCACGTGTCACCGTTGGCCATCAGTGCCCCGCCCGCGAACGCGTCGCGCGCCATCCACAGCGAATAGCAGTTGTTCCAGTCCTCGGCGCGCTCGTTGTAGATCGTGGTGATGGTGAGGCCGTAGCGCGCAGACAGGCGCGGCACCGCCTCGTCGACCCGGGCGGCGGCGTAGCCGGTGACGAGCACGACATCGGTGAGGCCGACATGGCTGAACGCGGCCAGCGCCGACTCGCAGAGCAGCCGCTCGTCGTCGATCGGCAGGAGCGCCTTCGGGATGGTGTCCGTCAGCGGGCGGAGGCGGCGGCTGGCGCCGGCGACGAGGACGATGCCGATCATGCGGGACGATCTCCAGGGGTGAGGGCGGGTGCAGCGGGGCGCGAGGCGCGGACCCAGGTCCGGACGCTCTCCGTGACGAACACGACGCCGAGGACCGCCGCGGCGACGAAGAACAGCGGCCGCACGATGTGGAGCGCGAACGCGAGCGCCGCTACGAGCAGGCGACCGTCCCACCCGCCGGCGACGGCCAGCCACACCGGCGGGGGTGTCTGCAGGTGCCGGAGCCGGTAGACGGTGTCGTAGTGGTGGAAGGCCAGCGCCGCCATCAGTGCGTAGGCCGCGGGCAGGCCGTGCGGTGTTGCCGCCCCGAGCCAGAGCAGGAAGCCATACTCGGCGCCGCGGATCCCGGCGGGCTCCAACCAGTCGAATCGGCTCTCGGCGCCCCCACCGGTCAGGCCGCCGACGAGGACCGCGATGACCGCGACGCCCGCCACGAGCCCCGTGGACGGCGACGCGCGGCCGATGAGGGCCCCGATCGCGACGGCGGCCGCGGCCAGGAGCGCCCCGAGGACCGCGGGCGCCAGCCGCGCACGCCGCAGCACCTCGGCCAGGGGCCCGTCGTCGCGGTAGGAACGAAGCGGGTTCACCGGCGTGCCGACCGGAGGACGCGACCGGCGATGCCCTTGACGAGCGCGAAGGCGGAGACCGCCAGGAAGGCCACGAATGTCGTCCTCGGGGTGCAGAAGGCGGCGGCGATCGACACGAGGGCGAACCGCTCGCCGATCGGGAATTGCATGATGCGCTTGGCCCAGTAGATGGGCCGCGCGCGGTCGAGCGCCCGGTAGCGCGCCAGCAGGCTGCGCCGCTTGGGCGGCGGCAGCGGCTCGGGGACCGCTGTCGGGTCGACGGGCGGCCGCAGCGACAACGGCACGCCACCGCGGCCGTCGGCGACGGACTCGAGCGGCGCGTGCACGATCTCGACGACGGTGCGGCGCGACGTGGCCGCCCACGAGAAGTCGATGACGTGCCGGATCGTCTGGATGAGCAGGGCGGCGCCGGCCAGCAACCAGACGTCGTCGGAGAAGCCGCGCACCGACCCGACCGCAAGGCCGACGAAGACGACGTATTCCTTGCCACGGTCGAACACGGAGTCGAGCCACGCACCGAGGGAGGAGAACTGCCGGGTGTAGCGCGCGAGCTGCCCGTCGACGCAGTCGGCGGTGAACGCCGCCTGGAGGAGGACGGCCCCGGTGATGAGCCCGATCCGGGTGCCGGTCGCCATCGCGACGGCGGCGACGGTGCCCAGCACCATCGACACGACGGTGACCTGGTTGGGCGTGAACCCGCGGCGGGCGCACCAGCGCGCGAGAAAGCGCGAGTAGGGGCTCACGAGGAACGTGGTGAAGAAGCCGTCACTCGCCTTCACCGCGGAGGCGAGAACGACTTTGTCCTCATCGTACGTCGACAACCGCTCCTCGGCCTTGGCCGCGTCCTCGACCGACAGCGGACGCGCCCAGAACAGCGAGCGCAGGTAGCTGTTGGACAACGACACGCCCGACCGGACGAGGCCGACGAGCACGAGCGCACAGACATCGGACTCGGCGGCCGCCGTGCGACGGCGCAGCAGTGCCTGGACCGTCTCGGCGGTGTCGTCGAAGGCGTCGGGGTCGCTCTCCGCGTCCGCCGCGAACGACACCTCGCGCGCGTCGCCGCCGTCCTCCACCTGGTCGGTCCCGGACTCCGTCGTCGCGTCGGTGCGGTCGTCGGCGGCGACCTCGTTGGCACCGTCCCGCTCGAGCGCGGCAAGGGCAGCGGCGACGGCGCCCTCCTGCCACTTGACGCGACGGGCGTCGAGCTCCGCCTGCCACGGGGTGGGCACGCCGCCGTCGACGAGCGCCGACAGGCGCGCGGCCACCTCGACGAGGGCGCCCTGGTCGACCGGGCCGACCTGCAGGACGTCGAGGAAGAAGGCGCTGCGCCGCGTCACCGCGTGGTAGGCCGAGCCGGCACTGACGAGCCGACCCCGGAAGTTGGTGATGGGGAACGACCACCGGGCGCGGCGCCGACTGCCCGTGCTGAGCACACCTGTGGACACGCGGGGATCAGCAAGGAGGCCGGCGAGCGCGGAGCGGTGCGTGACGACATCTGCCATGGCCAGGACGACGGACCCGGCGGCGGTGGACACGATGTCGCCGACCAGTGCCAGGTCCGCCGACACGGACGGGGAGGTCACGACCCGCGCCAGGCCGGCAACGGTGGCGCTGACCGGCCCGGCCCACTCCGGCCGGGTGGCGACGACGGCATCCGTGACGCCGAGCGCCACTAGATCGTCGAGCAGCCGGCGCACGAGGGCCGTCCCGCCGACGGTGAGCAGGGCCGCCGGCCCGGCCTGGTCGCCGGCAGGCGTCGTCGCGAACAACAGGACCGTCGTGCCAGCGGCCGGCAGCGGGACGACGTGGCCGCCCGTGCCCAGCGTCGCTGCCTGCGCCATGCCAGCCTCCGTCGCGCCGTCGAAACGCGGCGATCACCTCGTGCCAGCGGCGCCGGCGTGTCCGGAGCCGTCCGCGAGCGGAGCCGGCCCCCGGCGCAGGGCGTCGGTGGGGGCGGCTCGTCGGCGAGAAGACTACCGACTCAACCGGCGCGCCTTCGGCAGGCGACGGTCAGCGCGTGGCGCGCAGGAAGCGGCGGGCGACGAAACGGGCAGCCGGCCTCCACCGAGCATCGCCCGGGCAGGCCGGCGTCGACCTGACCGTGCGCCTCACTCAGAAGAGCTCCAGCGGATCGAGCTGGACGCGGCATGCCTCGGCCTTGCGCGCCGAGCGGACCCCGGCCACCGCTTTCAGGGCGGCCGCCAGCCCCTCACCCGCCGAGCGCGGGACGCGGATGAGCAGACGCTCGCGCTCGCCGTGGCCCGGCACATCGACCGGACCCAGCACGTCACTGACGGGAAGATCCAGGGCGTCGATGAACTCGCGCACCGCGACGGGACCACCCGTGACGGTGGCCATCCGCACCGTGGGCGGGAAGCGCAGCGCCCGCCGTTCGGCGAGCTCACCGCTCGCGTAGCCCGCTGGGTCCCAGCGGATGAGTGCCTGCACGGGGGGGAGCCCCGGGTCGGCGGTGACGACGACGCGGCCCCCGTCGGCCCCGGGCCTGGCGAGGGCAGCCGCGTTGAGCCACCGCCGCACGGCCTCCTCCCCGGACCGGAGGTCGGGCCGCGCGAGCACCGAGCGGGCGTCGAGGAGGAGAACGGCGCCGTAACCGCCGGCGACAGCCGGTTCGGCACCGGGCGTCGCGACGACGACCTGCGCACCAGCCGGCACGTCCGTCAGCACGTGGTCGCCTGACGACGTGCGGATGGGCACGCCCGGGAACGCCCTGCCCAGCTCCTCCGCCGTCCGGGCGGCGCCGACGGCCGTCGCTCGCAGCGCCGTCCCCCGACACGTCGGGCATACCCAGTCGGCGGCCGGCACCGCACACCACCGGCAGGCGGGGACGGCGCCCGCTCCGCCCGGGCGGCCGGCGGACCGGGCCAGGGGACCGGAGCAATGCCGGCACCGGGCGGGCTCCCGGCAGTCGCCGCACGCGAGGCCGGGCTGATAACCGGCCCGCGCCACGCTCACGAGCACCGGCTGGTCCGCTCCGAGCGCCTCCCGGGCCGCGCGCCAGCCGACCGTCGGCAGCCGAGCGGCGCGGGCCAGCGGGTCGGCTCCGCCCGTCTCCTCGCCGATGCCGAGCACGCGCGGAGCGAGGGCGCGGACCACGTCGCGGCGCGGCGCAAGTCCCGTGGCCCAACCCGAGGCGATCAACTGAGCCGCATCCGTGCTCATCGCATGACCGCCGATGAGGGCGGCCGCGCGTTCCTGGGACGCGCGCAGGACGAGGACATCCCGCGTGTGCGGGTAGGGGGCGTGGGGCTCGGCGTGCAGGTCGTCGCCGTCCTCCCAGATGGCCACTAATCCGAGGGCGACGACGGGGGCGAATGCCGCCGAGCGGGTGCCGAGCACGATGCGTGTCGCTCCGCGCCGCACGGACAACCAGCGCCGATAGCGCTCGGCCGGTCCGACGTCCGCCACGAGGCACACGTGCCGACCCGGGCCGAGCCGGGCGGTGACCGCGGCGTCGAGCAGGGCCAGATCGCGGGCGTCTGGCACCACGACGAGGGCGCCCCGGTTTCCCGCGGCGGCGGCTTCGACCGCCGCCGCCAGCTGGTCGGGCCAGGACCCGCCAGGGGGCGCGGTCCATACGGCACGCGGCGCGCGACCGGACCGCACTGCCGTCAGGAACGCCGGACCGTTGTCGTACGACGACCAGGCGCCCGGCTGGATGCCGCCGGCCGGCGCGCGGGCGTCGGTCACGGGCTCGGTCACGGGCTCGGTCACGGGCTCGGTCACGGGCTCGGTCACGGGCTCGATTGCTTTCTGCCGCTGCACCGGTGGCGCCGCCTCGACGCGAGCATGGCGCGGCGGGATCGCAAGGCGCAGGACGTCGCTGACGGAGCCGGCCCAGTGCTGCGCGACGCGTTCGGCCAGCACGGCGATCTCCGGGGAGAGGACGGGCTCGGGTGACACGGCGGCCGCGAGGTAAGCCAGCGCGCCGCCGTGCTCGGACCGGTCGACGCGGGCCCGGACATAGCCGTTGACCAGCCGGCCGGCGAACCGCACCCGCACGCGGGCGCCGACGACGGCGGTCTCGTGCCACTCATCCGGCACGAGATAGTCGAAAAGCCGGTCGAGGTGCGCGAGCGGCACATCGACGATCACCCGCGCGACGGGACGCTCCCGCGCCGGCGTGCGCTCCCCGGACGGCGTGCGCTCCCCGGACGGCGTGCGCTCCCCGGACGAGGTGCGCTGACGCGCCGGCGTGCGCTCCGGGCCCGGCGTGCGCTTCCGGGCGGCGCGTGCGGAATCGGCGCGCGGGGTTGCGGCGGCGGCGGACATTGCCTCTGTCTACCGCACGCGGGCGACAGGCCCGGCTCAGACGCCCGCGGCTGTGCGCAGACCGTCGACCCGGTTGGTCGCTTCCCACGTGAAGTCGAGGCCCTCGCGGCCGAAGTGTCCGTAGGCCGCGGTCGGCGCGTAGATCGGGCGCAGCAGGTCGAGGTCGCGGATGATCGCGGCGGGCCGGAGATCGAAGACCTGCTCCACGGCGGTCTGGATGCGCTCGGGCGCCACCGTCTCCGTGCCGAACGTCTCGACGAAGAGCCCGACCGGGTGGGCGCGGCCGATCGCGTACGCGACCTGCACCTCGCACCGCGACGCCAGCCCGGCAGCCACGACGTTCTTGGCCACCCAGCGCATGGCGTAGGCCGCCGACCGGTCGACCTTCGACGGGTCCTTGCCGGAGAAGGCGCCGCCACCGTGGCGGGCCATGCCGCCGTAGGTGTCGACAATGATCTTGCGGCCCGTCAGGCCGGTGTCACCCATGGGCCCGCCGATCACGAACTTGCCCGTCGGGTTGACGAAGATGTTGTAGCCCTGGTGCTCGATGCCGTACTCCGCGAGGACCGGCTCCACCACGTGCTCGATGACATCGGGCGACAGCAGCGTCGGGATGTCGATGTCGTCCTGGTGCTGGCTCGAGATGACGACGGTGTCGAGGCGGACGGGGCGGCCGTTGACGTACTCGATCGTGACCTGCGTCTTGCCGTCCGGTCGCAGGTAGGGCACGACGCCGTCCTTGCGCACCTGCGTGAGGCGGCGGGACAGGCGGTGGGCGAGCGCGATCGGCAGCGGCATCAGCTCGGGCGTCTCGTCGCAGGCGTAGCCGAACATCATGCCCTGGTCGCCGGCGCCCTGGCGGTCGAGCTCGTCGTCGTCACCTTCGACACGCATCTCGTACGCCGTGTCGACGCCCTGGGCGATGTCCGGCGACTGCGCGTGGATCGACAGCGAGACACCGCAGCTGGCGCCGTCGAAGCCCTTCTTGGACGAGTCGTAGCCGATCTCGAGGACGCGCTCGCGGGCGATGCTCTCGACGTCGACGTAGGCCTCCGTCGTCACCTCGCCGGCGATGTGGATCTGACCGGTGGTGATCAGCGTCTCGACGGCGACCCGGCTGGCGGAGTCCGCCTTCAGCAGGGCGTCGAGGATCGAGTCGGAGATCGCATCGGCGATCTTGTCCGGGTGTCCCTCGGTGACGGACTCGGACGTGAAGAGGCGGCGCGACACAGGACCTCGCAGGGAGTCGTAGGAAGATTCGTCGCGCAGTCTAGCCCGGGACATCCCCGCGACCCGTGCACGCAACGACGGCGTCCCACAACGCGTCGGCCACGGTCTCCTTGGAGCCCCGCGGCACGACCGTCTCGGACCCGTCCGACGCCAGGAGAACGCCTTCGTTGTCGCCGCGTTCGAAGCCCTGGTCGGGGCCGACGGGGTTGACCAGCAGCAGGTCGGCCCCCTTCGCGGCGAGCTTCGCGCGCCCGTGGGCCAGGTGATCGTCGGTCTCCGCGGCGAAGCCGACGATGACCTGACCCGGCCGGCGCGCCGCGACGAGGGCCGACAGGACATCATCGGTGCGGACCAGGGCGAGCGATGTCGGCTCCCCCGGCCCCTTCTTGATCTTTCCCTCGCTCACGGCGGCGGGACGGAAATCGGCCACGGCCGCGGCCATCACGATGACGTCCGAGTCAGCGGCGCAGGCGGCCATGGCGGCGCCGAGCTCGGCAGCGCTGGCCACGGGCACGACGGCCACGCCGGCGGGGGCCGGCAGCGCCACGTTCGCGGCCACCAGGGTGACCTGCGCCCCGCGGGCGACCGCGGTGGTGGCCAGCGCCCACCCCTGCCGGCCGGAGGAACGGTTGCCGAGGAAGCGGACCGGGTCGAGGTTTTCACGGGTGCCGCCGGCGGAGATCACGACCCGACGCCCGGCAAGGTCCCGCGGCAGGTGGCCGCGGGCCAGCACGAGACGCGCCACGTCGTACAACGCCTGTGGGTCAGGCAGCCGGCCCTTGCCGGTGTCGGTGCCGGTGAGGCGGCCGATCCCCGGGTCGAGCACGATCGCCCCGCGCTCACGCAGGGTCGCGACGTTGGCCACCGTGGCCGGGTGGTCCCACATCTCGGTGTGCATGGCCGGGGCGAAGACGACGGGGCAGCGCACCGTCAGCAGCGTCGCGGTGAGGAGGTCGTCGGCGCGACCGGACGCCGCCCGGGCGAGCAGGTCCGCCGTCGCGGGGACGATGAGCAGCAGGTCGGCGGATCGGCCGAGCGCCACGTGCGGCACGTCCTCGGCGCCGTCGAAGACCCCGCTGGTCACCGGCTCGCCGGACAGCGCCGCCCAGGTCGCAGCCCCCACGAACTCGAGGGCGGCCGCGGTGGGGATCACGCGCACGGCGTGGCCCGTCTCGGTGAGCAGGCGCAGCAGCTCAGCCGATTTGTACGCCGCGATGCCGCCGGCGACGCCGAGCAGGACGCGAGGTCGGGCGTCGACGGAAGTCATGCGGGCGAGCCCGGAGCCCGGGTCGCTCAGGCCTGGGGCTCGGCGGGCTCGATGAGCAGCAGGTTGGCGTTGACCTCGCGCAGCGCGATCGAGAGCGGCTTCTCCTGCACGTGCGTGTCGACGAGGGGGCCGACGTATTCGAGGAGGCCCTCGCCGAGCTGGGAGTAATAGGCGTTGATCTGGCGGGCGCGCTTGGCGGCCGCGATGACCAGCCCGTATTTGCCGTCCACCTTCTCGAGCATCTCGTCGATCGGCGGGTTGGTGATGCCTTCGGGGGCAGCGCTGGTGCCGGACACGGGTGCTCCAAACGAGAAAAACGGGCGAGGCCGCCGGCCTTCGGAAGGGCCGCCGGGCGTCAGGTGATCGTCATCAAGGCTACCAGTTCGGCGGCGGCGGCTTCGACGGACTCGTTGACGACGGTGACGTCGAACTCGTGCTCCGCGGCCAGCTCGACCCGCGCCGCGGCGAGGCGGCGCTCGATGACCTCCGCCGCCTCGGTCCCGCGGCCGGTGAGCCGCGCGACGAGCGCCTCCCAGCTCGGCGGGGCCAGGAAGACGAAATGCGCGGTGGGCAGCACGGCGCGCACCTGGCGGGCGCCCTGGAGATCGACCTCGAGGAGGACCGCGTCGCCGCCCGCCAACCGGTCGAGCACCGGGGCGATCGGGGTGCCATAGAAGTTGCCGCCGTATTCGGCCCACTCGAGGAGCTCGTCGGACTCGGCCATCCGCTGGAACTCCGCGCGGCTGACGAAGTGGTATTCGACGCCATCGCGTTCGCCGGGGCGCGGGTGGCGGGTCGTCGCTGAGATCGAGAGCCAGACCTCGGGGTGCGAGCGGCGGATCTGTTTGATGACGCTGCCCTTGCCGACCCCGGACGGACCCGCAAGGACCGTCAGGCGGGTCGGGGCGGCCCTGCGGGAGTCGCCGTCAGTGGCCGTCAGTGGCCGTCACCGGAGAACTCACGGACGAGTGCCGCCCGCTGGTTGACCCCCAGCCCGCGGACGCGTCGGGTCGGCGAGATGCCGACCTGCTCCATGATCCGGGTGGCGCGCACCTTGCCGACACCCGGCAACGACTCGAGCAACGTGGCAACCTTCAACTTGCCGATCACGTCGTCGCCCTCGGCGCCGGCCAGCACCTCGGCCAGGGAGGTGGAGGCGTTCTTCAGTTTGGCCTTGAGCTCCGCGCGGGCGCGGCGTGCCTCGGCGGCGCGCTCGAGGGCGGCAGCGCGCTGTTCGGGTGTCAAAGGCGGCAGCGCCACGGACATCTCACCTCGGTGCGGGTCATGCGGAACGAAAGAGACCAGCAACGCCGAACGAGCCGACGAGGTGGTGGACGCAAACTAGCGAATACGGCTGCCGCGTGCGACGGCGACCCTCCCCGAGGCAGCCGGGGCGGGGTCGAAATGTCGCGATTCCCTACGTACGCAGGGAAGCCGCGATGCGCGCTGCGGCAGTGCGCGGGTCCGGGTCGCCGGTGATGGGGCGCCCGATGACCAGGAGGTCCGCACCGTCCGCGAGGGCCTGTGCGGGGGTCCCGACCCGGGCCTGGTCGCCGATCTCGGACCCCGCCGGCCGCACGCCGGGGGTGATCAGGACGACGTCCGGACCGACCTCAGCGCGCAGCGCCGCCACCTCGTGCGGCGAGCAGACGAGGGCGCGCGCGCCGGCGTCGACGGCGAGCAGCGCCAGCCGCTTCGTCGCATCCGACGTCGGGCCGCGCAGGCCGACCGTCTCCATCGCTTCGTCGTCCAGCGACGTGAGCACCGTGACCGCGGCGATGCGGACCTCCGGCGCAGCCTCGACGGCGGCCCGGATCATCGCGGCGCCGCCCGTCGCGTGCACCGTCAGGTAGGTCGGCTTCAACCGGGCGACGGCGCTCGCCGCCCCGGCGACCGTGTTGGGGATGTCATGGAGCTTGAGATCCAGGAACAGACCGATCCCCGTGCCGCCGCGCACCACGTTGACGATGTCAGGACCCGTGCGACAGAACAGTTCCAGGCCGATCTTCACCACCTGGACGTACGGCGAGACGGCGTGAGACCAGCGCGCGGCAACCTCGCGATCAGGGGTGTCGATGGCAACCGCGATCGGGGCTCGGTCGCCCTGGAACAGGCCAGTCATGCGTTCTCCTGCGTCGCTCGGGGGGTGGCGGCAAACGCGTCGGCCGTGCCGACCACGTCGGCGGTCGGACGGCCGTGCGCGGCCCCGATGACGTCGCGCAGCGCGTGCACGCCGAGGCCCGCGAGCTCCGCCGCGAGTTCGCGGCCGATCCGGACCGGAGCCATGGGGTCGTTGAAGATGACGGTGCCGACAGACACGGCGTCGGCACCGGCGAGCAGGAACTCGAGGGCGTCGCGTCCCGTGCGGATGCCGCCCATCCCGAGGATCGGCACGTCGGGCAGCGCCTGGCGCACCTGCCACACGGCCCTAACGGCGACCGGTCGGATCGCGGGGCCACTGAGCCCGCCCGTGATGCCGCCGAGATGCGGACGCATCGTGCGCGTGTCGATGACGAGCCCCAGCAGGGTGTTGATGAGCGACAGGCCATCGGCGCCGTTGTCGACGCACGCACGGGCGATGGCGACGATGTCCGTGACATCCGGTGACAGCTTCGCGAGGATCGGCACGTCGGCGTATTTGCGGACCGCCTTCAGCACCGCTGCCGAGGCCACTGGGTCACACGCGAAGACCTGCCCCCGCGACTCGACGTTCGGGCACGAGATGTTGACCTCGATGGCGGTGATGCCCTCTTTGCCGCGCAGCTTCTGAGTCAACGTTGAATACTCCTCGACGGTCGAGCCGGCGATGGACACGACGGCTCGCGCCCCGTGGTCGACGAGCCACGGCAGATCCTTGGCCAGGAACACCTCGACTCCGGGTCCCTGCAGGCCGATGGCGTTGAGCATGCCGCTCGGGGTCTCCGCCATGCGCGGCGTCGGTCGACCCGAGCGCGCGTTGAGCATGATGCTCTTCGTCGTGATCGCCCCGATGGTTGACACGTCGAAGAACTGGCCGAGCTCCTGGCCCGCCGCGGCGCACCCGGAGGCCGTGAAGACCGGGTGCGCAAACTCGATGCCGGCGAGCGTCGTGGACAGGTCGACGTCGGGCTGGGAAGGAGTGGTGCGCGAAGCGACGACGGCCATCTCAGGAACCGCCCGCCCGCAGCGAGGCACCGATCGTGCCCTCGGGAATGGTGCCGACCGCATTCCAGCGCACCTTGTCCCCGGCGAAGATCGGCCCCTCGACACACGAGCGCACCATGCGGGTGTCGCCGTTGTCGTCGTACACGGGAAGGACGCAGGTCATGCACACGCCGAAGCCGCACGCCATCGACTCCTCGACCGCCGTCTGCGTCGGCAGCCCGTGCGCGATGCCGATCTCGGCGACGGCCCGCAGCATGCCCATCGGGCCGCAGGCGTAGACGACGTCGGCGTTGACCCGCCGGATGAGCTCGGGCAGCACGTCCGACACGCGGCCGCGCACACCCATCGTGCCGTCGTCGGTGGTGACGACGAGCGACGCGGCCATCCGCTTCGCGTCGAGATAGCCGAAGAGCCGATCGGAGGTGCCGGCACCGAGGACGACGTCCACGCGGCACCCGCGACCGCGCAGGGCTTCGGCGAGGGGAAACAGCGGGGCGCTGCCGTAACCACCGCCGACGAGGACGCAGTGCGCGGGTTCGCGGGGCAGCGAGAACGGCTTGCCGAGCGGGCCGACGAGGTCGAGCTGGTCGTGCGCTTGGCGCGTGTTGAGCCACGCCGTCCCGGCACCGGCGACCGAGAAGATGAACTCCACCGTGCCGCCATAGACGCCGCGCTGTTTCACATCGTACAGGGAGAACGCACGGCGCAGGAGCATCGCGGAGTTGTCACCGCCGACGGCGACCGAGACGAACTGGCCGGCGCGGAACTGCTCGGCGATGCCGGGAGCGACGACGGTGAGCGACTGGTAGGCCCCCAGTCGTTTCAGCGAGATGATCTCGCCGCGCACCTGGACGGCCATCAGTTGGCTCCTCCGGTCGCAGGGACGCGCGCCGCGATGACGGCGGCGTGATAGCTCTGCATCGAGCGGACACCCATGCCGCCGCGGACCAGCGCCTCGATGCCCTGCACCGCAGCGGCGAGCCCCTGCACGGTGGTGACGCACGGGACGCGGCGGTTGACGGCGGCGGTGCGGATCTCGTAGCCGTCGACACGCGGACCGGACTGGCTCGCGGGCGTGTTGACGATGAGGTCGACCTCGCCGGCGACGATGCGGTCGACGATGGTCGGCTCCCCGCCGGGACCGCGGCCGGCCGAGTGCTTTCGGACGATCGTGGCGGTCACACCGTTGCGGCGCAGGACGTCGGCGGTGCCGTCCGTCGCGAGGATCTCGAAACCCAGGTCCGCAAGGCGTTTCACCGGGAAGATCATGGCCCGCTTGTCGCGGTCGGCGACACTGACGAAGACGCGGCCGGCGGTCGGCAGGGCGCCGTACGCGGCCTCCTGGCTCTTGGCGAACGCGACACCGAACGTCGCGTCGATGCCCATCACCTCGCCGGTCGACTTCATCTCCGGGCCGAGGAGCGTGTCGACGTTGCTGCCGTCGGGCTTGCGGAAACGGTTGAAGGGGAGCACGGCCTCCTTGACGGACACGGGAGCATCCGGTGGCAGGTGCGTGCCGTCCTCGGCCGGCAGAAGGCCTTCCGCGCGCAACTCGGCGATCGTCGTGCCGAGCATGATGCGCGCCGCCGCCTTGGCCAGCGGCACCGCCGTGGCCTTGCTGACGAACGGCACGGTCCGGCTCGCGCGGGGGTTGGCCTCGAGGACGTAGATGACGTCGGAAGCCAGCGCATATTGGACGTTGAGGAGCCCGCGCACGCCGACACCTTGCGCGATGAGCTCCGTGTAATGGCGGATGCGGTCGAGCTGTGTGCGGACGAGGGTGATCGGCGGCAGGGCGCACGCGCTGTCACCGCTGTGGATGCCGGCCTCCTCGATGTGCTCCATCACGCCGCCGAGGAAGAGCTCGGTGCCGTCGTAGAGCGCGTCGACGTCGATCTCGATGGCGTCGTCGAGGAAGCGGTCGACGAGGACCGGATGGTCGGGCGAGATCTCGGTCGCCCGCGTGATGTAGCCGCGCAGGGTGTCGTCGTCGTACACGATCTCCATGCCGCGGCCACCGAGCACGTAGGACGGGCGGACGAGGACGGGATAGCCGATCTCGTCGGCGATCGCCTTCGCCTCGGGGTAGGACACGGCGACGCCGTGCTTCGGCGACGGCAGCCCCGCCTCCTCGAGCACGCGGCCGAATTCCCCTCGGTCCTCGGCGAGGTCGATCGCCTCCGGGCTGGTGCCGACGATGGGGACACCGGCGGCCTTCAGCCGTTTGGCCAGGCCCAGCGGCGTCTGGCCGCCGATCTGCACGATGACACCCGCGAGCGGCCCGCTGGCCTGCTCCGCATCGACGATCTCCAGCACGTCCTCGAACGTCAGTGGCTCGAAGTAGAGACGGTCGGACGTGTCGTAGTCGGTGCTGACCGTCTCCGGGTTGCAGTTGACCATGACGGTCTCGAATCCGGCGTCATGGAGGGCGAAACTCGCGTGCACACAGGAATAGTCGAACTCGATGCCCTGACCGATGCGGTTGGGGCCGCTGCCCAGGATGATGACCTTCGGGGTCTCGCTGGCGGCGACTTCCGTCTCTTCGTCGTACGACGAGTAGTGGTAAGGCGTCGTCGCGGCAAACTCGGCCGCGCACGTGTCCACCGTCTTGAACACCGGTCGGATGCCGGCGTCGTGGCGGCGCTCGCGCACCTCGTCCTCGGTGCAGCCGAAGACCGCGGCGATCTGCCGGTCGCTGCAGCCGATGCGCTTCGCGGCGCGCAGGACGTCCTCGTCGCACTGCCACAGGTCACCCTCGGCGAGCAGCTTCGCGCGCATCTCGGTGATGGACAGGATCTGGTCGAGGAACCACGGGTCGACGCCGCTCGCCTTGTAGACCTGCTCGACCGTCGCGCCGAGCCGCAGCGCCCGCTCCAGCGTGTAGAGACGGGAGTCGTGCGGGACGCGCATGGCGTCGAGGGTCGTCTCGACGGTGGCACCGTCGGGATCGGGCATGGTCCAGAAACCGGCGGCCTTCGTCTCGATGGACCGCATCGCCTTCTGCAGCGCCTCGGGGAAGCTGCGGCCGATCGCCATCGCCTCACCGACGGACTTCATCGTCGTGGTCAGCGTCGTGTCCGCGCCGGGGAACTTCTCGAAGGCGAACCTCGGGATTTTCACGACCACGTAGTCGAGCGTGGGCTCGAAACTTGCGGGTGTGCCATGCTCGCCCGGCGCGCTGGTGATGTCGTTGCGGATCTCGTCGAGCGTGTAGCCGATCGCGAGCTTGGCGGCGATCTTCGCGATGGGGAAGCCGGTCGCCTTGGACGCCAGCGCCGACGAGCGCGAGACGCGCGGGTTCATCTCGATGACGACGATGCGGCCGGTGACGGGGTGGAGAGCGAACTGGATGTTGGACCCGCCCGTCTCGACGCCGACGCCGCGGATGATGCCGATCGCGATGTCGCGCATCTGCTGGTATTCGCGGTCGGTCAGCGTCATCGCCGG
The DNA here is from genome assembly GCA_964236265.1 of uncultured bacterium. Taxonomy (GTDB): domain Bacteria; phylum Actinomycetota; class Actinomycetes; order JAVEEB01; family JAVEEB01; genus JAVEEB01. The sequence continues at coordinate 42,105 of CAXSDE010000023.1, forward strand.
CGCCACCGTGACGCTGTCGCCGGTGTGCACTCCTACCGCGTCGAAGTTTTCGATGCTGCACACGATCACCACGTTGTCCGCGGTGTCACGCATGACCTCGAGCTCGTATTCCTTCCAGCCGAGGATCGACTCCTCGATGAGCACCTCGGTGGTGGGCGAGAGGGACAGGCCCAGGCCGGCGATGCGGGTGAGGTCGGCGGCGTCGTACGCCATGCCGGACCCGGCACCACCCATCGTGAACGACGGGCGGACGACGACCGGGTAACCGAGCTCATCGACGGCGGCGAAGCAATCCTCGAGCGAGTGGCAGATGGCGCTGCGCGCGACCTGCGCGCCGATCGACTCCACGATCGCCTTGAACTTCTGACGGTCCTCGCCGCGCTGGATCGCCTCGACATCGGCACCGATGAGCTCGACGCCGTATTTCTCGAGGACGCCCGACTCGTAGAGCGCGATCGCGGCGTTGAGGGCCGTCTGCCCGCCGAGCGTCGGCAGCAGTGCGTCGGGGCGCTCGGCCGCGATGACCTTCTCCACGAACTCGGGGGTGATCGGCTCGATGTAGGTCGCCTCGGCGAACTCCGGGTCCGTCATGATCGTGGCGGGGTTGGAGTTGATGAGGATGACGCGCATCCCCTCCTCGCGCAGGACCCGGCAGGCCTGCGTGCCCGAGTAGTCGAACTCCGCGGCCTGCCCGATGACGATCGGCCCGGAGCCGATCACCAGGACGCTGGAGATGTCGGTACGGCGGGGCATTGCGGTCCTCTCGATCACGTGCGGCGGCTGCGTGCAGCTTTATGTGCGCTCTGGCCGACAGGATCCTTCACGCTGGCGGGGGTGGCAGGGGTGGCAGGGGTGGCGGGGGTGGCGGGGGTCGCGGGGGCGGCCTTGTCCTTGTCCTTCGCCCTGGCGTCGCCGGGCTGCCAGTTGTCGACGAAGGGGTTTGCCGGGAGTTCGCCCGCGGCCTTGCCCTTCTCGGGG
>CAXSDE010000024.1:0-42680 GCA_964236265.1 uncultured bacterium
GCGTTCATTGTCCCAAACCAACACAACAAAGTGACTTGCGACACGCGACACTAGCGTGCCCGCTGCGCCGCAGCCCGGCCCCCGCTCCGGGGCGCCGACCGGCCCGGGCTCCGGTGCCGACCGGGTGCGCGAGAGTTACCGCACGGAGCTGTCGGTGGGACACGAGAGCGTCGACCCGTTGACATGGGCGGGCGCCATCCCCGTCGCGACCGGGATCGCGCCGCGCATCCGCATCGGGCGGGCGCGCTGGTTCAACCTGCTGTGGCTCCTGCCGCTCGGCTTCGGCCTGTTGCTGGCCGCCGTGGCAACGGCGAAGGGTCTGCGCGGCACCGCCGACGTCCAGGCCTTCATCGCACGTCATCCCGGGACCGGCGATGCGCCAACGACCGCGCCGGCCGGGGTGCCGCACTGGGTCGGCGTACAACACTTCCTGAATCTGTTCCTGCTCGTGTTCATCATGCGGTCGGGGCTGCAGATCCTCAGCGACCACCCGCGGCTCTACTGGACGCGGCACAGCACGCCGGGCCGCGACTGGTTGCGCATCCAGAGGCCCGTGCCCACAGACCCGCTGTGGACAGCCAAGCAGGACTCGATCAGCCTCCCTGCGCACGTGGGGTTGCCCGGAATCCGGCACTCCATCGGCCTTGCGCGCTGGTGGCACCTCGGCACCGACACGCTGTGGCTGGTCAACGGCCTCGTCTTCTACGTGCTCCTCTTCGCCACGGGTCAGTGGCGGCGCATCGTGCCGACCAGCTGGGACATCATCCCCAACGGGGTGTCCGTCATGGTCCAGTATCTGTCGCTCGACTGGCCGCACGAGAACGGGTGGGTGGCCTTCAACGCGCTGCAGGTGAGCGCATACTTCATCACCGTCTTCATTGCCGCTCCGCTCGCGTTCGTCACCGGGCTCGGGATGTCGCCGGCGCTGTCGACACGGTTCAAGCGCATCAGCAGGGTGCTGAGCATTCAGACCGCCCGGTCACTGCACTTCCTGGTGCTCGTGTGGTTCCTGGCATTCATCGTCATCCACATCACCCTCGTCGCGACCACGGGGCTGCTCGGAAACCTCAACCACATCTACGCGGGCAGCGACTCCGGCAGCTGGCTCGGCTTCTGGCTGTTCGCCGCGTCGATGGTGGTCCTCGTCGTCGGCTGGGTCGCGGCGACACCGTTCACGTTGCGCCATCCGCGCGTCGTCCAGCGGGTCGGCTTCGCACTCATCGGCCCGGTGCAGCGCCTGTTCGAACACCTCGACGCGACCCCGGGGGAATACACGGACGAGGACATCTCGCCGTATTTCTGGCACAACGGCGTGTATCCCACGTCGCCGGAATACCAGGCGTTCGCCGCCGGTGACTTTGCCGACTACCGCCTGCGCATCAACGGTCTGGTCGACCATCCCGTGGAGCTCAGCCTCGCCGAGCTGCGCGCATTGCCGCGACATGAGCAGATCACCCAGCACTTCTGCATCCAGGGGTGGTCGGGTGTCGCGAAGTGGGGTGGCGTGTCGATGCAGACGATCCTCGACCTCGTCGGCCCGACCACCGAGGCGGAGTGGGTGGCGTTCTACTCCATCGGCGAAGGCTCGGACGGCGGCGTCTACTACGACGCGCATCCCGTCGACCAGATGGGTTTCCACCTCACAATGCTGGCCTACGACATGAACGGCGAGGCGCTGTCGTTCGGCCATGGCGCACCGCTGCGACTGCGCAATGAAACGCAGCTCGGCTTCAAACAAGTCAAGTGGATCAAAGGAATCGAGTTTGTCGCGCACTTCTCCGAAGTCGGCGGAGGCCACGGCGGCTACAACCAGGACCACGAATTCTTCGGCTACCGACAGTCGATCTGATCCGCCCCCCGCGGGCGCCACGTCGAAGGAGATCTGACCATGGAGAAGTGCTCACTGACCGCGACGGCGCGGCAGCAGTTGCGGCTCGCCGAGGCCGCGTCGAGCGGACGCAGCTCGTGCACCGTGTATGGCGGGCACGAGCACACACTGCGGGAAACGGTCATCGCACTCGCTGCGGGTCAGGAGCTCGCCGACCACGAGAATCCTGGGGAGGCGACCGTGCACGTGCTGCACGGGCGCGTGCGCCTCACGGCAGGTGGCGAGCCGGCCGGGGGGTCCGTTCTGGACGCGGCCTCGGCGTGGCTCTACCGGGACTGGTCTGCGGTGAACCGGTGCTGGCAGTGCTCGGAGCAGAAGTAGTGACGCGTGCCGCTGTGGACCGCGGTCGCGGGGGCGTGCTGCACCTGGACCTGCATGCCGCAGACGGGGTCCTTGGCATAACCGGCTCCGGCGCCGAACCGCTCACGGTTGCGGTAGAGCCAGGAGATGACTGCGAACACGAGCAATGCGATGACGTCGAGCACGGTGGTGTAGTTCCAGCCGAAAACGTCCCGGCCGACCATGCCGTGCCTGCTCGGGACAGCGGCCGGCAGGATCCCGGCGGCCTGGAACACGTATTCGGTGACAAGACCGCTGACGCTCATTGTGGCCCAGAACACGGCGAGCAGCTTCGCCGTGAGGCGCGTGCCGTAGTACTTGCGGTAGATCAGCAGCAGCGGCAGTGCGATGAGGTCGGCGAAGACGAACGCGATGGAGCCGCCGAAGGAGATCCCGCCCGACCACAGCGCGGCGGCGAGCGGCACGTTGCCGACGGAGCAGACGAAGCTGATGATCGCCAGGAATGGGCCGAGGATCACGTTCTCGAGCACCGACCAGAAACCGTGGCCCGTCAGGAAAAGTGACTTCCAGAAGCTGATCGGCACGGCCGCGTCGGCAAAGCCGGCCACGACGAAGCCGATGACCAGTTCTTTGCGGAGCATCGTCAGGTCGCTGACCGTGTAGGTCGCCGCGTCCGACCAGCCGGCGACCGACCGGATCCGCGAGGGTGACCCGTGCCCGGTCGGATGACCGTCGTGGGCCGCCATCGCGTGCCCGCCGACGCCGTGCCCGGCGAGGGAGGATCGGGCTGCTTCCTGTTCGCCGGCGCTGACGACACGCGGCAGGAACAGGCCCAGGAGCGCAATCATGATCGCGCCGCCGACGAACTCCGCGGCGGCGAACTGCCAGCCGATCAGCAGCCACAACACGATGCCGAGCTCGACGACGAGGTTCGTCGACGCAAACATGAACGCCTGGGCAGCGGTGAAATCGGCGCCACGGACAAACAGCGTCTTCGCGAGCGCTGACGCCGCGTACGAGCAGGACGAGGAGATGGCTCCGAAGAAGCCTGCCTTCGCAATCGTGCGCGGCCGGTGGTCACCGAGGGAGCGTTGCATCGCCTCGCGGGAGACGAAGGCCTGCACCGCACCAGAGAGTCCGAAGCCGAGCACGAGCGCCCAGAGGGTCTCCCAGAACATGCCGGCGCCGTCGGCGAGGCTGCGCCGGACGATATCGATCGTGGTCGTCATGCGTTCGTCCCGGGAGGACCCGGCGCGGCGCAGCTGGCGCACCTCGGCGCCACGCGCGGACCGACCGCGCACCGCGCGGCCATGGCGGCCGCAGGGACCGGTCTCACGATTTGACGAGCCTGCCGATTGCAGCGGCGGCTTCGCGCACCTTCTCCTGCGCATCGGGCCCGCCGGCAGCGATCGCGTTCGACACGCAGTGCCCGAGATGGTCTTCGAGGAGCTCCAATGCGACGGCCTGCAACGCCTTCGTCGTCGCGCTGATCTGCGTCAGCACGTCGATGCAATAGCGGTCGTCCGCCACCATCTGCTGCAACCCGCGGACCTGGCCCTCGATGCGGCGCAGCCGTTTGTCGACCGCGTCCTTCCGGTTGCTATAGCCGTGCGCCACTCGGTGCCTCCCGTTGCTCGCCAGCGGTCAACCATACCCCCCTTCCGTATGTCCGAGGACAGCCGCCCGCCACCGCATCCGCGCGGAGATGGGGTCGGCGGGGTACGTGCACCGGCGGGAACGGGTCGACAGCGCGATAGTGGGCATGACCCCCTCGGCGTCCGGACCCTTGCGCTCGTCCTGTCATGCGTAGGGAAGGGTCCGGCGATGGTCAACCTCGCCCCGTCAACAGATTTCCTGACTGCACTCCCCGGTCGGTTCCGGGCCGGGGAAGGACAGGCGCTCATCGAGTTGTACGACATGACGGGCCCGTACGTGTATCGGCTGGCCCTGCGCATCACGGACAGCGCAGACTTCGCCGCCGACGTGACGGAGGACGTCTTCAGCCGCCTCTGGAGCCGGCCGGAGGGCCTGGCCGGGGTCGGCGCCCCCCTGGTGCGGGTGCTCGGGGAGATGGTGCACGAGCGCGCCACATACCTCTGCGACCAGCGAGCCGACGGACCGGCGGAGGGCCGCGGCGTCGGTCGTACGTCGGAGGCAGCTGCGTCGGTGTGGCGCCACATCCTGGAGGCGCTCCCCGGTGCCGATCGGGACGCCGTCGAACTGATCTGGCTCGGCGGGCACAGTCTCACCGCGGGTGCTGACGCACTCCGCCGCTCGGTGGTCGATGTCGCAGCCTCGCTGCAACGCGGCATGCAGGCGGTCGTCGCGCATGGCACGACATGAGCGGTCCGCAGGACTTGCGAGGGCGGTTGGACGCCGCGATGGCACGGGGAGGCACGGGCCTGGCCGCGGCCGACGAGTTGTGCCGCGCGTGCGTCGACCTTCTCGATGTGGACGGCGCGGCGATCTCCTACGTCCACAACGGGTCGAGCCGGGGCACGTTCGGGTCGAGCGGGCTGCTCAGCCGGCGCCTTGATGAATACCAGTTCACGTTCGGCGAAGGTCCGTGCCTGGACGCGGTCGCCGGCCACGTCACCGTGCTGGTCGCCGACCTGTCCCTGGTGACGGAGCAGCGGTGGCCGGCGTTGACGCACGCTCTTCTCCGCGAGGATGTGCAGGCAATCTTCGCGGCCCCGGTGATGATCGCTTCGAGCCCCGTCGGGGCGCTTGACCTTTTTCGCCACGCGCCCGGCCCACTCAGCGAGGACGCGTTGTCGGCCTTCGCCCATGCAGCGGACCTGGCCGCCATGCCGTTGCTGGACCTCATTTCCTCCGATTTGCACTGGGACACTGATGGCGACGGCACGCGGGGCGAAGGTTGGGATCAGCTCAGCTCGCTCGAGCGGGTCGAGGTCTACCAGGCGACCGGGATGATCATGGACCAGCTCGATCTGGATCCGGCCGAAGCACTACTGCGGTTGCGCGCACGGGCGTTCGCCGTGGGTCAGACAGCGAGCGACGTTGCGTGGGCGGTCATCACCCGAGCGATCTCGTTCCGAGAGAACGAGAGCGGAGCACCATCATGAGCACGACCACGCGCGAGCAGCAGATCTCGACGCCTTCGTCTCACTGGCGACAAGCTTGGCGGACGGGGAGGACATGGTCGAGCTTCTGTTGGGGCTGACAACCGATTGCGCCCGACTGCTGGACGTCGCCGCCGCCGGCTTGCTCCTGGCTGACGAGCACGGTGCACTGCATCTCGTTGCGGCGTCGTCCGAGGAGGCGACGACGCTGGACTTGCTGCAGCTCCAACGCGCCGAAGGGCCATGCCTGCACTGCTTCAAGACCGGTGCCCCGGTGTCCGTCCCCGATCCGAGCAAGGAGTCGCATCGCTGGCCGCACTTCGCTGCAGGCGCGGTCACCGCCGGCTTTGCGTCCGTACACGCCGTCCCCCTGCGCCTGCGCACCCACGTCCTCGGCGCGTTGAACCTGTTCGGCCCAACGGTCGGCCGCCTCAGCGACCAGGACCACGCGCTCGCACAAGCGCTCGCGCATGTGGCCAGCGTGGCGCTCGTCCAGGAGAAGGCGGCCGCAGACAAGGACCTGATCGTCACGCAGCTCAACGTCGCACTGACATCCCGGGTCGTGCTGGAACAAGCCAAGGGGATCCTGGCCAACCACGGCACCGTCGAGATGGCGGACGCGTTCAACGCGCTCCGCGGCTACGCACGCTCGCACAACGAGCGCCTGTCGGACGTGGCGGCCCGCGTCGTCAGCCGCGCGTTGCTGCCCGCCACCGTGCTGGGACGCCTCACCGCCGAAAAACCTTCCCCTGCTACGCCTTCCCGGAGGCACTGACACCCCCTGTGGTGATGGCGTACGATCGTCAGCATTGCGCCACCGCGCATCGTTGCTCCGGTCCTTGGCAGCTGCTCATTCGGGCATTTGCAGGGGCAGGGGACACAGCGCGTGTCGGACGATCGACGCACCGCCGGGGCCGCCGGGGCCGCCGGGGCCGGGGCCGGGGCCGGGGCCGCAGCCGCCTCGGCATCATCCTCGGCACATGAGGACACGGTTCCTGTCGATCCCGATCCGGCCGCCGACATTGCGTCCCTCACCGCCACTCTGGACGGAGCGCTGGCGGCGAGTGGGACCTTCCATCACCAGTCCGGGCGCGCGGCGGCGCGTGCCGAGGGCCCGGTCACCAGCCCGGGGTTTGTCGCGACGCGCAACGTCGACGGGGCCTCCGCGATCCCCGGCGCCCATGGCCTGTCCGTCCACGGCGACCTCGACATCGCGACGGCGCCGGTGCTGGCCGCCATGTTTGCGCAGCCCGACCTGGATCACGGGCCGGGTTTCGTCATCGACCTCCGTGCCGTCACCTTCATCGATCTGACCGGGATCCGATTGCTGCACGACATGCATGACCAGCTGTCGGCGGCCGGTCACTACGCGCAGGTCGCGCCGTCACAGTTCCCCAGTGCTCGGCGCATCCTCAGGATGGCGGTTGCGAACGGTTGGCTTCCGGCCGCTTTCACCTTCTCCTCGACGAACGCGTGGGCCCCCGCGCCCCGTGAAGTGACGCCTCCCGCTGACCGGGTGGGCGACCTGCGTGTCGCCGTCCGCTACTTGCCGGCCGCGGTCGACAGCGAACCCACCGCCGGTGACTTCTTCGATGTCCTCCCGCTGCGGGGCGGTCAGGTCGCCATGGCGCTCGGCGACGTGTCCGGTCACGGCACGTCGGCGGCGCTCCGGCGCGCGACGCTGCGCGAGACGCTGCGCGCCGTCGTCCTGCTCGACGGCGCCCCGACGCGCGTTCTCACTGCCCTCGAGCGATTCCAGTCGTTGATGGAGCCCGACGATCTTGCGACGCTTTGGTACGGCCTCTACACCCCGGCAACCGGACACCTCACCTACGCCTCCGCGGGACACCCACCGCCGCTGCTGTGGCCCGGCCTGGGCGGCGACGTGGCCCTGCTCGAACGCGCGACCGCCCCGCCGCTCGGCGCCTCGTTCGGACGTCCCGTGGACATCGCCCACCGCACTGTGCTTACCGAAGGGGCGTTCCTCATCGCTTACAGCGATGGCCTGGTCGAACGCCCCGAGGCTGACATCGACGCGCAGATCGAGTCGCTGCGCCTTGCCGCACACAGTGGTCTGCGGAATTCCCCGGTGCCCACCCCCGGCGAGCTGGCCGCGCATCTGCTGGAGGTTTGCGTCCCGGGCTCGGATGAGCCCCGTGACGACGTCTGCGTCGCCGTCGTCAGCCGCTCGCTCGCCACGGCGGTGCCGCGCACGTTATAGCCGGCCTCAGTGCCACAAGTCGGCGAGCATTTGGCGCCTGCGGGCACCGGGGCGTCGAGGTCGTGCGTGCGGACGACGTGGCCACGGACTGGGTGCGCGCGAGCGGTCGTGTCCCCGAGCTGCCGTGGCACAGCTGGCGTCGCGGCTCAACGTATTGGGTGGGCTGGTGAGTCCTAGGGGAAAGAGGATCGACGAGCGGGGGCACGTGCGCGACACGGACGCGGAGTTCACGCGGTATGCCGGCCCCAGCGCTTCCCGCCGCCACCGGCGTCACTGCTCGACTATGCACATCGGCTCAGCGCCGCGTTCGCCGCCAAGGCACTCGGCGGCGGCGGCGCGGGTGCGTCCGTCGAAGGTGGACTCGTCGAGGCCGACTCTGACCTGGTGTTCACGCTGCCCTTGGGCGAGAGTGACCTGCTCACCGTCACGGAGACCGGAGGTCTTCACGTACGTCGTCGGCGAGCGGCAGATCGCCTGCACCGCGGCGTTGCCGGCATGGCAGGCGGGCACCCGGGTCCCTTTGGACGCTCTGCCCGGTCTCGGGGAGGCAGCTCGACTATTGGGCTCGCGGCTGCGTTCATGGCAACGGGTCGGGCCTGGTGTGGTCGACGCTGCATCTCACGGCGGCCAACCTCGACAGCGAGAGTTGCGCCAAGAAGGCGACGTGGGACTGCAGTGGCACGCTGCCTTACGCGAAGTCGGATCCGAGCGAACTTCATGTCGTCGCTGGCTCGGCGCTGGCCTATGGTGGGCGGATGGCGTCGGTCAAGCAGGTCCAGGTCACGTTCGATTGCGCGCAACCCGAGCGCCTGGCTCGCTTCTGGTGCGAGGTGTTGGGGTACGTGGTGCCGCCCCCTCCGGAAGGCTTCGCCACGTGGGGCGACTACAACCGAACGGAGCCGCCACAGGAGCGCGATGCAGCGTTCGTGTGCATGGATCCTTCGGGTGTGGGGCCGCGGCTGTTCTTCCAGCGCGTTCCCGAAAGCAAGGTCGTCAAGAATCGGCTGCATCTCGACGTGCGGGTTGGCACTGGGCTGGTTGGCGCCGAAAGACTGGCGGCTCACGAGGCCGAATGCGCGCGGCTAGTGCCGCTCGGCGCGGTTCGCGTCCGGCTGTTGCCAGCAGATGAAGACAATGAGTCATGCCTGGTGATGCAGGACATCGAGGGCAACGAGTTCGACCTCGACTGACTTGCTCTGTCCGAGCGAGTCGGCAGGGCTGGCAGCCCGCCGCCATGGCCTTACTGCTCCCGGCCCCGCCCGCCGGACGCTGGCCTCGCGTCGTAGATCCCTGCCCTGTCGCGACTAACCGCTAGCTCTCAACGCATCCGTCAGTGCGATCGCACCGCGCCGCAGGCACTTGTCGCCGTCACTGCGGCACGAATCGAGCGAAACAGCCAGCGGCACTGCGGCCGTTCGGAGTTCCTCACGAGTGTCAACGAGCACGACGCCCGGGAAATGACTAGCCGGTTGTGCCGAAGTTGACCAGGTCCGCGAGCATTTCTAGTTGCCACTCGAGACAACGCGACTGCTGGCGACCTCCTGTTGCCGCTGCTGCTTAGCAGAGGTACTGCTGACCGGTGAGCCGTCAGCCGGCCGACCAGTTCCGGTGACTCCGGCTTTCCACCGACGACGACTCCGGCAGCTCGACGACGTTGCTGCCGTTCTCCCGGCCACACAACGTGCCGCGCGGCATGCGGATCCGCCGTCATCGCAGGATGGCCCTTCAGACCGGAGGAGGCCGCGGATTCTTAAGTAGCACTGTCATTGATCGCAACTTCCTCGAGCATGAGCGAGGCGAGGCCCCAGGGTCCCGGTGCCAGCCGGCTACTGCGATGGTGCCGTTGCGCCTGTCGCGGTGGGACCGGTCCTCGCAGGCGGCAGAGCAGCCAGTTCGGCCGGCGTGAGGGCGGGGACGCCAGCGAGGCTCAGCTCTGGGTCCGCGGCGATCGCAACGAGGAGATCGTCGGACACCATCAACGGCGAGGTGTCCGGCCCGGGGCCGAGATTCTGTACGACTACACCTTCCTGGCCGTCACGCGTGTATAGGAATAGATGGCGGCCGGTGGTGTCGGGGAGCCTCTTCTGATCGCTGTTGAGGGCGGCGACCCGCCCATCCGGCAACGGCACTAGACGGCACTTACGGAGGGTCGTTGCGCACACAGACGGGCTGAGGTCGGCGCCGTCCATCGTCGCCGAGGGGCCTACGACCCTGTCGAACGGAGACTGGACGGTTACCGCAACACGACCCGTCTTCCGCCCGTCGGAGAACGTGATGAAGACCTCGTAGTAACCGGCGGGCGACCCTACCTCCTCCCAGTTCTTGTGCGTGTCAGCAACGACGGAGTAACCGGCCGCTTCGACGTGTCGCCGCGTCGCGGCTTCCATCGCGGAAGCTTTCGCCTGGTGCGCCAGCTTCACTTGGGCAAGGTGATCGGTGACCGGGGCCGGGCCCGGGTGAGACTGTTCGGCCGGCGCCGGCACCGTGGCCCGCGACGGAGAAACAGCGGATGTCGATAGTGACGCGGCGGCAGCGGCGACCGTCCCGCCGGCCGCGTTGGGGCTGTCGGCGACGGCCACACTAGTGCCGGCGCCCGCGACGGCCACGGACGCGAGGGCGTAGCCCACGCGAGTGCGTACGGCCCGCTGGTGACCGCGGTGACGGATCGCCTCCACGGACGGCACGGCGGCGTACCGGCCAGCGGTGCGCAGGGCGTCGAACGGGTCAGGTGCAGGATTGTGCTCAGACATGTGCGTTCTCCAGATCGTCACGAAGCAGTTTGGCGAGGGCGGTACGGCCTCGAGAAAGCGCCGCTTTCACCGTCCCCTCGGGCACGCCCATCTCGCGGGCCACATCGGCCACCGGAAGATCGGCGAGGTGAAACAGGACGAGTGCCCGACGCTGCGTCTCGGGCAGTTGCTCGAGTGCGACGGCAATCGCCACCGCATCCGGGGACGGCCCGGCTACGGGCTCCGGCACGCCGTGGCTGCGGTGCAGCGCAAGGCCGTGCTGAGCGCGGCGCCAACGGCTCCGAGCTAACCGGAACGCCACGACGCGCACCCAAGCGGCGGGTGACTCGTGATCGCGCACCGTTGACCACCGCTGCCACGCACGGGCATAGGCCTCTTGGAGGCAGTCACCGGCTTCTGCCCAATCGCCGGTCAACCCGTAGAGCTGAGCCAGCAGCCCCTGCGACGTCGCCGCGTAGAACTCGTCGAAGTCCTCACTCGCGCCTCGCATCAGTGCTCTCCCGTCGTGCCGTGGTTGTTCCGGCCGTCATCGAGTACACCAATGGCGTCCGCGATGGGTTGCAACCCGCGACACCTTGCGCCAGCAGCGTCCCCTCGACGACTGCTGGCCACCACCCTTGTAAGGACGCCGAAGATCGGCCGGTGGCGGGCATCCAACCGAATCCCATGGGGACCATGCCCAACGCCCGCGTTGAGTCGCACGTTGTCAGTTCCGCTCCAACGTGACCGTCTCGGTGCGCCGAACGGCTTGAGGCGACAGACGATCGCAAAGCGCGTCGCCCACTCGTCCAATAAGCCAGCCGCGTCGTCGGCGACGAGTCGTCGTGGTCACCCTCGCGACCCCCTGACATCCTGATGCGCGAACCGGCTCCAGGTCGAGGCATGGACCTGACCGCGAGCCCGTCGGTTCAGCGCGCGGCCTCCCCGCCTGCGCGCCGGGGAACCACCGGTCGGATTTCCGAGCGTGCCATCAAGCCGCAACCTGAGGACCTGACGCCGTATGCCGGCTTCGCCTTCGCGGCGGCCGTTCAGGCCCCCCGACGGCCGGCATTCACAAGCGTTCTCGAGCAGATCGCTCAACTTCAGTTAATCCACGGCCGGCCACGACTAGCTAGGAGCGCGCCATGTCGACGAAGCGGGAGTAGTGGCCTTGGAACGCGACAGTGATCGTCGCGGTGGGACCGTTGCGGTGCTTGGCGACGATGAAGTCGGCCTCGCCGGCGCGCGGTGATTCCTTCTCCACGATGTCCTCGCGGTAGAGGAGGATGACCATGTCCGCGTCCTGCTCGAGAGAACCGGACTCGCGGAGGTCAGCGATCTGCGGCTTCTTGTCCGTGCGTTGTTCGGCGCCTCGGTTGAGCTGCGAGATGGCGATCACGGGCACTTCGAGCTCCTTGGCCAGAAGCTTCAAGGCACGCGACATTTCTGACACTTCCTGCTGCCGGCTCTCGGCCCTCTTGTGCGGGCTCATCAGCTGCAGGTAGTCGACGACGATGAGCTTCAGGTTGTGTCGCTGCTTGAGCCGCCGCGCCTTCGCCCGGATCTCCATCATCGTCAGGTTGGGCGAGTCGTCGATGAACAGCGGCGCCTCGGCAACCTCACCCATCCGTCGGGCCAGCCGGGCCCAGTCCTCCTCCGTCAACTTGCCCGTGCGCATGTGGTGCAGCGGCACGCGTGCCTCGGCCGACAGCAGCCGCATGGTGATTTCACTGCGCGACATTTCGAGGGAGAAGATCGCGCTGGTCTGACCGTTCTTGATCGAGGCGGCGCGACAGATGTCCAACCCCAACGTCGAATTGTGGGTGGGAATCATCGCCGCACCGGCGAGGTACAGGTGGTCGGGGTTATCGACCTCGACACAGCGCACGGGAACACTGTCAATGGGCCGCAGGGCCACGATGCGACGCGAGTCGCGGGGCCAGCTCACGCGCGAGGCGCGCTGCTTGTGCAACAGGTGCTTGTCCTGTGACCGGAACACGCGGTCGTCGGTGTCGAAAACGATGCCAGGCAACGGCACCGACGACGATCGGGCGGACTCCGTGACCGCCCGGCGGGTCACGTAGCCGAGGGTGTGCACCAGCTCTCGGACATCGTTCACCAGCCGCCCACTGGCCGAGCTGAACCGCACCCCCCCGTCCGTCTCGATGCACGCGCCCACGTCCAGCAGGCCCGCCAGGAGGGCGCGTCGCTGCGGCTCCGAACCGCGAAGATAATCAAGAGGGATGTGCTTGTCGCACAGGACGCCGGCGGCGCTCAGCGATCCGATCGGCAGCGTGACGAGGCAGGCGCCGGCGCCCGCCAGGTCGTTGCGGGCGTCGATGCCCTCGCTGTCGAGCCGCATGCAGAGCTCGGGATCAGCGACAGTGAAGCGGGACCCCTCGCTGCGGTCGTCTCCCAGCCACACGCCGAGGGCGTACGGCGGGATCACCACAGCACGATCCGGCAGGGTGATCGGCTCCGCGGCCGCGACCGCGGTGGCGACGGACGAGTCGGCAGCGAGAAGGGTAGCGGCGATCTGCTCGGTGGTGCGGATCCCGGACGGCGCGCACGAACCCCCGTGTCCCTCCCCCGCAGTCACCGGGAGCGCTGCCGTGCGCCACTGGTGCTGCGCGTCCGCGACGATGACGGTGCCGTCCGAGAACTCCACCTCGTAGCACGGCCGATCGAGCAGCACCTCGGTGGCCGCGACGACACGAGTGGGCCGGCCGTCGGCACCGAGCAGCTCGTCGCCGACACCGACCTCGCTCATCGTCGTCCACCCCGTCGGCGTCGGCAGTCGAGTGTCGAGCGCCAACGCCTTTCCTACTGCGGGGCGGGCGGCAATGATGATCATCTGTCCCGGATGCAGACCGTTGGTCAGCCGGTCGAGGTCGACGAAGCCCGTGGGCACTCCGGACAGCTCGTCGCCGCGGGCACCGATCGCCTCGATCTCGTCCAGTGCCTGCTGCATGACGTCCTCGAGGCGCACATAATCCTCGGACGTGCGCTTGTCCGTCACGTCGTACACAGCCGCTTGCGCCCGATCGACGACCTCGTCGACGTCCGCGCCGTCGGTCGTGTAACCCATCTGCACGATGCGCGTGCCCGCCTCCACGAGCCGGCGCAGGATCGCCCGCTCGCGGACGATCTTGGCGTAGTAGCCGGCGTTGGCCGCCGTCGGCACCGACGCGATGAGCGTGTGCAGGTAAGGCGCGCCGCCGACCCGCGGCAACTCGCCGTTGCGGGTCAGGTCGGCCGCAACCGTCACCGGGTCGGCCGGCTCGCCGCGACCGTAGAGGTCGAGGATCGTGTCGTACACCACCTGGTGGGCCGGGCGGTAGAAGTCGGTCGCGCGGATCGTCTCCACCACGTCGGCGATGGCGTCCTTGCTCAGCAGCATCGCTCCGAGGACGCACTGCTCGGCGACGATGTCCTGCGGCGGGACGCGGTCGCCTGCGGAGCTCGGCTGGTCGCGACGAACGTCGACAACGGTCACGGACGGGCTCCTTTCGGCGGGGGCTCCCGACTGTCTAGTGCGTTGCCCAGCCAATCCGAGACCGCCGACAGAAAATGGCGTCCCCAGGGCCCGTCCACAGCATGTGGACGGGCCCTGTGCCTCCTGCGATTCTTCCCGATCGGCTGTGGACGGCGCTGTGGACGGCGCGCGCGGGATACTGCCTACACGCCTGTCAGGTGCGCTTATGGACGCCGGCACTTGTGGACACCGAAAACTTGAGGGCCGTCTCACCATGCGGACATTCGGCCCTGTTGGCCCCGGACCTCCGATGTGTCACCGTGCTCGGATGCAGGTCAGCCGCATCGCCGTGACAGGGTCCGCCGGTGCCATCGGCCGGGTGCTCCTCGACGGGCTCGGGCGCGACATCGTGCCGCTCGACCTCCCGTCCTGCGACGTGCGCGACGCAGACGCCGTTGCCGCGAGGGTGGCGGGCGTCGCCGCGGTGGTGCATCTCGCCTGGGACATGCGCGAGAACTACGACACCGCCGAGATCGTTCCCGACAACATCGCGATGGCGCGCGCCGTGATAGCCGCGGTGGCGATCGCGCGCGTGCCACGCCTCGTCGTCGCGAGCTCCGTGCATGCCGGCCGCTTCGGTGACACTGCTCAGCACAATCTGCCCGTCACGGTCGCCGAGAGCGCCGCCCCTGCCTCGCGCTACGGCCAGGACAAACGCCTCATCGAGCGCCTCGTCCAGGAGGGGGCAGCAGACGGACTCGACGCCGTGGCCGTCCGCCTCGGCGGCGTCCGCCCGTCGCCGCCACTCCAGCCCTACGAGCGGCAAGCGTGGATCAGCCCGGGCGACTGCGTCGCCGCCTTTGCCGCGGCCCTCGACGCCGCGGTGGTGCCCGGCCGCTACGTCGCGTACTACGCCATCGGCCGGAACAAGCCGGCCCGGTTCTCGAGCGACAACCCGTTCGGCTGGCGGGCCGTGGACGGCGCGGGGCACACGTCGAGGGCGTGGCGCGCTGCCCGGTCCCTGGTCAGGCGCTCCGCAGCGCCGCCAGGTTCGTGAGCGCGGCGGCGACAACGGGGGCGACGGCCTCGGTCGAATAGCGCTCGAGCGCGACCGCGTGCGCGGCAGCACGCATCTCGGCCCGCAACCGGTCGTCGGCCAGCAAGCGACACAGGGCGGCGGAGAATTCGCTCGCGGTCTCGGCGCGCAGGAAATGAGTTCCGTCGACGAGGGACAGCCCCTCGACTCCCTTCGCGGTGGAGACGACCGGCAGTCCGGCCGCGAACGCCTCCAGAACCTTGAAGCGCGTCCCACCGCCGGTCGTGAGAGGGACGGCGAGCACCCCGGCTCGGGCGAAGTACGGGGCGGCCGACGGGACCGTCCCGGTGAGCGTCGCGCCGGCAGCTTCCACCGCCTGCCGCAACTGCGCCGGCGGAGCCGCGCCGAGCACGGTCAGGGTCATGGCCGGCGCTGTCTCCCGCAGCCGGGGCAGCACTTCGCGGAGCAGGAAGTCGACGGCATCGCGATTGGGCGGATAGCCGAGTGCCCCGGCGTACAGGATCTCGTCCCTGTTCCTGCCGTCGTCCGGCGCGAGCGCCCCCGGAACGTCCACGACATTGGGTACGACGCGGACCAGCCCGGGCGGGGCGTACGCGGCACTCAGCGCCGCCGCGTCCTCGGCGCTGCAGGCCCACACCTCGTCGGCGGCGGCGACCGCCGCGGCCTCCACAGTCCGTGTCCGCTCCGCGACCTTGGCCGCGAGGCCGGGCCGTTCGGCGAACCGCCCGGTCGCGCCGATCGCTGCGGCCAGCGGCCCCTCGACGTTGTGGGTGTTGAGCACGACCGCCGCGCCGTGGGCGTGCGCCAGCGGGAGTGCGCGGCGCGTGAACAGGTGGTCGAGGACCACGATGTCGGGCCGCGACTCGCTCAGCGCGGAGTCCAGCGCGGCGAGCGCCGCGGGGGCCCACCACAGATCCGAGGGGTGGCCGAGCGGGTCCCCGAGCCAGGTGAGCGCGTGGGCGTGCCTGGGCTCGGCATCCGGCGGAGCGAGCCACGTCCTAACCTGGGCCATCGAGCGTATTCCGCGATCCGCCGGATCCACGCAGAATAGGAAAGTGTCGAACCCACCGGCCACGGTGGCGCTGACGGTCGCCCTTGTCCGAAGATCGGCTCCACCGTGGATCTGCTCCGGATTGCGCTGGGCGACCACCATGACCCGTGACCGTGACGAAGGGCTTCCCATGGCGCAGATAATGCACGACTCAGTGGTTCTGCGGGTCGATCCCGCGAGCGTCGTCCACGAAACACTCGACGGGGAGACGATCCTCATCCACCTCGCGAGTGGCACCTACTTCAGCCTGACCGGGAGTGGACCCGCCGTCTGGGACCTGCTCGTCTCCGGCTGCGCCGTCGGTGTCACCGCCGCCACGGTCGCCGGGACTGACGCCGGGGCCCAGGAGGCCGTCCGCGACTTCATCGGCTCGTTGCTGGCCGAGGACCTTCTCGTCACGTCTGGCGGCGACGCGACCGCGACGCCGGTGGCGCCCCCGCAGTCGGCGGGCGACTACGCCCCTCCGGTCCTCGCCCGGTACGACGACATGGAATACCTCCTGCTGCTCGACCCGATCCACGAGGCGTCGGACAACGGCTGGCCCGCACTGCCGGCCGACGGCGCCCCCGCGTGACGATCACCGCGACCACGGCACCGGCCGAGTTCTTCGCGGCGACCGACGCCGCCTTCCGAGCGGCGACGGCCGGAAGCGGGGAGGTCGTGCGCGACATCACCATCGGCGGTGTGCGGATCCGGCTCGCCTTTGCGGGGGAGCCGCTCGTCGTCCCGATGAGCACCGCCTTCCGCCACCTCGCCGCCGCCGTCCCCCACGACGTGGTCGACCTGCACATCGGTGTGTGGGACACCCGGTCCACCGGCGTGCAACCGCCGCGCTTCCCGTGGCTGGCCACGGATGTCGGCCGGCGCGGCGCGATCACCGGCTTCAACGACTCAGACGTGTGTACGGCGTTCCACGGCGACCTCATGGACCTCAGTGCCGACTTTCGGTCGGTGTCGGTGATGCAGCGTTCCCTGCGGGCGGCGCGATTCTGGGTGCTCGCGGAGGACCGCGTGCCGTGGTGGGAGCGCGCGGCCCCGCTGCGGACGATCCTGCACTGGGGGCTGCGCTCGCCGGATCGGTTGCTCGTCCACGGGGCGGCCGTCGGTGCGGGCGGTCACGGCGTGCTGCTCGCCGGGGCCGGCGGATCCGGGAAGTCGACCACGTCGATCGCAGCGTTGCTCGCCGGGCTGCAGTTCGCCGGCGACGACTACGTGCTCGTGGACCTCGCCCGCGACCCGGTGCGCGCACACAGCATCTACGGCACCGCGAAGCTCACGCCGGCGTCGGCGACGCTCCTCGAGGGTCTGCCGTCCGTCGCGGTCGGCCGTGACGGTGAGAAGGCCGTCCTGGATGTCGCGGCCGTGCATCCGGACCGTCTCGTCGCCGACCTCGCCCTCGACGCGATCGTACTGCCGCGCGTGGTCGCTCCCGGTCCGACACGGCTCGTGCGGGCCACCGCGGCCGACGCACTCCGCGCTCTGGCGCCGACGACCGTCCTGCAACTTCCCCCCGACGGTGGCTCGGCCCTCGGACCGCTCGCCGCCCTGTCGCGGCGGCTGCCCGTCTGGCACCTCGAGCTCGGTGGCGACCCGGCCGCAGCGGTCGCGCTCGTCGCCGGGCTGAGCGGGTCCGCCGCATGAGTGCCGACGTGTGCGTCGTCATCCCGGTGCGCAACGGCGAGCGCTACCTGTCCGCGGCCCTCGAATCGGTGCTCGCGCAACCCACCCCCGTGGAGCGGATCGTCGTCGTCGACGATGGCTCCACGGACGGCAGCGCGGCACTGGCACGGTCGTACGGCAAGCGAGTGCTCGTGGTCGACAACGCCGGAACGGGGCCGGGCGCCGCCCGCAACACGGGCGTCGCCGCGACGCACAGCACCCTGCTCGCCTTCCTGGATGCCGACGATCTGTGGGCCACCGACGCGCTCGGCCTGCGCCTTCGGCGGATGCACGAGGCCGACGCGCCGGACATCGTGCGCGGCCGCGTGGTGGAGTTCGTGAGCCCGGACATCGATCCCGCGACGCCCGCACCGGTCGCCGCGCCGGGCAGCACGCCCGGGCATGTCCTCGGCGCGTCGCTGATCCGCCGGTCCGTGTGGGACCTGGTCGGCCCGCTGCGCGAGGACCTTCGCGTCGGCGAGTTCATCGACTGGGCGGCGCGCGCGCACGAGAGCAACGTCGCCGGCGTGGACATCGACGATGTCGTGCTGCACCGGCGGCTGCACGCGACCAATCTCGGACGGAACGACGACGGCGCGCGCGTCGACCTGACCCGCGTCGTGCGGGCCGCGCTGCAACGACGGCGGGGGGCCGGCACATGAGGGCGATCGCGCGCGGCTACAGCCAGCTGCTCGCCGGCGCGCACCGGTTGCTCGCCGTCAGCGTGCTGCTGTCCGTTGCGCAGTCCGCCTGCCTGCTGCCCGTGGCGATTCTCGTGAAGCACATCTTCGACACGTCCCTTCCGGCGCACGACGGTGGCCAGGTCGTCCGCATCGGCCTCGCCGTGCTCGGCCTCTACGTGCTGAGCGCGCTGCTCGGGCTCGCCAACCGCTGGGTGGTGATCCGCGCCACGAAGGACGCCGTCGAGCGGCTGCGCAAGCGGCTGTGGCAGCGGCTCTATGCGCTGCCGAGGCGTTGGTACGACGCGCAGGACTCCACGAAGGTGCACGCGATCGTCGTGCAGGACAGCGAGCGGCTGGACAACATCATCAGCCAGAGCCTGTCCGTGTTCCTGCCGTCCGTCGTCGTCGTCGCCGGGCTGGCCGGCGTCGCAGTCCTCCTCGATCCCCTGCTCTCGTGGACGTTGCTGGCCGTGCTGCCGCCTCTCATCGGACTGATGCTCTACCTCGGCAGGGTCGTGCAGCGCTACGCGGACGACTGGCACATCCACATGGACCGCTTCAGTGGAGAGGTGTCCGCAGGGATGCGGGGGATGGTCCTCGTCACCGCGATGGGAACGCACGAACGTGAGCTCGTGCGGCGTAGCACGACAGTCGCCGACCTGTCGGACTCGGGACGCCGGCTGTCCTGGCGGGTGTCCGCCTGGTCGATCGCGCAGGGCACCGTCGCCGCCGGTGCGGGCATCGCCGTGCTCGTCGTCGGCGGCCGCGAGGTCGCGCGCGGATCACTCAGCATCGGCTCGCTGTTGTCCTTCTACGCCGTGGCCGCGCTGCTGCTGCGCAGCGTCTCGTCGGCGCTCGGCGCGCTGCCGCTGCTGCTCCAGGGCGGCAACTCGCTGCGCCGCATCTCCACCGTGCTGTCGGCCGAGGCGCCGTCGCCGTACACGGGAAATCGGGCCATCGACTTCGCAGGGGGCGTCGAGCTGCGCGGCGTCAGCTTCGGGTACGACGACGACACGCTGATCCTCCACGACGTGACCGTCTCGGTCGCGCCCGGGGAACGAGTCGCACTGATCGGCCCGAACGGTGCCGGAAAAAGCACCATCTCGAGCCTTGTCCTGGGTCTCTACCGTCCGGCTGAGGGGCTGCTCCTCGCCGACGGCGTCGCGTACGACGACCTCGACGTGCCGGCGCTGCGCCGGCAGATGGGTGTCGTCCTGCAGGAGCTCCTCCTGGTGAGTGGCACGGCGGCGCAGGTCATCGCGCATGGCCGCCCGGACGTGTCACGCGCGGACATCCGCCTCGCCGCGGTCCGCGCCGGTGCGGACGAGTTCGTGAGCGCGTTGCCCGACGGCTACGACACCTTCCTCGGTGAGGAAGCCGGGCTGCTGTCGGGGGGCCAGCGCCAGCGACTCGCCCTTGCGCGCGCGCTCGTCGGCGAGCCCCGGCTGATCCTGCTCGACGAGCCCACCACACACCTCGACGATGCTGGCATCGCCCACGTTCTCGAAGCGTTCGACGCGCTGCCGTGGCATCCGTCGGTGCTGCTCATCACGCACGATCACGGGGCGGCCGCGTTCGCGGACCGCGTCGTGCAACTGCGCGACGGCAGGACGGCTGCGCCCATCGGAACATCCTCGTGACCGCAGAGACGACGCCGCGCGTCGGCGGGGCGCAACTCACCGCGGAACACCGGGCACTCCTGCGCGCCGGGTTGCTCCGCGGCGAGCAGGGCCGTGCGGCGATCGAGGCCTGGTTCGCGGTGAGCGAGGTCGACGTTCTCGACGACATCTCCTACCGGTTGCTCCCGCTGCTGTATCGGAACGTCGACCGCCTCGGGGTGTCCCACCCGTCCGTCGCGCGGTTGAAGGGCATCTGGCGTCACAGCTGGTACAGCAACCAGCGCCTGTTTCACCGCGTCGCCCCCGGACTCGACGTGCTGCGCGCGGCGGGCATCCCCATCTGCGTCATCAAGGGTGCCGCTCTCGTCGCGTCCAGGCTGGCTGACATGGGTGAGCGCCCGATGGAGGACGTCGACGTGCTCGTGCCGCAGGCCCGCGTGCACGAGGCGCACCACCTGCTGGTCGCGAACGGCTGGCGGTGGGAGGACGACCAGTCACTCGCCGACGTGATGCGCGTGAAGCACTCCCATCCGATGCACGGCCCCGACGGTGCGCAGATCGACCTGCACTGGCGGCCGCTGTGGGAGCCGGCGTCGACCGGTGAGATGTGGTCGCGCATGACCGAGGGGCTGATCGGCGGGGTGCCGGTGTCGGTGCCGTCCGTGGCGGACCAGATCGTCGTGACCTGCGCGCACGGCGTGGGCTGGTATCCGTCGCCACTGCGGTGGGTCCCGGACACCGCGATGCTCGGCCGCTCGGCGGATGCCGCGCTGTGGGACGAGGTCGTCGCCGCGGCCATCGAACGCCGCATGGCCGCGGCAACGGCTGCGTCCCTGCGGGTTGTCGCAGAGGTGGCGGGACTCGACGTCCCCGTCGATGTTCTCGGGAGACTGGACGCGGCGCGGGTGTCGCTTGTCGAGCGTGCGGCGGTGGCGCAGAAGCTCCGCGGTGGCGGAACGGCGAGCCGCTACACCAGGTCGTTCGAGTACGCCGTTCGTTCGCGCCACGACCCGGACGGTCACCGCGCGGGGCTGCTCGAGGAGTTCCGCGCATCGCAGCACGTGTCGTCGGCCGGCGGCCTCGTCAGCGAATTGGCCCGAGGAGCACGGCGTGCCGCCACACGGATCGTCACCGGTCGCGGCAGGGGATGACGACCGGTCGAGCCGGCGCGAGTCAGAACTCCGCGCCGGGACAAGGACGTCGATCAGCGCGACAGTTCGACGCCGGGCCGATCGCCACATACGGGCGTCGGCATCTCGGCTCGTTTGACGCACCGTCAGGCCTCGCTACGCAACTCAGCGAGCCGGCCCCTGCGAAGAAAGGACCGGCCCGCTGCACGTCGTACACGGCCAGTGAACTAGAGCTTGACGACCTCGACGGTGACCGTCGCGTCAACCTCGGGGTGAATCTTCACGGAGACCGTGTGCGAGCCGAGCGTCTTGATCGGCGCGGTCAGCGTGATGAGCCGCTTGTCGAGCTTCGGACCGCCGGCCTTCGTCACCGCGGCTGCGATGTCGTCGGTCTGCACGGAACCGAAGAGACGACCGCCGTCACCGGACTTGGCCGTCAGGCGGACCTTCATCGAGCCGAGCTGCGCCGCGATGTCCTTCGCCTGCTGCAGGTCGTTGACGGCCCGCGCCTCGCGACCCTTGCGGATGGCAGCGGCGTCCTTCTCCACTCCACGGGTGGCGAGGAGCGCAAAGCCCTGCGGGATGAGGTAGTTGCGGCCGAAACCGTCCTTGACCTCGACGATGTCACCGGCGTCACCGAGACCGGCGACCTGCTGCTTGAGGATGAGCTTCATCTTGTCCCGTCCTCAGCGAGCGGTGCTCGTGTAGGGCAGCAGTGCCATCTCGCGGCTGTTCTTCACGGCCGTTGCGACGTCACGCTGGTGCTGCGAGCAGTTGCCCGTGACACGACGGGCGCGGATCTTTCCGCGGTCCGAGATGTATTTGCGCAGCAGGTTGGTGTCCTTGTAGTCGATGTATTTGGTCTTCTCCTTGCAGAAGATGCAGACCTTCTTCTTCACCTTGCGGATCGGCGGCTTCGCCATTGCTCTCATACTCCAGAAGTCTGTGCGATCAAAGAATGTCGGACGGGCGCGCGATTAGAACGGCGGCTCGTCGCCGAAGTCCGTCGAGGAGCTGGCCCACGGGTCGTCTGCCGCGGCACTGCCACCGCCACCACCACCCCCACCGCCCGGGCCGGAGCCACGGGAAGTCTTGTTGATCTTGGCGGTCGCATAGCGGAGGGACGGGGCGATCTCGTCGGCCTCGACCTCGTAGACGGTGCGCTTCTCGCCCTCTTTGGTCTCGTAGCTGCGCTGCTTGAGACGACCCTGCACGACCACGCGGGTGCCGCGCGTCAGCGTCTCGGCCACGTTCTCGGCCATCTGGCGCCAGCAGTTGACGGTGAGGAACAGGCCCTCCGCGTCCTTCCACTCGTTGGTGGTCTTGTCGAGATAGCGCGGCGTCGAGGCGATCCGGAACTTCGCGACGGCGGCACCGCTCGGCGTGAACCGCAGCTCGGGGTCGTCGACGAGGTTGCCGACCAGGGTGATGACCGTGTCGTTGGCCATCAGCGGGCGTCCGGGCGCAGGACCTTCGTGCGGAGCACGGCCTCGTTGAGGTTGAGCTGACGGTCCAGCTCGACGACGGCGGCGGACTCAGCGGTGAGGTCGATGACGGCGTAGATGCCCTCGGACTTCTTGTTGATCGGGTACGACAGGCGACGGCGTCCCCACAGATCGAGCTTCTCGACCGTGCCACCGCTCTGGCGGATGACGTTGAGGAAGGTGTCGAGACTCGGCTCGACGGTCTTCTCCTCGAGATCGGAATCGAGGATGACCATCAGTTCGTAACGGCGGGCAGACAAAAGCTGCGCACCTCCTTCGGACTAGGGCGGCCACGACCCGTTCTGGGGCGTGACAGGAGGGTGGAGATCACGTCGTACGACGTGCGAACGGCTAGCCTACCCGGGCTCGCGCGGCGTGACCAATCGCGCTGGCCAGGCGTCGGACATCGGGAGGACGACGGTTCCGACCCTCGCCGCGGCTCTGGAGGGGCTAGCGGGGCCTAGCGGGCAATCATTGCGTGGCGGACATCGAGCGGGCCGTCGGGATGCGCGGCCTAGTCGGCTGACAGCAGCGGAAGTAGGTCACACAGGGAGCAGATTTCGTAGTCCGGCGCCGGGTGGTCGCCTTCCCAACCGGAACTGTTCCTGTTCAACCAAACAGGTGTGATGCCCGCGGCACGGGCACCCTCCACATCTGTCACGGGGTGGTCTCCGATGTGCCACGTTCGCCATGGCTCGGCGCGCAGTTCGCCGAGCGCTGCCTCAAAGATCGCGGGATCAGGCTTTACGCAACCGATCTCTCCGGAAATCGTCACCGACGCGAAGGCCTGCTCGAGACCGAGCGTTCGTAGGCTGGTCCGTTGAGTGTCAGATGCGCCGTTCGTCACGAGCCCGAGCGAGTAGTCGCCGCGAAGCGACGACAGTAGCGCCTCGACATCCGGATAGAGGTGCAGCGACGTGCGCAGGTGGACCGCGTGCGTTTCACTCGCTGTGTCTGCGACATGGGGATCGTCGCAGCCGCATGCGCTCAACGTCCGTCGCCAAGCCTCGCGGCTGACGGTCGCCCCACTGACCTCGCCGAGCGCCCAGCTCCGCTCCACGCCAGGCCAGTAGCGCGCCCACGCTTTCCCGTTCGCGTCCAAGAGCCGGCCGGCGTCGAGGTTGGCCTGAGCAGCGATGTCGAGGCATGTCGCGCGGACCGCGTCCCGGTTGCCGGCACTGCTGTCCGCCAGTGTTCCGTCGAAATCGAACAGAAGAGCCATAACGTCAGTCATGTACGCAAAAATAGTCGCGCTCGGTCGAGCAACCGCCGCCGCGTCCACGGCGACACCTCTCAACCATCGGTGCCCACAGCTCCGACTGCTGCGCGCCAGTACGTGCTGTCGAACGCATCGATGACGATGTCCTCCGTTACGCGGAGGTCGTCGTCCAAACGGCCGGGCGGGGTCCCGATCAGCAGGGCAGGTCCACTGCGACCGTCCTGACCACCGAGGCGGCCTCCGGCTGGCTCACGCGTCCCGTGCGCGCCACGACGGTGACGATGTCGTCCGCCGCCACCCCCGCCATCTGCAGGGTGCGCACGAGCGTTGTCACGTCGCCGCCGGACAACCGCAGGAAGCCGCCCGGGAAGCCGGCGCGGAAGCTGGCGGGCTGCACATCACGCGCGGCACGCACCGGTGTCCGGTCGTGCCGTCGGTGGCGCGCGGCCGACGCGGCTGCTCGCCGTACGAGAACTGCCGCCGGCACCACGAACGCGACGGCGAACGCACACGCGGCCGCGAGCACGTCCACCCGCACGGCCGGATCTCCCACGGCGCGCCGCAGACCGCGGGCACACGTGAGGAGGACCACCGCCATGGCCATCAGCTCGAGGGTCGCGGGCGCATCCGTGACCGGCGGCCGGCGGCGGCGGCGGCGCGCGATCGGCACGGCGAGGGCCGCACCCGCAACCGCCCCGAGCAGTGAGACCAACACCAGTGCGCTCATCGACGCGGAGGACGGGAAGTTTCCGACCGCGAAAGAGTAGGTCAGCACGGCCCCGGCAGCGACCAGGGCCGCACCGGCGACGGTCGGCCGCGGTGCGGGCGCCGTCTCCGTGGTCGCCGGTCGCGCGACGTGTCCCGGCTCCCTCACGACGCCCATCATGCCCCGGCCTGCGGACCCGGCCACCTGTCGAGTGCAGCCCCGACCACTCGGACCTGTCCGCGGCTCGCGCTAGCCTGGCTGGCATGGCTGTCATCGGTGCCCACGTCCGCGACGGCGATCCGCTGATCGCCGCGAAAGAGCGCGGCGCCGACGCCGTGCAGTTCTTCCTCGCCGACCCGCAGGGTTGGAAGAAGCCGGTGCCGCGCGACGACGCCGAGGAGCTGAAGGCGAGCGACGTGGAGATCTACATCCACGCGCCTTACCTGGT
The DNA here is from genome assembly GCA_964236265.1 of uncultured bacterium. Lineage (GTDB taxonomy): Bacteria > Actinomycetota > Actinomycetes > JAVEEB01 > JAVEEB01 > JAVEEB01. Next base: position 24,753 of record CAXSDE010000024.1, read on the forward strand.
CAACGTGGCGACGCTCAACAACAAGATCCGCGTGCCCAGCCGCAAGATCATCAGCCAGCACGCGGCGGCGGCGGCGGCGGTCGGCGCCAAGGCGCTGATCGTGCACGGCGGCCACGTCAGCGACGGCGATGACATCTCGTTGGGCATCGACAACTGGCGCAAGACGTTCGAGCGGGAAGAGTTCCCGGTGCAGATCCTCATCGAGAACACGGCCGGCGGCGAAAACGCGTGCGCGCGCAAGATCGACGTCATCGCGCGCCTGTGGGAGGCGGTCGGCGAGTTCGGCGTCGGTTTCTGCCTCGACACATGCCACGCGCACGCCGCGGGCGAGGACCTCACGGGCATCGTCGACCGCGTCAAAGCCGCGACGGGCCGCATCGACCTCGTCCACTGCAATGGCTCGAAGGACCAATTCGGCTCCGGGCGTGACCGCCACGAAAACCTCACGAAGGGCGAGATCGACCCGATCCTGCTCGCGCACGTGGTGCGCGAGGCGCAGGCCCCGGTCATCGTGGAGACGCCCGGTGACGGCCAGTCCGACGACATCGATTTCCTGCGGCAGGCGCTGGCCCTGTAGGCCGCCAGGACGCAAACGCAGTCGCCGCTGTCGCACCCGCCTGTCACACTCGGCCCTTCCGAGGGAGGGCAACGGAATGCGCGAGCGCCGACGGAAATACTGGGACGACGCGATCGGGTCGCGGCTCTTCGTGATCCGTCAGTTGCCCCTCGCCGGCTCCGGCCTCGTTGCCACACTCACGATCATCGACCTGTGGCTGGGCATCCTGCCCATCACGTTCGTGCTCGCGACGAGCGTGCTCATCGGCCGAGCGCCGGCTGCGGTCACCGCGGGCCTCGGGTCGCCGCAGTGGGGCGGTCTCGTCACAGCGTTTCTCGTCGCGTCGGGCGTCTTCTTCGCCCAGCAGTTGCTCACCCCGCTGCAGTCCTCGATCGCCGAGCGCATGCAGCACCGCGTCAACGGCCACTTCCACCGCCGGCTGATCGAGGTGTCACTGCGCAGCACCGGCATCGGGCCCCTCGAGGACCAGGCGATCCTCGACAAGCTGCGGCAGGCGAGCGAGACGCTCGAGAACAGCTGGCGCACCCCCGGCCACGCGGTGACGGGCATGGTGGCCTACCTCGCGCGCTACAGCCGCCTCGCGGGATTCTGCGTGATCATCGCGATCGTCGCGTCGCCGTGGGCCGCCCTCGCCGTCCTGTTTTCCACCATGTGTTTCCGCTACGGCCAGCGGGGCCCGTCCCTGCAGCTCTACATGCAGGTCTACTCGCGGTTCGGGTCCGTCCGCCGTGAACGCGACTACTTCCGCGACCTCGGCCTGTTGGCACCGGCCGCGAAGGAGATGCGCATCTACGGCCTCATGGGGTGGGCCGTCGACCGGTTCGCCACGAAGGCACACGAGGGCCTCGCGCCGCTCTGGGCCGAGCGTCGCCGCTACATGATGTGGCGCTTCCTCTACTACACGGCCATCGGCCTGGTCATCGACTGCACCGTCCTGGCCCTGCTGGTGCGCTCCGCCGCGGCCGGCCACGTCTCCCTGACCCACCTCGCCCTCGGCATGCAGTCACTGATCGCGGCGATCCTGCTCGGCGAGCACTACCACGAGTCCGACGCCAACACGCAATACGGCATGCAGACCGCGAAGGCACTGCGCGAGTTCGAGGAGCTCGTCGATGGCTACGGGGGCAACGACGTGCGCGACCTGGCAGCGTCGGGGGACCCGACGGGGCTGCCGGACGCGAGCATCCGCTTCGCGAACGTGTCCTTCTCGTACGACGGGAGCAACCGCCCGGTCCTCGACGGTCTCGAGCTGACCCTGCGGGCCGGGCAGTGCACCGCGATCGTCGGGCTCAACGGCGCCGGCAAGACGACACTGGTGAAGCTGCTCGCGCGCCTCTACGAACCGACCGGCGGCGCCCTGCTCGTCGACGGGCAGGATGTGCGCGACTTCCCGGTCGACGCGTGGCGCCGCCAGATCGCCATCATCTTCCAGGATTTCAACCGCTACGAGCTTTCCGTGACCGACAACATCACCCTGGGGGCCGTCCAGCGACCCGTCGACCCCGCCGCCGTTCGGGCCGCCGCGGCCAAGTCCGGCATGATCGAGGCTATCGAGGAGTTGCCGCGCGGGTTCGACACGATGCTCGCGCGCCAGTACGACGACGGCGCCGATCTGTCGGGCGGGCAGTGGCAGCGCATCGCCATCGCGCGCGCCCTCTACGCCGTCGATTCGGGGGCTCGCGTCCTCGTCCTGGACGAGCCCACCGCCGCCCTCGACGTGCGCGCCGAGTCGGCGTTCTTCGACGAGTTCGCGACGCTCACCCGTGGGCTCACGACCGTCCTCATCTCCCACCGGTTCTCGAGCGTCCGACAGGCCGACCGGATCGTCGTCCTCGAGCACGGCCGCGTGATCGAGGACGGCTCGCACGACTTCCTGCTCGACAGCGGTGGCCGCTACGCCGACCTGTTCCACCTGCAAGCCGAACGCTTCGCCGCCGGTCTCGACGCCGAGGGCGAGCCGGCCGCGGCACCGGCCGCGAAGTCCGCCGCGACCGAGGGAGCCGCCCGATGAAGGACGCCCTGATCAGCTGCCTGTCGATGTTTCGCATCGGCTGGGCGCACAACAAGGGAAAGCTGATCTTCTCGACCATCATGACGCTCGCCTCGGGCGCGTCGTGGCCGCTGCTGGCCCTTGCCCTGAAGGGCGCGACCAACGCGGCGCTCGCGCACGACATGCACGCCGCGACCTGGAACGGCATCTTCATCGGCGCCGGCGCGATCGGCGTGCTGATCCTGCAGCACTTCGCCTACTTCCCCTACAGGGAAATCGCGGAGGAGGCGCAGGTCTCCCTCGAGGCCGAGTTGATGACGCTCGCCAACGGCTCTGCCCGGCTCGAGCACCACGAGCGCGCCGAATACGCCGACAGGCTGGCCCTGCTGCAGAAGGAGCTGACCCAGCTGGGGCAGGGATTCACCGGCCTGTTCACCACGCTCGGCCTGCTCGTCTCCATGACGGTGACCGCAGTCCTGCTGGCCGGCGTCAACCCGTGGCTGCTGCTGCTGCCGATCGCCGCGATCCCGCCCGTGCTGACAGGTCAGCTCGGGCAGCGCATCCTCGAAAAGTCCCGCGAAGACTCGGCATCGACGACTCGGCAAACCTCGCACCTCCTGCACCTCGCCACCAAGGCGATCCCGGCGAAGGAGCTTCGCGTCTTCCGGCTGCAGGACGAGATCCGCCGCCGCCACTCCGCGCTCTGGGACGACGCGGGCCGCACCCTCTGGGCCGCCGAGAAGCGGGCCGGGCTCGTCGGCGCGGGCGGCCAGATCGTGTTCGCCGTCGCCTACGTCGTGGCGGTCCTTCTCGTCGTACGACAGGCAGTCGCCGGCCACAGCCGCATCGGCGACATCGTGCTCGTCATCACCCTGGCGGCGCAGGTCAACCAGCAGGTCAACTCCGGCCTGCAACTGCTGCAGCAACTGCAACGGATGGCACAAGGCCTCACCCGGCTCCGGTGGATGCGCGAGCTCATCCGCGCGCAGCAGCCACCGGCGCCGGACAAGAAATTGCCCGTCCGCATCACCGACGGCATCGAGTTGCGCGGTGTGAGCTTCGCCTATCCCGGCACCGACAAGCCGGTGCTCGGCGGCGTCGACCTGCGGCTGCCCGCCGGGTCGACCGTCGCCCTCGTCGGCGAGAACGGCGCCGGCAAGACCACGCTCGTCAAGCTGCTCTGCCGCTTCTACGACGCCACCGAAGGCCAGATCACGCTCGACGGCGTCGACCTGCAGCGTTTCCCGCTCGACGACTGGCGGGGCCGCATCGCCGCCGGCTTCCAGGACTTCGCCCGCTTCGAGCTCCTCGCGCAGCAGACCGTGGGGGTCGGCGAACTGCCGTTCCTCGACGACGAGCCGGCGGTCCTCGCCGCTCTCGACCGGGCGCACGCCCGCGACATCGTCGGCCGGCTCGAGGAGGGTCTACAGACGCAGCTCGGCAAGAGCTACACCGACGGCACCGAGCTGTCCGGCGGTCAGTGGCAGAAGCTGGCTCTCGGCCGCGCCATGATGCGTGAGTTGCCGCTGCTGCTCATCCTGGACGAGCCGACATCCGCCCTCGACGCGGAGGCCGAACACCAGCTCTTCGAGCAGTACGCGCTCAACGCCCGCCGCGTCGGCCAGGAGACCGGGGCCATCACGGTGCTCGTGTCACACCGGTTCTCGACAGTGCGCATGGCCGACCTCATCCTCGTCGTCACCGACGGCCGCATCGCCGAAGCGGGCGACCATGCGTCCCTGCTCGCCGATGACGGCCTGTATGCCGAGCTCTACGGCCTGCAGGCCTCGGCCTACCAGTGACGGGGCGCCGCGGCAGCCTCTCTAGGGTCTCGCCATGACGGCAAGCGGTCTGCAGCACGGAGACGTGCGAGTCTGGACCGTGCTCACCGACGCTGGGCCCGACCGGCCCGACCGGCCCGACCGGCCCGACGCGGCCACTGACGCAGCCACCGCCGCGCTCGCGATCCTGAGCCCCGACGAACGCGAGCGCGCCCTCAGGATGACTGACGTCCGGGCTCGCGGGGACTTCGTGATCGCGCACGCGCTGGTCCGCCGTGCCCTCACCGACTGCGCCGCCGAGGTCGACCCGCGGGAGTGGCAGTTCGCGTACGACGAGAACGGCCGGCCGCACATCGCTCGCGAGGACGGCGAGCGTCAGCACATCGCGCGCGAGGATGGCGTGCGTCAGGACGGCGGCAGCGACCTGCGCTTCAGCCTGTCGCATGCCGACGGCGTCGTGGCGTGCGCGGTCGCGGGCGGCGTCGACTGCGGGATCGACGTCGAGCCGGTCGCCGCCGCGGGTCCGCGTCGCCGGGTCCTCACTCCCGGGGAGTCGGCAGCGCTCGACGCGGCCGGACCTGACGCGGCGGCCACCATCTACGCCCGCCTGTGGACGCTCAAGGAGGCGTACGGGAAGGCCCGTGGCCTCGGTTTCCTGTTGCCGTACGACCAGTTGCACGTCACGCTCGGCGCGACGCCGACCCTCGAGGACCGGACGCGAGATCCCGGCCGTCGCGACTGCTACGTCGAGCAGTGGGAGCCGACCGCGCGGCACGTCGCGGCACTGGCCGTCCTCGCCGCGACACCGCGCGTGCGGCATTCCGACCGCTTTCCCCCCTGACCACTACGGCCCGCCTCCGTCGGGTGACAGCGCATGACAGTCGCCCGTGCGCCGGGTGACAGCGCCGCCGGGCAGTCTCCTGGTGTGACCACAGGAGGCAACGACATGACCTACGGCTTCGAGGCGACCGGCCTCGCGAAGACATTCGGCACGACGACCGCGCTCGCCGGCGTGGACCTCGCGGCGCGCCGCGGCACGGTGCTCGGAGTGCTCGGCCCCAACGGCGCCGGCAAGACCACCGCCGTCCGCATCCTCGCCACCCTGCTGCGCGCCGACGCGGGCACGGCGCTGGTCAACGGCATCGACGTGCGCAAGGACCCCGACGCGGTCCGCAGGTCGATCGGCCTCACCGGGCAGTACGCGTCCGTGGATGACGACCTGACGGGCATCGAGAACCTCACGCTCATCGGGCGGCTGCTCGACCTCCCGCGCGCCGATGCCCGCCGCCGCGCCGCCGATCTGATCGAGCGCTTCGATCTGGCGGAGGCAGCCGACCGGCGGGCGAGCACCTACTCCGGCGGGATGCGCCGCCGGCTCGACATCGCGGCCGGGCTCGTCGGGCAACCCTCGGTGTTGTTCCTCGACGAGCCCACGACCGGCCTCGACCCGACCAAACGCGACGAGGTCTGGGACATCATCCGCCAGCAGGCGCTGGACGGCGTGACGGTGCTGCTGACCACCCAATACCTCGACGAGGCCGACGCGCTCGCCGACGAGATCACCGTCATCGACCGCGGGCTCACCATCGCGCACGGGACGCCGGCGGAGCTCAAGCACATCGTCGGCGGGCAGTTCATCGACGTGCGTCCCCTGTCGATCGACGATGTGCCGGCGGTCCAGCACATCCTGCGCGAGGCGACGGGCAAGGACGCCGACTCGCCCGCGCGGGGCGTGCTCAGCGTGTCCGTCGACTCGGACGCCGCCTTCTCCACCGTCGTACGGCGCCTCGACGACGCAGGCATCCGCGTCTCCGAGCTGTCCCTGCGACTGCCCGGCCTCGACGAGGTCTTCCGCGCACTCACCGGCCGCGGCGCGGCCGCCGACGAAGGGACCGCAGCATGAGCACCCAGACACTTCCCCGCACGGAGGCGGAGCGGCCCCCGGCCCCCGTCCCGGGCACCCGGCGCTGGGGGACCGTCCGGCACTCCGTCGCGCTGGCCCAACGCTCGCTGACCAGGATGCGCCGCACACCGGAGCAGTTCTTCGACGTGACCGTGCAGCCGGTCATCTTCCTGCTCCTGTTCGTCTATCTGTTCGGCGGCGCCGTCACCGGTTCCCGGCACGACTACCTTCAGTTCCTGCTGCCGGGCATCATGGCCCAGACGGGCATGTTCTCGGCGATGATGATCGGCACCAACCTCAACAGCGACATCAAAAAGGGCGTCTTCGACCGGTTCCGCAGCCTGCCGATTTCGCGCTCGGCGCCCCTCGTCGGCGCGGTGCTCGGCGACCTCGTCCGCTACCTCATCTCCGTCGTGGTGCTGCTCGTCGCGGGAACGCTCATGGGTTTCCGGATCGGCACGGGTCCCCTGCTCGTGTTGGCCGCGGCGGCGCTGGTCGTGCTGTTCAGCCAGGCCGTGTCCTGGATGTCGGTCCTGCTCGGCGTCACCCTGCGGGAGCCGGGAGGTGTGCAGGGCGTCGGGTTCATGCTGATGTTTCCGCTGACGTTCGGCAGCTCGATGTTCGTGCCGGTCGACACGCTGCCCGGCTGGCTGCAGGCCTGGGTGCACGTCAACCCGGTCACGCATTTCGTGGACGCGCTGCGCGGCCTGCTCACGACGGGGCCGATCCTCTGGCCGCTCGCGCAAACGGCCCTCTGGGGCGTCGCCTTCGTGGCGATCTTCGCGCCGTTGGCGGTGCGCGGTTACCGCAAGCGCACCTGATCGGCGCTGACGGACGTCAGTGCGCCGACCGCGCCGGGCCGGTCGAGGCCGGCGCCCTCGGCGTAATGGTCGTCGAACGCTGCCGCCCCCAGGACGGCGGCTGCGGCGGCACAGATGCGCAGGACGTCGGCGTTTCCGGCGTCCGTCATCCCGCGCAACGCGTCCGCCATCCCGACGAAGCGCGCGGCGCCCGCCTCGTCGGACGCAGCCAGCGCCAGGGCGGCTCGGCCGATGGCGACGGTCGCGGCCACCGGCATGTCGTACGACGTGATCGCGAGCTCGGCCGCCGTCCGCAGGTGGCCGGCGGCGGCGGCGAACGACCCCGCGGCGGCGTCCAGGTGCGCCAGCGTCACGTGGCAGAGGGCGACCATCTGCGGCGGCTGGAACGTCGCTGACGCGAGTTCGCCGAGCGCCGTCTCGGCGTGGCGGCGCGCGGCCGGCGGGTCCCCGCGCAGTCGCGCGACCTCGGCGAGGGACAGGTCGGCGTAGCCGGTGAGGGCCCGGGCCCCGCGGTCGCCGGCCTGCTGGCGGGCCTCCGTCGCGGCCGCCTCCGCCTCGGCGTACCGGCCGATCCGCGCGTACGCCATCGCGAGCCGCAGCAGCACCTCGCTGACATCGTCGACGGCGCCGAGCTCGCGGACGAGCCTGATCGCCTCCTCGTACGCCGTGATGGCCCCCGGTACGTCGCCGTCGACGACGCGCAGCCCCCCGACCATCGACAGGGTCGTCGCGCGTCCCCACCGGTCGCCGATCGCGGTGAAGCGGTCGAGCGCCTCCGCCAGGCTGGAGCGAAACAGCTCGGTGTCGCCGACGTTTTCGGCGGCGGCCGCGCGCACGAACAGGAGCAGCGCGCGCGCCCACGGGTCCGGATGGGCGAGGTTGCGGTCGATCGCCAGGCGCAACTCGTCGGGCTCCTCGCGAAACATCGCGAGCGCCGGCGCGGCGAGCGCGTGGGCCGGGTGCCCGCGGGTGCCGTCGAGGTGCGGCACCTCCGCCTCGAGCAGCCGCCGCACGTCGTCCATCGAGACCAGGCCGTCGCCCCCCGCGAAAGCGCTCATAGAGTGCAGGATCACCGCGGTCGCCCGGGCACCGGCGGGCAGGTCGCCGGGCAGGTCGAGCACGAGCCGCAACCAGCCGCTCGCCTCGGCGTGCCGGCCGCGCAGGGCGAAGAACCAGCTCATCGCCGCCATCAAGCGGATGGCCGTCTCGAGGTCACCGGCCCCCGCGCTGAACCGCAGCGCCGCCGACACGTTGTCGACGTCGGCGAGCACCGTGGCGATCACGTCGAGCTGGCCGGGCCCGCGCAGCAGCGGCTCCAGCTTCTCGGTCAGCTCGAGGAAATAGCGGGCGTGCCGCTGGCGAACGTCGACACTCGTGCCGCGCTCGACGAGGCGCTCGATGCCATATTCCCGGATCGTCTCCAGCATGCGGAACCGCGGCTCGCGCGGATCGACGACCTGCAGCAGCGACTTGTCCGCGAGTGCCGTCAGCAGGTCGAGCGCGGCGGGGCTGGTGGTGCCGGGCGCAGCCACGGCGAGCGCGCTGGCCGGGCTGACGCCGCCGGGGAAGACCGCGAGCCGTTCGGCGAGCCAGCGCTCGTCGTCGGTCAGCAGCTCCCAGCTCCAGGCGACGACCGCCCGGAGCGTCTGGTGGCGGGGCATCGCCGTGCGGCTGCCACCGGTGAGGAGCTGGAAGCGGTCCGACAGTCGCTCCGCGATCTGGTCGACCGACAGGGTGCGCAGCCGGGCGGCGGCGAGCTCGATGGCGAGGGGCAGCCCGTCGAGGCGCCGGCAGATGTCGACCACGCCGGCGACTGTCTCCTCCGACACGACGAAATCCGGGCGGACGGCGGCCGCGCGATCGGCGAAGAGCCGCACCGCGGGGAAGTCGGCGGCGTCGTGGGCACTCGCCTGCGCCGCCGGATGCCGCAACGGGGGCACGGCGACGAGCGACTCACCGGCGATGCCGAGTGGCTCGCGGCTCGTGGCCACGACCCGCAACCGGGGGCACCTCGTCAGCAGCTCCTCGGCGAAGACGGCGGCGTCGGTGATGACGTGCTCGCAGTTGTCCAGCACCACGAGGGCGTCGACGTCGCTCAGCGCCTCGACCAGCCGGCCGACCGCGTCGCGCGGATTGCCCTGCCTCGACTCCGGCAGGACGTTGTCGCGCAGGTCGAGCGCACTTAGGGCGGCCTGGGCGATGTCGGCGCCCGCGGTCACCGGCGCGAGCTGCACGATCCAGGCCGCATCGGGACCCGCGTCGCCAGGCGCCTCGAGCAGCGCACGGGCACATTCCGAGGCCAGCCTCGTCTTTCCGGCACCGCCAGGTCCGACCAGCGTCACGAGCCGGGCGGCCCGCAGCGCGGCCGAGATCCGCGCCATGTCGTCGCTCCGCCCGATGAAGGTGGTGAGGGCGGCACGCAGGTTGGTCGGCCGACGCCCCTCCCGACGCCCGTCCCGGCGGATGGCGCCGGCGAGCACGGGGCCGGCGAGCGCGGGGTCGCCGGCCAGGATCGCGAGCTGCAGCTCCCGCAGGGCGGCGGACGGGTCCACGCCGAGCTCGTCGGCCAGGCGGCGGCGCGTCCGTTCGTACGCGGCGAGGGCCGCCGACGGCTGACCCGTGGCCGCTAGCGCGCGCAGGTGCTGGGCCGCGATCGCCTCGTGCAGCGGGTGCCGTTCGACGAGTTCTTGCAGGTCCGCGAGCACCGCGGCCGGCTGCCAGAGCTGCAGCTCGGCCTCGATCCAGTCGCAGGTGGCTTGCAGCCGCAGGCTGTCGAGTCGCACCGCGGCAGCCTCCGCGAACGCGAGGCCGGCCAGGTCCGCGGCCAATGGCCCGCGCCAGAGCGCCAAGGCGGCCACGAGAACCTCGCGCGCGGCCACGGGATCGCCCGCCGCGAGGCGTCGCTGCCCGTCACGAGCCAGCCGCTCGAACCGCCCCGCGTCGACGTCGTCAGTCGCGACCGCCACCCGGTAGCCGCCGGGACCCGACTCGATCGCGCCCGCCGGCAGCGCCCGACGCAACCGCGAGACCAGCGACTGCAGGGCGTTGCCCGCATCCGCCGGCGGCTCGCCGGGCCACAGCGCCTCGGTCAGCGCATCCGGCGAGACGAACGTGCCGGCGGCCAGCGCCAGCCGGATCAGCAGCGCGCGCAGCCGGGGGCCGACGACATCGACGCTCGACCCGTCGGCCGCCTCGACTCCGAGCGGGCCCAGCACTGCGATGCGCATGCCGCCACTGTGCCAGCGGTCGGTCGCGGGAGCCCGCTACGCCGGGACGGCGACGGCGCCGACGGGGACGGCGACGGGGTCGACGGCGACGGCGCCGCCTGCGTCGAGCTCGGCATCGAACGGGCCGGCCAGCGGGTCGAGCCCGAAATGATCCCGTCGTACGACGTCCTGCTCGGGGCGCAGGATGTCGCGCACGATCAGCACCGCGTAGGCGACGAGCAGCGCGTCACGGACCAGGATGATGGCGGTGTAGGCCACGAGCGGCACGCCGTGGCCCGGGTTGCTGCCGTCGTGGAAATAACCGAGCACCCCGGCCCACACCGCCACCTCCGATAACTGCCACACGAGAAACAGCCCCCACCGCGGCCGCGACAGGATCACCCACGGGAGCAGCCACAGCGTGTATTGCGGCGACCAGACCTTGCCCGTCAACAGGAATACCAGCAGAACGAGAAAGGCGATCTGGGCGAGCCGCGGCCGGGTCGGGGCACGCACCGCCAGCAGGGCGACGGCGGCGAGGCCGAGGATCAGCAGCGCGGCGACGACCGTGTTGAGACTGTCGACGTCGCGGGCGGTGTCACCCAGGAAGCCCCAGAAACTGCCGGTCGGGAAGTGCGCTTCGGCGTGGAACCACAAGGAGTTCGACTCCGCCCCGCGCTCCTGGGAAAACTTGAAGAAATACGACCAGCCGCTCGGCCAGAGCACCGCCGGAATGAGGTTGACCGCAAGGTAGGTGCCCGCTGCCGCGGCCCAGGTGACCCCGGTCGCGCGCCAGGCGACCCGGTTGCGCCCTGCAAGCGCGACGATCGCGATTGCCACCAGGATGAGGGCGGGGAACAGTTTGCTCGCCGTCCCGAGGCCGAGCAGCATGCCGGCGAGGGCCGGTCTTTTCCGCGCCCAGGCGTAGATGCCGGCGATGCCGAACGCGACCGCCAGCACGTCCCAGTTGGTGAACGCGTGGAGCGCCAAGGTGGGTGCGGCCGCGAACATCACCGCGTCCCACGGCCGCCGCCGGGTCAGCGCATAGAACGCGAGCGCCCCGAAGATGGCCGCCACGCTGAGCAGGCCGGCGTTGATCTGGAAGAAGGCGACACCGTTGCTCGAGTCGTCCGGCAGCGCGTGCGTGATAGCGGACGTCACCTGCATGAACGCGCCGATGCCCACGGGGTATTCGACGTACCGGTTCGTGCCGTCGTCATCGGTCGAGACGATGTCGCGGAACGGCACTTTGCCCTGCGCGAGCCCCTCGCCCTCATAGAGCGAGCGGACGTCGGAGTAGCACAGGTGCGTGTATTGCGTCTCCACCGTCCCGCCCCAGTCCGCGGACGCGGCCTGACAGGGCGATTTGTAGCCCCAGCCGACGAAAAGGGTCAGCAGGAGCACGGCGAGCATCACGCGCAACGGTGTCCACCAGCCGCGCCCGATCGCCGCGTGGCGCCCCGGCGGCCCACCGAGCAGGCCCGCTCCCGCCGCGGGCAGGGCGCCATCGAGGCTCGGCAGCGTGATGGCGTCGCGGACCCGTGATCCCTGCATGCCGTCGAGCATGCCGTACGGCCACGGGCAGTGCCAACCGACACGTGCCGACCGGCGCCTCGCTAGCCGGTCGCGGTGCCGCCGCCCGGTGCCGCCGGCGCGCTGGCGGGCCCGGACGGTGGCGGCGCGGAGGTCCCCGGCGGCGGGGTAGGCGTCGGACTTGCGGTGGGCACGTCGGTGATCGACGTGGTCGGCGTGGTGGTCACCGTCAGCGTCGGTGTCGCCGTGACCGTGGGGGTGGCAGACGCGGTCGGGGTCGCGGACACGGTCGGGGTCGCGGACGCGCTCGTGCTGCTGACGCTCGCCGACGGGGTCACCGACGGCTCGACCTGGCGCGGGGCCGGGAATTGCTTCACCGGCTGGCCCTTGAGCGCGCCGTCCATGTAGGCCTTGAACGTCTGCGCCGGCAGGGTGCCGCCGTACAACCCCTTGTCCAGACCCGGGATCTGCCCGACGGTGGACGTGTTGTCGACGTTGCCCATCCAGACCGCCGTGACGAGTTGCGGGGTGTAGCCGACGAACCAGGCGTTCCGGCTCTCCTGCGTCGTGCCCGTCTTGCCGGCGACCGGCCGGCCGCCGTCGAGGGCCGCCGCGTGCCCGGTGGCCTTCGGGGCAGTCACGACGGCCTGCAGGGCCGCCGTGACGTCGGCGGCCACGCCCGCGTCGAGCACCTGGGACGTGTCCGGCTTGGCCTTGTAGACCGACGTGCCGGAGTTGTCCTTGACCGTCTCGACGAAGTAGGGGGTGGAGCGCACGCCGCCGGACGCGAAGGTGCCGTAGGCCGACGCCATGTCGACGGGGTGCACGTCGTACGCGCCGAGGGCGATGCTGGGACCCGTGCCGCTCGCGTCCTTCAGCGGGACGGTGTCGGGGATGCCGAGGACGTGCGCGTGCTCGGCGACCTTGTCCGGGCCGATCCGCTCGGCGAGCGGCTCGTAGATCGTGTTGATCGACTGCGCCATGGCGTCGACGAGCGTGCAGTTGTTGCACGACTCGGAGTCGCCGTCGTTGCGGACCGGCGTGCCGTCCTCGAGTTTCGCCTCCGTCGGTCCGTCGCGCCGGTCCGTGATCTTGATCGTTCCCTGGTCGAGGGCGGTCGACAGCACGAACGGCTTGAACGACGATCCCGGCTGCCGCTTGATCTGCGTGGCCAGGTTGAGGCAGTTGGCCTGCTTGTCGTCGCAGCCGCCGTCGGCGTAGTTGTCGCCCGCATACATGGCCTTCACCCGGCCGGTGCCCGGCTCTATCGAGATGAGCGAGGACACCGGCTTCTTCGTCGCCTTGGCGACGCCCTTGACGAACACGTCGGCCTCCGCCGCGTCGGCCGCGTCCTGCGCCGGCTTGTCGATCGTCGTGACGACCTTCAGCCCGCCGGTCTGCACGTCCTGCTCGCTGACGCCCTTGGCGGTGAGTTCGTCGAGCACGGCGTTCTCGATGAAGCGCTCCGGACCCTGAGCGGCCGTGCTGCTGCCCTTCGGCGGGTAGACCTTCGGATACTTCAGCGCATCGGCCTGCGCCTGCGTCAGTGCCTGGTCGGCGACCATGCCGTCGATGACGTACTTCCACCGGTCGTGGGCGGCCTGCGGGTGGTTGGTCGGGTCGTACAACGCGGGACCCTTGATGCTGGCGGCGAGCACCGCCCCCTCGGCGACGGACAGCTTGTCGACCGGCTTGTTGAAGTAGGCCCGGGAAGCGGCTTGGATGCCGGAGGCCCCGCGGCCGAACCAGATCGTGTTGAGGTAGCCCTCGAGGATCTGGTCCTTGCTGGTCGCGCGGTCCACCTTGATGGCGATGACGACTTCCTTCAGCTTGCGCGTCAGGGTGCGTTCCTGCGTCAGGTAAGTGTTCTTGACGAACTGCTGCGTGATCCCGGACCCCCCCTGCTTGACGCCACCGCCGCGGAAGTTGGCGATGATCGCGCGCGGGATGCCGGTCAGCGTGACGCCATGCGAGGTGTAGAAGCTGCGGTCCTCTGCCGCGACCACCGCATCCCGGACGTGCTTCGGCACCACTTTCAGGTCGACGATCTCGCGGTTCTCCGTGCCGACGCGGGCAAGAACGGCCTTGCCGTCGCTGTAGTAGATGGTCGTGACCTGAGCCACCGCCGCGTCGTTGGCAGCCGTCGGCACCTGGACGACGCTGTAGAGGATCGCGAAGGCCGCAATCCCGAGCGCGAGGCAACCGAAGAGCACCCACACGGTGGTCCGAAGGCGCGGCACCGCGTGGCGCCAGCCCGTCTTGGGCGGCAGGACCTTACGTGACCGGCGGGTGATCAAGGAGTTCTTCCCGGTGGGGGCGGGCCTGGGCTTACGGCTGGGTGAGGAGTCCGTCACCGTATCCCCCCTGCCCGCGCGTTGTGTGAGTCGAAACGCGCCGGGTCGACTACTCCGGTGCCGCCGTCCGGCGGGCGCGGCGCGCTCCTGCGCCCGCCCGCTCCGGGACCCGCCCATGTCCCACGACGAACGACGTGGTCAGGTGGTTCCACCCGCAGCCGCGGCAGACCTCGACAACATAGACCGCGACCTCCGCAAACTCCGCCTCGATCCTGGCGAGCGACTTCGACGCGAGCGTGCGGCCGGAGCTCTCCCCGAGCTCGTCGCCGTACACGTAGGTCACGTGGGTCAGCCGTTCCTTGCGGCAGACGGGGCATTCGACCTCGGTGGCCTCGCCATGGTGCTTCGCCGCCCGCAGCAGGTAGGGGTGGGCATCGCAGACGTCGAGCGTCGAGGCGCGCCCCCCGAAGAGATCGGCGAGCGTCGCGCGACGCGCCAATGCGTAGTCGATGACCGACCGCTGCGACCACATGTCGGCCAGAGTACGCCGCGAATCGCCGGTCGGGGCTGCTCCGAAAGGACCACATCTGACCGCAAAACAGGACCCGCCGGTCGGTGCGGGCTGCGCGGTGCGGGCTGTCGGCAGACACGCGCACGGGTTCAGCAGCGCGTCACGTTGCCGTTACCCGGTCGGACAGTTATGGTGACCGATGTATCGAGTCGATACATCCAACGGACGCATCGAGTCCGCGACAGTGGGAGGAGTCCCGTGGCCCGCAAGAGTGGCGTTCTGGAGTTGGCCGTCCTCGGCCTCCTCCACGAGTCGCCCCTGCACGGCTACGAACTCCGCAAACGCCTCAACACCCTCCTCGGGTCGTTCCGGGTGCTGTCCTACGGGTCTCTCTACCCGGCCCTGCGTGAGCTTCAGTCCCGCGCCTTCCTGCTGGAGCAGCCGGCGGACGACCTCGAGACCCCCACCGTGGCAGGGACGATGAGCCGTCGGAGCCGCGTCGTCTACTCGCTGACCGCCGACGGCAAGGAGCGCCTCCAGGAGCTGCTCGCCGAAGGCGGCCCCACCGCGTGGGAGGACGACACCTTCGGGGTCCACTTCGCCTTCTTCGGCCAGACCGCTGCCGACGTCCGTCTCCGGATCCTCGAAGGCCGCCGCATCCGACTCGAAGAACGGCAGGCGCACGTGAAGACGTCGTTGACCCGCACCCGGGAACGGCTCGACAGCTACACCCTCGAACTGCAGCGGCACGGACTCGAGTCCGTGGAGCGGGAGGTCCGGTGGCTGGGCGAGCTCATCGCGACCGAGCGCTCCGCCGCCGGCGCACCGCAAGCCACCACCCCCAGCACCACGTCCTCAGCTAACAAGGAGATCTAGTGGGTTCCGTACGCGTAGCCATCGTCGGCGTCGGCAACTGCGCCGCCTCGCTCGTCCAGGGCGTGGAGTACTACCGCAACGCCGACCCCAACTCGCGCGTTCCGGGTCTCATGCACGTGCAGTTGGGCGACTACCACATCAGCGACATCGAGTTCGTCGCCGCTTTCGATGTCGATGGCAAGAAGGTCGGCAGCGACCTCTCCGAGGCGATCCTCGCGAGCGAGAACAACACGATCAAGATTGCCGACGTCCCGCCGCTCAACGTGACCGTGCAGCGCGGCCACACCTACGACGGGCTCGGCAAATACTACATGGAGACCATCACCGAGTCGGACGCCGAGCCGGTGGATGTCGTTGCAGCGTTGAAGGAAGCGCGCGCCGATGTGCTCGTCTGCTACCTGCCCGTCGGATCCGAGGACGCGGCCCGTTTCTACGCGCAGTGCGCCATCGACGCGAAGGTCGGCTTCGTCAACTGCCTGCCCGTGTTCATCGCCGGCACCAAGGCGTGGGCCGACAAGTTCCGCGACGCGGGGGTGCCGATCATCGGTGACGACATCAAGAGCCAGGTCGGGGCGACCATCACCCACCGCGTGCTCGCGAAGCTGTTCGAGGACCGCGGCGTCACCGTCGATCGCACCTATCAGCTCAACGTCGGCGGCAACATGGACTTCATGAACATGCTCGAGCGAGACCGCCTCGAGTCGAAGAAGATCTCGAAGACGCAGTCGGTGACCTCGCAGCTCGTCAACGGTCTCGACAAGCGCAACGTGCACATCGGCCCGTCCGACTACGTCGCGTGGCTCGACGACCGCAAGTGGGCCTTCGTCCGCCTCGAGGGTCGCGCGTTCGGCGACGTGCCGCTGTCGCTCGAATACAAGCTCGAGGTGTGGGACTCGCCCAACTCGGCCGGCGTCGTCATCGACGCGCTGCGCTGCGCGAAGATCGCGATGGACCGCGGCATCGGCGGCCCGATCCTGTCGGCCTCGTCGTACTTCATGAAGTCCCCGCCGGAGCAATACTCCGACGACGAGGCGCGCGACAGCGTCGAGGCCTTCATCGCCGGCACGATCTAGCCCCACCCAGCTGAGCGTTCCGCGGTTTGCAACTCTCCAGGGTTGCAAACCGCGGACCAACCGCGAGCGGGGCAACCACGGACAGCGTGCGGGAATGCGCGGTCAGCGCCGGAGACTTCGACTGAGGCGTGAGCGACATCGGACTCTTCACCCCGCACACCATCCGCTCCGTGACGTTCCGCAACCGGATCTGGGTGACGCCGCTCTGCCAATACAGCGTCGAGGCCGAGGACGGGGTGCCGACCGACTGGCACCTCGTGCACCTCGGCTCGTTCGCGCGCGGCGGTGCCGGCCTCGTGATGACGGAAGCGACCGCGGTCAACCCGGGAGGCCGCATCTCGGCCGAGGACACCGGCATCTGGAACGACGCGCAGCGCGACGGGTGGGTGCGGATCGTCGAGTTTCTCCACTCGCAGGGGGCCGTCGCGGGCATCCAGCTCGCGCACTCGGGGCGCAAAGGCTCCCAGCGCCGCGAGTGGGGGGCGGTGACCGGCCCCCGCCCGCCCGCCGAGGGTGGGTGGCTCACGGTCTCGTCGACGGCCGTTGGCTTCCCTGGGTACGACGAGCCGGCCGCTCTCGACGCCGCGGGCATCCGCGCCGTGGTCGAGGACTTCGCGAGCGCCGCCCGCCGCTCGGTCGAGGCCGGCTTCGACCTCGTGGAGATCCACGCGGCCCACGGCTATCTCATGCACCAGTTCTTGTCGCCGCTCGTCAATGACCGGACCGACGACTACGGCGGCTCGCTGGCCAACCGCGCGCGGCTGCTGCTCGAGATCGTGACCTCGGTCCGAGCGGCCGTCGGCGACGCGGTGCCCGTCTTCGTCCGTTTTTCCGGCACGGATTGGGTCGAGGGCGGTTGGGACGTGGAGCAGACCTCGACCGTCGCCGTCTGGGCCCGCGAGGCGGGGGCGGATCTGTTCGACGTGTCCTCGGGTGGCGCCGTGACCGGCGTGAAGATCCCGATCGTCGCCGGCTACCAGGTGCCGCTCGCCGAGCACATCAAGAACGCCGCCGATGTCGAGGTCAACGCGGTCGGCCTCATCACCGAGGCGAAGCAGGCCAACGACATCATCGCGCGCGGTCGGGCAGACGCGGTGATGATGGGCCGTGAACTCATGCGCGACCCGCACTTCCCGCTGCGCGCCGCCCACGAGCTGGGAGCGCAGATCGACTACTGGCCGCCGCAGTACCGCCGCGCCTGCTGGAAATAGCCGCGGCCAAGCCGTCCGAGGGCGTCAGTCTCAGCGCCGACGCTGGGGCGTCAGTCTCAGCGCCGACGCTGGGGCGTCAGTCTCAGCGCCGACGCTGGGGCGTCAGTCTCAGCGCCGACGCTGGGGCGTCAGTCTCAGCGCCGACGCTGGGG
>CAXSDE010000025.1:0-15317 GCA_964236265.1 uncultured bacterium
TTGTCCTCCTCGCGCGCCTTCGTGTCGATGAACTCCTCGATGTCGGGGTGGTCGATGTCGAGGACGACCATCTTCGCGGCGCGGCGGGTGGCGCCGCCGCTCTTGATGGTGCCGGCGGACGCGTCGGCGCCGCGCATGAAGGAGACCGGGCCGCTGGCGGTGCCGCCGGAGGACAGCAGCTCCTTGGAGGAGCGGATGCGGGAGAGGTTGAGGCCGGCGCCGGAGCCGCCCTTGAAGATGAGGCCCTCCTCCCGGTACCAGTTGAGGATCGAGTCCATCGTGTCGTCGACCGCGAGAATGAAGCAGTTGTGAACCCGGATGTTGCCCGACAGGTATTCACCGGACTCCGTCTGAATGTCGTAAACGTTCATCTCACCGCGCGACTCGATGCGGCCGATCTCGAGGCGCTTGGTCTCCCTCGCGGCGAGCCCTGGCTTGGCAAAGCTCGCGGCGAGCTTCCGACCCTTTTCCTCCGAGATGAAGCCGATCTCCAGCTCGAAAAGCTCGCGGTCGCCCTCGTTCTGGATGCGGACCGTCCAAGTGCCCTGACGGTTCTCGCGCGGGTCGTCCTTGCGCGACACACGGGAGAAGATGCCGAAGCGCAGCAACAACGCCTGCAAGCCACGCACGTGCTCCTCGCCGACCATGTCGACGGCGATTAAGGTCGAGGTCTCGCGAGCCGACACGTAACCCTCGGCCTGGAAGATGCTCTGCAGGTAGGCGGCAACGACGGGCAGCGGGGCCGTAAAGAGTCGCGGCGGCACGACCATGTCAGCGCCACGCCTCATCAGATCCCAACGGTCGATGAACGGCCGGAGGTGTGCGCCGTACAAGCGCGTGCGACGGCAGTCGAGCCGTTCGTCCTGCGTCACGACCTCACGCTCGTGGCGGTGCGCGTCGCCGAAGACAGCGTCGATGGCCTTCGTGACCCAGCGGAGCTCGTCCTCGTTGACTGTGATGGCCTCGACCGTCAGCGATCGGTTGGTGCCGGTCGTGTACTGGCCGACGAAACCGTCGCTCTGCAACCATCCCGCGAGGGCGGCTTCACGGATCTCCTGCTGGTCGATCTCCCGCTCACCGAACGAGTCGCGGCGGTGCCATTCGAGCTGGTCACCGGCCTTCAATGTGCCCGCGGGCACGAATGCCCCAGTCCCCTCGCCGGTTGACTTCCACACCTGGTGGTCGGCGGTCACATCGAGCACGTAGCCGGCCTTGGTGTGCAGTCTCAGAACTTCCTTCATGCCGTTGTCCTTAACGGCGACGATCGAGGTGAGGCCATGTGCGTCGTACACCTTCGTGCCGATCGCCATTTCCTCGACCAGCTTGCCGATAGGAATCAGGCCCTCTGGTGTGCTGACCATCGCGTCGTACGGCTGGCAGGCACTGACCTGCTGAGGCGAGGTCGTGCCGACGTTGAACCACACCGGCGAGTTGAAGCTGAAGACCTGGTGGACGAGCGCGTACTTCAGCTCGTGACTGAAGATGACCGCGTCCTCGTCGGTCGCGAAGTAGCCGTTGTCGATGCCGGCCTGCGTGTAGGTGTCGACGACCCGGTCGACGATCTGCTTGAGCGACCACTCGCGGTTGGCCGCGCCGACCGCCCCGCGGAAGTACTTCGTCGTGACGATGTTGACCGCGTTGAGCGACCAGTCGGACGGGAACTCCACGCCGCGCTGCTCGAAGTTGATGGAGCCGTCGCGCCAGTTGGTCATGACGACGTCGCGGCGCTCCCACGTGACCTCGTCATACGGGTGCACGCCGGCAGTCGTGAACACACGCTCGATGCGCAACCGCTGTCCCTTCGTGGCCTTGGCGTTCGCGGATCCGTTGACGAGTTCCGTCATGGTCTGGCTCCTGTCACTTGCTCGTAGTGGTTCAACACTGAGGAATGGCCGAGAAGTCCCAGCCGGACGTGCGTCTTGCCTGGTCAGATGCGCCGGGGGCCCGGTGGGCCGGCGGCGGCGAGGTCTGTCAGCTCGGAGTCCAGGTCGGCCTCGGCGGCCGCCCGGGCGGCCCGCAGGCCGGTGATCTCGCGCTCGAAGTCCGCCAGGGACTCGAACGCGCAGTAGACGGAGGCGAAGCGCAGGTAGGCGACCTCGTCGAGGGCCCGCAGCGGGGTGAGGATCTCGCGGCCGATGCGGTCGGAGGCGATCTCGGCGGCGCCGGTGGCGCGGATGCCTTCCTCGACCTGTTGGGCGAGCTGCGCGAGGTCGGACTCGTCGACCGGGCGGCCCTGGCACGCCTTGCGGACGCCGGTCATGACCTTCTCGCGGCTGAACGGCTCGGTCACGCCGTTGCGCTTGAGGACGACCAGCATCGCGGTCTCGACGGTGGTGAAGCGGCGCCCACACTCAGGGCAGCTGCGGCGCCGGCGGATCGCGGCGCCTTCGTCGGCCTCGCGGGAGTCGACCACCCGGCTGTCCGGGTGCCGGCAGAAAGGGCAGTGCACTGCTCTCTCGACCTCCTCCGGCTCGGAGCGGCTATGCACAGACTGTGGGCAACTCCGGCCCACTTGTGCACACCATGTGGATGACTTACATCCGTGTAACTACTAGATGTTGTGTCGTGAACCTAAGGGGCCGAAGGGGTGGAATCAAGGCGAACCGCCAACTTCGTACAAAGACGCAGGTCGGACGGCGTGGCGCGGCTCGGCGGATCTCCTGAGCAGCGGTGCGGGTGCCACCCGCCGGCGCGCGCGGCAAGCGAACCGCTAGGACAAGTCAGGCAGGACAAGGCGCTGGCCGGCGCGCAGAGTGCCGGTGAGGTGATTGGTTTGGGTGACGAGGTCGATGACGTCGCGTGGGTCGCGGCCCGGCGCCTCGCGCTTGGCAATCGACCAGAGGGTCTCACCGCTGCGGACGACGACGCTGTGCTCGGCGACGGGGATCGAGGGACTCGCCGCGTTGGACGACGACACTCGCCCCACCGAGAACGCAATGCATACCAGCAGCGTCACCAGGAGGAGGGCCAGCGTCCGGCCGCGCCGCGTGAGGCGCAACAGCCCGGCATCGGCCGGGGCGTGCCCGGTCATGGCCCGTGTCTCCAGACGCAGGCCCATGGACATCGGGGCGGTCACTCGCTTTCTGGTCATCTCGGCCTCCACTGTGCGTCGAACACCTGTGCGATCGAACGTATGACCGAAGGTAGCGCGGTGGTCCGACAAAATCGATAGCGACACGCGACACATTCGAACAGGTGTTTGAATCGGCCGCTGAGAGCGGCTACGTTCCTGGCCAACGGCGAGCGATGGAGGAGGCCGCGTGAAGGACGACATCAGCGGGACGACGGGCACTGGCACGACTGCGGACGGCGGGGGCTCGACTGTGGACGCCGAGGTCCGGGATTTTCCGGAGGTCGCGGCCGGCCCCGACGGCCTGACGCAGCGGCAGCGGCGCGTGCTGGAAGTGATCCGTGATTCCGTCGTACGACGGGGCTATCCGCCTTCCATGCGCGAGATCGGCGAAGCCGTCGGCCTGACGAGCACGAGCTCCGTGGCCCACCAGCTGGCAACGCTCGAGCGCAAGGGCTACCTGCGTCGCGATCCCAACCGGCCCCGCGCGGTCGATGTCCGCCTCCCGGGCGAGACGGCCGACGCGATCGAGGCCCACGAGGCCCACGACTCCCAGGGCGCTCGCGACGACGGGTCCGGCCTGACGGAGCGCGAGCAGCACCCGACCCCCGCGTACGTCCCACTCGTCGGGCGCATCGCCGCCGGTGGGCCGGTGCTCGCGGAGCAGGCCGTGGAGGACGTCTTCGCCCTCCCCCGCCAGCTCGTCGGCGAGGGCAACCTTTTCCTGCTGAAGGTGACGGGTGAGTCGATGATCGAGGCCGCAATCACCGACGGCGACTGGGTCGTCGTCCGCCAGCAGCCCGTCGCCGACAACGGCGACATCGTGGCCGCGATGCTCGACGGCGAGGCGACGGTGAAGACGTTCAAGCGCAAGGATGGCCATGTGTGGCTCATGCCGCACAACCCGGCGTTCTCGCCGATCAACGGCGACGACGCCAGCATCCTCGGCAAAGTCGTCGCGGTGCTGCGCAAGGTCTGACGGGGCGATCGAGCTTCCCCGACCCCGGGGCGTCGGGGTCGGGGACCGCTGGCCCGGCTCTGGGACGGCTACCGCACCCCCGCGGACCGGGCGTCAGCACCGTGGAGCGCTGGCGCGGCTCTGGGGCGGCTACCGCACCCCCGCGGAACCGGGCGTCAGCACCGTGGAGCGCTGGCGCGGCTCTGGGGCGGCTATTGCTCCACGGGGCCGCGGAACGGGCGGTGCTCAGCGGCGGCTCTGCACGGCGAGCACCTCGGCGTACGTGCCATTCGCCTCCGCGAAACGCTGCCGTTTCACGCGCTCGACGAGGATCTCCTCCGCCTCGGGCTGCGTCTCCAGCAGCGTCATGGTCTCGGCGAGGTAATCCGCCAGCGGCATTGCGACCGGGTTGTCCTGCTGGCCCATCAGCTCCGTCTGCGTGAACGGCGGTGCCAGCTCGATGACCTGCACGCCGGCCTCCGCCAACTGCGCCCGCAGGCTGACCGACCACGAGTGGATCGCCGCCTTCGTCGCACAGTAGGTGATCGTGTCCGGCCGCGGCACAAACGCCAGGCCCGACGTCACCGTCAACACCACCGGATCCGTCTGCTTGACGAGCGATGGCAGCAACGCAACGGTCAAGCGGATCGGGCCCAGCAAGTTGGTCGCGACCGTCGCCTCGGCCGTGGTCACCGACGCCGGGTCGAGCACACTCTCGGCGCGCATGATGCCGGCATTGTTGATGACCACGTTGAGGTCCGGGTGGCTGACCGCGAGTTGCTCGACGGCCGCCGCGATCGACGCCGGATCGGCCACGTCGAGCATCAGACCGTCGATGCCTGGGGCGCCGTCGACCGCCGGGTTGTCGGCGACGATCTGGTCGATCAGGTCCCTGCGGCGGCCGGCGACGATGACGCGGTTGCCTTTCGCGTGCAGCCGCAGCGCCAGGCCGTGGCCGATGCCCGACGTGCCGCCGGTGATGAGGATCGTGTTACCAGAGATCTTCATAAGTGCGTGTCTCCTTGGAATTCTTGTCGTACCAGAGGAAAGTCCGTGTCTGTCAGTCGAGCCGAGGCGACCCACAACCGGCGCGCCGCGTCCGCATCGAGGGCGGGGGCGCTCGGCCGTTCGAGGGCAGGATAGCCGCGCAGATGACCGATCCCGTCCGGCCCCACGAAGCTCCCGCCCGGCACATCCTGCGTCGCCGCAAACAGGGAAGGGAGCGCCCCGCGGTCCGCGTCGTTGAAGGCGCGTGTCACCAGCGACTGCACCACGCCCCGGAAGCCACGCGCGTGTCGCGTCAGATTCGTGCGCGCGATGCCGGGATGCGCCGCCACCGCCAGGGCGGCGCTGCCCACCGCGGTCAGCCGCCGTTGCAGCTCGAGGGTGAAGAGCAGGTTGGCCAGCTTGGAGTTGCGATAGGACTGCATGGCGTTGTACGACAAGCCGTCGCGCATGAGGTTGTCCGCGTCGAGCACGCCTTGCCGGTGCAGCACGGACGACACGGTCACCACGCGGCCCGTGACATGTGGCAGCAGCAGGTTGGTGAGGGCGAACGGCCCGAGATGATTGGTGCCCAGATGCACCTCGAACGCGTCGTCCGTGAGCCCCGGCGGTGCCGCCATGACGCCGGCGTTGTTGATCAGGAGGTCGAGGTCACCCGCCCAACCGGCCGCGAACGCCCGCACCGACGCGAGACTGGCCAGATCGAGCGCCCGCACCTCGGTCAGCCCGGGCATCGACGCGGCGACCGCGGTGCCCTTCGCCACATCGCGAACGGCGAGGATCACCCGGGCGCCGACCCGGGCCAGCTCTCGCGCCGTGACGAGGCCGATCCCTCCCGAGGCGCCGGTCACGACGGCGGTGCGCCCGGTCAGGTCCGGCAGGTCGGCGGGCGTCCACTGATCGGTCGTCATCACAGGTTCCTTCCCGTCACCGCGGCTTCCCACCATGCCCCGGCGGCCGCATAGTCTGGACCGCTGGTTGCAGGCCACCCGCCCTGGTCACCACGGCGCAATTTGCCAATAGCGTCACGCGCCGCCCGCGCGTGCGAGACACTCAGCGCGTGGGCTCGGCGCTCCCGACCGCGCCGGATCTGCCGATACTGTCCTGCACCACCGGTGTCGCTACACGCGTCCCCCACGGGTGATAGCTAGGGAAAGGGTCGTGACGTGCGCGTTCGCGCCGGGATTGCCGCTGTGTCCGCGGTCGCGTCACTGAGCCTCGGATCCGTTGCGCTTGCCGTGCCGGTCGCCCACGGGGCGCCTATGGACGCGACCGCCGCGGCCGCCCCGGCCGAGGACACCGTCACCCTGCGCCTGGCGCCGGGCAACGCGGCCGCCTATCGCGCACTCGTGGCCGGCGCCGGCCTCACGCGCGCAGAGCGGCTCGCCCGCCTGGCAATCGCCCGCCCACCCGACGCCGCCCGGCGCCAGGTGGAGCGGATCGTCGCGGCCCAGGGCCTACGGGTCGTCGGTGAATCGGCCTGGACCATCACCGCCGCCGCGCCGGCCCGCGTCGCCGCCGGCTTCGTGACCACCGCGAAGGGACGCGGCCTGACCGGATCGGACACCCCCCTCGCGACCGGGCCCCTCGCGGGACTCGTCACCCACGTCCTCGATGGCCGCACGGCGCACCTGACCATGCGTCCGCGCCTCACGCCCGCGACCCTCGACGGCCCGAGCGTCCGTCACCTCTACGGCGCACCCGTCGGCCCCGCCGCGCCCCGCACGCCGCTCACGATCGCGACCATCCAGTTCTCCGGCTGGGACGACGACGACCTCGGGGCGTACGCCACGCTGCTCGGTGTCCCCGACCCACGCTCGAACGGCCAATACACGGCGATCTCGGTGCTGGACACCGACACCACGGCCGTGACCTTCGCCGATGACGCGATGACGGAGCCGATGGATGCGGAGGTGGCGCTCGACCAGGAGTCGCTCCTTGCCACCGCCCCGCACGTCAAGCAACGCGCCTACTTCGCGCCCAACACGGACGAAGGCTTCTTCACCGCGATCGAGCAGGTCGCGAGTGACGCGACCGACTCCCCCGATCTGGGCATCGCTACGCTGTCCATCTCGTGGGGGTCGTGCGAGGACCCATCCGCGCACGCACTTGCCTCCTACAACGCGATTGACGCGGCCCTTCAGGACGCGGCGGCGGCGGGCGTCACGGTCTTCGCGGCGTCCGGGGACAACGGGTCGCTCGACTGCGGTGCCGGCACCGCGGCTGCCGTCGACTTCCCGGCGTCGGACCCCTACACCCTCGGCGTCGGCGGCACCACGGCCGATGCCAACCTCACCACCGAGCGGGGCTGGACGCTCTCCGGTGGCGGCGAGTCCCTGCTCTGGGACCGCCCGGCCTATCAGTCGGCGCTTCCCGGCAGCGGCACCGGCCGACTCGTGCCCGACCTCGCGGCGGTCGGCGATCCGCAGAGCGGATTTCCCGTCTCCCACCGCGGCGAGATCTCCGTGTTCGGCGGCACCAGCCTGGCCTCCCCGCTCGCCGCGGCCACCCTCACGACGACGCTGGCCGCCCGGGGATTCACGAGCGGCATCGGCGACATCCACGCCAACCTCTACGCGGCGCCGCGATCGTCCTTCCGTGACATCACCCGCGGCAGCAACGGCTTTCCCGCCGGGACGGGCTACGACAAGGTCACCGGCCTCGGCGCGCCATTGTGGAACCGGCTCATCAGCGCACTCGACGGCTCCCCCACCGTCAAGGCCGCCGCCTACAGCCGCACCCGCACGGTCAAGGTCCGGGTCGCGTCTCCGCAGGGGATGTTGTACGGCGCGTGGAAGGTCAGCGCAGCCGCGAAGCCGACGTGCAGCTCCGCCGGCAGCTCCGCGAAGGTCCCGACGTCCGTGCGTGCGCGCGGTGACGGCGTGGCGACGGTCTCGGTGCTCGGCCTCGGTTACAACGGCTACTGCTACCGCACCGCGGTGACAGTTGTCGTCGACACGGTGGCCCCGGTGCCGCGGCCGAGCCTGACACGCGCCGGCAGCACCGTGCGCGTGGCCTGGGCCGGGTCCGACGGGTCGACCGGGAGTGGCGTCGCGTCGTACAGGGTCGTCGTGCGCAGGTCGGGCGCTGCGACGCCCGTGTACGCAGCCACCCGCGCCATCGCGGCCGGCATCACATTGTCGGGCACGCGCGGGCGCACCTATACCCTCACGCTGACCGTCGCGGACAAGGCCGGCAACACCTCCCGCGTGGCGGCGCGGTCCGTCACGCTGTGAGCCGTGCCGAGGCCCACCTCGCGTGCCGGCAGCGACGCACCGGACGGACATGTCGTCAGCATTGTCGATAGGCTGCACGCAAGTGACACGCGCACCCGTGCGCGGCGGCCTTGCAGCCGCTCGGGTCGTCGGACGAAGGCGGTGATGGTGCCGGCCAACATGGGAGACGTCGCCGCCCTCGCGGGCGTGAGTCAGCGCACCGTCTCCAACGTCGTCCGCGGCTATGTCCACGTCCGCCCGGAGACCCGCGAGCGGGTCCAGCGGGCGATCGACGAGCTCAAGTACCGGCCGAACGCGAGCGCCGTGTCGCTTCGCGACGGCAGAACCGGCATTATCGGCCTGGCCGTGCCGGACATCGCGGCGGCCTACTTCGCTGAGATGGCCGACCACATTCAGCGGCGGGCGGCCGCGCGCAATGTGACGCTGCTGTTCGATCAGACGGGCGCCGATCGGGAACGCGAACTGTTGGTCCTGGACGGATACCGCACCCACGTGATCGACGGCCTGATCCTCAGTCCCATGGCGATCACCGCGCAGGACATGGCGGCGCTGGCGTACGACATACCGACGGTGCTGCTGGGCGAGCGGATCCGCCATGGGCACGTGAGCAACATCACGATCGACAACGTCGCCGCTGCGCGCGAGGCGGTCGCGCACCTCTTGTCCTCGGGGCGACGCCGTATCGCGGCGATCGGCGCCGACTTGACGACCAACGAGGTCGGAGCGGCCGAGATCCGCCTCGAGGGTTACTACGCCGCGCACCGGGACGCGAACATCAAGCCGGTGTCCGGACTCGCGGTGACGACGGACGGGTGGGTCCGCTCGTCGGGATACGCGGCGGTCGACGCCCTGTTGCGGACCGGAAAAAAGCCGGACGCCCTGTTCTGCTTCAACGATCTCCTGGCGTTGGGAGGCATCAGGGCTCTCACGGACCACGGGTTGCGCGTGCCGCACGACGTGTCGGTCGTGGGATGGGACGACATCGAGGAGGGCCGGTATGCGACGCCCTCTCTCACATCGATCTCGCCCGACAAGGCAGCGATCGCCGCCGCCGCCGTGGACCGGCTGCTCGCACAGATCAACGGCGAAACGCCAACCGTCGGTGAAGTCCTCTGCGACTACACACTCATCTCCAGGGAGAGCAGCAGCCGGTGACGGCGATCGAGGGTGTCACCTCACCGAACCGCCGGCACCGCCGCATCGCCGTCCGTCGCCGGCGGCGGCACGCGCGCGTCGTCCCGGGCCTGTGACGTGAGCCGTTCGACGGGCGTCTTCGGGCGCCGGTGTGCGCTGGTGTCCACCGCATCACCCTCGACGATCGACCGCAGCAGCGCCACCGGAAGTTTGGGACGCCGGAGCGGGTCCGCCAATCCATTCGCTTCCTGGAGCGTGTCCGTCAACTGGGTGTAGCAGAACCCCGCGAGCACGGGACTGTTCTGGACTGCCTCGAACATGTCGCGGATGTGCCGCTCGAATTCCTCGCTGTCGTTGGCGGTCACGTAACCCCACGGAGCGTCGACGTGCTGCGGGGCGTAGCTGACGCCGCCGAACTCCGAGACGATGATCGGCTGCCCGCGGTCAGGCACGTCGAGCAGCTTCATGCGGCGCCCCAGTGGTCCGATCCCGGCCATGAGCCCATCCATGGCGGCGCGATCCACGTAGTTTGCGGCAACCTCCGCGCCGGTCGCCCCGTAGTCGTGGATCGTCCAGATGTCCGAATCCGCGTGCTCCCAACCGTCGTTGCTGATGACAGGCCGCGTGGGGTCGAGCGCCTTCGTGAGGTGATACAGCATCTGCGCGTAGTGCAGCTGCGCCGGGTCGTGCGAGATGTGCTGCACTCCCCAGCTCTCGTTGATGGGCACCCACGCCATGATGCACGGATGCGAACGATCACGTCGTACGACGTCCAGCCATTCTCGTGTCATCCGTTCCACGGCCGTGGTTGAAAACTCGTAGGCGCTGGCACTTTCCCCCCACACCAGGACGCCCAGCTGGTCCGCCCAATACAGGAAGCGCGGGTCCTCGACCTTCTGGTGGACGCGCACCGAGTTGAAGCCGAGCTCTTTGATCAACCGCACCTCGCGCTCGATGGCCTCGGGACCCGGCGCGGCAAGATGTGTTGCCGGCCAGTAGCCCTGAGCAAGCACTGCGCGCAGGTAATAGGGTCTGTCGTTGAGCAGGAAGTGCCCCGCGGACCAGCCGACACTGCGCAACCCGAAGTAGCTACGGACGGCATCCGTGTGTCCCTGCCCGTCGCGGATCTCGACGGACGCACTGATCAGTCGGGGGTGCTCGGGGGACCAGAGCAGCGTCTCGTATTCCTGGCCGTTGGCCTGCCCAGGCACGTGAATGACCGTCCGGCTGCGCGGATTCGACTGGGTGAACGTCACTTTGGCCAAGCATTCTCCGGCGAACTCGAGCGCCACCTCGACCGTGACGGTGCCCATCGGCCGGTTCGTGAGCTCCAACGACATCTCGACGGACCCGCTCGTCAGGTCCGATGACCACGCAATATCGGCGATGGCAACGACGGGCAGCGCCTCCAACCACACCGGTTGCCAGATGCCGGTGGTGCGCTGATACCAGATGCCGTGGGGGTCGCTCTGCCAGTCCTGCTTGCCGCGAGGCTGGGCCACGTCGTGGGGATCGTCCGCGGCCCGCACGACCAGCGACCATGACTCGCGCTGGGGCAGGCGCTCGAGGACGTCGGTGATGTCGAAGCTGAAGGGCGTGTGCCCCCCCTCGTGATGACCGAGGAAATACCCGGCCAGCCACACGTCGGCGACGTAGTCGACGGCCCCGAAATGCACCAGGACGCGACTGCCCTGACGACCTCGGCCGGCAGCCGCGACATCCGACAGGGTTATCTCACGCTGATACCAGACCACCGGATGGAAGCCCGTGTCGGCGACTCCGGACGCCGCCGACTCCGGCGGGTACGGCACCGTGATCGTGTCTTTGATGGTGGAGGCATCGTCAAACCAGCGTTGCGCCCGACCGTCGTCGGCGTCGTCGAAGGCGAACCCCCAGGGACCGGCGAGTTCCAACCAGTCTGGACGGATCAGCTGTGGGCGTGGGTGGACACGCTGCGCGTCGGTCGTAGCGGTCGCGCGTGGGGCGTCTGGCTCGGTCATGGCGCTCATGGTGCACCCGCCGCCGCGTTTTTTCAACGTAGCAAATCGTTGTTTTTACACCCTTGACACATTCCGACCATCGCGAGCATAGTCGAGCGCTATCGGGCTTTGCTACGTAGAAACGGAGCCACATGTCCACCGCCAGCACAGCGTTACGACTCCCGTCCCCGCGCCCCGTCAAGGCACGCGGGATGGGCGGTCGCCAACGCGACCTCCTCGACGCGTCCGCGTTCCTCGCGCCGTTCGTGGCGGTTTACGTGCTCTTCCTGGTCGTGCCGCTCGGCCAGGCCATCTACATGAGCGGTTTCAAGTGGGACCTGCTCGGCGACACCCGCTCCTTCATCGGCCTGCGCAACTACACGCGCATGCTGTGGGGCAGCGACATGACGTGGTCGTTCGGCAACTTGTGGCTGCTGCGCACCGTCATCCTCTTGGGCACTGTCGGCTTCGTCGTCACCACGGCGCGGCATGGCGGGACGCGGCTGCGCCAGGCGATGACCGCGCTGCCCGGCCTCGCGGTCCTTGCCGTACTGGGCATTCACCCGGGCGCCGACGGCACCTGGAACGACCCCGGATTCTGGATATCGCTCAAGAACACGCTCGTGTTCACCTTCATCTCGACTCCCATCCTCATCGCGCTGGGCCTGGCGTTCGCTCTCGCGCTCAACACCCGGCACAAGGCGGGCGCGCTCTACCGGACGTTCTTCTTCCTCCCCTACGTCCTGCCGGTGTCCGCGGTGACGCTGATCTGGAGCTACCTCCTCAACCCCGACCGCGGCCTCATCGCCGGCGTTCTCAAGAGGTTCGGCGCCCACGGGATCAGCTTCCTGTCGGATCCGCACCTCGCGATGCCGGCCATCATCGCCACGACGGTGTGGTGGAGTCTGGGATTCAATCTCGTGCTGTTCTCCGCCGGTCTGCAGGACATCGACCCCCGACTGCATGAGGCCGCATCCCTGGACGGCGCCAACACCTGGCAGCGATTCCGCTTCGTGACCGTTCCCGGTCTGCGGCATGTGACGGTGCTGGTCGCCATCACACAGCTCATCGCGTCGTTCCAGATCTTCGGTCAGGTCTACATCATGACGAAGGGCGGCCCCGGCACCGCCACGCAGGTCGTTATCCAGCACATCTACGAGGCCGGCTTCAAGAATTACCAGCTCGGCTACGCGGCGACCCTGTCCGTGTTCCTGTTCGCAGTGATGTCAGCTGTCTCCGCCATCCAGTTCAAACTGATCGCCAAGGGGTCCTGATGGTGGCACATGCCGAAAGTCTGACGCGGCCTCTTCCGGCTGTCGGCAACACACCGCCGCCGCAGCGCGTGAGTCGATTCACCCTCTTGCAGGCCGTCTCGGCGACGCGTCACCACGTGTTCATGGCCATCGCGGCACTCAGCTGGTTCGCTCCCCTGCTGTGGATGGTGTCGCTGGCTCTCACCCCGAACGACGTGCTCCAGCAATCGTCGACATCGCTGTGGCCGCATTCGGTGACGTTCGACAACATCGTCCATGTCTTCACGGCAGGCAACCTCGGGCGGTGGTTCATCAACAGCATCGTCGTCACCTGCTTGACGACGGCTATCACAGTGGTCTTTTGCGCGATGGCCGGCTATGCGTTCGCCAGGATCAAATTTCCGGGACGACGCATCGCCTTCGTCGCAGTGCTCGCCGGCCTGATGGTGCCGAAGGAAGCGATGTTCGTGCCGCTCTTCCTGCTCTTTTCCGGGGCCCATCAGCAGAACACGTATCAAGCGTTGATCCTGCCGCGGTTGGCGGCTCCGCTGGGCGTTTTCCTGATGACACAGTTCTTCAGCAAAATCCCGGTCGAAGTGGAAGAGGCGGCACGAATGGAAGGCGCCGGTCGATGGCGGGTCTTCCGCTCGATCATGCTGCCGTTGGCCCGTCCGGCGCTGGTTTCGCTGGCGATCTTCACGTTCGTCCTGACCTGGAACGACTATCTCTGGCCGCTGGTCGCTTCGACAAAGACCGAGTGGTTCACCGTCACCACGGGGCTCGCCTCCCTGCAATCCAACTTCGCGGCCACCACCAACCTCGGGGATCTCATGGCACGCGGCCTTGTCGGCAGCCTGCCGCTCCTCGTTGCGTTCCTGCTCTTCCAGCCCCAACTCATCCGGGGCATCACGCTCGGAAGCGGGGAGAAATAGCTCCTTGAACAACCCCCCGAAGAGGTCATCGCTCGAAACCGACCGCACATCCTGCCGCACAGCAACCATGTCCAAGCCCACTGATGGAGCCCCTGTGAACGTCACCAAAATACGGAAAATGCCGGTTGCTGTTATGGCAGGCGCACTGTTGCTTGCCGGCTGCAGCGGCGGCACCACGAACAAGGCCACCACCTCGCCTGCGACCCCCGCCACCGGGGCCAGCTCGGCCACCGGGGCCAGCCCGGCCACCGGGGCCAGCTCGGCCAGCGGGACCGACGCCCCCGCCACGTCCGCCGCTCCGGCCTCGGGTGGCGCGTCCGTCACCGACGACCAGCTCAAGGGCACGAAGTTGTCCCTCGCGCGCTTCTTCGGAGACTGCACCGACACGATGGGGACCAACACCGACCTGACCAAGGCCGTCGGGGAGTGCGCCACCATCACCACTCTGACCAACATGTTCAACACCCAGAACAAGTGGGGCATCACGGTGACCCGGCTCGGTGGCGCCTCGTGGGACTCCTACTACGACACCTTGAACACCGCGTTTGCCGGTGGCAACCCGCCGGACGTCGCGATCATGCACGGCTCGAGCCTCGTCGACTACGCCAAGCGAGGTTTGCTGCAGCCGATGGACCCGCTCGTCGGCGCCGCCAACATCGACCTCTCCGACGCTGTCGCGGCGGCCAAGACGGCCATCAGCTACAACGGCGCCAACTACGCGGTGCCCTTCGACGTCCACGCCGCGCTCTCTCACGTCAACGTCGACCTGTTCAAGAAGGCGGGCCTGGTCAACGCCGACGGGACGCCGAAGATGCCGACCTCGGCCGACGAGTTCCTCGCGGATGCGAAGAAGATGAAGGACAGCACCGGCAAGAACTTCATGGCCATCGCGCGAGTCGGCGACCAGCTGGGCGTCCACCTCCTTGAGGGTCTGATCGAGCAGCAGGGCAGCGACATCCTGAGCCCGGACGGCACCAAGTCGGCCATCGATTCACCTGAGGCGCGCAAGGGCCTCGATTTCATGGACAAGCTCTTCTCCGGCGGATACGTCAACGGCAACCAGACCTACGATGCCGCGCAGCAGTCGTTCCTCACCGGCGACGTTGCGATGCTCTTCAACGGCACGTGGGTCGTGGACCAATACAACAAGGACGCCAAGTTCAAGTACGAGGCGACCAACTTCCCGACGCTCTTCGGCAAGCCGGCGGTATGGGCCGACTCGCACACGTGGGTGATCCCGAAGCAGGCGAAGGACGACCCGGTGAAGACGCGGGCAGCCCTGGAGTTCATCAGCTTCCTCTACGCCCACGACAAGGATTGGGCGCTCGGAACGGGTCACATCTCGGCTCGCACATCGGTCCTCAACAGTGCTGAATACAAGGCCGCCCCGCAGCGCGGCACCTACGCGGACACCGGCCTAACCGTCGCGCATCCCATCCCCCACATCGCGGCCTGGCCTGCCGTGTCCAAGGCGCTGGTAACCGGAATCGAATCGATCTGGTTCCAACACGCCGACGTGGACAAGGCATTGAAGCAGACCGACGCGGACATCAACACCGCGCTCAACGGCTAGGCCCCTACCGGCGGCCCGGTCGAGGGCGCGCTCGACCGGGCCGCGCATCGCACAGCTGGACTGTACGACGACGCTGACACCGCTGTGCTGCAACAACGGCACAGCGGTGTCACTGTGATACGGCGGTGTCACTGTGATACGGCGGTGTCACTGTGATACGGCGGTGTCACTGTGATA
>CAXSDE010000025.1:15417-19843 GCA_964236265.1 uncultured bacterium
CGGCGGTGTCACTGTGATCACGGTGGTGTCATTGTGATCACGGTGGGCAGGCACACGTACTGGCCTGGCCGTGCTCACCCCGCGGCAGGCACGACGTACTGCTCGATCTGGGCAGCGACATTCTTGTGTACGACGACGTCGAGCAACGTGCCCTCGCCCGTATGCTCGGTGGAGCGCACCTCCCCCAGCTCATGGATCTTGCTGACGAGGTCGCCGCGGCCGTAGGGCAGCAGCACCCGCAGCGCGACCTGGGGCCGCGGAATGCGGTCGGCGATGACCGCGAGCAGCTCGTCGATGCCGGCCCCGGTCGTGGCGGATACGGCGATAGCGGCTTCGCTGCGGACCAGGCGAGCGACGACCTCGGGGTTGGCCGTGTCGGCCTTGTTGACCACGACGATCTCGGTCATGCCTTCGCTGCCGATGTCCGCGAAGACGGCCCGGACGGCGGACAGTTGCGCCTCCGGGTGCGGATCCGACCCGTCGACGACATGCAGGATCAGGTCGGCCCCGCCGACCTCCTCCAGCGTGCTGCGGAAGGCTTCGACCAGCTGGTGCGGCAGGTGGCGCACGAAGCCGACGGTGTCGGTGAGCGTGTAGACGCGGCCGTCCGCCGTCTCGGCCCGGCGGACCGTCGGGTCGAGGGTGGCGAACAGGGCGTTCTCGACGAGGACACCCGCGCCGGTGATGCGGTTGAGGATGCTCGACTTGCCGGCGTTGGTGTAGCCGGCGATCGCCACGGACGGGATCTCGTGCCGGCTGCGTTCCTGGCGCTTGACCTCGCGCGCCGTCGACATCTCGGCGATTTCCTTGGCCAGCTTGGACTTTCGCGTGCGGATGCGGCGACGGTCGGTCTCGATCTTCGTCTCACCGGGTCCGCGTGTGCCGATGCCGCCACCACTGCCGCCGGCGCCGCCGCCCTGCCGGGACAGGGACTCCCCCCATCCACGCAGGCGGGGCAGCATGTAGGTCATCTGGGCGAGCTCGACCTGAGCTTTGCCTTCGCGCGATTTGGCGTGCTGGGCGAAGATGTCGAGGATCAGCCAGGTGCGGTCGATGACCTTCACCTTGACGACCTCCTCGAGCTGGCGCAACTGGCCGGGCGAGAGCTCGCCGTCGACGATCACCGTGTCGGCGCCCGTCTGGACAACGATGTCGCGCAGCTCCTTGGCCTTGCCGGAGCCGATGTAGGTCGCCTGGTCCGGCTTGTCGCGGCGCTGCATGATGCCGTCCAGCACCTCCGAACCGGCGGTCTCGGCGAGGGCGGCGAGCTCCTTGAGGGAGTTTTCCGCGTCGGCCTGGGTGCCGTTGGTCCACACACCGACGAGCACGACGCGCTCGAGGCGGAGCTGGCGGTATTCGACCTCGGTGACGTCCTCGAGGTCGGTGCGCAGCCCGGCGACTCGGCGTAGGGCAGCGCGGTCCTCGAGCTCCTGCGCGATCCGGTCGTCCAGCGCCTCGAAGGGGGGCTCGAGCGCACTGTCTTCGTCGCGGTCGGCGGCGGCGAGCGGGCGGAGGCTGTCAGTCATCTTTGTCATCGTCCTCACCAACGCAGGCGGGCGTGCAAACAGTCCCGGACCTCAGGCGATGAGCATGCCCGGAACGTTAGCCGTCGAGGCGACGGGACGCGACTTCATTTGCGAGCCACTGATCGTCGAGATTTGCCAGCCACTGATCGTCGAGATTTGCGAGCCACTGATCGTCGAGCCTGCCGGCGGCGACGATCACCGCGGGTCCGGTCAGCACGACCGACCCGTCCTCCTGCTCCGCGACGCGGACGACGCCGCCGGGGACCTCCACGTCGTACAAGAAAGGTCTCGGCGGTGACCACCACCGCGCCGCCGCGACCGCAGCCGCGCACGTGCCCGTGCCGCACGACTGCGTCTCACCGGCCCCGCGCTCGTGAACGCGCATCGCGATGCGCCCGCGGCCCCGGCCGATCACGAACTCGACGTTGACGCCGTCCGGAAACGCGGTCGGCGGGTCGACGGTCGGCGAGTCGTAGAGGGGCCCGGCTTCGTCGAGGTCGCTGACGGGCACGACGACGTGGGGGTTTCCCATGGAGACGCCCATGCCGGTCCACGAGTGGCCGTCGGCGCGGACCGTCACGGGGCCGAGGTCGAGCAGCTCGGGGACGCCCATGTTGACGGAGATGTCGCCCTGCTCCGGCACGGTGACGGCCTTCACACCATTGCGGGTCGCGATGGCCAGCTCGCCCGGCTTCACGAGGCCGGCCTCCACCAGATAGCGCGCGAAGACCCGGATGCCATTGCCACACATCTCGGCGATGCTGCCGTCGCCGTTGCGGTAGTCCATGAACCACTCGGCGGACGTTGCCTGCGCGGCGACCTCAGGCACAGCGCTCGTGCGCACCACGCGCAGCAGCCCGTCGCCGCCGATGCCACCGCGTCGGTCGCACAGGCCCTGGACCAGCCGTGGCGAAAGGTCGAGCGAGCCGTCCGCATCGGGCACGATGACGAAGTCGTTGCGGGTGCCGTGCCCCTTCAGGAAGTCCACACCGTGATCGTAAGCGCAGATGACGATCGGCTCCAGAAGCGTGTGGGGCGGGGCGGGGCGGGGGGCCGGGGTCGGAACGGGCCGGGCCGGGGTCGGAACGGGCCGGGCCGGGCCGGGCCAGGACGCCAGCCTCAGGTGCTGCGTCCGGCCAGGGCAGGGGCCGGGCCGGGCCGGGACGGGCCGGGCCGGGCCGGGCCAGGACGCCAGCCTCAGGTGCTGCGTCCGGCCAGGGCAGCCAGAGCGGCGGTCTGGAGATCGGGCCCGAACGGCAGCCACCGGATGCGCGGATCACGGCGGAACCACGACAGCTGCCGGCGGGCGAACCGCCTCGTCGCCTGCGCCGTCGTCGCCTTCGCCGTGGCCTCGTCGCACTCCCCGTCGAGGAACTGCAGTACGGGCGAATACCCCAGCGCCCGCGGCGCCGTCACGCCGGTGCGCAGCTGACGGCGCTCCAGGGCACGCACCTCGTCGACGAAACCCTGCGCCCACATGCGGTCCACCCGCGCGGCGATGCGTTGGTCAAGCGCCTCGAACGGGACGTCGATACCCACCTGCACGGTCGCCGGGTCGAGGTAGCGGTAGTCGGGCAGTCGCGCCGACCACTTCTCCCCCGTGAGCTCGATGACTTCCAGCGCACGCACGATCCGCCGACCGTTGACCGGGTCCATGTTCTCGGCGGCGACGGCGTCCAGACCGCGCAACCGAGCGTGCATCGCGACCGAGCCGACGGTGCCGAGCTCGTCCTCGAGCCTCGCCCGGATCGCCGCATCCGTGCCGGGGAACTCCAGATCGTCCAGGGCGGCGCGCAGATAGAGGCCGGACCCGCCGACGAGGATCGGCGTGCGCTCACGCCGGCGGATGTCCGCGATCGCCGCGCGCGCGAGCAACTGGTAGTCGGCGACGCTCGCGGTCTGCGTGACGTCCCAGACGTCGAGCACGTGGTGCGGGACGCCGCCGCGTTCGTCGAGCGTGAGCTTCGCCGTGCCGATGTCCATGCCGCGGTAGAGCTGCATCGAGTCGGCGTTGATGACCTCGCCGTCCAACTGGTGCGCCAGGGCGATGGCGAGGTCGGACTTGCCGGCCGCGGTGGGACCCACGACGGCGACGATCGGCGTCACGATGCGCCCGGTCGCATCGGCAGGCCGCCGGGCGCAGCGTCCGCCACGACGAGCTCGTCGGTCCCGAGGATCACGAGCTCACCGCAATCCGCGATTGCGGCCCGGACCGAAGACAGGGCAGCCGGCGTGCAGGCCAGCCAGCCCGTCGGACTCCACGCAGGCCGGCCAGCTCGTGGGACTCGGACGCGGGCCTGCCACGGCGGGATCAACACTGATGGCGGAGGCGGGCAGCAGCCCGCCGCGATGACCGGCACGACGGTGACCCTACGAGATCGCCGGTCGGCAGCGACACGGAAAGGGCGGGACGCAGGCGATGGACATCCTGGAAGCAGGCATGGACCGTCCTGAGCGCGAGCCCTCGCCCCGCCGCACGGTCGCCGTGGCGGTCGCCGCCCTGGTGATCGGCGGCGGCGGCTACTGGCTGCACCTGCCTGACAAGGCACCCACGCCCACCCCGGTCGCGACCTCCTCGACGCCCACACCGACGCCCACACCGGGGCCCACACCGGCGCCCACACCGGCGCCCACACCGGCGCTCACACCGACGCGCGGACCGACCCCGACTGCCATCCCCCGCCCCGCCCCCAGCCCGACGGTCACGCGCTATCCCTTCCACGCCGACCTGGTGAACAAGACGGCGCTGACCTGCCGGCAGTTCCTGGCCGCGGTCGGCACGTGGCGCAACGGGTCGTACGGGGTGCACCTGACGAGCGACAGGACGGCCGCGACGAGCCGGGACGCCACCTACACCGCGCGCTCCGGCACGGTCCGCGTCCACGCGCAGTGCGGGCCGA
>CAXSDE010000025.1:19853-42499 GCA_964236265.1 uncultured bacterium
GAACGAGGACTACATCGACATCGGCTCGCGCTCCGACGAGCCCGACGGCGCTCGGCCCTCCGTCGCGATCGTCCGCGCCGGCAATGCGGACGGCTGGTACGAGATCCAGGCCGGCGGGCCGAACGGGCGCCTCGGCGACGGCGCCACCATGGGCCACCTGCTGGCCGCCATCGCCGACACCCCGCTCATCAACTGGGCGCCGCCTGGTCGCGCCGGCGCCGACTGACCCCGTCGCCGCCGCGTCACTCCGGCCGGGGTCGCGGTCGGCCCGCGACCCCGGGCCTCGTCTGCCACGGGAGCGGCCCATCGAGCGGCCGGTAGTCGACGCCCAGCGCGTCGAGCCGCGGCAGGTGAAAATCCTTGAGAAGCCGTACGAAATTGTCCGCGTTCTTGAGCTCCGGCGCCGTCCACACGACTTCGGCGAACGCGGCGAGCCTGGGGAAGGCCGCGTAGTCCACCCGCTGCGGTGAGTCGAGGTGCTCCGTCCAGACCGGCGCCTGCGCGCCGAGCACGAGTGCCTGCTCGTCGTCGGTGAGCCCCAACGGCATGGGCTCGAACCCGTACACGCGCTCGAGGGTGGTCACGAACCCGACGGGGATCGGCTCGTCCGGTTGCTCGGACTGCCGGTGGTCGAGGTAGACGGACTGCTCGGGGCACAGCACCGTCTCGAAGCCGGCGCGGATGGCGGCGAGGCCACCGTCATAGCCGCGCCACGACTGCACGAGTGCGCGCGGCGGCAGCCCCGTCTCGACGAGCTCGTCCCACACGGCGACGCGCCGGCCGCCCGCGGCGAGATGCGCCGCGAGCTCGTCGATGAACCATGTCTGCAACCGGCTGACGTCCGCCACGCCCAGTTCGAGCAGGCGCGCGCGAGCCGCGTCGCTGTCCTCCCACTGCGTCGTCGGCACCTCGTCACCGCCGAGGCTGACGACCGCGGACGGAAACACCTCCATCACGTCGTCGAGGACCCGGCGGAAGAACTCGACGGTCCCCTCCTCGACGTTCAACACGTTGGGAGAGATGCCCCAGGACGTCCACACCGGCAAGCGGGCTTCAAGATTTCCGAGATGGGGGTACGACGCAATCGCCGCCTGCGTATGGCCGGGCACGTCGATCTCGGGCAGGACGGTGACGTGGCGGGCGCTCGCGTACGCGACGATCTCGCGCAGGTCGTCCTTGGTGTAGAACCCGCCGTGCGGACGGCCGTCGAACGCGTCGGGTGTGCCCCGCCCGAGCATCGACTCGGTGCGCCAGGCACCGATGTTCGTCAGCTCGGGATAGCGCTCGATCTGCATGCGCCAGCCCTGGTCGTCGGTGAGGTGCAGGTGCAGCACGTTGAGCTTGTGCGCGGCCAGCAGGTCGACGAAGCGGAGCACCGCGCCCTTCGGCTGGAAGTGGCGCGCCACGTCGAGAAGGCAACCCCGCCACGGAAACCGCGGTGCATCGGTGACGACGCCGGCCGGCACCTCCCACGGTCCGCCGGTGATCGGCGCCGCGCGGAAGGCGGCCGGGCCAACCAGCTGCCGCAGCGTCTGCGCGGCGTAGAACGCGCCGGCGTCGTCGCTCGCGGCGACCTCGATGTGGTCCGTCGCGACGGCCAGCCGGTAGCCCTCGACGGGGATTGCCGGGTCGTGGGTGAACGCGATCGACGCCCGCGCCGGGTGGGCGCTGCGCAGCGGCAACCCCGTCGCTGCGCCGATCGTCGCCGTCAGCCACTGTGCTGCGGCGGCAAACTCCGGCGGCGCACCCACCTTCGTCGCCGCGTCGAGCACGAAGACCCCGGCGGCGGGCTCGTGCGTGAGCGGCCGCGGGACCACCGAGGAGGTCATCGCGCTCAGTCGAGCACGGCGAGCACGTCGATCTCGACCAGCATGCCGGGCGGCAACCCGACGTACACCGTGGTGCGCGCCGGGAACGGCTCGGTGACGTACTCGGTGTAGACGGCGTTCATCGCCGCGAAGTCCTCGGTGTTGGCGAGGTAGACGCGCGTCATCACGACGTCGTCGAACGACGCGCCGGCCGCCGCGAGGATCGCCGCGAGGTTGTCCAGCACCTGCCGGCTCTGCTCGGTGATGCCGCCGGCGACGTAGTCGTTGGTCCGCGGGTCGGCCGGGCCCTGGCCAGCGACCTGCAGGATGTTGCCCTTGCGGACGGCTTGCGAGTAGGCGGCCACGGGGCGCGGCGCGCCCGGCGTGTTGACGGCGGTCTTCGACATGTCGCTCCTTCTGGCGCGATGGCTGGGCGGGTCGAGCGTACGCTCGACCGCGTCGCGCTCTCCGGCAGCGACGCCCGGCGAGGAGGGTGATGGCCGACCACGGCGCCACGGTCGCCGGCTACGACGGCGCCGGCTACGACGACGCGGGCTACAACGACGCGGCGGTGCAGGCGATCCGCTTGCAGCCGCTCTCTTCGCGCGACAAGAGCGTGCCTGTCGCGTGGTGGGGCCGCACGACCGACGAGCTGACGGCGGCCGGGGTCTCGGTCAACGAGATGCGCACGCCGTTCGTGTCGATCGACGGGGCGGCCCTCTCGCACAATCTCACCTCGATGGCCGGCTGGTGCGCCGACCGCGGCGTGCGGCTCGCCCCCCACGGCAAGACGACGATGGCGCCGCAGGTGTATGCCCGCCAACTCGGTCTCGGCGCCTGGGGCATCACGGCAGCGACGATCTCGCAGGTCGCCGTCATGCGGTCCGTCGGGATCCGGCGCATCGTGCTCGCCAACCAGCTCG
The DNA here is from genome assembly GCA_964236265.1 of uncultured bacterium. Lineage (GTDB taxonomy): Bacteria > Actinomycetota > Actinomycetes > JAVEEB01 > JAVEEB01 > JAVEEB01. The sequence goes on from CAXSDE010000025.1 coordinate 22,585, forward strand.
TCGATCCGGAAGGGCTCGCGTGGGTCGCCGCGGAGCTCAGGGAGGACGAGGCGTTCCAGTTCTCCTGCTTCGCCGACTCGGTGCGCGGTGTCGAGCTGATGGACGAAGCCCTGTCGGCGGCCGGAGCGACCCGAGCCGTCAACGTGCTCATCGAGGTCGGCCGCCCCGGTGGTCGCGCGGGCTGCCGCACGCTGACCGAGTCCCTCGCCGTGGCCGAGGCCATTGCGTCCCGTCCGTCGCTCAGCCTCTCGGGCGTTGCGGGATACGAAGGTGCCTACGCACACGACCTCACGGCGGAGGCGTTCGACGCGGTCGAGGGATTCCTGCGCGGGATGCGCCGCACGGTCGTCGCTCTCGCGCAGCAGGGCCACTTCGACGGCCTGGCGGAGGTGCTCGTCAGCGCGGGCGGCAGCGCCTATTTCGACCAGGTGACGGACGTCCTCAGCGAGCCCTGGGACCTCGCGTCACCCGTCGCGGTGGTGCTGCGCAGCGGGGCGTACGTCGCCCACGACGACGGTCACTATCTTCTGTTGTCGCCGTTCGGGCGCGCGGGCGAGGCGGTTGCCCCGTTCCGGCCCGCACTGCACGCATGGTCGCGCGTGCTGTCGCGCCCCGAGCCTCGCCTCGCGATCCTGGACGCGGGCAAGCGCGACGTGTCGTACGACCTGGATCTTCCTGTCGCGCAACGGATCCGCCGGGCCGACGGCACGACGACGGCCGCGATGGACTGCAGGGTCACCGCCGTCAACGACCAGCACACGTTTCTCTCGCTCGGTGTCGATGTGTCGGTGGAGGTCGGTGACCTCGTGCGCTTCGGGATGTCCCATCCGTGCACGGTGTTCGACAAGTGGCAGCTGCTGCCCGTCGTCGACAACGACGACCACGTGGTCGACCTCATCCGCACCTACTTCTGATGGGGTGGGGCGAGATGCCGTTCGGCACGGTCATCGCGAACGCCGACATGCTCGACGGGACCGGCAGCCCCGCGCGACGGGTGCATGTCGGCCTGGACGGTCACCGCATCACGGCGATCTCGCCCGCGCCGCTCGAGGGAGCGCGAGTGATCGACGCCACGGGACTGGTGCTGTCGCCCGGTTTCATCGACATGCATGCCCATAGCGACCTGGCCGTGGTGCGGGATCGCGACCACCTGGCCAAGGTCGCCCAAGGTGTCACGCTGGAGGTGCTCGGCCAGGACGGGCTGAGCTACGCGCCGACCGACGACGTCACCGCTGCGCAACTGCGCAACCGCCTCGCGGGCTGGAACGGCGACCCCGGCAGTGACGGCGACATCGGTTGGCGCACCGTCGCCGACTATCTGGAGCGGTGCGACGAGGGGCTGGCGCTCAACGCGGCGTACCTCGTGCCGCACGGCAACGTCCGCATGATGGTGATGGGCTGGGACGCGGGGCCCGCATCTGCTCGGCAGATCGCCCGGATGTGCGACCTGGTCGCCGCCGGGATGGAGCACGGCGCGGTCGGGTTGTCGATGGGCCTCACCTACACCCCCGGGATGTACGCCGGCACCGACGAGCTGGTCGCGCTGTGCACCACGGTCGCGTCGTACGACGGCTTCTTCGCCCCGCACCATCGCAGTTACGGCGCGAACGCCCTCGGCGCCTACGCGGAGATGCTCGACGTGTCCCGGCGCAGCGGTGCACCGGTGCATTTTTCGCACGCCACCTTGAATTTCGACGTCAACAAGGGGCGGGCCGGCGAGCTCCTCGCGCTGCTCGACAACGCGCTCGCGGAGGGGCTCGACGTGAGCCTCGACAGCTATCCCTACCTACCCGGGTCGACGACGCTCGCGGCGCTGCTCCCCAGCTGGGCGTCCGAGGGCGGGCCGGAGCGGCTCGCGGAGCGGTTGCACTCCCCCACCGACCGCGCGCGCATCGCGCACGCGCTCGACGTGGAAGGCAGCGACGGCTGTCACGGTGTCACCTGCGAGTGGTCCGCCATCCAGATCAGTGGCGTACGACGCGCGGCGAACAGCGCACTCGTCGGCCGCACCGTCGCCGACATCGCGGCCGACACCGGCCGGCCGCCCGCGGAGGCGTTCCTCGACCTGCTGCTCGCCGACGACGCCGGGACCACGTGCCTCATGGACGTCGGTGACGAGGACAACGTGCGCGCCATCATGCAGCACCGGGCGCACCAGGGCGGCAGTGACGGGCTGCTCGTCGGGGCCCGGCCGCACCCGCGGGCCTGGGGCACGTTTCCGCGTTACCTCGGCCACTACGTGCGCGAGGTGGGTGTGCTGTCGCTGCCCGAGTGCATCGCGCACCTGACGTCAAGGCCCGCGCGCCGGCTCGGGCTCTCTGATCGCGGGGTGGTGGCGCAGGGGTACGTGGCCGACCTCGTGCTGTTCGACCCGGCGACGGTGGCCGACGTTGCGACGTACGAGGATCCGCGGCGGACACCGGTGGGCATACCGTATGTGTTCGTGAACGGCGAGCTCGTCATCGACGGCGGCGAACGGACGGCGGCCATCCCCGGTCGCGCCATCCGACGCCGCACCACCGCCACGATGGAAGGGTCGCCATGACCAGCGCAGCAGCCACGATCGCGCGCATCGGCGACTCGCGCATCCTTCCCGTCATCCGGGCTGCGTCCGCCCAGATGGCGCACGACATCGTCGCCCGGTTGCTCGGCGCCGGCGTCGACGCCATCGAGTGCACGGCGACGACACCCGGGTGGCCGGATCTCGTGCGCGACCTGCGCGCCGGCACCGTCGATGCGTTGATCGGCGTCGGCACGATCACCACGGCCGCCAACGCCACGCTGGCGCTCTCCTGCGGGGCCGACTTCCTCGTGAGTCCCTGTCCCGCGGCCGAGGTCCGTGACGTGGCCGCGTCGGCGGGAGTTCTTTTCATCGAGGGCGGGTTCACTCCGGCTGAGGTCGCGGCGGCCGCTGCCTTCGGCGTGGCCAAGCTGTTTCCCGCGCACGTCGGCGGCGTCCGTTACCTGAAGTCCCTGCTGGACGTGCTGCCCGGGGCGCGCATCGTGCCGACCGGCGGGATCGCGGTCGCCGACGTGCCGCAGTGGCTGGCCGCGGGCGCGTGGGCCGTCGGGGTCGGCAGCGACCTATACGCGGCGGACGACCTCGGCGCGAAGGTGGCCGAGCTGCGGGCCGCGACCGGCACGGACCCACGGTGACCCCGGCGCCACCACCCGGTGCGCCACCACCCGGTGCGCCACCGCCGGGTGCGCTGCCACCCGCTGCGCCACCACCCGGTGCGCCACCACTCGGTGCGCCGCGACTCGGTGCGCCGCGACTCGCGGTGATCGGCGAGTGCATGGTCGAGCTGCGCCACCGCGGTGACGACACGCTTGCGGTCGGGTTCGCCGGTGACACCTACAACACCGCCGTCTACGTCGCACGGAGCCCCGGTGGCGTCGCCGTCGACTACGTCACCGCGATCGGCGACGACGTCTACAGCGACCGGATGCTCACGGCGATGCGCGCCGAGGGCATCGGCGTGCAGCTCGTCGAGCGACGGGAACGTTCGTCGCCCGGCCTCTACCTCGTGCGCACGGATCCCGACGGCGAGCGTCATTTCACCTACCACCGCAGCACTTCGCCGGCGCGCACCCTGTTCGCGGACGGTCCGATGGAATTCTCCTCGTACGACATGGTCTATCTGTCCGCCATCACGCTCCAGATTCTGCCGTCGACTGCGCGGGAGCACCTGTGGACGTCGCTGGCGGCCGTGCGGCGGGTGGCGTTCGACAGCAACTACCGCGCGGCGGGCTGGCCGGACGCCGCGACCGCGCGCGCCGCCATCGAACGCACGCTGGCGCTCACGTCGATCGCCCTTCCGACGTTGAGTGATGAGCAACTCCTGTACGACGACCCCGACGCCACCGCGTGCATCGATCGCCTCGCCGCCTTCGGGGTGCGGGAGATCGTCGTGAAGGACGGTGCGAGCGGGTGCACTGTCCTCGCCGATGGCGTGCGCACCCACGTCCCGGCAGCGCGCGTCACGGCGGTCCGCGACACGACGGCGGCGGGCGATTCCTTCAACGGGGCTTACCTGGCAGCCCGGGTCACCGGCGCGTCGGCGGAGTCCGCGGCACTGGCAGGTCACACGCTCGCGGCGACGGTGATCCAGCATCGGGGAGCGATCGTGCCGGACCGGGTCCTGCAGCGACGATCGCCCGCTGCTGCGACTGACACGCCATGAGCGGTGCACCGTTCGACGCGGTCGTCTCCCACTACGCGGTGGGTCGGCCCGACTATCCGGCTGCATTGCTCGACGCGCTGGGCCCGTTGGACGGTCTGCTGGTGCTGGAGGGCGGATGTGGGACGGGAATCGCGAGCCGGGCACTCGCGGACCGTGGTGCACAGGTCCTGGCATTCGATGTCCGCCGGGACATGGTGAGGCATACCCGCGACAATTCGCCGGCCGTGTGGGCGGCAGTCGTGGCCGACGGCTCTCGATTGCCGTTCCGGGACGGCTGTGCTGACCTGATCTGTTTCGCGCAGGCGTGGCACTGGCTCGACATCGGCACCCGGGTGGACGAAGCGGCGCGCGTGCTGGCGCAGGGCGGTCGGTGGTCGGGCTGGTGGTCGCACGCGCGCGCCGACGGGCAGACGCTCTGCACCGAAGGCGTCGTGACGGGCGGGAGTCGTGACCGCTGATGCTTGTGACCGGTGGTGTCGTAACAGGTTGTCGGGTCAGCCGCAGCCGGGAGCCGCGGCCAGCGGGGCGGGCACCCCGACGGTCGGCAACCCGAGCGTGACACCCCGCGGCTGCGGCGGCGCGGCGGTGCGGGCCTCCCACGCATCCCCGGCGGGCGTCCGGCGCCAAGAGACCACGGTGTCGGCGACGAGATGGTGCGGCGCCGCGTACGTCACCTCAACGGTCACCATGTCGCCCGGCCGCAGCCCGTCGACCGCGGCGAAGTGCGTCAGCCGGTTGTCGGGACCGCGCCCGCTCATCCGCAGCGTCTCGGCGTTCTTGCGCCCCTGGCCCTCGGCGACGAGCACCTCGACCTGCCGCCCGATCAGCTTCTGCGACTCCTGCAACGAGATCTCATCGAGTAGATCGGTGAGCCGTCGATAGCGCTCCTTCACCACCTCGGCCGGCACCTGGTCGGGCATGTCCGCCGCAGGGGTGCCGGGACGCTTGGAATACTGGAACGTGAAAGCAGCAGTGAACCGAGCACGTCGTACGATGTCCAACGTCTCTTCGAAGTCGGCGTCCGTCTCCCCCGGGAAACCCACGATGATGTCCGTGGTGATAGCGGCGTCCGGCATGGCGAGACGCACACGGTCGATGATCCCGAGATACTTCTCGCGGCGGTAGGACCGGCGCATGCGGCGCAGCACATCATCGGAGCCGGACTGTAGCGGCATGTGCAACGAGTGCATGACATTCGGCGTTTCTGCCATCGCGGCGATGACGTCGTCGGTGAAGTCGCGCGGGTGCGGCGAGGTGAAGCGCACGCGCTCGAGGCCGGCGATCGCTCCGCACGCCCGCAGCAACTGACCGAACGCGAGCGGCTCGCCCCATTCGCGGCCGTAGGAGTTGACGTTCTGGCCGAGCAGTGTGACCTCGACGACGCCCTGGTCGACGAGCGCCTGGATCTCCGCGAGCACGTCCCCGGGCCGGCGGTCCTTCTCCTTGCCGCGCAGCGACGGCACGATGCAGAACGTGCACGTGTTGTCGCAGCCGACGCTGATCGCGACCCATGCGGCATAGGCGGACTCGCGGCGCGACGGCAACGTCGACGGGAACATGGTGAGCGACTCGTGCAGCTCGACCTGCGCCTCTTTGGTGATCCGGGCCCGCTCGAGCAGTGCCGGCAACGAGCCGACGTTGTGGGTGCCGAACACGACATCGACCCACGGCGCCCGCTCGACGATCGTGCCCTGGTCCTTCTGCGCAAGGCAGCCGCCGACAGCGATGAGCATGTCAGGGTTGGCCTGCTTGGCGGGGTAGAGGTGGCCGAGGTTGCCGTAGAGCTTGTTGTCGGCGTTCTCCCGGACGGCGCACGTGTTGAACACGACCAGGTCCGCCGCGCCGCCCGAGGGCACGCGGGAATACCCGGCGACCTCCAGGAGTCCTGCTATTCGCTCGGAGTCGTGCTCGTTCATCTGGCACCCGTAGGTGCGGACCTCGTACGTACGGCTCACACCGACGAGGGTATCCGGCCCGCCGGGGCCGTGCTCACCGCGAAGGAGATGCCCATGATCGCCGTCAGTGGAGCCACCGGCGCGGTCGGCGGCCGCGTCGCCCGGCGCCTGTCGGAGCTGGGTGTCGACCAGCGCCTGATTGTGCGGGACGCCACGCGTGCCCCGTCGCTGCCGGGGGCGTCCGTGGCCACCGCGTCGTACAGCGACGGCCCCGCCATGACGGCCGCGCTGGAGGGCGCGCGCACGTTCTTCTTCGTCTCCGGCGCTGAGGCGGTCGACCGCCCCGAACAGCACCGGACCGTCATCAACGCCGCCGTGGCGGCCGGCGTCGAGCGGGTCGTCTACCTGTCCTTCATCAACGCGACCCAGGACGCCACCTACACCCTGGCGGAGCAGCACTGGGCGACCGAGGACCACCTGGCCGCGACCGAGCTGCGCTGGACGATCCTGCGCGACAGCCTCTACACCGACTGCCTGCCGCGGCTGGCCGGCCCCGACGGGGTCGTGCGCGGGCCCGCAGGCAACGGGCGCGCGTCATTCGTGGCCCAGGACGACATCGCGGACGCGGCCGTCGCCGTGCTGACCGCGGACGAGCATGACGGGGTGAGTGACCACGACGGGTTGACGTACACGCTCACGGGGCCGGAGGCCATCTCCCTGGCGGACGCCACCGAACGGGTGGCACGGCTCGCGGGCCGGCCGTTCACGTTCGTCGACGAGACGCTCGCCGAGGCCTGGGAGTCGCGCCGCGGCTCTGGCGCCGAGGACTGGGAGGTCGAGGGGTGGATCTCCTCCTACCAGGCGATCGCCGCCGGTGAGATCGAGACGGTGACCGATGACATCCTGACGCTCACGGGCCGCCGGCCGGCGTCGCTCGAACGCGTTTTCCTGTCGCATCCGGAGCTGCTTGCCCGTTGATCCGCCGCGTTCCTTGACCCTGACACCGTGTGAAGGCATATCAATAGCTGCATGGTGAACATCGGGGACTTTGCGCAGCTCGGTCAGGTGTCGCCGCGGATGCGCGAGGAACTGCGCGGCATGTTGACGCTTCGGCGCGCCGAGATCGACCATTGACCTCGTCTCGAAAGGACTTCCCATGCAGATGACCGAGCCCACGTTCGATGAACGACAGGATCAGTCGTACGTCGCCATCACCCGGCGCACGTCGATGGGGCAGCTGGGGTTGGAGATCCCGCCCCTGCTGGGTGACGTGTTCGGCTGGCTGGGTGAGAAGGGCGTCGAGTCGGCCGGGCCACCGTTCTTCCGCTACGACGTGATCGACATGCCCGGCGACATGGTCGTCGCCGCGGGCGTGCCCGTTGTTGCGCCGGTGGCCGGCGAGGGCGAGATCGAGGTGGGCATCATCCCGGCTGGTCGCTACCTCACCGCGCTGCACACGGGACATCCGGACGAGCTGGAGGAGGCAACGGGGCAGCTGCTCGCCTGGGCGGAGGCGCGCGGCGTGACGTGGGCGCGCCGGATCGAGGCGGACGGCGAGCACTGGGACGCCCGCTACGAGTTCTACCTCGACTCCCCCGACACCGAGCCGGACATGAGCAAGTGGCGTACGGAGCTGGCGTTTCTGACCGCCTGACACCGAGTTCGTCAGGACGGCGACTGTATTCCTCGCATGGCGACTCCTCCGCGTGCCTTCATCTGACACGATGACCGCAAAGGCAACCCTTGGCAGCGAGCCGCACGACGCAGGGGCCGGTCCGGCAACGAGGGGCCCGGGCGGTAACTACCCATGGCAGCCGCGCGTACCGGCGAACCTGGTGCTGGGCGTTCCTCCTGGAGCTGGCGGCGTTGACCGGCGTGGCCCTGTGGGGTGTCCACGTGGGGCCGTCGACGCCGGCACCGGTCGCCATCGCCATCATCGCTGTCGCCGCATGGGCGAGCGTGTGGGCCGTGGGCGTCTCGCCACGGGCGAGGGGCGGCCTGTCGCCGGTCGCGAAGCAGTGGTGTCAGGCGGCGATGTTCGCGCTCGCGGGCCCCTTGCCTTGGTGCGTCCGGACGGTCGCGCGGCTGGCTCTTTTCACCTTGGTCGCCGTCGTGAATCGCACCCTGATCGCGGCTTGGGATCAGGAAGCGGCACAGGAGGAGACGTTGCACCGTCGCTGAGTCACCATGCTCTTTGACCATGCTCAGTCGTTGGCGCTTTCGACCAGCCCGTGGAACTCGTCGTCGATGTGGCGACCGACGTCGACGACCGCCTCTTTGACCGCGCGGTAGGCGACTCCGGACGAGTAGCCCTTGCGCGCGAGCATGCCAACCAGCCGGCGCGTGCGTGCCTCGGGTGTGAGACCGCGCATCGACGGGAGCTTGCGCTCGACAAGCGACCGTGCGGTCGCCATCTCAGCGTCGTTGTCGATGGTGTCGACCGCTTCCCGGGCGGTCTCGTCGTCGACGCCCTTCTTGCGCAACTCGTCGGCGATGGCGCGGCGGGCGAACCCGCGCCCATTGCGGCGACTGTCGACGATCATCGCCGCGAACGCTGCATCGTCGATGAGTCCGACGTCGGTGAACCGGGCGAGCACTTTGTCGGCCACGTCGTCCGGCACCGCGCGGCTCGCCATGAGAGCGGCGAGCTGCGCGCGGGACTTGGGAGCCATCGCGAGCGCCCGCAAGCAGATGTTGCGGGCGACCGCTTCGGGATCAGCGGGCGGATCGGCGGGGGTGTCGACCGGTTCTTCCGCCCACTGAGCCCAGCGGCGTCGGGATGTCATGTGGTTGCTCAGAAGTCGACGGGGGCCGGCACGATGTCGTCCTTGTCGACGGTCGCACCGACTCCGAGCTTCTCGAGGATCTTCTTCTCGACCTCGTTGGCGAGGTCGGGGTTGTCACGCATGAACATGCGCGCGTTTTCCTTGCCCTGGCCGAGCTGGTCGCCCTCGTACGTGTACCAAGCGCCGGACTTGCGCACGATGCCGTGCTCGACGCCCATGTCGATGAGTGAGCCTTCGCGGCTGATGCCCTGGCCGTAGATGATGTCGAACTCCGCCTGCTTGAACGGGGGCGCCATCTTGTTCTTGACGACCTTGACGCGGGTGCGGTTGCCAATCGCGTCGGTGCCGTCCTTGAGTGTCTCGATGCGACGCACGTCGAGGCGGATCGACGCGTAGAACTTCAGGGCCTTGCCGCCCGTGGTCGTCTCGGGCGACCCGAACATGACGCCGATCTTCTCGCGCAACTGGTTGATGAAGATGGCCGTCGTGCCCGAGTTGTTGAGCGCTCCCGCCAGCTTGCGCAGAGCCTGGGACATCAGGCGGGCCTGGAGACCCACGTGGGAGTCGCCCATCTCGCCCTCGATCTCGGCGCGCGGCACGAGCGCGGCCACGGAGTCGATGACGATGATGTCGATCGCGCCGGAGCGGATCAGCATGTCGGCGATCTCGAGAGCCTGCTCACCCGTGTCGGGCTGCGAGACGAGGAGCGCGTCGGTGTCGACGCCGAGCGCCTTTGCGTAGTCCGGATCGAGCGCGTGCTCCGCGTCGATGAACGCCGCGATGCCGCCGGCGCGCTGCGCGTTGGCGACGGCGTGGAGCGCGACCGTCGTCTTGCCGGAGGACTCCGGGCCGTAAATCTCGACGACCCGGCCGCGCGGGAGACCACCGATGCCCAGGGCGACGTCGAGCGCGATGGAGCCGGTGGGGATGACGGCGATCGGCGCACGCACCTCGTCACCCAGGCGCATCACCGAGCCCTTGCCGAACTGCTTGTCGATCTGCGCCAGCGCCATGTCGAGAGACTTCGCGCGGTCGAGTCCTGCCATCGTTCACCCCAGTCGGGTTGTGGTCTGTGTCGAAGCCGAAGCTATGCGGCCGCACCGACAATTTGGCCCGGAGATTCTGTCCTGTGGACACCGGTATGTTGTCCACAGTAACCGAACATGCGTTCGAACAGACCCGACACGCCGACGGCTTCGAAGTGCTCGCCCGAGGCTCCGTGTGCCGGGTCAGCGCAGCGTGGGAGGGACCTCGACGCTGTCGGATGCGACCACGGCCCGCCAGATCTCCTTCACGTCGTACCCGGCGTTCATCGCCTCGATGACCGTCCGGCTGCCGAGCTCCTGCAGAACGTGATCGCGCGCGAACGACTCCGCGTACGCAGGTCCGAAGACCGTCCGCATCCGCTCCCAGAAGTCCGTGGCACGCATGCCGCCATTATCCGTGACACCTCGGGGTCGGCCATCGGCCGTGGTGCGGTCCTGGCACGACCTGTGCCCGACTTGTCCTGTGGAGATCTTTTTGTACGGCCGCCGATGCCCGCTAGGATGCCCCAATGATCGTGCGCCGTTGGGGGGCTGCGGCTGTCCTCACCCTGACCGTTGCGGGCTGTAGCAAACAGGCAGTTGCCCCCGGCTCGCTACCGCCGTTGACGCCTTCGTCAGTCACGGTCAGCCCTTCGGACACGACGCCGTCGACCGCGTCGACGCCGCCGACGTCTCTCCCCGACTCGTCCTCGCCGACCGCTACAGGTTCGTCCAACCGTCGCCGACCCCCGCTCCATCGGTCTCCCTTGCGACGGGTGACCCCAGCGAGGCCGCAGCCGTCGAAGCCGCAAAGGCGGCTGTCGGCGCGATCTATCGGGTTTCACTCACCCAAGACCTGACCGAGTTCAACTCCATCTCGTATGAGCACTGCAACTATAGATCACGAATGATGACGGCTGTCGCGACGTTGAAGTCCGCACATGCACACGTTGTCATGACACTGCCCGCAGGTATTTCGGCGAAGGTCCTCAGTAGGCAGCCAAAGGTCGTCAGTGTTCAACTGAAGTATGTTGTGCCGCCCGAGAAGACGATCGATGGCAAGGGCAAGGTGATAGAGGACTTGAATGCGTACACCATCACCGACGTCTTTCAAATGAACTACATAGACGACCGCTGGCTCCTCTACTTCGTGGAAGACCCAACGTCGTGACCCGCAGACTTCTCGTCCTTGTGGCAGCGATGTCGCTGTTGACTTGCTTCTTCTCGGCGCCAGCGCAGGCAGGCGGTGTCTGTAAATCAACAACTAACATCCTGCGTGGCATCGTCATCACGACCTGGCACTAACCCCGATGGCACCGTGAGCACAACGATCCAGAAGTCCTCGCCGGGTGGCAAACCAGGTAAAGGAACACCAGGTTCCACGACGACGGTTTCGACTTGCGTAACGAACTGCCCACCTACGTACCTCAATGTCGGAACGTGCGCAGGTGTCCCCCAGGCGAACTGGGTCACATGCACACGGCCGGCAACCCCTATCGGGTGCCCACCCGGCCAGGCCCAGTACGACACCTATCAGGTGACCGCTACGAACCGGACATTCATCGTGTCGTATTGCGCCGTTCCTGGGGGCAATCCCCCTCCGGCGCCCCCTGCCTTGGTTCAAGAGTGGCTCAAGACCCATACGCCGGATCCGGCTGTCGGAAGCCTTCAACCGGGTGCTAACACTCCTCTCCCGGTAACACTAGAGCTGTACGTCGCGGCGACGGAGCCGGACAAGTTTGGGACGTTTGCTCGCGGCGGCGTCACGGTGACGGTGTACTTCGACCACCCTCGCTACACGTGGGATTTCGGGGACGGAAGCACCAAGACGGTCACCAACAGTCCCGGCGGACCGTACCCGACCGGTGACGTCACGCACGTCTACACCAGGGCGGCGAAATACACGGTCACGCTCACCGTCGAGTGGCACGTGACCTACGACGTGACGGTCGGTGGCGTGACAACAAGGGGCTACGACTTCGGTTACGTGGATCAGCCCGGCCAGCAGACTTTCCCCGTCAACGTGGTCGAGGCGCACGCCGTTCTGATCGGCTGACCGGGTGCCGCAGTCGGCTCACCCACGCCGGAACGGCTCACCCAGGGAATTGTCGTACGCAACGGGCACACTGGACGGATGACCACGCCCGACCAGGCACTCGCGCGCTTCAGCGAGCCGACGCGCGCCTGGTTCACGTCGTCCTTCGCCGAGCCGACGCCCGCCCAGGCGCAGGCGTGGACCGCGATCAGCGCCGCCAAGCACACCCTGGTGGTCGCCCCGACCGGCTCCGGCAAGACGCTGGCCGCCTTCCTCTGGGCCCTGGACAGGCTCGCCGCCGAGCCGCCGCCCGAGGACCCGAAGCAGCGCTGCCGCGTCCTCTACGTCTCCCCACTCAAGGCCCTCGCGGTCGACGTCGAGCGCAACCTCCGCGCCCCGCTCAACGGCATCCGGCAGGCGGCGCAGCGCCTCGGTCAGCCCGTCCCCGACATCACCGTCGACGTCCGCTCCGGTGACACGCCGGCCGACGAGCGCCGCCGCTTCGCGAAGACCCCTGGCGACATCCTCATCACGACGCCCGAGAGCCTGTTCCTCATCCTCACCAGTCAGGCGCGCGAAGCCCTCGCCGGCGTCCAGTACGTCATCGTCGACGAAGTCCACGCCATGGCCAACAACAAGCGCGGCGCACACCTGGCCCTCACCCTCGAACGGCTCGACGCCCTCACCGGACGCAAGGCGCAGCGCATCGGCCTCTCGGCAACGGTGAGACCCGTCGACGAGGTCGCCACCTACCTCGGCGGCGGTGCCGACGTCGCGGTCGTCCAGCCGCCCAGCACCAAGGTGCTCGAGATCGGCGTCGTGGTTCCGGTGCAGGACATGCAGGCGCCGTCCGACCACCTCGACGAGCAGGACCTCTCCCCGCAGGAGCGTGCCTCCATCTGGCCCGCGGTCGAGGACCGGATCGTCGACCTCGTCGAGGCCCACCGCTCGACCATTATCTTCACCAACTCCCGCCGCCTGGCGGAGCGGCTAACGACACGCATCAACGAGATCGAGCACAATCGGGCCACGGAACGCGGTGAGCAGCCGCGCGAGCTGGCCCGCGCCCACCACGGGTCCGTGTCGCGGGAACGCCGCCGCGAGATCGAGGAGGAGCTCAAGGCAGGCAGGCTTCCTGCGGTCGTCGCGACGAGCAGCCTCGAGCTCGGCATCGACATGGGCGCGGTCGATCTCGTCATCCAGATCGAGTCGCCGCCGTCGGTGGCGAGTGGGTTGCAGCGCATCGGCCGCGCCGGTCACAACGTCGGCGACGTCAGCCGCGGGATCGTTCTGCCCAAGCACCGCGGGGATCTGCTCGCCGCGAGCATCGTCGTGCAGCGCATGCACGGCGGCGCCATCGAGTCGATGCACATGCCGCGCAACCCGCTCGATGTCCTCGCGCAGCAGGTCGTCGCGATGCTCGCGATGGACTCCTGGACGGTCGACGACCTTTACAGCGTTGTACGACGGGCTGCGCCGTTCCACTCACTGTCCGAGCGGGTGTTCGAGGGCGTGCTCGACATGCTGGCCGGCCGCTACCCGAGCGACGCCTTCGCGGAGCTGCGGCCGCGCATCGTGTGGGACCGCATCACCGGCGCGCTCACCGCCCGGCCCGGTGCGCAGCGGCTCGCTGTCACCAACGGCGGGACCATCCCCGACCGTGGGCTGTTCGGCGTGCACATCGCCGGCGCGAAGGGCGCGCGCATCGGCGAGCTCGACGAGGAGATGGTGTACGAGTCGCGCGTCGGCGACGTGTTCACCCTCGGCTCCTCCAGCTGGCGCATCGAGGAGATCAACGCCGACCGCGTCATCGTCACCCCGGCCCCGGGCGAGATCGGCAAGGTGCCGTTCTGGCACGGCGACAACCTCGGCCGGCCCGCGGAGCTCGGCAAGGCGCTGGGCGCGTTCGTTCGGCAGCTCGGCGGCAGCGACGAGCCGAAGCAACGCGAGCTGCTCTCCCAAGCGGGCTTGGACGAATGGGCCGCCGACAACCTCCTGCAATACCTCGCGGAGCAGAAGGTCGCGACGCGCAACGTCCCCGATGACCGCACCCTCGTCGTGGAGCGGTTCCGCGACGAGATCGGCGACTGGCGCGTCGCCGTCCACTCCCCGTATGGCGCCCCCGTTCACGCCGCGTGGGCCCTCGCGATGCGCGCGCGCCTGCGCGAGAGGTACGGCTTCGACGCGCAGGTCATCCACACCGATGACGGCGTGCTGCTGCGGCTGCCCGACATCGAGGAGACGCCGCCGACCGATATCCCCATCTTCGAGCCGGACGAGATCGCCGACATCGTGCAGTCCGAGCTCGGCGGGTCGGCCCTGTTCGCGGGCAGGTTCCGCGAGGCCGCCGGCCGCGCGTTGCTGCTGCCCCGGCGCATGCCGGGCCGCCGCACCCCCCTCTGGCAGCAGCGACAGAAGGCGGCGGGCCTGCTGAGCGTCGCCTCGCAATACCCCGACTTCCCGATCGTCCTCGAGGCGATGCGCGAATGCCTGCAGGACGTCCTCGACGTCCCGGCCCTCGTCACCTTGATGCGCGACATCCAGTCGCGCACCGTCCGCCTGATCGACGTCGAGACGCAGACACCGTCGCCGTTCGCACGCTCGTTGTTGTTCGGTTTCGTCGCGGCCTTCCTGTACGACGGGGACTCCCCCATCGCCGAGCGCCGCGCGCAGGCCCTGACGCTCGACCCGACGATGCTGGCCGAGCTCCTCGGCTCCCCCGAGCTGCGCGATCTCCTCGACCCCGAGGCCATCGTCGAGGTGGAGAAGTCCATCGCCCTGCTGCAGCCCGACCAGCAGGTGCGCGACAAGGAGGACGTCGCCGACCTGCTCCGACGTGTCGGCGACCTCACGACCGCGGAGGTTCTCCTGCGCGGCGGCACCGCCCACCAACTCGCTGACCTCGAGGAGTCGCGGCGCGCGCTCCGGTTACGCATCGCCGGTGAGGAGCGCTGGGTCGCCATCGAGGACGGGGGCAGGCTCCGCGACGCCCTCGGCGTGCCGCTGCCCGTCGGCGTGCCGGACGCGTTCACCGAGCCCGTCGCCGATCCGCTCGTCGACCTCGTCAGCCGCTACGCGCGCACGCACGGCCCGTTCGTCGTGACCGAGCCGGCGCAGCGCTTCGGCCTCGGTGTCGCCGTCGTCACCACCGCCCTCGCCCGCATGGCCGCGAGTGGTCGTGTGGTCTCCGGTCAGTTCCGACCGACGGGCGCGAACAAGGAGTGGTGCGACGCGGAGGTGCTGCGCCGCATCCGGCGCATGTCCGTGGCCCGGTCCCGCGCGGAGGCCGAGCCCGTGCCGGCCGTCACGCTCGGCCGTTTTCTCCCAACCTGGCAAGGCGTTTCGGGCACAGCAAGAGGCCACGACGCCATCCTGCGCGCCGTCGAGCAGTTGCAGGGAGCCGCCGTCCCCGCCAGCGCCCTCGAGCGGCTCGTCCTGCCGGCGCGCGTCGGCGGCTACGCGCCCAGCATGCTCGACGAGCTGTGCGTGGCCGGCGAAGTGGTCTGGGTCGGCGCGGGCGAGTTGCCGGGCAACGACGGCTGGATCAGCCTCGCGCTCGCTGATGAAGCATCCCTCGTCCTGCCGTCGCCCGCCGACGCCACCCTCGGCGACAACGAGCTCGCTGTGCTCGATGCCCTCGCCGGCGGCGCGGCGTTCTTCCGCGACCTCACCGCCCGCATCCCGAAGGTGACCGACAACGACCTCGTCGAGACCTTGTGGTCACTCGTCTGGGCGGGCCTCGTCACCAACGACACCCTCGCCCCGCTGCGCACCCGCCTCGGCGCCTCCGCCGGCCGCAATTGGAAGACCCGCCGCACGTCGCGCACCGGCCGCCCCGCCATGCCGACCCGCGCCGGACCGCCGGTCGTCACCGGCCGCTGGTCGCTCGCCCCCGTCCGCGAGCCCGACGTCACCCGCCGGTCCACCGCGTTGGTCGAGGCGATGCTCGACCGCTACGGCATCCTGAGCCGCGGCGCCGTCATGACCGAGCGGTTCCCCGGCGGGTTCTCGGCGGCCTACCGGATCCTGTCGGCCATGGAGGACGCGGGCCGCGCGCGTCGTGTCTACGCGGTCGAGGGTCTCGGCGGCGCCCAGTTCGCGTTGCCGGGCGCCGTGGACCGGCTCCGTCAGCATGCCGCCACGCACCGCGAGCCGACGGGCGCGATCGTCCTCGCCGCGACCGACCCGGCCAACGCGTACGGCGCCGCGCTGCCCTGGCCGGATGGCGCTGACGGCACCGGCCACCGCCCGGGTCGCAAGGCCGGCGCCCTCGTGGTGCTCGTCGACGGTGCCCTCGTCCTCTACGTCGAACGCGGCGGCAAGTCCCTGCTGACCTTCGGCGACGACATAGCGCTCCTGCAACCCGCGGTCGACGCGCTCGCCCTTGCCGTCCGCGACGGGGTGCTCGGCGCCCTCGCCGTCGAACGCGGCGACGGCGAGGACATCGCCCTGACCCCGCTCGGTGATGCGCTGCGCTCCGCCGGCTTCCACGCGACCCCGCGCGGCCTGCGCCTGCGCGGCTGACCCGGCGACGAGGACGCGATGCCCGAAGGCGACACCGTCTACCGCCAGGCCAAGCGCATGCACGATGCCCTCGCCGGCCAGCTCATCACCCGCAGCGACTTCCGCGTGCCGCAGCTCGCGACCACAGACCTCGTCGGCCGCACGCTCCTCGAAGTCGCGTCCCGCGGCAAGCACCTGCTCCACCGCTTCAGCGACGACCTGACCCTGCACACCCATCTCCGCATGGACGGCGACTGGCAGGTGCGCCCGTCGCCGTTCGACGAGCGCCGCGTCAAGAACGCCTTCGAGATAAGGACAATTCTCGGTACGACGAAGGCCACCGCCGTCGGCTGGCGCCTCCCGGTCGTCGAGCTCTTGCACACCCGCGACGAGGACAAGTCGATCGGCTACCTCGGCCCCGACCTGCTCGGCGCCGACTGGGATGCCGAGGAGGCGGCCCGCAGACTGCTCGCACAGCCCGAGACCACCGCGGCGGACGCGCTCATGGAGCAACGCAATCTCGCGGGCGTCGGCAACGTGTTCAAAAACGAGCTCCTGTTCCTGCGCGGGCTGCACCCCGACACCCCTGTCGGCGCCATCAACGACGTGCCCGCCCTCGTCGCCCTTGCACGCAAACTGCTCGTCGCCAACAAGGACCGCATGACCCGCGTCACCACCGGCGACCCGAGGCCCGGCCGCAATGTCTGGGTCTACGGAAGGGCCGGCCGCGAGTGCTACCGCTGCGGCTCGACACTCAAGCCCCACAAACACGGCCCGTCGATGGAGACGAGGTCGACGACCTTCTGCCCACGCTGCCAACCCGAAGGCAGCGGCGGCCGCCCCGCGGCCGCCGGGTCGTGACGGAGCCGTCGCGCGCCGGGTCGTGACCGACGCCGTCGGGAGCGCCGCGCCCCGCCTGGTCGTGACGGAGCCGCGCCCGCCGGGTTGCGGCGGAGCCGGCGGCCGCGCCGCGCTCGCGCGGCGTGACGCAGGGCAGCGCCGGGCCGCGCCACCGTTGCTGTTCTAGTGGTTGTCCGGCGCGGCGTTCTTCGGCAACAGCCAAACGAGCGCCAGACCGAGGGCCGCAATCGCGCCGACGATGACGACGCTCGTCGTCATCGCGTGCGCCGCGCCGCGGTGTGCGAGTTGCCTGAAATACACCGTCGTCACCACAGCGGACCCGATCGCGGCGGCGAGCTGCTGCACCGCGCTCAGTGCGCCACTCGCGCTCCCGGCCTCCGCGGGCGCGACGTCGCCGATCGCGACGTCGTAGATGCTGCTGAACGCCGCGCCCATGCCGACGCCGAGCACCAGCAGGGACGGCGCGAGTGCCCAGACGCTGACGGCAGTCCCCTGCGCGAGGACCGTTGCCCACAGACCGGCAGCGCCCGCGAAGGTGACTCCGAGGCCGGCGACCACGAGCAACCGGCCGAGCTTCTCGACGAGCGGCCGGGCGACGAACGACGCCCCGATGATGCCGAGCATCATCGGCGCCATGGCGATCGCGGCCCCGGACGGCGTGCGGCCCATGGCGCCCTGCAGAAACAGGGATACGACGTAGGCGAGCCCGTTGACCGCCGCGAAGAACGCCAAGCCGAGCAGCAGGCCGGCCGTGAAACCGCGATTCGCGAGCAGCGACGGCAGGATCAGCGGCTCGGCGGCGAGCCGTTGCCGCACCCCGAAGCCGGCAAAGAGCACGGCGCCGAGGGCGATGCTGACGATCGGCACCGCTGTCCAGCCGGCGGTCGAGCCTTCGATCAGCCCGTACAACAGTCCAAACATCGACGCCCCGAGCAGACCCGACCCGAGCCCGTCGATGCGCACATCGCTGATCGGGTGGTCGTGCGGGAGCAACCGCACCGCGGCGACGTAACCAATCGCGCCGAGCAGGATGTTGATGAGGAACATCGGGCGCCACGACAGGCCGGCGAAGTTGGCGTCGATGACGAATCCCGCGACGATCGGCCCGAGCACCGCCGACCCGCCCATCACGGGCCCGAAGGCGCCGACGGCCCGGCGCATCTGCTCGCGGGAGAACGTCGACAGGAGGATGCCGATGCCCTGCGGGATGAGCAGCGCACCGAACCCGCCCTGCACGAGCCGGCCGGCGATGAGCATCGCCGGATTGACCGCGAGCCCGCAGACGGCTGACGCGGCAACGAAACCGGCGATGCCGAGGAGAAACAGACGCCTCTTGCCGTACCGGTCACCGAGGCGCCCGCCGATGACGAGCAGCACGCCCATCGCCAGTGCGTAACTCGCGCCGAGCCACTTGATCAGGGCTTGACCGCCGCCGATCTCCCGCACGATCGACGGTGCGGCGATGTTGGTGATGGTGGAGTCCATCAGGTCCAGCACGTCGGCGATGAGGACGACCGCGAGGATCAATCGCAGCCGCGTGGTCAGCCGCGAGCCGCCGGCGTCCGCCGGCTCGACCTCCCCGCCGGGTGCGGCGGTCGAGTGCGGGGCTTGGGTGGGGGCAGCAGTCATGGCGGTGCTCCGTTCAGGAGGGGGCGCGCGCACAGCGGCGCGGCCGGATCAAGCAGCGGCGGACGCCGAGCCTGCGGACAGTGCGAGCCTGCGGACAGTGCGAGCCTGCGGACAGTGCGAGTGAGGAGGTGTCGAACGTCAGGATTTTCGAGGCGGTACGACGGGCTCCGCCCCATCGGCGACAGCCGGTCGCGGCGTGTGCTGGAAACCGTCGATCAGCACCGAGAACGCCCAGTCGAGCCGGTCCGCCCCTTCGCCCGAGAGCAACTCGACGGCGAGCGCGGCGACCCTGGGGTGCGAGTCGGGCGACGCGCCGCGGATGGCCGTCTCCACGGCGTCCTGCTCATCGCCCGGGTCGACGGCCCGGGCTCGGGCGCCGTGCTCCGCGGCGGTGGCCGTCGCGATCTGCAGGAGCAGATCGACGCCCCAGGCGGCGCGGTCGTCCGGGACGCCGCCTTCGTGCAGCAGCGCGAGCAACGCCTCCCACAGGTCGAGCGCATGCGGCCCGCACGGGCGGGCGGTCATCGCCGAGTCGGCGAGTCCGGGGTGGGCGAACAGGACGACGGTGTACGACGCGAGCACCCGCCGGAGACGCTCGTGCCAGTTGCCGTCGGCGTCGACCGGCGCGAGATCGACGCCGCTCAGCAGCTCGTCGAGGACCGCGGCGTGCAGCTCGGCCGTGTTGCGCACATACACGTAGAGGGAGGCGGCGCCCGTATCGAGTGACTGCGCCAGGCGACGCATCGTCAAGCCAGCCAGGCCCTCGGAGCGCAGAATCTCGACCGCCGCCGCCACGATGCCCTGGCGGGTGAGGGCGCGCTTGGCGGGACGTTCACGTCGGCTGACCGACGGGGCAGGAAGGCTCATGCAGCGACAATAACGAACGTGTTCGTAAAAAACAAGTTCGTCACGAACATGTTCGGTCTGGCGAGCGCGGACTCGTCGGTCAGACGCTGGCCATCGACGGCGCGGATTGACCCGGCGCGGATTGACCCGG
>CAXSDE010000026.1:0-9495 GCA_964236265.1 uncultured bacterium
GGCCCGCCGTCTCCAGTTGAACGGTGTCCAACTCAGCGATGAAGTGACCGCGTCCGCCAGCCGCGACCATGATGCCGTCGGTGCCGACCAGCGGAGCCGACGGGCTCGGCGCGGCGGTCGCGGCGCCGCCGAAGTAGTTGTTGATGGGGGACATCGCGATGACACCCGCCGACCGCCCCCCGGCGGCGGGCCGCAGGAACAGCTGAGTCGGTGTCAGCGACCCGGTGGCGCAGCCCCCGCCGAGCACGGTGCTCCACGAGTGGCCAAGCGAATAGCCCGTCGGGACCCGTCGGGGGAGGTAACGGATGTCGTCGACCGCTGGGCTGTCGGCCAGGACCATCCCGTCGCAGCCGGTCGTGGCACCGCGTGGGGTCGGGCCCGTTCCGGTGCGGGTCTCAGGCGGAGCGGGAGTCACCGTTGCCGGCGGGTTGGGCGGGGTGGCCGTCGTGGGGGGTGCCGTTGCCGGCGGGTTGGGCGGGGTGGCCGTCGTGGGGGGTGCCGTTGCCGAACTGGCGGCGCCGGCGACCGGGCCGGCGACGGGGTGCGACCTAAGGTGCGGGGCAACGAGGACGCCGCCGACGGCGAGCGTGCCGACGGCCGCGGCAGCCGTGGCGGCGGCGAACGCCGGGCGGCGGCGCGGCTCTCCGCGACCGTCTCGCATCACCTCCGCGATGAGGAACGAGCGCATCTCGCGGCGTCGCTGATCGGGCAATTCGCGCCGGGGGAAGGGGTTGGGTGTCGTCATGAGAGCTCCTGGGTGTCCGGGGGAAGTTGAGCGAGAGTGGCGAGGCGGGCGCGTGCTCGGGAGAGCCGGGAACGCACGGTGCCGACCGGGATCCCGAGGGCGACGGCAGCGGCGGCGTAGTCGAGGCCGTCCCAGACACAGAGCGCGATGACGTCCTGGTCCCGGGCCGGCAGTCGGGAGAAGGCTGCGAGCACCTGGCCGACGCGGAGCTCGCCGTCGAGGCGGGTGACCACGGCGTCAGCCGGATCCGGGACGACGAGAGCCTTCGGGAGCCGGCTGAGCGCCTCGCGGTGTCGTCGTACAGAACGGAACTTTGTCTGGAGCACTTTGTTGGCCACTCCGAGCAGCCACGGGAGCGCGGACTCCTCCACCAACTGCACGTCGCCGCGGCGCCGCCACGCCTCGAGAAACACGACAGAGGTGAGGTCCTCGGCAGTGGACCACGACGCGGTGCGCCGGTAGAGGTGGTTGTAGACCGTGGTCGAGTGCCTGTCGAAGATCAGCCCGAAGTCCTGCGGCTGGCCGTCGCACGCTCGGCGCCACAGTTCGCGGTCGGAAAGCGTTGAGATTGTCATCACGCCCCTTAGTGACCGCAGCGGGCGGCGAGTTCCCGCAAGTGTCGCGCCGGTTGCGCGCCCGGGTGCACCGGCGCGACATACGCTGTCGTCGTGGAGCGACGGATCTTCGGCCTCGAGAACGAGTACGGCGTCACCTGCACGTTCCGGGGCCAGCGTCGGCTGAGCCCGGACGAGGTGGCGCGGTATCTGTTCCGGCGCGTCGTGTCCTGGGGCCGGTCGAGCAACGTCTTCCTCCGCAACGGCGCCCGGCTCTACCTCGACGTGGGCTCCCACCCGGAGTACGCGACCCCGGAGTGCGACAACGTCCTCGAGCTGGTCACGCACGACAAGGCGGGTGAGCGGATCCTCGAGGGGTTGCTCGTCGACGCCGAGCGGCGCCTGCGTGAGGAAGGCATCACGGGCGACATCTACCTGTTCAAGAACAACACCGACTCGGCCGGCAACTCGTACGGGTGCCACGAAAACTACCTCGTCACCCGCCACGGGGAGTTCTCGCGGCTGGCCGACATCCTCATCCCCTTCCTGGTCACGCGGCAGATCTGCGTCGGCGCCGGCAAGGTGCTGCAGACCCCGCGCGGCGCGATCTACTGCGTCAGCCAGCGGGCCGAGCACATCTGGGAGGGCGTGTCGTCAGCGACGACGCGGTCCCGGCCGATCATCAACACGCGCGACGAGCCGCACGCGGACGCCGAGCGCTACCGCCGCCTGCACGTCATCGTCGGCGACTCCAACATGAACGAGACGACGACCTTGCTGAAGGTCGGCGCCGCGGACCTCGTGCTGCGGATGATCGAGGCCAACGTCGTGATGCGTGACATGACGCTGGAAAACCCGATCCGCGCCATCCGGGAGATCAGCCACGACATCACCGGCCGGCGCAAGGTGCGCCTCGCCAATGGCCGGGAGGCGAGCGCGCTGGAGATCCAGCGGGAATATCAGCAGAAGGCCGCCGACTTCGTCGAGCGCCGCGGGGGAGACGCCCTCACCAAGCGGGTGCTGGAGCTGTGGGACCGCACACTGACCGCCGTCGAAACGGGCGACCTCGACTCGATCGCGCGGGAAATCGACTGGGTGACCAAATACCAGCTGATCCAGCGCTATCGCCACAAGCACGACCTGCCGCTGTCGTCGGCGCGCATCGCCCAGCTCGACCTGGCGTATCACGACATCAACCGCAACCGCGGGCTGTATTACCTGCTCGACAAGAAGGGCGCGGTCGAGCGGACGACGACCGACCTCGCGACGTTCGAGGCCAAGTCGGTGCCGCCGCAGACGACGCGGGCCCGGTTGCGCGGCGAGTTCATCAAGCATGCGCAGGAGAAGCGGCGCGACTTCACCGTCGACTGGGTGCACCTCAAGCTCAACGACCAGGCGCAGCGCACGGTGCTGTGCAAGGACCCGTTCCGCGCGGTCGACGACCGGGTCGAAAAGCTGATCGCCTCGATGTAGGTGGTCCCTTCCCGGACGCTCCGCGGTTTGCAACTGTGGGACGTTGCCGACCGCTGACCGTCAGCCGAGTTGTTGGCCCGGTCGGGGTTGGCGGCGGCTAGCGGCGGCTAGCGGTCGGCTAGCGGAGCGCGATCAGCGTCGCCGCGTGGCGGCCGGCCGCGAGGTTGGCCAGGAAGTAGGCGGGGTCGTCGGCAACCGTGCGACCCATCGTCGTCGGCGCGAGAGGGGCCGTGTCCAGAGAGTCGAGAAGGTCGTCCGCCGGGACGGTGACGAGGCGGTGGGGCGGGTCGAGCGTTGCGGCCTGCTGCGCCACTCTCGCGCCGAAGTCCCCGCCCAGCAGCGGTACGACGACCTGCGCCGGCCGCAGTGCCACCCGGCCGTAGGCGGTGAGGGAATGGTGCGAGACCCCCTGATGGCGCGGCCGGGCGTCCGCCCCGGAGATGCGCAGGGCCGCCACCGGCTGGCCGCCGAGGATCGACACCGCGTTGACCGCCTCGCCCACGGACACGCCCGAAAAGCCCCACCGGGCTCCCGTGCCGAGGTTGCCCGGGCCCTGGGTCAGCACCACCACGTCCGCCTCGAGCACGTGCCGCGCGGCCAGCAAGCCCATGTGCAGCGTCGACGCCTCCAGGTCACCCCCGTAGGCCTGCCCGCACGTCACCGTCCCCGCGAGCCAGCCGGCCGATGACAGAGCTGCGACCGTCCGGGAGTAGGCCAGGGGCAGCGCCGCCGAGTCCGTCATCACGTACACCACGCGCAGGCCCGGCGCCCCCGCCCGCAGCGCCGCGACGATGGGCAGCAACGCCGAGTGCAGATCAGCGGTGACGACAGGCAGCCCGCCGAGGTCGTCCGCATCCACCACGAGCGAGCGGTGCGGGGAGTCCTCCTCATCGACGGACAGCACGGTGACCTGCCCCGGTGTGTAGCGCGCCTTCACGACATGGCCGGGCCCGGGAACGTCAAAGGGCAGCCGGTCGGGCAGCGCCACCACGAGCGCGTGGCCGCCCGTGCCCAGGCCCATGGTGAGCGCGGTCACGTTGAGCAGCACCCGATCGCCGACGACCGGCTCGCCGACGGAGTCGACCTACGCCAGAGCAAGCAGCGACTCACCGTCCACCAGGACGGCCACCTCGACGGCCGACCCCCACCGGCGGCGTACCGTCTGCACCACACCGCTGCGCCAGGAGATCACGCTTGGCACGCTAGCCGGGCCGAATGCAGTGATGGGGAGGGGCGACAGGCGTGTCCGCACGGAAGACCGAGCGCCTGCTCAACCTGGTCATCGCCCTGCTGTCGACCCGTGGCTATCTGACCACCGCACAGATCATCGAGGCGGTCGCCGGTTACGAGGCCGACGGCGAGTCCGCGCGCCGCATGTTCGAACGGGACAAGGAAGAGCTGCGCGAGCTCGGCGTTCCGCTCCAGACGGGCACGCTGAGCACCTGGGACGACGAACCCGGCTATCGCATCCCGCGCGACGCCTATGCCCTGCCCGACCTGCACCTGCAGCCGGACGAGGCGGCGGCGATCGGCCTCGCGGCACGTCTGCTGTCCACGGCGACGCTCGGCGAGGCCGCCGGCCGCGCCCTGGTGAAGCTCCGCGCCGCGGGCCTGGACGTGGAGCCGCCGCCCGGCTTCGAACCGCGTGCCGACGCAAGCGACCCGTCGTTCGCCCCCCTGCTCAGCGCGGTCCGGGCGGGCCGGTCCGTCCACTTCCGCTACCGCACCCGCGGCACGGGCGAACCTGCCGAGCGACATGTCGACATGTGGGGTGTTGTCAGCTGGCGCGGCCGTTGGTATGCCGTGGGGCACGATCACGCCCGCGCCGATGCCCGCGTCTTCCGGCTGGACCGGATCGTCGGGGATGTCCGGCCCGGCGAGCCGCTCCAGGTCGGCCCGCCGGAGGGACTGGAGCTCCGGCACCTGGTCGCGGAGAGTCAGCCCGGCGAGATGCCGCTCACCGCGACGTTGCGCGTGCGTCGCGGCGCCGGCCTCGAGCTCCGGCGCCGGGCGGCCTCCACGACATCCGTGGGGGGGCACGACATCCTCGAAGTGCCGTACGGCGACGGGCAGCGGCTCGGCGACGTCATCGCCGGGTACGGGGCCGCCGTCGTGGTGCAGGCGCCGCCCGAGCTGCGGGCGGTCGTCATCGACCTCCTGTCGGCGGCCGCGCGGGAGGTGCGCGTGTGAGCACTTCCAGCGAGCGTCTCTCGCGTCTCCTCGCCCTGGTGCCGTACCTGATCGCCCGGCCGGGCACCCACGTGGCCGACGCGGCGGCCGCCTTCGGCGTGACCGACAAGCAGCTACGCGACGACCTCGACCTGCTGTTCGTCTGCGGACTGCCCGGTTATGGTCCCGGCGACCTCATCGACGTCAGCTACGAGGGCGACACCGTCACGCTGTCCAACGCCGACACGATCGGCCGGCCGCTGCGCCTTGCCGCCGACGAGGCGCTGGCACTCATCGTCGCGTTGCGGGCCCTCACCGACGAGCCCGGCACGGGCGAGCAGGACGCGGTACGACGGGCTCTCGCCAAACTCGAGCGTGCCGCCGGGGATGCCGCCGCTGGCTCCGCCAACGTCAGCGTCGTCTTCGAGGCACAGGCCCCGGTGCTGACCGCCGCACAGGATGCGCTCAGCCGCTCCAAGCGCGTCCACCTGTCCTACTACGTGCCCGGTCGTGACGAGACGACCGAGCGCGACGTCGACCCGATGCGGGTCCTCGTCATCGACCAACTGCCGTACCTCGAGGGCTGGTGCCGCCGCGCGGACGGCGTCCGGATGTTTCGGCTCGACCGGGTCGTAGACATCGCGGTCCTCGATGTCGCCGCCGAGGTGCCGCCGCAGGCACAGGTGCGCGACCTGTCGGCGGGCCTGTTCCAGCCCTCGGCCCGCGACGAGGTGGTCGTGCTCGACCTCGACCCGTCCGCGCGCTGGGTCGCCGACTACTACCCCTGCGAGTCGGTCGCCGAGGACGGCGACGTCACGCGGGCCACGGTCCGCACGCCCGACTTCGGCTGGGTCACCCGCCTGGTCCTGCGCACCGCCGGCGCGGTCCGGGTCGTCGCACCGCCGTCCCTGCAGGCGACCGTCCGCGCCGAGGCCCAAGCGGCACTGCGGGCCTATGACACCGATGGCGCAACGGGCTAGCCCATCCGGAGCAAGCAAAGTCCATCCGCGTCGCGCTTGCCGGGCGTTCAAGGGATTGCGGATCCCTGCCGACGATTCTTCACGTCACCGCATAACAGCGGAACGCGGAGAAGGAGACGGCGATGACCACGATCAAGGCCTCGTGCCCCAGCTGCGGCGAAGTCGAACTGACGAACGGCGACATCACGCTGATGGTCTGCTCGCACGCCCCGCTCTCGTACTACTCCTTCGCCTGCCCGACCTGCACCGACGAGGTCCGCAAGCACGCCGACGACCACGTCATCTCGCTCCTGATGTCGGGCGGCGTCCGCCCGACCGTCTGGGAGGTCCCGGCCGAGGCGCTCGAGACCCACACGGGCACCAACATCTCGTACGACGACCTCCTGGACTTTGCGCTCCTCGTCGCGGATGACGACCTGCTCGCGGCGCGGGCGATGGCTCCCGTCCACCACTGAACCGTCTGGCACACCCCCGCCGTCAGGCCCGGTCTCCCAAGACCGGGCCTGCGGCATGTCCGGCCGGGGCACGGCCGGCCCAGCGGGCCACCCCCCGGCGAGCGGTCAAAAAGCGCTGGCCACCGACGCAATCCCACCCCTCGATCCAGCCCCGGGGCTCGTCGGCCAGCGGCATCTCCGGCCCGGCGGAACGTCCGGCCCAGCGGGCCACCGCCCAGCGAGCGGTAAGAATGCGCCGGCCACCGACGCAATCCCGCCCCTCGATCCGGCCCCGGGGCTGGTCCGCCGGCGGCACGTCCGGCCCGGCGGGCCACCGGCCGGCGAGCGGTAAGAATGCGCCGGCCACCGACGCAATCTCGCCCCTCGATCCAGCCCCGGGGCCGGTCGGCCGGCGGAACGGCCGGCCCAGCGGGCCACCGGCCGGCGAGCGGTAAAAAAGCGCCGGCCACCGACGCAATCTCGCCCCTCGATCCGGCCTGCGCGGCCGGCCGCCCCGACCCGCTAGCCTGGGCCCGTGCACTTCCTCTTCTGGTTCCTCTTCTGGGCGATGCCGCTGCTGGCCGTCGCATTCGTCGCTCGGGTGTCTCTCGGTGTCTGGCGACGCGCCAAAGGGGCAATTGGCGCGCTGACCGAGCTCAGCGACCGAGTCGGCACGCTTTTCGACGACGCACCGCACCGCGCCATAGCCGACTCCCTGAGTACGCGTCACGCGTAGACTCCGGTCACCATCAACAGGAGGTAGTGGTCATGGGTCGTGGCGCATTCAGTCCGTGGCACATCGTCCTGTTCGCGGTGGTGATCCTCGTCCTTTTCGGGGCGGGAAAGTTGCCAGGTTTTGCGCGGTCGCTCGGCCAGTCGATGCGGATCTTCAAGGCCGAGGCCAAGGCGATGAAGGACGACGACAACCTGCCGGTCGCGACCCCACCCGGACAAATCTCCGCGATGACGCAGATGCCGGTCGTGCAGCCCACGGCGTCACCTGTCGTCCAACCAGTCGCCACGCCCGTCGTGCAATCGATCGCCACGCCGGTCGTGCAGCCGCTCGCCCCGATCGTCGAGCCCGTCCCGCCGGCCGCCGTCCAGCCGCTCGTCCAGCCGCTCGACCAGCCGCTCGACCAGACCCTTGTCCAGCCCGTCGTCCCGCCGGCCACCGTCCAGGCCGTCCAGCCCGTCCAGCCCGTCCAGCCCGTCCAGCCCGTCCAGCCCGTCCAGCCCGTCCTCCCGCCAGCCACCGTCCCGCCGGCCACCGTCCAGACCGTCGCCCAGCCGGGCGAGCCGGTCGTCCCACCTGAGGCCGCTGCGACGCCGCGCACCGACGGCTGACCTCCTTGGTCCAGCTGAAAGGCCGAAAAGCAGCAGCCGCGCTGGGCCCCGATGAGGACGCGCGCATGTCCTTGCGCGACCACCTGACGGAACTGCGTACGCGACTGATCTGGTCTCTCCTTGCCATCGTCATCGGTGGGATCGTGGGCTACGTCGTGTCGGACCACGTGCTGCAGCTCCTCGAGACGCCGTACTGCTCGTTGCCTCAGTCCATCCGCGGCCCCGGCGACTGTCAACTCTTCTTCCTGCACCCGCTCGACGCGTTCTCGGTCAAGCTCAATCTCGCTCTGGTCACCGGGCTCATCATCAGCTCTCCCGTGTGGCTCTATCAGCTGTGGGCGTTCGTCGCGCCGGGACTGCGCACGAAGGAACGTCGCTGGGGCGTCGCGTTCGTGGGGTGCTCCATCCTGCTGTTCGCCGTCGGCGCCAGCTTTGCGTTCCTCGTGTTGCACCCGGCGCTGGACTTCCTGCTCGGCGCGCTGGGCTCGCACGTGAAATCGCTCCTCGGCGTGCAGGAATACCTGGCATTCCTGGGCACCCTCCTACTGATCTTCGGGGCCTCGTTCGAGTTCCCACTGCTGCTGGTGCTGCTCAATATGTCGGGGATCCTGCCGTTCACGCGGCTGCTGTCGTTCTGGCGCGCGACGATCGTGGGCGTCTTCGCCTTCGCGGCCGTGGCGACGCCGACGCAGGACCCGTTCAGCATGCTGGCGCTCGCTCTGCCGATGTGCGCGCTTTATGCGGGCGCGCTCGGCATTGCCTGGCTGCATGACCGCGGGAAGGCCAAGCGGCTCGCGGCTGACCCGGTCGCGTCACTCGCCGATGACGAAGCCACCCCGCGCTCCGCTCTCGGCGGCTGACCCAGGGCCCAGGCGCGGCTGTCCGTCGCATCCCGTCACGGCACCTACGATTGAACAATGGCAACCGCTCCGCTGGACGCGTCGGCGTACGCCGATTTCGCCGCCGGCTATCCCTTCGCCCTCGACGACTTCCAGCGCCGGGCGTGCGACGCACTGGAGAGCGGCAAGGGCGTCCTCGTCGCCGCGCCGACCGGCGCCGGCAAGACGATCGTGGGGGAGTTCGCGGTCTTCCTGGCGCTGCGGCTGGGGCGCAAGTGCTTCTACACAGCGCCGATCAAGGCGCTGAGCAACCAGAAGTACGGCGACCTCGTCGCGCGCTACGGCGAGGACAACGTCGGCCTGCTCACCGGGGATAACGCGGTCAATGGCGAGGCGCCCATCGTCGTCATGACCACCGAGGTGCTGCGCAACATGCTCTACAGCGGCTCGGACGCGCTGCGCGGTCTCGGCTACGTCGTGATGGACGAGGTGCACTATCTCGCCGACCGCTTCCGAGGCGCCGTCTGGGAAGAGGTGATCATCCACCTCCCGGACACGGTCACCCTCGTGTCCCTGAGTGCGACGGTGAGCAATGCGGAGGAGTTCGCCGAGTGGCTCGTCACCGTCCGCGGCGACACCGAGGTCATCGTCGAAGAGCACCGGCCGGTGCCGCTCTGGCAGCACGTGCTGGTCGGCAGCCGCCTGTACGACCTGTTCGCCGGCCAGCAGGACGGTCACACGGGCGTCAACCCCGCGCTGGTGCGGATCGCGCGGGAGGACAGCCACAACCGATTCTCCAAGCGGGTCCGCGGCGCGCCGCGCACGTCGTTCCGCACGCCGAGCCGCGTCGACGTCATCGAACGCCTCGAGCGCGAACCCGGGCGGGTCGATCTTCGCGTGGCACGCCGCGCACGAGGCGTTGTCGCGGTGCTTGGCGAGCTGCTCGCGGATGGTGGT
>CAXSDE010000026.1:9505-41644 GCA_964236265.1 uncultured bacterium
CTGCCCGCGATCACCTTCATCTTCAGTCGCGCCGGGTGCGACGCGGCCGTCAACCAGTGCCGCGTCGCGGGCATGCGTCTCAACACGCCGGAAGAGGCCGCGGAGGTGCGCACGTACGTCGCGAGCCGCACCCGCGACCTGCCCGAGGAAGACCTGCTGGTGCTGCGCTTCCACGAGTTCGCGGAAGCCCTCGAGCGGGGGATCGCGTCGCACCACGCGGGGATGCTGCCGACGTTCAAGGAGATCGTCGAGGAGCTGTTCAGCCGCGGCCTCGTGAAGGCCGTCTTCGCGACGGAGACACTCGCGCTGGGCATCAACATGCCGGCCCGCTGCGTGGTGCTAGAGAAGCTCGTCAAGTGGAACGGCGAGACGCACGCCGACATCACCCCCGGTGAATACACCCAACTGACCGGTCGCGCCGGGCGGCGGGGGATCGACATCGAAGGCCACGCCGTCGTGCTCTGGCAGCCGCAGACCGACCCCATGGCCCTGGCCAGCCTCGCGTCCACGCGCACCTATCCGCTGAAGTCGAGCTTCCGTCCGTCGTACAACATGGCGGTCAATCTCGTGCGCCAGCTCGGGCGCGCGTCGGCAAGGACGCTGCTCGAGTCGAGCTTCGCGCAGTTCCAGGCCGACCGCTCGGTCGTCGGGCTGGCGCGGCAGGTGACCAAGCAGGAGGACGCGACCGCGGGCTACCGCGAGGCTGCGTCGTGCGAGCTCGGCGACTTCCACGACTACTTCGATCTGCGCGTGAAGATCCGTGACCGCGAGGCGGACATCGCCCGGACCTCGTCGATGTCGCGGCGCGCCGCCGCGGCGACGGTGCTCGAGCAACTGCGGGTGGGCGACGTCATCTCCGTGCCCGCGGGCCGGCGCCGCGGGCTGGCGGTCGTCATCGACCCGGCCGGCGGCTCGCCCGTCGTCGTGACCGCCGACAAGCAGTCGCGCAAGCTGTCCGTCGCGGACTTCCCGGTCGCGCCGGACGTGCTGGGCCGCATCCGGATCCCCAAGGGCTTCAACTCCCGGTCGCCCCAGTCACGCCGAGACCTCGCCGCGCAATTGCAGGGGGTGGACTCGCCGGACCGCGTCCGCGGCGACCGGCCCGGTGCGGCCGACGACCCGGTCCTGAGACGGCTGCGGACGGCGATGCGAGAGCACCCGTGCCACCAGTGCCCCGACCGCGAGGATCACGCGCGGTGGGCCGAACGCGCCGACCGGCTCGAACGCGACACCTCCAGCCTGTCCAAGCGGATGGCCGGTCGCACCAACACGATCGCGCGCGTGTTCGACCGTGTCTGCCAGGTGCTCGACGAGCTCGGCTACCTCGCGGGAGATGACGTGACGCGCGACGGCGACCAGCTCGCGGGCCTGTACGCCGAGGCGGATCTGCTGGTGATCGAGTGCCTGCGCAGCGGCGTCTGGGACGCGCTGACGCCCGCCGAGCTGGCGTCCGCCGTGTCACCGCTCGTCTACGAGTCGCGTGCCGCCAACCAGGCATCTCCCCGCCCCGCGCCGGCGAAGCCCGCAGCTGCCATCACCGACATGATGCGCCGCTGGGAACGACTCAACGGCATCGAGCGCGACCATCACCTCGACGGGATGCGCGAGCCGGACCCGGGCTTCGCGTGGGCGTCCTACCAGTGGGCGGGCGGCCGGTCGCTCGAGGACGTGCTGTCGACGGAGGAGCTGACCGCCGGCGACTTCGTCCGCTGGTGCAAGCAGTTGATGGACCTCCTCGGTCAGATCGCGCAAGTGGCGGCGGAGGACTCGCCGGTGCGGGGGACGGCCCGCAAGGCGGTCAAGGCGATCAACCGGGGCGTCGTGGCCTACTCGTCAGTCGGCTGACGGCCAGCTCACCAGTGACGGTCAGCCCAGCGCAGCTCACCAGTGACGGTCAGCCCACCAATGAGGTCAGCGCGGCGGTGAGGCGGGCGCAGGCGTTCGACACGCCCCAGCGCTGCGCCAGCTCGATCAACGCCGCGTGGTCCTTCGGCGTGACGGGCAGGGCGGCGTCGATGTCGGGCACCGGCGCGTCGACCGCCACACGGGCGACGACCTCCGCCGCGGTGATGTAGTCGCGCGAGGCGTTGAGCAACCCGCGGATGCGCGGCGACATCGTGGACGTCTTCTCGTCGATGGCGGTGAGCATGTCGCGCACGGTGCCGTACGACTGCAGCAACCCCGCGGCCATCTTCGCCCCGATCCCCGGCACGCCCGGCAGCCCGTCGCTGGGGTCGCCGCGCAGGATCGCGAAGTCGGCGTACGAGCGGCCCGGGATCCCATACTTCGCCGTCACCGCCGCCTCGTCGACGCGTTCCAGATTGGACATGCCCTTCGCCGTGTAGAGCACGGTGATCGGCCGGTCATCGCGCACCAGTTGGAACAGGTCGCGGTCGCCCGTCACGATCTCCACGGGCCCCGTCGACTGGACTGCCAGCGTGCCGATGACATCGTCCGCCTCGAAGCCGTCGATGCCGAGCCGCGCGATGCCGAACGCGTCCAGGGCCTGCTCGATGAGCGGCACCTGTGGGGTCAGCAGGTCCGGCACCTCCTCGACATCGTCATGAGCGACACGATGCAACTTGTACGACGGAAGGGCGTCGACCCGGAAGGCCGGGCGCCAATCGTTGTCGAAACACGCGACGAGCCGGTCGGGGCGGTAGAGGCGGATCAGCTGCGCGGTCATGTCGAGCATGCCGCGCAGCGCGTTGACCGGGGTGCCGTCGGGCGCCTGCACCGTGTCGGGGATGCCGTAGAAAGCGCGGAAATACAGCGACGGCGCGTCGAGCAGCATCAGCGAAGGGGGCACGGCGCCATTCCACCACTGCCTCCGCAGTCAGACGCCACCCGTAGGCTTGGCCGCGTGACTGCGACCCGCCTCGACCGTGCCCGTTCCGTGCTCGCCGCCGCCGGTGTCGACGCGTTGTTGCTCACGTCCGGCGCGGAGCTGCGTTACCTGACCGGGTACGACGCGCTGCCGCTCGAGCGGCTCACCTGCCTCGTGCTGCCGGTCACGGGCGACGCGAGTCTCGTCGTACCGACACTGGAACGTCCCCGTGCCGAGGACTCCCCCGCAGGCGACCTCGACATCGCCATCGAGGACTGGCCGGAAACGGCCGACCCCGCCGCCCTCGTTGCACGCTTGCTGGCGTCCGCGCTCGGCAGCAAGCCTGCGCGGGTCGGGGTCGCCGATCGAATGTGGGCGATCCAGTCACTCGCGCTGGCCGCCGCCATGCCCGGTGTGGCGCTCACGCCCGCCGGTCCGCTGCTACGCGAGCTCCGGATGCGCAAGGACCCGGTCGAGCTCGCGGCGTTGCGCGACGCGGCGGCCGCCATCGACCGCGTGCACGACCGGGTGCCGCAGTGGCTGCGCGTCGGGCGCACCGAGACAGCGGTGGGCCGCGACATCGCCGAGGCCATCCTCGCCGAGGGCCACGTGACGGTGAACTTCGTCATCGTCGCCGGGGGGCCCAACGGAGCGAGCCCGCACCACGAAACGGGGGAGCGGGTGCTCCAGGCCGGCGACCTGGTCGTCGTCGATATCGGCGGCACCAACGCCGCCGGCTACTGCTCCGACTCGACCCGCACCTACGCGCTCGGCGATCCCGGCGCGGCGGCCCGTGCGATGTTTGCGGTCCTGCAGCGTGCGCAGGAGGCTTCCTGCGCGTCCGTCCGGCCGGGCGCCACCGCCGAGGCGATCGACGCGGCCGCGCGCGACGTCATCAGCCAGGCGGGCTACGGCGAGCACTTCATCCACCGCACCGGCCATGGGATCGGCCTCGACGAGCACGAGGAGCCCTACATCGTCGCCGGCAACATCGAGCCGGTGGCGGAGGGGATGACGTTCTCCATCGAGCCGGGCATCTATCTGCCCGGCCGCTTCGGCGCGCGCATCGAGGACATCGTCGCGGTGACGGCAGACGGGGTCGAGCGGCTCAACCTCAACTCCCGCGACCTCGTCGTCATCGACTGAGAGGTTCCGGCACACCCATGGGAGCGAGGACATCAGCGCGAGATGTCCGCTTCGCCAAAATGAGCGGTGTCGACATGGTGTCAATGAGCCCCCGTGGCCCTAGCATCGCTCGGGAACGATCCGAGCGCCGGTGGACGACTGCCGGCCTGACTAGGGAGATCCGCCACCATGGCAGGAATTGTGCTGGAAGGCGTCGACAAGACGTACGCCAACGGAGTCAAGGCTGTTGACTCACTGAGCCTGGACATCGCCGACGGTGAGTTCATGGTGTTCGTCGGCCCGTCGGGCTGCGGCAAGTCCACGGCACTGCGGAGCATCGCGGGTCTCGAAGAGATTTCCGCGGGCACGATCTCGATCGGCGGCCGCCAGGTCAACAACCTGCCGCCGAAGGACCGCGACATCGCGATGGTCTTCCAGAGCTACGCGCTCTACCCGCACATGACCGTCGAGGAAAACCTCGCGTTCGGCCTGCAGTTGCGCAAGGTCGCGAAGGATGAGCGCAAGCGCCGCGTCAACGAGGCAGCCCGCATGCTCGGCATCGAACCGCTCCTGCAGCGCAAGCCGGCCGCGCTCTCCGGCGGCCAGCGTCAGCGTGTCGCCATGGGCCGCGCGATCGTCCGCGAGCCGCAGGCGTTCCTCATGGACGAGCCGCTGTCGAACCTCGACGCCAAGCTGCGCGTCGCGATGCGGGCCTCGCTCAACCAGCTTCACGAACGCCTCAAGGTCACCACGATCTACGTGACCCACGACCAGGTCGAGGCCATGACGCTCGGGGACCGGGTCGCGGTCCTGCGGGACGGTCGCCTCCAGCAGGTCGGCAGCCCGCAGAACCTCTACGACCACCCGGTCAACGTCTTCGTCGGTGGCTTCATGGGCTCCCCGTCGATGAACCTGGTCGAGGCGGATCTCGTCCGCGACAACGGTGCGGCGATCATCTTCGGCGGCCACCGCGTCGCGATCCCGGATGAGGTATTCACCCGACGGACAGGCCTCGACAACTACCTGGGCAAGCGAGTGATTATCGGCATCCGCCCCGCCGACTTCGAGGACGCGGCCTTCGCTCCGGGGCGCCCGACCATCGATGTCAAGGTTCAGGTCACGGAGGACCTCGGCAGCGAGGTGCATGTGATCTTCACCGTCGATGCGCCGGTCGCCGGGACAGGCTCTTCGGTCGCGACTGCCGTCGATGCTGAAGAGGCCGAGGAGTCCTCCTACGTCGCAGGGGAGGGCCAGAGCTTGTGGACCGCTCGCGTCAGCGCCCGGTCGACCGCGGCTGCCGGTCAGCCGATCACTCTCGCCATCGACGCCGGGGCCATCCACTTCTTCGACATCGAGTCCGGTCTCACCATCGGCGACACGACGGCTCTCGCCGCCGCTCCGCCCACGGCTGTCCGGGTCTGACGCGTCCGGCGCCCGTCCGCCTGTTTACAGGGCCTGCCGCGAGATCGCGGCGGGCCCTGCCGCGTGTCGGCGTGTCGCCCGGGACACGCCGGACGGACCGGCAATTTCTCGATGAGTTGGTCGGGACCGCCACGCCCCTGACCTGCGGCGACGCACGTCTGCGCAGGTCAGACGGCGGTTGACAGCCCTCCGGGGTCATTCGGTAGTTTCCCGTCGTCCGCAAGGACACCGACCGACCACGACCGGCTCGCACTCCATCCTCCGCGCCAGTGCCACGGGGCAACCCGCACGGCCGCTGCACCAGGCGCGCGAGGCAGGGTCGCAGCGGTGCCAGTGGGAGGCGGGGGTGTGTCACAACGGGATTGGCCCGGGCGTCCAGTAGACAACGGCAGGCATGCTCGCAGCCGGCGAGCTGCCGTCGGTCCGAAGGGCGCTCGGGCCGTTTCCGTTCTGCACCGCGGGTTCAGGGCGGCCCACTAGGATCGCGCAATGACCACCCCGGCCCGCGCCCTCTCCCCGGACGACGCGGACGTCGCGGGCGTCACGGACGTCGCGGGCGTCGCCGACATCACGGGTGAGTCACCGGCGCTCCGGGCGGTGCTGTCCGGCGCGCACCGCACCCGCAGGCGCGCCTCGATCCGGGGCATGCCGCCCGGCCGGCGGACCGCCGCAGCGCGCACCCGCACGGGCCTGCGAATCGTCGGCGCAGCCGCAGCGGGGCTTCTCGAGCTGCTGTCCTTCCCGCCCTTCCACGTGTGGTGGTGTGCCCCCCTCGGGGTTGCCTGCTTCGTCGGCAGCATCTACGGCATGCGTGCCCGCTTCGGCGCGGTCCTCGGCCTCGTCGCGGGCGCCACGCTCTACCTCCCGTTGCTGGCGTGGATGCGCGCCGTCGGGTCGGACGCCTGGCTCCTGCTCAGCTCCGTCGAGATCGGCCTCACGGGCCTGCTCGGCGCGGCGGTGGCGGCCGTCCTTCGGCTGAAGGGCTGGCCGGCGTGGGTGCCGGCGGTCTGGGTCGCCTACGACGCGGCCCGCGAGCGGTGGCCGTTCGGCGGCTTCAACTGGGGACGGCTCGGCTTCTCGCAGGACATCGGCCCGTGGGGGCGCCTGGCGTCTGTGGGCGGCGTCACGGCCGTCACGGTCGTCGTGGTGGCCGCGGGCACGGCTCTCGCATGGCTGGCCGTCTCGGGCGCCCTGGGCAGGCAGCGCGGGCTCGCCGGGGCTGCCATCGTTCTCGCGGCGTGCGCTCTCGCGCCGTTCGGCATCCAACTCCCCACGGCGGGGGAGACCGCCGGGGGCCCGGCCACCGCGGTCGTCGCGATCATCCAGGGCAACGTTCCGTCCAACGGCATGGACGCGTTCGACCGGGCGTACGAGGTGCTCGACAACCACGTCCGCGTGACCGAGCAGCTGGCGGCGGATGTCGCTGCCGGCACGCTGCCGCAACCCGATGTGGTGATCTGGCCGGAGAACGCCGCCGACGTCAGCCCGCAGGAGAGCCAGCGCGCGTCGGACGCGGTCGACCGCGCCTCCCGCGTCGCCAAGGCCCCGCTGCTCATCGGCGCCGTCGCGTCCACCGCGACGACCCGCGAGAACGCGGGCATCGTGTGGCAGGCCGGCGTGGGGGAGACGGCACGGTACGCCAAGCGCCATCTCGTCCCCTTCGGTGAATACGTCCCCTACCGCGCGGTCCTCGCCGGCCGGATCAGCCGCTTCGACCGCGTTCCCCGCGACTTCACGCCCGGCACGGCCAGCGGCCGGCTCGACATCGGGCCGGTGCGGCTGTCGGACGTGATGTGCTTCGAAATCGCGTACGACGGGCTCGTCCGGGCCGGCGTCCGGGACGGTGGCCGCCTGATCAGCGTCCAGTCCAACAACGCCACCTACGGCGAAGTGCAGAGCGACCAGCAGCTGTCGATGGCCCGGCTGCGCGCGATGGAACACGGCCGCGCGGTCGTCGTCGCCGCGACGGACGGCATCAGCGCCGTCATCCGGCCCGACGGCAGCGTGCTGCGGCAGTCGGCGATGCACCAGGCGACAGCGTTCGTCGAGAGCCTGCCGCTGCGGGACAGCCTTACCCTGGCTGACAGGGCAGACGGCTGGCCCGAGGCCGTCGGCAGCCTGGTCGGGGTCGGTGCGGTGCTCGTCGTCATGATGGGTGCGCTGCGGCGCCGGCGCACAGCCAGAAAGGGTGACAGATGACCGACGCGACGGCCGGCCAGGGCACGGACATCGGCCAGGGCACGCACATCGGCCGGGTCACGGACATCGGCCGGGTCCTCGTCATCGTGCCGACGTACAACGAGAAGGACAACGTCGAGATCATCACGGCGCGCCTGCGGGCAGCCGTGCCGACCGCGGACCTGCTCATCGCGGACGACAACTCGCCGGACGGGACGGGCGATCTCGCCGACGCCCTCGCGGCCCGCGACCCGCAGGTGCACGTGCTGCACCGGCCCGGCAAGGACGGCCTCGGCGCCGCCTACATCGCCGGCTTCCGCTGGGCCATCGACAACGGCTACGACGTCGCCGTCGAGATGGACGCGGACGGCTCACACAGCCCTGAGCAGCTTCCGCGGCTCCTGGACGCCCTGCGGGACGCCGACCTCGTCCTCGGATCCCGCTACGTCGGTGGTGGCGAGGTGAAAAACTGGCCGCTGTCGCGCAAGGTGCTCAGCGTCGGTGGAAACACCTACGTGCGGATGGTCCTCGGCCTGCGCCTGCGGGACGCGACCGGCGGTTACCGCGCCTTCCGCCGGACCACGCTGGAGAAGATCGACTACGCCACCGTCGACAGCCAGGGTTACTGCTTCCAGGTCGATCTGGCATGGCGCGCGATGCGCCAGGGGCTGCGCGTGGTGGAGGTGCCCATCACCTTCGTCGAGCGCGAGCGCGGCCAGAGCAAGATGAGCCGGTCGATCGTGGCCGAGGCACTGTGGCGCGTCACCGTCTGGGGCGCCCGGATGCGTCTCGGCAGCGGCCGGACGAAGGCCTGAGCCTCGTGCTTTCGGTCCTGGTCGCCGCGTTCATCATCGTGCCGATCGTCGAGATCTACGTCATCGTGCGGGTCGGCAGGTGGATCGGCCTCTGGCCCACGATCGCCCTCCTGCTACTGGACGGTGTCGCGGGTGCCTGGCTCTTCAAGCGCGAGGGCCGGCGCACCTGGACCGCGTTCAACGAGGCCCTGCGCTCCGGGCGGTTCCCGGGCAAGGAGGTCGGCGACGGCGCTCTCGTCCTCGTCGGCGGCACGTTGCTGTTGTCGCCGGGGTTCGTCACCGACGTGCTCGGTGCCCTCTTCCTGCTGCCGCCCACCCGGAGGATCGCCCGGCGGCTGCTTCTGCGCGTGCTGGGCGGCAGGTTCGCCGTCATCGGGACGCTGGGGGATACATCGACGCCCCCACCGCGAGGAGGCGGGGGCGTGATCGACGGACAGGCCGTGCATCGGCGGGACGAGCCGCCGCCCAGCACTCAGGGCTGACGCGCTCAGGGCTGACGCGCTCAGGGCTGACGCGCTCAGTGCTGACGCGCTCAGTGCTGACGCGGCCGGGACTGCTCAGGGCTGCGCGATCGGCGCGCGGCTATCGGGATCGGCAGATAGCGCCAACGGGCCCCGTCAGGCGGTCTTGCGCGTTTTCGGGACGACTCGGGAGCGGTGCAGCTCCTCGAGGCGTTCGGTCAGGATGATCTCGAGCTCGGACAGTGAGCGGCGCTCGAGCAGCATGTCCCAGTGTGTCCGGACCGGCTTGGTGCGGCGCGCCTCAGGCTGCTCCGTGTCACGCTGCAACGCGACGCCGCCGCACACCTTGCACTCCCACGTGCTGGGCACCTCGGCCTCTTGGGCCATGGGCACGTGCACTTCGTGGCCGCGCGGGCAGTCGTAGATCACGACTTGCCGGGGCGCGAGGTCGTTGGCGCGTTCGGTCTCGTAGCTCGTGGCTCCGAGACGGCTTCCGCGCAAAACCCGGTCGGGCATGGTGGCCTCCGTTGCTCTCGGGGTGTCCAACGGGCGTGCTGGCCAGGATGTTCCCCGTAGGCGTTGCTCCGGTCGTTCGTTGGGTCAGGACCGGGCGGATGCCGCCACCTGCTCGTCGCGGACCACGCGGCGCTCGGTGACGAACGACAAGAACGGCACGACGCCGCCGAGCATCACCAGGAGCGTGCGCAGCAATGGCCAGCGGCGCAGGAAGGCCAGCTGCAGGGTCGCGAGTAGATAGAGCACGTACAGCAGGCCGTGCAATGGTCCGATCACCTTCACCGCGCCGCTGTTGTGCGTGAAATATTTCAGCGGCATCGCCACGCCGACGAGCAGCAGGAGCATCACCCCCACGACGTACGCCATGACGCGGTAGCGCTGGAGGGCGGCGGGGACGCGTGGCATGAGACCAGTGTGCCGGACCTTGCCGTGCCGTCAGTCGCGCGGGTTGTCGGCCAGCCAGGCGAGATAGCCGTTGTATGCCATCATCTCGTCGTCGGCCTCCGCGTCGACGGCGGCGGCGGCGGCGCTGGTCGAGGTCGACGGGCCGGGTGTGGTCCGCGCCTCCGGATCCTGCGGCCGCAGCTCATCCTGCACCGTGCGCACCCACACCACCGCGAGAATGATCGCGAACGACCACCACTCGAACGCGTAG
This sequence comes from uncultured bacterium, assembly GCA_964236265.1. Lineage (GTDB taxonomy): Bacteria > Actinomycetota > Actinomycetes > JAVEEB01 > JAVEEB01 > JAVEEB01. The sequence continues at coordinate 19,505 of CAXSDE010000026.1, forward strand.
AACCCGTTCTGGGCGGAGTGCGTCACCGCGGCGCGGCCCCATTGCCAGCGGCCGAGCACACCGCACAGCGCCATGCCCGCCACCGCGGCGACGTGGATGCCCAGCATCCGGCCGGAGAAGAGTCTCGTGCGCACACCGTCAACGGTAACGGGCCGCGGGCGATGACATCCGCGCGTCGCTTGCGTCGTGGCGCCGAATGGGGGAACTTAGACAACGCTCCTGCTGCCGGAGGGGAGTGGTGCCGATAGGCATCTGTCGGCTCGTGACATGGCCCCCGGTCCCAACATTCGTCGCCTAGAGCGACCGTCCGCCGTGAGGCGACCTGCATGGGTCGGCACGCGACCGCCCCGGACTTCGGTCCGGGGCGCTCGTGGTTTCGGGGCCGGCTCGTATTTTCGGGGCCGGCTCGTGTTTTCGGGGCCGGCTCGTGTTTTCGGGGCCGGCTCGTGTTTTCGGGGCCGGCTCGTGTTTTCGGGGCCGGCGTTTCCTGTCGTACGGGGAACGCAGTCAGCTGTCGAGGTGCTCGCCGGGACGGCTGCCATGGCGGGCCCGTGGGCGCAGCCGCGCGTAGAGCTCTCCGGAATCGGCGGGCGCGTCCGCAAGGCGACCCCGGAGCAGCTGCAATGCCGAGCGCACCAGGGCGTCCGCGTCCGCCTCGGACAGCTCGAGCTCCATGGCGACCCCGATCGAGCCCTCGCCGAGCCCGAACGCGATCATCGCCGCGGCCCGCTCCGGTGGCGGGAGTGTCGCGAGCGCAGCCTCGAGCTCGCCCACGAGAGCGGCTTCGGACCCCGTCGTGGGCGCGACCGCGGCGTTGTCGATGACCGACGCAGGAAGCAGCCGCGGACGGGTTGGACGGCGGTCGCTCACGATGCTCCTTCGGTCGAGAACGGTCGACGCTACAGGGCGAATGTCGCCGATGAGGGGGTACGAGCGGCTTGCACCCGCACCCACTGGAGGAAGCCATGACGCGCGCCGACGACACCCTGCCGCCGGACGAGCCGGGAACGGGTGACGTGTCGAGCCTCACCGGCCACCCGGACGCAGCTGCTCCCGACACCGGCGGCGGGCCATCCGTGGGCCGCGTCACCGGGCAGGATGTCGGCTACGCGGGTGAGACCGGTGCCGAGCGTCGAGAGGCCGTCGCGGAGGCAGCCGCGCAGGCCGAGGCCGTCGCGACGGGGGCCGGGGAGGCGGGGATACCCGTCGTCGCGGAGCCGTCGACGGGTCAGGAGACCCACGGATGAGCGAGATCGTCCTCGTCCGCCACGGAGCGACCGAATGGAGCGAGGTCGGCAAGCACACCGGACGGACCGACCTGGCCCTGACCGACAAAGGACGCGCCGGGGCCGAGGCTCTGCGCGACGTCCTCGTGCGGCGGTCCTTCGCCCTCGTCCTCGTCAGTCCCTTGCAGCGCGCCCGGCGCACTGCCGAGCTGGCCGGATTCTCGTCGTACCAGGTCGATCCTGATCTTGCAGAGTGGGACTACGGCAGCTACGACGGCCGCACGACCGAGGAGATATCCGACGAGGTCGGCACACCATGGAGCATCTGGCGCGACGGCGCGGCGGGGGCTGGAGGCGAGTCGCCGGCGGACGTCGCGGGCCGGGCAGCGCGTGTCCTCGCCCGGGTGCAGCCGCTGATCGCCGCCGGCGGCGACGTCGCCCTCGTGGGACATGGACACGCGTTACGCGTCCTGGCCGCGACGTGGCTCGGACTCGATCCGGCTGCCGGTGCGCTGCTCGCTTTGTTTCCGGGGAGCGTCAGCGCCCTCGGCTTCGAGCACGACCGACACGTGATCACTCGCTGGAACGTCCGGCCGTCCGATGTGGTCCCGCATCTGCGCTGAGCTATCCGTGCGGGGCGGCGGGACCGTCCCCAGCAACACAGTGATCCGCGTCGGCCGCCCCCCGATCGGCCTTCACGACGATGGTCCCGGCGACCGTGTCGTGGACGCCACGGCGGCGGGGGTGCACGCACAGAGCGAGGTACGGCAGCAGGCCTGTGCCGGGCAGCGGCAACCAGCCGGAGACCTGCGGCACGACGAACCGCGTCCAGGACTGGCGCATAGACGGGCGGCGGGACGGATCGTCGGACCGCACGACGGCGCTGCCCACGAGCCACTTCCCCAGGGTGCGGCCATACCGCGCCGTCGCAAGCACGCGGTAAGCCACCCAGGCGGCCGCGAGAACGACGACCACCGCCGTCGACGCGGCGAACTGGCCCAGAAGATGGTGCTCGGCGGAACCGTTGCGAAGCACCTGCCCCGGGGAGGGCACGTTTCTGCCGCCCGGCAGACCCACGAGCCCGCGCGCAACACCGAGCACGAACGCGGGGCCTTGGATCCACAGGACCGCCCCGGCGCCCACGAGCAGGAAGGGCGTCACATCGATGAGCCAGCCGACCCCCCGCTGCCAGCGGTCCGCCGGCACCACCCGCGGCGCGGTCAACCGCCGCAAGCGGCCGGCACGCGGAGCGGCGGGAGCGGTCATGAGACCGCAATACCCGCCGCGTCGGCGTTTCAGGCCTCGGCGGTCCCCGGCACTATTGGCCGGCCCGCTTCCCGCCAGGCGTAGATGCCGCCGTCCACGTTGACGGCGTCGAAACCCTGCTCCAGCAACCACGCGGTCACGTGCGCCGAGCGGCCACCGACCGCGCAGAGAACGGTGATGGTGCGGTCGCGGGGGAGCTCGTCGACGCGGTCGGGCAGCGTCTGCATCGGCACATGGACACTGCCGTCGACATGCGAGTCGAGCCACTCGTGCGGTTCGCGGACGTCCAGAATGTAGGCGTCGCCGGCCACATCACGCGCGGCGACGGTGGGAACGGGGCGATGTCCGAACATGCATCACAGGATCCCAGACGCCGGTGGCGGGCCGTGTTCCCGACGCCTGCGACGCGCCGCGCAGTCCCCGCCTGTCAAGGTTTGCGGCTCTCGGGTCGAAGATTGTCGGATGCGGCGACGTGGGCACGGCCTGTCGATCCGTGCCCGCGCCTGCCTCGCGGCGGTGGCCTGTGGCAGCGTCGTGGCGAGTCTGTCGGCGGTGCCGCTGGTGCGCGTGCCCGCGTACGGCGCTGCCGCCGGTGCCGTCGTCACGGACACGGCCGCGGCGCAGCCTCCGGGAACACCGGCTCCCGTGGTGACGACGCCCGGCCCCACGCCAGCCCCCTCGCCGCCCGCGCCCGGTCCCGTTCCGACGGGCCCCGTTCCGACGGGTCCCGTTCCGACGGGTCCCGTTCCGCCCCCGGCCGTCCCTGTGGCGCTGCCCCCGGTCCCCGCCGACCTGCCGGCCGGGATAGAGGACATGCCCGTCTACGTCGCCCAGTCCAGCTGCGACCCGGTCGCCAAGCCGGGTGTCGCGGCCTTTGCCCGCCTGCTGCAGGACACGTATCCCGACACCGGCAGTGACGGCATCGTGCGCTCGTGCGCCGTCGGCGCCACGAGTGAGCACGAGGAGGGCCGGGCGTTCGACTGGGCGGTCTCCGTCCGCAACCCGGCCCAGGTCGCCGAGGTCAAGGCGGTGCTCGCGTGGCTGCTCGCTCCCGACACCGCCGGCAACCAGGCGGCGATGGCGCGCCGCCTCGGCATCATGTATGTCATCTGGAACAAGCAGATCCTCGGCATCTATCGCATGAGCGACGGGTGGCGGCCCTACTCCTGCAGCGACGTCACCAGTTGCCACCAGGACCACGTGCACTTCTCGCTGACGTGGGCCGGCGCGATGGCGCGCACGTCCTACTGGTCGAAGACCGTCGCGGTCACCGACTACGGCCCCTGCCACGTGTCGAGACTCGTGTGGTCCCCGACGTACAACGGCACCCCCCGCACCACCCCCTGCCCCTACGTCGCGTCGCCGACGTGGCCCGCGGTCACTGCAGTCGACCCGCCGTTCTTGCGCCTGCTCCGCTTGTGGAGTGGCGCCGGCCTCCGCCGGGGCTCCTTCGGACCGGGCGTCTCAGCGGTGCAACAGGCGCTCGGCGTCCCTGCTGACGGGTCGTTCGGCGCCGGGACGACATCGGCCGTCGCCGTCTGGCAGGGCGTCCACAAGATCAGTGCGAGCGGGTCGATGACACCGCCGACCTGGTACGCGGTGCTCGCGGCGGTCACCCCGAAACCGACCCCGAAACCGACCCCGAAGCCGGTGCCGAAGCCGACCCCGACCCCGACCCCGACGCCCGGCCAGGTCCCGTCGACCCCCGCCCCCACCCCCACCCCCACCCCCTGCGCCGTCCCGCGCCTGGAAGGCGCCGGTGTTGACGACAGCACCGTCCAAGGGCGCCCAGTCGCTCCTCGCCTACCGGTCACTGCCGCTCCGATCAGGCGCGACGGGTCGCGCCGTGAAGGCGTTGCAACTCGGTCTGAAGGCGACCGGGCACCGCGAGCTGACGGGTTCGGGCACCTTCGGGCCCCTCACGACGGCGGCGGTTGCGGCGTTCCAGCGCTCCCAGGGCCTCGCCGCGACCGGCGTCGTGGACGCGGGGACATGGACGCACCTGATCGTGGCGGTCACGCTCTATCCCTACCGCGAAACGGTCGTGAAGGACGGGTCGTCGGGTGCGCCGGTGCGCGCGCTGCAGTGGATGTTGCGCGTGCACGTCGACGGCCGCTTCGGCGCCGGCACCCGAGCGGCCTTGCTTGCTTACCAGCGCTCCCACGGCCTTCGCGCGACGGGCACCGCGGGGCGCGCCACGTGGTCCAGCTTCGGCGTGTGAGACCGCCGGTAGTTTGAGCCCAACCGATCGACGGACGCGCAACCTTCAGCGGCACTGGCGCGTCACTTGCGTGGAATCTCCACCGCAGGAAAATGGCTTCACATAGTGTTGCCGGGGCGGTGCCGTGCCGAACATCAGTGAGTGCCGTGAGCCCAGCCGACAAAGGACGCCCGTGACCCGCCGATACGCACGCCCACTGTCCTTGTTCGTCGTGGCGCTGACCGTGGCTGCCTGCGGGCCGCGCGAGACACCCGTGCCGGGCACCACGCCTACCAAGGCCGGCGCCGGTGCCGCGGCCCCCGGCCCCGCCGGCAGCGGCGAGTCCTCGCCGGCTGTCCCCGTCCCCGTCGTCGTCACGGCCTCAGTCGCTGACGGCGCCACGGTCCCCGCCGGCCGGCGTGTCCGGCTCACCGCCACCGGCGGCCTGCTGGACACGGTCACGCTGCGCACCGCCGATGGCACCGACGTGACCACCGCAGCGGGCGTCAAGTCATGGACGAGCCCCGCCGACCTGGCGCCCCTCACGTCGTACGCCGTCGAGGTCGCAACGGTCGACAGTGCCGGCACGCCGTCGACCTTCACCCGGACATTCGCCACGGGCGCCCCGGCGACGGAGCTGCGCACCAACATCGCTCCGTTCGGCGACCAGCTGGTTGGCGTCGGGATGCCGATCACCGTGACGATCAATCGCCCCGTCACCGGCGAAGCGCGCAAGGCGGTCGAGCGCTCGCTGAGCGTCACTGCCGACAAGGACTTCGGCCAAGGCTCGTGGGCATGGCTGTCCCCGACTGAGCTTCACTACCGGCCGGCCGAGTTCTGGCCCGCCTACACGCACGTCACCGTCCACTCCGCGCTCGCGGGTGTGCACGCGGGCGTTGGCATTTGGGGCGTCAAGACCCGCGATGTCACGTTCCGGACCGGTCGCGCGCTGGTGCTGCGCATCGACGACGCGACGCACAAGATGACCGTCTCGATCGACGGCAAACACCTCCGCGACATCGCCGTCAGCCTGGGCAAGCCGAAGTTCGAGACACGTTCGGGCATCAAGGTCATCTCGGCGAAAACCCCGACCTACCACATGCGGTCCGCCACGATCGGCGTGAAGGACAAGAAGGATCCCAACTACTACGACGTCACGGTCCCGTACGCGATGCGCATCACCAACTCCGGCGAGTTCATCCACGGCGCCCCATGGAACAAGCTCATCGGCAAGGCCGACGCGTCGCACGGCTGCACCAACGTCGCCCTCGCGGATGCGATCTGGCTCTACAACCGCGTGCTGCCGGGTGACCCGGTGATCACGACCGGCACGGTGAAGAAGATGGAAGGCTGGAACGGCGTCGGCGCCGAGTGGAACTACGGCTTCTCCTTCTGGAAGACGCTGTCCGCCCTCTGACGCGTCGGTCGTCGAGTCGAGTGCTTGCCCGCCGCTAGGCTTCGCGCACTGGCGCGAGGAGACGGCGTGGCACGCAGTGATCAGCATCCGGAGCTGCCGGTCGACAGCGACGTCCACAGCGAGGTCGACGAGAGTCCGCAGCACCTGCGACCGGCGTCCGTCGCGCTGGTCGCCGTGGGGGGATGTGCGGGCACTTCGGCGCGCTACGCCCTCCTCGGGTTGCTGCCCGCTGGCGCGGATGGCTGGTCCGCGGCCACGCTGACCGCGAACCTGGCCGGTGCCCTCGTTCTCGGCGCGTTGCTGGAGGGGCTCGCTCGTTCGGGTCTCGACGTGCGCCGGCGCCGGCAATGGCGGTTGCTCGCCGGAGTCGGCTTCTGCGGGGCGTTCACCACCTACAGCTCGCTCGCCGTCGACGTGACCCGGCTCGTGCGCGGATCGCATCCCGCGACCGCCCTCGCCTACGCCGGGACAACCGTCATCGTCGGCTTTCTCGTGACGATGCTGGGGGTGTGGCTCGCGTCCCGGTTGCACCGGTCCAGCGAGTCGTCGCGATGACAGCATTGCTGGTGGCGCTCGCGGGTGCGGCGGGCGCCGTCGCGCGTTTCCTCGTCGACGGTGCGATGAGCTTTCGTCGTACGACGAACTTCCCGTGGTCCACGTTCGTGATCAATGTGAGCGGCTCGTTCGCGCTCGGTGCGTTGACCGGTGCCGTCACCGCTGCCGCGACGGGGTCCGCCGGCATGTGGGCCCAGGTGGGCGGCGTGGGCTTCTGCGGGGGCTACACGACGTTCAGCACGGCCAGCTTCGCGACGGTGCGCCTCGTGCAACGCGGGCGGGGCCGGGCCGCGGTCGCCTTTGCGGTCGGTGGACTCCTTGCGTCCGTGGCCGCCGCCGCCGTGGGCTGGTCACTGACGCAATGACCCGGTCGGTATCTTCGGCCTCGGCCGCCCGCGGGTGTCGGCACGGGAGGTGCGGTGGGGGAGGACGTGGTGTTCGAGGTTCGGGCGATCGTCGCGCGCATCCCGCGCGGCGAAGTCCTCTCGTACGGCGACATCGCGGAATTCGTCGGAGTCGGCGCCCGGCAGGTCGGCCGCATCATGAGTCTGTACGGCAGCGGGTTGCCATGGCACCGCGTCGTGCGCTCCGACGGCACGCCGGCGGCCTGTCACGGCGACGCGGCGTTGAAACTTCTCCGAGTGGAAGGCACACCACTGCGCGGTGCGCGCGTCGACATGCGGGCGGCCCGGGCGGCCCTTCCCCGCGCCCCCCGCTGACGTCGGACGCGTGCGCTGTCAGAGCCGAACGCCAGCTGCCCTCAGAGGTGAACGGTGCGCTGCTGTCGCGCGCTCACGCGCGCGGCCTCGATGACCGTCAGAGCGGCGATCGCCTCGTCGGCGGTGACCGGCGGCGGCGCCGTGCCGAGCAACGCGTCGCGGACGCCGGCATAGAAGTCCTGGTAGGCGCCGGCCACCGTCGGCACGGTCGTGCCGGCCGTAGGCGTGCCGAGAACACCCCAGGACGAGGCGGGCTCGTTGCCCCACCCGGGGGTCCGCGGCGTCGAGCCCGCACGCAGCGCCGCTTCCTGACCATCGAAGCCGTACTTCACGTAGGACGCACGCGACCCGAGCACCCGCAGGCGTGGGCCCAGGTCTGCTGCCGCGGATGACGCCCACAGATGGGAGATGGTGCCCCCGGCGTGCGTCAGCGCCACGAACACGTCATCGTCGACGAGTGCACCGGGCCGGACGCGGCGCACCTCGGCATAGACATCCGACACGGGCCCGAAGACCGTCAGCGCCTGGTCGATCAGGTGGGGGCCCAGGTCGAGCAGGAGGCCGCCGCCCTCGCCCGGCTCGGGCCGCTCCCGCCAGACGCCCGTCGCGACCTGCGGGCGCCACCGCTCGAAGCGGGACTCGAAGCAGTGGACGTCCCCAACCGCGCCGTCGGCCAGGAGCCGGCGCACGGTCAGCAGGTCACCGTCCCAGCGGCGGTTCTGAAAGACGCTGAGCAGCAGCCCCGCGGCCGCCGCGGCGTCGCGCACAGCGGTCGCGTCCGAAACGGTGGTGGCGAGCGGCTTGTCGACGACCACGGGCAGGCCGGCGGCGATCGCCGCCAGGGCCAACGGCACGTGGCTGCTGTTGGGACTCGCGACCACGACCAGATCAACGCTGTCCGCCATGGCCCACAGGTCCTCGGCCGAGGCGAGCACGCGGACGTGCGGGTAACGGTCGCGTGCTCCGGCCGCCCGCTCGGCGTTGCCCGTCACGACGGCGGTCAGCTGCAGCCCGTCGACGGCCTCGAGGAGGGGCGCGTGGAAGACGGATCCCGCGAGGCCGTACCCGATGAGCGCTGTCCGGATGTCCGCACGTGGCGACGTTCCTCCGGGCGAGACGACCACGTACGCTCCTTCGCGGCGAGCGGAACCTGCGGGCTGCAACCTGCGGGGCGGCAGCCTACTGGGGCACGTGCACGACGTGACCACCGGACGCCAACGGCACGCCGGTCTCGTCGCACGGGCAGGTCGCCGCATGGGGCCAGCCGGCCGGCACCGGCGTGCGGATCCAGACGGCCTTGCCATCGCTGAGCGCACTCGCGCCCCAGTCCGCGGCGATCGCCTCGACCATCAGCAGGCCACGCCCGCCGGCGACCGACCCCGAGCTGCCGACGTGCACGCGCGGGTCGCGGTCATCGACGGTCGTGCCAAGCGCCGCCTCGGCCGCGGCCGCGGTGACGAGGTCGCTGGCGAGGTCCGGCCGATGCGGGCGGACCGTGGGCAAGGTCGGGCTGCCGTCGAACACGGCGATCTCCACCGAGCCGTTGTCGGAACTGATGCTGAGCATCAGAGGGGTGCCCGCGTGCAGAACGGCGTTGGTCACGAGCTCGGACGTGGCCAGCTGGGCGTCATCGAGCAGTGGGTGCAGCGACCAGGAGCGTAGGGTGTGCGCGACGAAATGCCGGGAGACGGCGGCCGAACCGGGTTCGGGTGGCAGCCTCGTCGAGGCATACCGGCACACGCAGGCCTCCTTGCGGTCGGTCTGACCGCGGTCGATCGGTCGGGCTCGGCGACATCAGGTGCTAACGGCGTCTCCACCGCCTCAGGGGCCGAAACGTGTCAAGAGGATGACGGGGCGGGCGGCGGCGGGCGTTGGGCTGCGCGGACGATCACCGCACGGACGCCTCCTAGAGGCCCGGACGCCCACTAGCTAGCTAGAGGGCGGGCTCGTCGCCGCGCTTGCGGCGCGCGCGCTCCTCCGCCTCCTGCTGATCGGCGAGACGGCGCTGTTCGGCGGCCCGCTTGCGCTGCGCCTCCGCCCGTTCCCGGATGGCCAGCAGGAACTCGGCGTCGTCGTCCGGGTTGGTCGCGGCAAAACGCCCCGGCCGGTCGTACTCCGGGAACGAGATCATGTGCACGTGCTGCGACTGGCGACGGGCCGCGGCCTGGGGACGGCCCAGGACGAGCCAGAGGATCGAGCCGATGTCCGGCAGCACCAGCACGAGAAACAACCACAGCAATTTGGGCAGGTTGCGGGTGTCGATCTCCGGCGTGCGGATGACGTCGATGATGCAGAAGATCCAGAGAACGAGGAGAGCCAGCCCTATGGCCCCCTCGCCGACGAACAGCGGCATGGTGATTCCCCTCGGTCCGCGGCAGACTACCGGCACACCGGCCGCCCCGCCAGACAACGCGGCCGGTTCACCCGATCGGGTGCCGGACCGCGTCAGGTTTGTCAGGGCCGGTGGCGTCCCCGCGCCGCACGACTCCGCTGGATCCACATCTTCTTTTCCTGCTGTGTGAGGCGCTGATCGTGGCGGCGCGCGACGTACGCGGCCTCCTTCTGCAACTTTCGCCAACTCTCGAGGCGTTCCTCGTCGAGCGTGCCTGCGGCGATCGCGTCCGCGACCGCGCAGTCGGGTTCGCCGCGGTGGTCACAATCAGCGAAACGGCAGGCGGCCGCCGCGTCGGTCACGTCGGCGAACGTCGTCGCGATCCCGTCCGCACCGACCCACAACCCGAAGCCGCGCAGGCCCGGCGTGTCGATGAGGGCGCCGCCGCCCGGCATCGGCATCAGCTCCCGCCACGTCGTCGTGTGGCGCCCTTTCGCGTCGCTCTCGCGCACCTCGCCGGTCCGTGCGTCACATCCCGTCAGCTCGTTCGCCAGCGTCGATTTGCCGGCGCCGGAGCTGCCGAGGAGGACCGCGGTAAGTCCGCGGAGCGCATCGCGGAGCGCCTCGATCCCGTCGTGGGTCGTCGTGGACACGGCGAGCACGGGGACGTCCGCCGCCGCGGAACGGGTGAGTGCGATGGCGCCGGCCACGTCGGCGGCCGCCGCGACGTCCGTCTTGCTGAGCACGACGACGGGACTCGCCCCGCCCTCCCACGCAGCCGCGAGCATGCGTTCCAGCGTGCGCCGTGAGAGTGCACGGTCCATTGGCAGCACGACGAGAACGACATCGACGTTGACGGCGAGCACGTGCGCTCTCGTCGACTGGCCGGCCTCCCTGCGCGTGAGCTCGCTGTGTCGCACCGCGACCCACACAAGGTCGAGGACGTCTCTTGTACGACGGACGATGCACCAGTCACCGACGGCGAGGTCGGCGTGGTGCGGGTCGAACGTAACGGGCTCCGCCAGTGCCGTGAGCGCGTTGACGCGCGTGCGGTCGACGCGGCACACGCGGCACCACAGTGCCGTCGGGCCGGCCAGTTGTTGCCTGTGCAGGAGATCGGCGGCCAAGTCGGCGGATGCGCCGAAGGTCTCAGCCGGGCGGGGGTCGTTGCCGGGCATAAGTGCAGTGGGCAGTTGAGACATCTGTGGAGGACCTTTCGGGCACGCCGAAGCAGGGCAGGGAAACCGCTGGGAGCGGACCGCCCTTGTCGTCGCCGCGACGGGTGAGGGCCCGTGCTAGACGTCCAGCGGCCCTTGCTGGGCGCTGGCCATGGCCTCAGTCCTCCTGGACTCGGTGGAAGCGCAAGCCTAAGCGAGCACACCCGACGCGACAACTCATTGCGCCCACCCTGACACAGTTGGGCAATGCCGACGAGATACCCCGCGCCACTGCGACCCGGCGACAAGATCGGAGTGACGGCGCCATCGGCCGGCGTTCAGCCGTCGATGCGGCGCCGCTTCGAGTTCTGCCTCGAGACGTTGCGCGGTCGCGGCTTCGAGGTCGCCGTCGGCGACTGCGTCGATGGGACCGGTGTCGTCAGCGCGCCCGCGCGCGAACGAGCAGGCGAATTGCAACGAATGCTGCTCGACCCGGACATCCGCGCGGTGATCCCGCCGTGGGGCGGTGAGCTGGCCGTGGAAGTCCTGCCCCATCTCGACTTCGGCGCCATCGCCGGCGCCGCTCCGACGTGGTTGGTGGGCTACTCGGACCTCAGCACGTTGTTGGTGCCGCTGACGCTCCTGGCCGGTGTGGCCACGGTGCACGGCCAGAACCTCATGGACACGCCTTACCGAGTGCCGCACCCGTTGCTGTCCTGGCTGGACGTCGTGACGCAGCCGGCGGGTGCCGTGGTGACTCAAGGCCCGTCTGCCTACCACCGGCGGACAGGGTTCGACGACTGGACGGCCGAGCCGATGATCGCGGAGCTGACCCTCGACACTCCAGGCTCCTGGCGCCTGCTCGATCCGGGTCTCGCATCCGTTCGTGCGGCCGGCCGCCTGATCGGCGGCTGCATCGAAACGGTGTCGGTGCTGGCAGGCACCTCGTACGGCGATGTGAGCGCGTGGGCGGACGAGCAGGCACCGGAGGGCACCATCGTGTATGTCGAGGCAGCCGAGGATCCCGCGCTCACCATCGCGCGCGACCTGTGGCGGCTGCGACTGGCGGGGTGGTTCGACCGGGCGACCGCCGTCCTCGTCGGACGCACGCGGGCCGGTGACAGTGGGACCGGCGACGGCTGGCTCTTCACCCAGGAGGACGCACTCCGCAGTGCCTTGTCGGGTCTGGACATCCCGGTGGTCCTGGACGTCGATTGCGGACACGTGCCCCCGCACCTCACGCTCGTCAACGGGGCCCATGCCGTGCTGACCGTCGAGGCAGATTCTGCCACGATCGTCCAGCACCTCGCGCCGTGATGGCGACAGCAGCGACACCTCCCCGCGAGGCGTGGCACGATCGGTTCGTGACCAGCACTCTCAACGAACTCGAGCGGCTGCGTGACCTCGCGCGCCTGGGGGACCTCGCGCGTCTGCGCCGGGTGCGGGACCGGATCGACCGCGAGTTTGCGGAGCCCTTTGGACGTGACGGCGCTCGCGCGCGGCGTCAACATGTCAGCGGGGCATTTCAGTCGCGAGTTCCGGCTCGCGTACGGCGAGTCGCCGTACGCCTATCTGATGACCCGTCGTATCGAGCGCGCGATGGCGTTGCTGCGCTGCGGCGACCTGAGCGTCACCGACGTGTGCTTCGCGGTCGGCTGCTCGTCGCTCGGGACGTTCAGCACGCGCTTCACCGAGCTCGTCGGGGTGCCGCCCAGCGTCTACGGGCGCGATGCCGCCGCAGCGACACGGGGCATCCCGGCGTGCGTCGCGAAACAGGTGACCAGACCGGTCAGGAATCGAGAAGCACCGGCAGCGTCGCCGCCGCTAGCCTCAGCGACATGACCCTCACCATTCATCACACGTTCCTCCCGCACACCGACGCTGATGCATCCGTGGCGTTCTATTGTGACGTCCTCGGCTTCGAGGTCCGCAACGACGTCGGCTCCGGCACCATGCGCTGGATAACCGTCGGTCCCGCCGGCGGGTCGGGCACGTCCATCGTGCTGCACCCGCCCGCCGTCGACCCGGGCATCACGGACGACGAGCGTCGCACCGTCGCCGAGATGATGGCCAAAGGGACGTACGCGATCATCGTGTTGTCCACGGATGACCTCGACGGCACCTTCGACCGCGTGCAGGCCGGCGGTGCGGAGGTCGTGCAAGAGCCGGCGCTGCAGCCCTACGGTGTGCGCGACTGCTCCATCCGCGACCCCGCCGGCAATCTCGTCCGCATCAACGAGGTGCCCTGAGTGGCCGCCGCCGGCAAGACACCACTAACGGCGCACGTCGCGGACAGCCACGGTGTGATCCGTGTGCACGGCGCGCGGGAAAACAACCTCAAAGACGTCAGCATCGAGATTCCCAAGCGCCGGCTGACCGTGTTCACGGGGGTCTCGGGCTCGGGCAAGAGCTCGCTGGTGTTCAGCACGATCGCCGCCGAGTCGCAGCGCATGATCAATGAGACGTACAGCGCCTTCGTGCAGGGCTTTCTGCCGACGTTGGCGCGACCGGATGTCGACGTGCTCGACGGGCTGACGACCGCTATCATCATCGACCAGGAGCGCATCGGCGCCAACGCGCGCTCGACGGTCGGCACCGCCACCGACGCCAACGCGATGCTGCGCATCCTGTTCAGCCGTTTGGGCGATCCGCACATCGGTTCACCGCAAGCATTCTCGTTCAACGTCGCGTCGATCAGCGGCGCGGGCGCCGTCTCCATCGAACGCCACGGACAAACCGTCAAGGAGCGGCGCAGCTTCAGCATCACCGGTGGGATGTGCCCGCGGTGCGAGGGCCGCGGATCCGTCACGGACATTGATCTGACCGCGTTGTACGACGACAGCAAGTCGCTCAACGAGGGTGCTCTCTCCATCCCCGGCTACAGCATGGACGGCTGGTATGGGCGCATCTTCAGCGGCTGCGGCTTCTTCGACCCCGACAAAGCGATTCGCACATTTTCCAAGCGTCAACTCGCCGATCTGCTCTACAAGGAACCGACCAAGATCAAGGTCGACGGCATCAACCTGACGTACGAAGGGCTGATCCCGAAACTGCAGAAGTCGATGCTCGCCAAGGACATCGATGCTCTGCAGCCGCATATCCGCGCGTTCGTCGAACGCGCGGTGACCTTCACGACGTGCCCCGACTGCGCCGGCAGCCGGCTGACGGAGGCAGCTCGCTCGTCGATGATCAACGGGACCAGCATCGCGGACGCGTGTGCCATGCAGATCAGCGACCTTGCCGAGTGGCTGCGGTCCGTCGCTGAGCCGTCCGTCGCCCCGCTGCTGGCGTCGTTGCGCGACACGCTCGACTCGTTCGTCGAGATCGGCCTCGGCTATCTGTCCCTCGACCGCCCGTCCGGCACGCTGTCGGGCGGGGAGGGCCAGCGCATCAAGATGGTCCGTCACCTCGGCTCGTCGCTGACGGATGTCACCTACGTGTTCGACGAACCCACTATCGGGTTGCACCCGCATGACATCGGGCGCATGAACACGCTGCTGCTGCAGCTGCGCGACAAGGGCAACACCGTCCTCGTGGTGGAGCACAAACCGGAGGCGATCGCCATCGCCGACCACGTCGTCGACCTGGGCCCGGGAGCCGGGTCCGGCGGGGGGCAGGTCGTGTTCGAGGGCACCATCGACGGGCTCCGACGCAGTGGCACGCTGACGGGACGGCACCTGGACGACCGGGCATCGTTGAAGCCGTCCGTCCGCGCGCCGTCCGGGGTGCTGGCCGTGCGCGGCGCCAACGACAACAACCTGCAGGACATCGATGTCGACATCCCGCTCGGCGTGCTCGTCGTGCTCACCGGGGTGGCGGGGTCGGGCAAGAGTTCGTTGATCCGTGGCTCGCTGTCGGGGCGGGACGGCGTGGTGACGGTCGACCAGGGCGCGATCAAAGGGTCGCGGCGCAGCAATCCGGCCACCTACGCCGGACTGCTCGACCCGATCCGTTCGGCGTTCGCCAAGGCCAACGGGGTGAAGGCAGCGCTGTTCAGCGCGAACTCCGAGGGCGCCTGCCCCCACTGCAACGGCGCCGGCGTCATCTACACCGACCTGGCGATGATGGCGGGGGTCGCGACCCTGTGCGACGTGTGTGACGGCAAGCGCTTCCAGGCGGACGTGCTCGACTACACGTTTGGCGGCATGGACATCAGCGAGGTGCTGGCCATGTCCGTGTCAAAAGCGGAAGACTTCTTCGGGGCGGGGCCGGCCAAAACGCCGGCGGCACACAAGATCCTGTTGCACCTGGCTGACGTCGGGCTCGGCTATGTCACTCTCGGCCAGCCGCTGCCCTCGCTGTCCGGTGGCGAGCGGCAACGGCTGAAGCTAGCCACACATCTGGGGGAGCGGGGCGGCGTGTACGTCCTCGATGAACCGACCAGCGGCCTTCATCTCGCGGACGTCGAGAATCTGCTCGGGCTGCTCGACCGCCTCGTGGACTCCGGCACGTCGGTCGTCGTCATCGAGCACCACCAGGCGGTCATGGCACATGCCGATTGGATCATCGACCTCGGCCCGGGCGCAGGTCGCGACGGCGGCCGCCTCGTCTTTCAAGGCACTCCCGCCGACCTTGTCGCCGACCGTTCGACACTGACCGGCGAACATCTCGCGGCCTACGTCCGCCGCTGACCGCGGCAAGAGGACCCACCCGACCAGCGACACGAGAAGAGGAACACATGAAAACCATGACCTGCAGGCAGTTGGGCGGTCCCTGCGATGCTCCATCCCGCGGCGCGACCGCCGACGATGTCATCAAGGCACAGGACGCTCACCTGAAGGCGGCGGTGGCAGGTGGGGACCAAACGCACGCGGACGCAGCCAGGGCCATGAAGGACAGGTGGAAGCACCCTATTGCCGGCATGGGTTGGTACAGGGACACCAAGAAGACCTTTGCCGGCCTCCCCGACGACTGACCACCGTCAGGAGACGTCGATCTCGAGCAGCCCGTCGCGTGCCGCAACCGGCCACGTCCGCACTGCCTCGCGAGGGAGGCCGGAGACCACGGCGCCAGTGCTGACGTCGAACGTGCCGAGGTGGCACGGGCACTCCACGGAGCTGCCGTCGAGAGCGCCGGCGCCCAGTGAGCAGCGCTGGTGCGTGCAGAGATCGTCGAACGCGAACAACTGTCCGTTCACGTTGGCGACGGTGATCCGTCGAAAGCCGATGACCACGGTTGCCATCTGACCATCGTCCGGCACGGGCTCGCCGGTGCTGTGGAACGGCATTGCCATCTCCTGTCGCTGCCTTGGGGCAAGACGCACAGACTGTCAGGTCCTGTCAGCCGGTGGCGCTCGGGCGTGCAAGCAACACGTCGCGCGACGGGGGAGGTGCCCCAGCGTGGGCACGGAACCCGCGCGGACCCCGACCGCTCCATCACAATCTGGACGAGCCGCTCGCCGTCGATGTGCCGCCCGCGCCGCACTGTGGCGCAGGTGGCCCAGCGCAGACCACGACCCTGGCCAGCGGCGGATCGGACGGCCGCGGAGCCGGGGGGTAACCGAGCGAAGCGGCTACGGCTGCTCTCGAGCGTGACGAAGCCGCCGGCCACGGTGCCGAAAGCGCACGCAACACGACATGATGAAGGATCGGCTCGGGCGGTCACGGAGCATTGGAGCTTCATGAGCGACAACACTTTCCGCCACGAGGTCAGCGTCGGCGCGCGCACCATCATCGCGTACGACGCCCCGGTGGCCGGCGCGGCCGGCACGCTGGTCTGGCACCACGGGTCTCCGCACACCGGAGTGCCCCTCGGCCCAGTGGTGGCCGCGGCGCACGCCGCGGGCCTGCGCCTCGTCACCTACGCACGGCCGAGCTACGGCGGCTCGACTCCTTCGCCCGGCCGCACGATCGCGGACGGGGCCGTGGACGTGCAAGCGGTCACCGACGCCTTGGGGATCGACACGTTCGTCACCGCCGGCCACTCCGGCGGCGGCCCGCACGCGCTCGCCTGCGGTGCGCTGCTGGCGGACAGGGTCAGCGCCGTTGCCGCGATTGCGAGTGTCGCGCCGTACACACAAGTCTTCGATTGGTACGCCGGCATGAAGTCGCCGGCGGCGCTGCGCAGTGCCCGCGCCGGACGCGGCGCACGTGCGGCGCACGCACTCATCGACGACTGGGACGACACGGTGTTCAACGACCGTGATTGGGCGGCCCTTGGCAGCGCGTGGAGAGTCCTGGCCGACGACGCTGCCGCGGCCGGCAAACACTCGACGGGCGGACTCATCGACGACGACGTGGCCGTCGCCGCCGACTGGGGCTTCGACGTGACGACCATCACAGCGCCCGTGCTGTTGCCACACGGCGGCGACGACCGCATGGTGCCGGTCTCGCACGGTCAAGCACTGGCGCATTCGATCGATGACGCAGAATTGTGGCTTCGCCCCCGCGACGGACACATCGCCATCATGGCGACCTTGCCGCTCGCATTGCGCTGGCTTCGCGCCGGGGGAGCGCCGGTCTGAGGCCTTGTGCCATGCTCTACGTCGCCGGAGCTCAAGAATGTCGTGGCTGCGCGGCGCCTCCGTTTGCGTGGCACTGACCTGATGTGGCGCTGGATCACTGTGGAGGCCCACCGGCAGCTCGCCCGCTACGAGCTGCTGCTGCACTCCTGCGGCCGGACAGAGCTGCTTGCTGCAGGAGATCGACCGAGGCTCGCCATGGCCGCCATCGCCGCCGTGCTCGCAACGCAACAGTCCGCCCAGCCGGCGCAACGACCGCCGTGTGGTTCGTCAGCTGCATCGATGGCGTCGTGCTCGACTAGCTGACCGGGCCCCCAGCACCGCCGGATGTCCCGGTCGGACCTGCGTACGTGCGCGGGACGCTGGTGCGGGCGACGCTCATGGCTCCGGCCGACTGAGTCGACTACACAACGCGGTAGTGCAGTTGCACGACGCCGTTGCCGAATCGGTGCTCGTCGACGAGCGCGAGGTCGGCGCGCACGTTGGTGGGCAGCGCCGGCTTTCCCCCACCAAGCAGAACGGGCCAGACGAACAACACACACTCGTCCACCAACCCCGCCGTGAAGGCCTGGGCCGCCAGGGCTGGTCCGCCAATCAGGAGGTCGCTTCCGGCCGCATCCTTCAAGTCGCGCAGCGCGCCGGCGTCGAAGTGGCGTTCGAGACGGGTGTTGGCGGTTGATACAGCGGGCAGGGTGGTCGAGTAGACGACCTTGTCCGCGGCCCCCCACGCGGTCGCGAACTCGCCCGTAAGGTGAGAGTGCGCCGCCAGGGCGGCGTCGGTCTCCCAGACGGCCATCGTCTCGTACATGCGACGGCCGTAGAGGTAGGTGCCCGCCGACCGCATGACCTCCGTGATGCGCGCGAAGACCTCGTCGTCCGGTGGGGCCCAGTCGAAGGCACCGCTGCGGTCTTCGGTGCAGCCGTCGAGGGACAGGTTCGACGCGTAAATCAGCTTGGCCATGCTTGCTCCTCGATTTTCGGCCTGACTCAGCGCGAGCGTGTCCAGACGTCGTACGGCCGTGCACTGGCGCGGAAGCCGTACGCTTCCGCCATCTTCGCCGCGTCGGCGAAATCGCTCGCGAGCGCGGCCGGCTCGTGCGCGTCACTGCCGAAGGTCACGGCGCGTCCGCCCTCCTCGCACCACCACCCGAGGATCTGTGCCGACAGCGGGAGCCGAGTGTTGATCTCCAACGCGCGGTCGCTGTCGGCGAGGCAGCGCAGGGCGTCGCGGAATTCGCCCTCGAAACGCTGCGGCTCGAACGCCGGCGCGTTTGCCGGCCAATAGCGAACGGGGTAGTCGATGTGCGCGAGCACGGAGAAGGCATCGGACGCGCGAATCATGCGCGAGGTTTCGGCGAGGTAGGCGCGCAGTATCTCGTCCGCAGGGCGCTGCTCGAACATGGTCGGCGGTTCGGCGAACGACTCGTCGTCGAGCGGCAGGCAGTGCATCGATCCAAGGACACGTTCGAACCCGCCGGCGCGCAGCAACTCCTCCACCGCGACGGGATGCCAATGGGCCTCACCCAACTCGATCCCGGTAATGATTCGTAGGCCGCGAAACTGGTCACGGCACCGGTCGATGCATGCCAAGTAGCCGGGCACGTCGAGCGGTGGGGGAGTAACCGTTCCCTCTCTGGTCGCCAGGGCCCCCAGATGCTCGACCGCACCGAGAACGCTCCGTGGCCAGGACGCGGGTGTGAAGTCGGCGTGTTCGGTGAAGGCGACGGCGGGCAGTCCCAACTCGACGGCGCGAGCGCACGTCTGCACCATCGAGCCCACCGCCGTGGCGTCCCATGACCATTCGCTGTGCACATGCGAATCGGCGGGCAGCGTCATACGCCCATCCTCGCAGGGATCACCAGTTGGGCGAGCTCACGGAGTCCGAAGCCCAGCCGGCGGTAAGCCAACACCTCCCTCAGTCGCTCCACGTCCTCCGCCGTGCAGCCTGACGCCCCGAAAAGCGACGAGTTCCGCGTCGACGAGTCTCGCCGTGCGGCAGCACGGTGAGGTGAGCACGTTCACTTTATTGTCTGATCGGGGCTGCGCATTTCATCGAGCCGCACCAGCGCAATGCCGGCCACGACGAACACTCCCCCGAAGAGTTGCGCCGCGGAGAGTTCCTGCCCGATGAGCAACCACGCGAAGATCACCGCGAACAGCACCTCCGATAGGCCCACGAACGATGCCACCTTTGGGCCCAGAACGCGGGCAGCCGCGATACCGGTCACGTATGCCACTACGCCGGCTACCAGCGAGAGTCCCAGCACTGGCACCGTCCAGCTGACGGTCCTGTGCAGCAGCAGCACGTCCGTGCGCGGAGCCACCATGGGCAGCGCACCGACGGCACCCGCTATCAGTAGGACGAAGCTGCCGACGGCTAGGCCGTCCCAGGCGACGGCGATCGGCGGCAGTGCCTCGTCGGTGCGGGCGGACAGCACGAAGTAAAAGGCGAGGGATATCGCGGACGCAGCGCCCCACAAGAGTCCGACCGGGTCGACGGCGGCGTTACCGGCGAGGTCGAGCACGAGCGCGAGGCCGGTCACCGCAACGACGGCACCGCCGACCGTCAGCCGGCGTGGTCGTTGCCCCTTGCTCACCCATAGCCACAACACGACCAGGAGCGCGCCGCTGTATTCCAGCAGCAATGCGACAGCGACGGACAGGTGCTCGACGGCGTTGAAGTATGCCAGCTGACAGCCGGCCACCGCGATTACCCCGTACAACGCGGCTGCCCGTCCACCGCGGCGCAGCAGCGACCGGTGACCGCGCAGTGCCAAGACGCCGGGCAAGGTCAGGACGAGCGCCGCCGTCACCACGCGGGCCGTGACAGCGGCCGCGGGAGTCCAGCCTGCCTGCAGCAGGCTCGCGGCCAGGGCACCCGACGTGCCGAAGGCAGCACCAGAGGCGATCGCGAGGCCCAAACCGGCCGTGCCGGCGCGCTGGCCCACGGGACCCCCTCGTGTCATGGCCGTAAGGCCGTACAGTGCTGACAACGCCAGTATGCACCGCGAAAGGGGTCAAAATGCTCTTTGCTCATGACACCGAGGTCGCACTCGGCGCCGCAGCGGCACTGGTCAACACCGACCAGGACGGCGCCGATGACTTGCCGGACGTGGCCACGCTCGACGCCTTCTGCCACAACTGGGGCTGGACGGGTGAGCGGCGCCGGACGCGCGCGGAACTGCTCGCCGTGCGGGCCTTGCGACCGCGGTTGCGCCGGCTGTGGTCGTTGCGCGGCGACGACCTCGTCGCAGAGGTCAACGTGATGCTGCGTGAAGGCGGGGCGCTGCCACAACTCGTCTCGCACGGGACGTGGGGATACCACCTGCACGCGACCCCGCCCGACGCCGCACTCGCCGACCGCATGGCCGTGGAGGCGGCGATGGCGTTCGTTGACGTCGTTCGCCAGGACGCACTCGACCGGCTGCGCGTGTGCGACGCGGACGGCTGCGGCGACGTGCTCGTGGATCTATCGAAGAACCGGACCAGGCGTTATTGCAGCAATTTGTGCGCGAACCGCATCAACGTCGCGGCCTTCCGCGCGCGCCGCGCCGGTAACGGCTGACCGCTGGAGGTGCCGCGTGACGACGACCTGTGATCCCGGCGCAGTCCCGGCAAAGCAGCCGGCAACCGTCGCGGCCGGGGGAGGAGCCGTGCGGACGCGTGTCACTTCGTCATCCGCGCGGTCGAAGAAGGCTTGCAACTCCTCGTGCGTGAACGCGCGCTTTGTTGGATGCTGCTCATTCCCCTGCGTGTGAGTGGCTCGACACGAAGGTCGCCGAAGAACTCATTGACGTGCGCGACCGACCAGTGCCACGGCATCTCGTTGCTGTGCGCCACGAATCGGCGTACGAGCCGCTCGCGCGCGTCGATCGTCAAGACAGCGAGGTTCCGCGACAGCTGCTGACGCCGCCAACCGTCGAACATCTCTTCGACGATGACGTGCGCAGCGTTGAGGAACCGCACAGACGTGCCGGAAACTACCCGGCCCGTGTCGTCAACAGCCACGAACACCCCTTGCATCAGATGACCGAACCATGCACGGTACGACCGTGGACATCCAGTCGACCCGCCAGCGAACGACCGCGTATTCGCTGCAATCAACGCCTGACCTGCACCGTCGCGAAGAGCTGGAGCCACTCCAACGCCCCCCATGCCCAGTGCGTTCGTCGGCGAGGGGGACCGGGAACGACGCTTTAGGCGTGACGGTCAGGCGTAGCGCGCCGGTCCATCCGTTGCAATAATAGCTATTCAGATTGACATAATGTCCATTATCGGATGTCAAGGAGGACGAGTGAAGAGTCACTTGGCGAGCTCCCCCCTCCTCCAGCCGACCGGGCAAAGGGCCGTAAGGGCGCCGCCGCTGCCGACGACACAATTATCGATCGGCTCCAGGCTGAGGCAGCGGCTTCTGAAGCCAAGGACAGCCGGGTCACGGCCGCCTTCGCTAGTGTCGCGTTGCGTTAGTCCGTTTGCGGTTGATTTTGCCGATGATCTCGTCAGCGGTTCTCGTCCAGATGAACGGCTCGCATCTGTCGTTCCAGCCGCCAATGAACGTCTCGATCGCGGCGATCAGCTCTTTGACTGAGCTGAACGTGCCGCGACGGATCGCTTGACGGGTGATGATCCCGAAGAAGATTTCGACCATGTTGAGCCAGGAGCCTGTCCATGGCCATGTGAAAGTCCCCGTTGATGGCCAACGAAAGTCCCCACTGGTGGCCAGCGAATGTCCCCACCTCGCGTCCGTCGTGTCTGGAGCCGGGTCCGGTTCGTCCGGTTCGCCGACAATGAACGCGCTGACACGACGA